>CAYXGM010000034.1:0-42186 GCA_964464555.1 uncultured Gemmatimonadaceae bacterium | reverse complement strand
GGCGGCCAGGAAGGCGGCGGTCCAGGTCCACATGGCGTAGAGCTCCCACATGTGCCCCAGGTAGCCGCCGATGGCCAGGCGGGTCTTCCGGTGCCGGAGGACTCTCCCTACCAGCCCCCAGTCGAAGGGGGCCCTGCGAAAGGGGAAGGGTCCGTCACGGTACCCCAGGAGGACCATGGCGCCGCCCAGCACTCCACCCACCGACGCCCCCAGCACCACCCCCTCCAGGCTCACGGCCGGAAAGGCCTTGAGGAGGTAGGGCGTGGCCTTCCCCACCGTGAGGGCCCCTACCACGGTGCCGATGGCGAGCCCCCGGGCCGAGGCGAACCAGGTGGAGATCATCTTCATGGCCGGGGGATAGACGCCGGCCAGGAAGAACCCCGTCAAGAAGCGGGAGAGGAGGGCCCAGGAGAACCCCGTGGCCGGAAGGAGGAGGACGTTGGCCAGGGCCGCCAGGAGGGCGGTGCCGGCGAAGTAGCTCCGCATGGGGAGTACGTCCGCCAGGTTCAGGAGGGCCGCCGCGGCGGTCCCGGCCACGAAGCCGAGCTGGACCGCCGTGGTGAGCCAGCCCACCTGGGAGGCCGAGAGAGCCCACCGGGCCTGGAGCTCCGGGCCCACGGCGCTGGCGGTGAACCAGACGCTCATGGCCAGGAGCTCGGCCAGGGAGAGGAGGGCGAGGGTGCTCCACCGACGCCCCGGGGGCCGGCTCACCCCCCGCTACCCCTCCCCAGGGGCTCCAGGCTCGGGAAGGGGGAGTACCCGGCATCCTCCAGGGCCCGGGCAAAGGGCGCCACCCGCTCGGTGAGCAGAGCGTTCACCCGCTCCAGCACCCCGTCCAGGGCCTCCTCGGCCTGCTCCATGGCCAGCCGGTCGTTGGGGGAGGGCGCGTCCGGAGAGCTCCCGAGGAGGTAGAGGGGCGTGCGGATCGTGGAGGCCACCGGGTCCCCCCCGCAGATCCCCTGGCACTCGGGGCCGGTGAAGAGGGCCTCCATGGCAGCGTCCAGGGTGTCCCGTAGGGCTTCGCCTTCGCGGATGAGCTCCGCGGCGCCCTCTTCCTCGTCCAGGCGGGCCAGGACCTCCCCCAGGGCGTCCAGGACCTCCTCCAGGCGAGTCTCGGCTTCACGGCTCGCCGCCACCCACTCCCCTGCCCTCTCCAGGGCCGCGGCCTTCTCGGCCCGTCGGCTCAGGGGAATGTCCACCCGGGGGTCGGCGTGGACCCGGAGTAGGGCCTCGGACTCGGCGTCTCCCACCGTCACCCGGACGGTGTAGTTCCCGGGCAGGACGTAACTCCCCCGACTGAAGCGCCCTCCCCCCGCCGGAGCGTCCTTCCGCAGGTTCCAGCCCACGCGGTTCATCCCCTCCTGGATCCTCCGGGAAAAGGAAGCGACCTCCTCTCCGTCGGTATCCAGGACGGTGACCCGGGCCCGATCCTTCTCCGTCCCGGGAGCGGCCCAGAAGGTGAGGAGGGCGCCGAAGGGACGGTTTTCACCGAAGAACATGGCGTACCCCGTGGAGCGGTAGCCGATGCGCTCGGCGATGGCCACCTGGTAGGCCGGTGGGGGCGTGAAGAGGTGCACCGGGGAATCGGCGATGGAGGGATCCCCCGCCAGCTCCCTCAGGGGCCGGACGTCGTCCAGGATCCAGGCGGCCCGGCCGTGGGTGCCGATGGCCAGGTCGTGATCCCTGGGGTGCACCATCATGGCCCGGACCGGCGCCGCAGGTAGCCCGTGGCGGAAGGGCATCCAGGACGCCCCCCGGTCCAGGGAGACGTACATCCCGAACTCCGTCCCAACGAAGAGGAGGTTCGCCTCCAGGGGATCCTCCTCGATGGCGTGGACGAACCCGTGGATCTCGTCGGTTGCCAGGGAGCTCCAGCTCTCCCCGTAGTCCTCGGTGCGGTAGACGTAGGGCGTCCAGTTGCCCCGCCGATGGTCGTCGAAGACCACGTAGGCCGTGGCGGCGTCGTGCTTCGACGGCTCCACGTGGGGAGAGTAGGTAGCCTCGGGCACCCCGGGAATCCGGTCCCCCACCTCGCTCCAGGTGGCGCCGTGGTCGGTGGTGAGTTGGACGTTCCCGTCATCGGTGCTGACCCAGATGACTCCCTCTTCCAGGGGGCTCGGGGCGATGGACAGAATGGTCGTGTGGTTCTCGGCGCCGGTGGCGTCCAGGGTGAGTCCCCCGCTCAGGTCCTGCTGCTGCTTCTCCGGATCGTCGGTGGTCAGGTCCGGGGAGATGATCTCCCAGGAGAGGCCCCCGTCCCGGCTCCGGTGCACGAACTGGCTCCCCAGGTAGATGGTGGTGGAGTCATGGGGGTCCACGTTCAGGCCCGCGTTCCAGTTGAAGCGGAGATCTTCGCCTCCAGGGTGAACCGGCTGAATTCTCCGTCTCTCCCCGGTGACCTTGTCGAAGCGCATGAGGCTTCCCTGCTGGGACTGGGAGTACCCGAAGCGGGAATCGGAGAAGTCGGTGAAGGAGGCGAAGCCGTCCCCTCCCCCGGTCCGGCGCCAGTGGGCGTTCATGATGCCCCGGTCTTCCCAGACCCGGCTTGGCCCGTACCAGGAGCCGTTGTCCTGAAGGCCCCCATAGACGTTGAAGGGGAAGGCCATGTCCACGTTGATGTGGTAGAACTGGGCCAGGGGAAGGTTCTCCACGAAGCGCCAGGCGTCGCCCCGGTCGTAGGTGATTCCGATGCCCCCGTCGTTGCCCATGATCATGCGCCGGGAGTCGGCGGGGTCGATCCAGAGCTCGTGGACGTCCCCGTGGATGATGCTGGAGGGGACCACCGTCCGGAAGTTCCGCCCCCCGTCCTCGCTCACCGAGATGGAGCCGGCCAGCCGGTAGATGCGGTTCTCGTTAGCCGGGTCCACACGGAGGTCGGCGTAGTAGAAGGGCCGGGGATTGATCCCCTCCTCGTCGCTTACGAGGCTGAAGCTCTCGCCCCCGTCGTCGGAGCGGAGTAGGACGTTCCGGGTCGCCTCGACCAGGGCGTACACCACCTCCGGATCCGACGGGGCGATGGCCAGCCCGATACGGCCCAGCTCTCCTTCGGGAAGCCCGTCCTCCGGCCCCAGTCGCCGCCAGGAGTCCCCGCCGTCCAGGGTCACGTAGAGCCCGCTCCCCGGCCCCCCGGACTTGAAGGTCCAGGGCCGGCGCCGGTACTCCCACATGGCGGCGAAGAGCTTGTCGGGGTTCGTGGGATCCATGACCAGGTCCGCCACGCCGGTGCGCTCGTCCACGTACAGCACCCGTTCCCAGGTTTCCCCGCCATCGGTGGTCCGGTAGACCCCCCGCTCCTCCCCGTCGCTCCAGGCGGGCCCCATGGCCCCCACGAAGGCCACGTCCTGGTCGGTGGGATGGGGAATCACCCGGTGGATGCGCTCCGAGTCCTCCAGCCCCATGAGGGTCCAGGTGTCCCCGCCGTCCAGGCTCTTGTAGATCCCCGCGCCCACCCCCACGCTGTTTCGCGGGTTCCCCTCGCCGGTCCCCACCCACACCACATCGGGGTTCTGCTGGACCACCACCACCGACCCGATCCCCAAAACGGGCTGATCGTCGAAGACGGGGTCCCACTGGAGACCCCCGTCGCTGGACCGCCAGACCCCTCCGGTGGACGCCCCCACGAAGATGACGTTCTTGTTCGAGAGATCCACGTCCACGGCGGCCACCCGGCCGCTCATCCCCGCCGGCCCGATGCTCCGGGCCGCCAGAGCTTCGAGGAGCCCCGGGTCCGTCTGGGCCGCCAGGGATCCCGCGAACCCGGCGATGGGAAAGAAGACGAGCGCCAGCACCAGGCAAGCCAGCCGGGAACGGCAAACGGGGGCTCGGAAAAATGGAATGCCGTAAGCAGAACGTCGCGATGCGCCCGTCATGGGGTTCCTCCTGTCTGGATCAGGTCGATGTCGGGAAAGAGGTTGATGTCTGCAGACTTCACCGCCCTGCGGAAGTCGGCCACGGGACCCACCAGGAGGGCGTTGAGGGAGGCCGCCAGGTTCTCCACCCCTTCCTCCAGCCGGGCCAGGCCGATGCGTTCGGCCTCGGTGGGAGCGTCCCTGCTGGAGGCCATGGAGTACACGGCGGAACGATGCCGCCGCACCCGGTTCGTCTCGGCCTGCACCTCGGCCATCCGCTCATGGAGAGTCCCGGCCAGGGAGCGAAGCTCCTGGGCCTCATCGTCCCGCCGGTCGTCCAGGAGCCCGAGGATCCGGCTGACGCCTTCCTCCAGGGCCTCGTAGCCCTCCTGGACACCCTGGAAGGTGCCATTGGCGGCCAGGGCCCTCACCAGGGCGTTCCGCTTCTCGATACGCACGGCCATGGGGATCCCGATGCGGGGATCCGGGAGGATTTCCAGCTTGGCGGTGGACTCCATCCCTGCCGCCTCTGCCGCCTGGACCCTGACGGTGTAGAAGCCCGGGAGGACCTCCAGGCTCATGGAACGGGACCGCCCTCCGCCGGGTTCCCCCGGGGGATCCTCCCTGAGGTTCCACATGACCCGGTTCATCCCCGCCTCCGCCGGGCCGGCGAAGGTCCGGATCACCCTGCCCTCTTCGTCCAGCACCTCCAGGGTCACCTCCCCGTCCGGGATCCCCTGCCCCATCCAGTAGGTGAGGAGGGCGCCGGGCTCCCGGGTCTCTCCCTGGAACATGGCGT
The DNA here is from genome assembly GCA_964464555.1 of uncultured Gemmatimonadaceae bacterium. GTDB lineage: Bacteria > Gemmatimonadota > Gemmatimonadetes > Longimicrobiales > Gaopeijiaceae > CAYXGM01. The sequence goes on along the minus strand of CAYXGM010000034.1, from coordinate 37,539 downwards.
CCGCGGCAAAGTGATAGCCGTCCACGGCGGAAACGCTCCTCAGGTAGGCCGGGGGCGGCTGAAAGAGGTGCACCGGAGCCCCCTGGATCTCCGGGTTCTCGGCCATGGCCCTCAGGGGCCGGATGTCGTCCAGAACGTAGAGGGCCCGGCCATGGGTTCCGATGACCAGGTCGTGGTCCCGGGGGTGGATGACCAGGGAGCGGACCGGGGCCGGGGGCACGCCGTGGCGCCAGGGGTGCCAGTCCCTCCCCCGGTTGAAGCTCACCCAGAGCCCGAACTCAGTGCCGGCAAAGAGGAGCCTGGGGCTCACGGGATCCTCCTCCAGGGTATGCACGAAGCCCCAGAGGTCGTCCTCCTCGGCGATGCGTCGCCAACGGCGCCCGTACTCCTCCACCCTGAAGACGTACGGCTCCCAGTTCCCCCGCCGGTGATCGTCGAAGACCACGTACGCCGTCGATCCGTCGTGCTTGGAGGCCTCGATGTGGGGGACCCAGGTGTCCTCGGGGACGTCGTCGGCCCGCTCCCCCACCTCCGTCCAGTTCCCCCCGCTGGACCGGGTGATGTGGACCCGGCCGTCGTCGGAGCCCGTCCAGATGACCTCGGGCTCCACGGGGCTCGGGGCGATGGCCAGGAGGGTGGTGTGGTTCTCGGCGCCGGTGTCGTCGATGGTGAGCCCTCCGCTCTTTTCCTGGCGCTGCTTTGCGGGATCGTTGCTGGTGAGGTCTCCGCTGATGATCTGCCAGGTGTCGCCCCGGTCCGTGGTCTTGTGCACGAACTGGCTCCCGTAGTACAGCGTGCCCGGGTTCAGCGGGTCGGCGGCGATGGCGGCATTCCAGTTGAAGCGGAGCTCCACACCGTCCGGGGCCCAGGGCCGGATCCCCTTCCGTTCCCCCGTACGCAGGTCGAAGCGCCTGAGGCCCCCTCCCTGGGACATGGAATAGCCGATATTGGGGTCCGCGGGATCCATGAGGGTCCCGAACCCGTCTCCGAACCCCACCTCCTGCCAGTGGTAATTTCGGATCCCCCCGTTTTCCCACACGTCCGAGGGTCCCCTCCAGCTCCCATTGTCCTGCATGCCTCCGTAGATGTTGTACGGGACGGCCATGTCCACGGATACGTGGTAGAACTGGCCCACCGGAAGGTTGTCTATGAAACGCCAGTTCTCCCCCCGGTCCCGGGTCACGTAGATGCCCCCGTCGGTGCCGAGGTACATGAACCGGGAATCCCCGGGGTGAATCCAGAGGGCGTGAACGTCCGGGTGGACCCCGTCGCTGATGGTCTCGAAGCTCTTTCCTCCGTCCTCGGACCTCTGGGCACGGGAGTGAAGGTTGTAGAGCCTCAGCTCGTTGGTGGGATCCACGTAGATGTCCGTGTAGTAGAAGGGCCTGGGAGCCACCCGGGGTCCGTCGTTCACCACGGACCAGCTCTTGCCGCCGTCCCCGGAGCGGAGGAGTGCGCTGGTCTCGGCCTCGATGAGGGCGTAGACCACCTCGGGCACGCTGTGGGCGATGGCCAGGCCGATCCTCCCCAGATCCTCCTGGCCCGTGGTGAGCTTCTGCCAGGTGTCGCCCCCGTTATGGGTGACGTAGAGCCCGCTTCCCGGCCCCCCGGACTCGAAGAACCAGGGCTGGCGGCGAAATTCCCACATCCCCACGAAGAGCTTCATGGGGTTGGTGGGATCCATGACCAGGTCGCTGACGCCGGTGCGCTCGTTGACGAAGAGGACCTGCTCCCAGGTGGCGCCCCCGTCCCGGGTCCGGTAGACGCCGCGCTGCCTCCCGTCGCTCCATGCCGGTCCCATGACGCCCGCGTAGGCCACTTGCGGGTCGGAAGGGTGGAGGACGATGCGGTGGATCCGCTCCGAGTTCTCCAGCCCCAGGAGGGTCCACGTCTCCCCCCCGTCCATGCTCTTGTAGATCCCGGCGCCCACGCCGGCGCTGTTCCGGGGGTTCCCCTCCCCTGTCCCCACCCAGACGATGTCCGGGTGGCTCTGGTTCACCGCCACCGCCCCGATGCCCAAAACCCGCTCGGCATCGAAGAGGGACCGCCATGTCTGCCCTCCGTTCACCGACTTCCAGACCCCTCCCGTGGCAGCACCCACGTAGACGACGTCGGGATCCGAGGCCAGGGCATCGATGGCGGCAATGCGCCCGCTCATCCCTGCGGGACCGATGCTCCGAGCCTCCAGGGCCTGCATCCCGTCCGGCGAGAGATCCTGGGCGACGAGCCCGACACCGAATCCCCACACGACCGAAAGAAGAACGGCGAGCATCCACCGGGACGTCCCGGGGCGACGCTTCACGTAGGGTCTTGATGGCATGGTCCAACTCCTCGTGGTCTCGGAGCCTGTCTGAGAAACGGGTGAGGGCGACAGGAGTCCGGCGCCGGGTGTCCCCTCAGCTCCCGGCCGCGGAAACATGGTAGTCGTGGATCCTCCGGGAGATCCGGGCAGCCACGGCCTCGGCTTCCTCATTCTCCTCGAATCCCCGGGTGAGGATGACCACCACGTAGGGAGGGGCACCCTCGGGATACACGATCCCCGCATCGTGGCTGATCTCGGTGATCCACCCCGTCTTGTGGGCTACCCGCGTTCCGGGGGGAAGGCCGGCCGGGATCTTCGTGTTCCAGTGCTGCCGCTCCAGGACCTCCACCATCTCGGCGGAGAGGGCCTCGGAGCCCACCTCTCCCCGGGCCAGGGCCAGCAGCAGAATCCCCAGGTCCCTGGCCGTGGTGGTGTTGGAGAGCCCGGCTCTGAAGGCGGGGATGTCCTCCACGCCACGAAGCACCTGGATGGAGTCGGCACCCAGGGACCGCATGAGCTCCGTGACCCGCTCCGGATCCGCCTCCTCGATGAGGATGTTGGTGGCCAGGTTGCTGGAGAGGGTGATCATGAGCTCGATGAGCTCCCTGTACCCCACTCTCTCTCCCTCCATGCCGTAGAGGGTGGTGTCCGAATCCGACTCCGCCGAAAGGGTGTAGGGAGACCCGTCCACGATGGAGCGGAAGGTGGTCCTCACCTCCAGGGAATCCTCGAGAGAGATGCGACCCTCCTGATGATCCAGGAAGAGGCGGGCCATGACCGGCACCTTCATCGTACTGGCGGCGTGCATCCGCAGGTCCGGGTTGATCATCAGGGCATCCGACCCCTCGACGCTCTGATAATAGACAGCGACCTCTTCCCCGCTGGCCTCGATGAGAGAATCGATCTCGGCGCCGAGGCGGGGAAGGCTCGGCGCCTCCTCCCCGGAGCACCCCAGAAGGAGGGAAAGGGTGCCCAGGGATACGGAGGCGGACAGGAGAAAACAGCACCGGTGAGGAGGCAGACGGTTCATGGGGGCCAGCCTGAAAGAGTGTGAGGGCACAGGGCTTCCTAACGCATCGGTCGGGGTCCAAGTCTAGGCCGTGAGCTCGATGGAGTCCACATGGCTCCACCACGTCTCCGCCGACCGCACCCCATTACCCGGACAGGCTCTACAATGCCACGAAGAATCTTGCTGAGTTCTTCACGACCCAACACCTTTGAAGAATGACAGAGAACAACGGTCAGGAAACCCGCCAGGTCCCGCTCAGAGCGCTGATCCTATCCCTGTTGGCGCTTCTGATTCCCGTGTTGGCCGATCTCACCCTTCCCCGGGACCTCCTGGGCATTCACCAACCCCTCCTCTGGCTGGTGCCCCTCATCCCCGCCTTCCTCCTGGCGTATCACAAGGGGTGGAAGGGAGCCGCAACGGCCCTGGCGGCGGGCATGGCCACCCTCACCGTGACCCAGGCGGTGGCCAACTACCTGGGGCAGCCCGTGCCGGACCTCCTCATCGGGGTCGTGGTGGCGTACTTGGCCCTCAGCCTGGGCATCGGCTGGCTGGCCGAGCAGCTCCACAGGGACCGGGAAGAGGTGGAGGACCTGGCCTTCACGGATCTCCTCACCCATCTACCCAATCGCAGACATGCCCGGGTCTTCCTGGAAAACGAGTTCGCCGCCGCCGAGCGGGGCCGCCTCCTCTCCGTGGTCCTCTTCGACCTGGACAACTTCAAGAGGTACAACGATCGCTTCGGACATCAGGCAGGAGATGAAGCCCTCCTGGCGTTCTCGGAGATCCTGGCCCGGACCACCCGACGGATGAACCTGTCGGCTCGCTTCGGTGGAGAGGAGTTCCTCACCGTTCTGGCAGGTTCGGACGTGGAGGGTGCCCTGGTGTTCGCCGAACGGGTGAGAACCACCCTCAGGACGACGAAACTGTCTCACGGATCTCTCACGGTGAGCGCCGGCGTTGCGGCCTACCATCCCAGCATGCGCTCTCCCGACGAGCTTCTCGGGGCCGCCGACCATGCCCTCTATCAGGCCAAACGGGAAGGCCGGAACTGCGTCCGCCTCTTTGGTCGCCGGCTCATCGATGAAGCCGTTGCCGACGCCCAGGAAAGGCCCGGGGATTCCGCCCCGGTGGAAGACACGGACTACCCCAGGGATTCGGACGAGATCGGACGGTCCCGGCCGCCGGTGACCCTCCTCCCTCATCAGGTCACGGGGTTCGGTGCCGGGAGAAAGATCCTCCTGGTGGAGGACGAGGACGCCGTCCGGGGTCTGCTCTCGTCCTATTTCACGAAGGAGGGCTTCAACGTTACCGAGGCCGAGGATGTAACCTCCGCCGTCCAGGCCCTGGACACCGAGTTCGATGTGGTGGCCACCGACCTGAAGCTGCCGGGCGAGTGGGGAATGGAGCTCGTGAAAGCCGTCAAAGCCCGATGGCCGGGCACACAGGTGGTGGTGGTCACCGGAGTGAAGGACGCCGAGATCACCTCCCAGGCCATAAAGGCCGGAGCCGACCGGTACCTCCTCAAGCCCTTCGGCATTCCCGAGCTCCGGGCCGAGATCTCCGACGCCCTGACCCGGAGGGATCGGATCGTCATGGAGAGGAGTCGCCGCCGCCTGGCCTCGACAGAGGCCATGGAGCGGGGAGCGAAATCCAGGGAGTCGGTCATCCGGGCCGCCAATCTACTGGCAGAGGCGGCAGAGATCCGTGATCCCTACATCCTGGGCCATCACGCCATGGTTCCCAGATTCGCCGGGGAGATCCTGGATGCCCTGGATCCGGAAGGGGTGAGCCTCTCCCGGGATTCCCTCCTCCTGGGAGCAGGACTCATCGACATCGGAAAGCTCGAGGTCCCCGATTCCGTCCTGAACAAGCCCGGGCCACTGACGTCCGAGGAAATGCAACTGATTCATCGGCATCCCACCACGGGCCAACGCCTGATGGAGACCCTCATCGATGACGAGGTGGCAATCCAGGTGGTGGCCTGGCATCACGAACGCTGGGACGGCAAGGGGTACCCCACGGGCCTCATCGGGGAGGGGATCCCCATTCCGGCCCGCATCGCGGCTCTGGCCGACACCCTGGACGCCCTCCTTTCCGTCCGACCCTACCGGGATGCCCTCCCCTGGGAGGAGGCAGTGGACGTAATTCTGAACCACTCGGAAGGACACTTCGATCCCGCCGTGTTGAAGGCCTTCCGGGAGGCCCTCCCACGCCTCGAGTCCCTTTCCGAAGGATAGGCGGTCACGGCGGGAAGATGGAGAAGTGCCGGACTCCATCCTCAACCCCCGGCAATCCAACTCCAGCGCTCGGCGGCAGCCTCCACCACCAGGGGTGCATCCTCAGGGAGGAGGAAGCCCTCGCTGACCAGCTCCCGGGTGGCGGAACGTACCCGCTCCAGGTACGCCTCCCGGCTCTCGTACAAGACCTCTACACTGGGGCGCGGGTCCTCCATAGCCGCCCTATCGCATTCGGTCGGGGAGAGAGGGACGAAAGTGCCGAGGAAATCGGTCAACTCGTCGGTACCCCCGGGGAAGCCCACGCGGAGATTCCAGGGCGTGTGCGTGCCCAGGGGTGCTCGCAGCTCCACCCCTCGTATTCCCGCCAGTTCATTCCCCAGGCCGTCCACCTGGGAGACCAGCGAAGGAAAGGCCGGCCCCAGCACGGGAGGCTGGCGGTCAATGATCCCATTCGTCCACCAGCGGGGGCCGTAGTCCACCCGGTAGGCCTCGTGGATCACCTCGGGGACCCCCACGCCCGGAAGGTCCGGAAAGGCCATCGCCCGGGGCGGCACGAGCGTTCCGTCCCCGATTCGGGGGTAGCGGCTCGGCGGCGGCGCCCCCTCCTCCACCACCCAATCCACGAGCCGAAGGGCCAGGCACCGGAGAGTGAAGAGGAAGTCCACGGGGTTTCCCCGGTAGGTCGGGACACCGTCCCCGTCCATCCGGTCCTCGGGTGAGGGAGGAAAGCCGCCCACGAAGTGCTGCCCCCCGGCAAGGTGGTAGATGCGCTCGTTCTCCCGGGGCGCCACGTCCTGCGTCCCGTCCACCGAGGTGTGGATCAGCGAGGCCGCACGCCCCCAATACTCATACCCCGTGTTGGTGTAGAAGATGAGGGGGAGGTGATCGGCCCGCTGTGCGCTGAACAGGCCCTCCTCCCGCCCCGTCACCGGATCCCGCTGGGACCGGGAGGTGAAGGGAAAGAGGTCCGTGGGATAGAAGAAGGCCGAGTACCGATGAGCATCTCTGGAGGGTTGACCGAACCGATGGTTGAAGCTGCCCCTCCCGGCTCCTGCACTGTGGATGAGCATCCCGTCGAAGGCTTGCCGTCCGCGCTCGTCGGTGTTGAAGCCCTGGTAGAGGAAATGCCTCAGGAACCGCCCGGTCTGGGAAACCCCGAAGGCCACGCCCTGGTTGACGGGAAACACTGTTTCAAGGTGGTACTTGGCGTAGGAAATCACGTCCCGGACCACGGCGAGGCCCAGCCCCACGATCATGGGGTCCCGAGCCCTGTAGACCAGCTCGTAGATCTTGCCGGCCTCGAATCCCCCCTCCAGCACGATGCCCGTGAGCTGTCCGGTCTGAGGGCCGTCCTGAGCGGGCACGAAGGCCCACCGATTGCGTTCGATGACTTCTTCCCCTCCCAGGCGCCCGGTCCGAACCGTGAGCAGATGGTCAGGATGGTCTGCGGCCACAGGCGGATAAGCCCTGTGGCCCCTGTGCCCGAGATGGAGAAGATCGGTGGCCTCGTCCACGGTCCAATCGGCGCGCACCAGGCCTTCGATGGCCTCTCCCCCGGGGCGACGGGCCACCGGCCCGTGAAGACGGAGGCGCCCGTCTCCCCCGGGAACGTCCCACTGCCACCCGACCCAGATGAGGGTAAGCCCCCGCCGCAGGAGGAGCCCGTCTCCGTAGGCCTCCGGCGACACCGGATCGAGGCTTGGTTCCGTTGCACGGTTGAAATAGCGAAGGCTGGCCTTGCCCCCCCGATTGCTGACTTCCAGCCAGGCGACGCCCCGGCGCCGGGTCGGATCCACGGGCTGAAGCACCATGAACTCGGCCCAGGCCTCCACCTTTCCCTCTCCGTTCCGTGGTGCCCACTCCAGATCCACGATGCGGGCATTGAAGGGACTCTCGGGATCAAAAGCGAAGAAGATGCGGCCCACCAGCTTTTCGTAGGCCCCTGCATCCCCCCATTTCAATCCGTCCAGCACAGGCTCCCGCCGGTCCACCACCACCCGCACCACTTCCCCTCCCACGGGTTCCAACGGGAGGAGGAGGACGAGGAGGAGGAAGAGAAGAAAACGTGTGGATCTGTTCATGGAACCTCACCAGCTGCGAGATGGATCGGGATCCCGCACCACCCGGTTCAGGTTCAGAACCCTACAACCAAACCCAGGTCCAGCACCAGGTATCGAAGTCGAATGTCGCCGCGGTCGGAATAAGGAGCTTCGCCCCGGCCGTACCGAATGCCTGGACTCAGGCTCATTCGCTCCCCCACCTGAATCAGAAGCCCGCCCCCCACCTCGTACCCGCCGCCGCCGTGGGAATGAGCCTCTCGATTCCCGGTGGACTCCTGGAGCTCGCTCCGAAGTCGGTGGGTGTGAAGGCCGACCTGGAGCCAGGGTCTCAGACGATTCCCTTGCCGAAGGACGTAACGCAGAGCCACGTCGAAGCCCGTGGATTCCCACTTCTCGTCGGGAGGGCACACCCCTTCCTGACAGGTGAAGCGGTACTGGCCGAATCCCACATAGGTGCCCAGGGGGCCGACGATGGGAAAGGTGAACCCCATACCGAAGCCCACGCCTCCGCGGGTCTCTCCCTTCCATCCCACCTCGTCGTCCCTCAAATCGCCCGAGGGCTCGAATCGTCCCCCCCGGATCTGGAAGGCGAAGCCCCCCTCCTGAGCCCCCAGACCTGAAGCGGAAAGAGCCGGAACCAGGACGAGGAAAACCAGAAGAGCGGCGGACCTCACAGTGCTCCCCCCCTTCTCCAACGTGATCCCCATGAGGTTCCTCCCTCGGGTTCCGGGAGCTCGGACGGCTATTCCCGGATTCCGTCCGGTCCGATGGATTCATCCAGATCTGGATCGAAGGCCTCTTCCCCCAGAGGCTCCTCTCCTTTCCCGCCAGCCTCCTCTTCCCCCTCTCCCCCCTCCTTGCCCTGAGTGTAGGCTCCGAGCATCTGATTCACGCCGATGGGAAGCTCCTGATCTTCGTCCTCCAGCTCGGCGATGCGCATCTCCCACTTGGCGATCATCTGACGAAACGCATGGGCCAGGTCGGGATCGAATTCCTCTCCGGCACCCTCCTGAATGATCCCGAGGGCCCTCTCCGTGGGCCATGCCTCCCGGTAGGGCCGGTCGGTCCGCAAGGCGTCGAAGACGTCGCAGACATGAACCAGGTCCGATGCCTGATGACACTTCCTGGGATGAGCCAGGCTCGGGTACCCGCCCCCGTTCAGCTTGATGTGGTGTTCGTAGGCCACCACCGCGGCCAGGTCCAGGTGCTGCTCCGTGGCCAGGATCAGCCGGGCCCCTTCCACGGTGTGGTTGTTCATGACCAGACGCTCTTCGTCGGTAAGCATGCCCGGCTTGTTAAGGATCTCGTCGGGGATCTTCACCTTTCCAAGGTCGTGCAGGAGTCCGGCGATCCCGAAGGTCCGTACCTCCTTCGGACTCAACCCGATGAATTCGGCCAGGGCCATGGTGAGGATGGAGACGTTCAGGGCGTGGGTGGTGGTATACTGGTCGAACTCCTTGAGGCGGAGGAGGGGGATCAGGAAGGCCTGGTCGCCGTGCATGGCGACGGAGAGGGACCGGACGATGGCCTCGGCCTCCACCAGGTGAAGATCGCGCTGGTCCTTGAGCTCGCCATGGAGCCAGCGCACCGCATCGGCCTCCTCCCGGAGGGTGTAGGCCAGCGTGGCGGTGGCCATCTGATCCTCCCCTTCGCCCTCCTGGTCCCCCTTCATCCCCACGATGCCCCAGCGGAGATTGCTCACCTTGGTCTGCTGGGCCTCCGAGGTATCCAGATCGCCGGCGACCACGCGGCGGAGAGCCTCATCCAGGAACGCCTCCAACTCTTCCCGGGTGATGGGTCCCAGAAGCTCCAGGCGCTGAATCCCCACCGAGGCCAATCGGCTTCCCCAGTCCCAACTCTTGAGATCCTTCAGGGGACGCTGGTTGAACACGATCTCGCCACCGAGGAAGGTGAACTCGGGATGCTCCACCTCCTCCTGCAGGCCGACCATCCTTTCGTAGGCCGCGTCCACGGCCCGTTCCCGGGCCGGGTGCCCCTCCTTGTAGAGGTTCATGGTGGAGATGGCCTGAGCCAGCGCCGTAAGAAACCGGGAGGCGATGATCATTTGACTTCACTTTCCTGAGAGACTGCTTCCCTGAGCTCCGGGTCCTTCGCCTTCATGGCGGCCTTCAGAAGCTCTTGAGCCGCCGGGTCCTGATTCCACCCGGCCCGGAGAGTCCTGAGAGCCGCCAAAACCACCGGGGACGAAGGGGCCAGCTTTCTGCGCCCCAGGAGGGACTTCCCCGTGCTGGCCACGTCGATGAGAGCGTCCCGGGCCAGGGTGGACCCGGCGTTGCGCAGAGCCCGCGCCCCCATGGCCCGGAGGTCGGCCTGGCGCTCCGACTTCACCACCCGGTTCACGAGGACCGGAACCAGGGTCTCGGGTACCGAGTCCTGAACCTCCAGGAGAGCCATGCGGAGGAGTCGCTCATCGGGATCGGCCAGGCCCGTGGCCAGCGCCCGCTCCCGGGCGCCCTTCTCCCTGACGGCGAGGGGGAAGGCCTCCCGCCGCACCCGTGCATCCTTGTGATTCATGAAGGGTGCCGCCCGGAACCCTTCGGGGGGGTCGGGCAGACGCTGGACCAGCGCCAACAGGTTGCGGACCACGAACCACCTGGGCTCGTCCAACCGATCCATGATGGCATGGCCCACCGCGTCCCCCATCCCGGTCAGCACATCGAAGACCTTTCGGCGGACCGAGCGGGATTCGGACTCCGTGAGGGCATCCAGGAGCGTGGGGATGGCGAGCTCGCCCATCCGATCCACCACCGACCTCAGCGTCTCCTCCTTCACGTCCTGGCCCCGCAGAAGATGCTTGAGCTGAGATGGGCTCGTGAGGTGGTCCCGGATGCGGGTCGCCACCTTCGTCCCGGTCGGGGCGCCTTCCACCATCTCCAGCAGGTAGGATACCTCTCCCCCTTCAACGAGGTCCGAGACGGCCTTGGCCACCGTGGGTCCCCAGGAATCCACCTCCAGGCTCATCTGCAGGAGGCGGTGGGCCCCCGACCCGCTCATGTCCTCCTCTTCATCGAACGGGCGGAACACCGGAGTGGCCCGGGCCATGGAGTCCAGGATCAGCGTGTACTCGTCGGGGTTGGGGTCCGCCAGCTCCCAGTCTTTCAGGAGCTCTTCCACGTTGTCCCGTAGCGCCGTGTCGGCCTGGTTCCGAACTCTCTTCGCCCCGGATTCGGCGTGGACGGAGAGCTTGGAGAGGAGCCGGGTGAGGGAAGTGGAGATGGTTTGGCCCGAGGTTTCCGCGGCAGCCTGGAGGATCTTCATGACCGAGTCCACGGCCAGGCTCTGGTTGGCATCCAGGACGAACTGCCTGCGCTGGATCTCGTTTCCTCCCATTTGGACAAGGCGACCCAGGGTATCCTCGTCCAGTTCCTGAATCAGCGTGGAGACCCGCTTTCGAATGGATTCGGCTTCCCCGCCCTTCCCGCTCTTCAGCTCCTCGGCCAGCTGCAGGAGATAGCCCACGATGACCTGGTCGTAGGCCGAATCCTCTTTGTGGGTCTGGATGGACCGGGCGACGGTCTCGGCATCGGGCGAGGAGTCCGGGTCCATGGGCTCGTCGGAGGCCACGGCGGCCCGAGCCAGGCCCAGCCAGAGGTGGGTGGCCCTCTCGGGCTCGGCCTCGGCGTCCTTCCCTTCGTCCTTCATCTCCAACTGGTCGTAGCCCAGGGGGTAGATGTGAACGTGAGCCCAGTCCGGAATCCGGTCCCGCGGCAGGAGCCCCAGGGGGTCACCCTCCCGCTCGGGGTCCTGGGCCAGGGTCTTCAGGAGACCCTCCACCTCGTGGGCCACGGTTCCCTTGTCGAAGGTCATGGCGCCCAGTTGGTGTCCATGGAGCCGCCGGGCCAGGTCGCTGAGGACGGGGTGGGAGGAATCGGTGGCTACGCCGTCGATGACGAGCTGATCCCTGGCCACCCCGATGGAGAGAGTGCGGCGGTCTCTGAAGAGCTCCGCCAGCCGGCCGATGATGTTCTCGCCCGCAGGAAGGAGGGAGGGGTGTTTCTCCGGATACATGGCGTACCGATGCACCCCGATGGAGAGCTCCAGGAGGAATTCCGAGAGCTCGCGGGAAAGGGCCGCCGCCTTCTCCCGCCCACTTTCCTGAGGGGGATGTTCGCTCACGCTGGTCAGGGTTTTCCCTTCAAAAGCCGATTCGCCCGAAACCGGATTGGGCGTTCAGGTCCTTGAAGATATATTCTCGCAACCGGAGCAGCGACCCGTCCCCGGTGAAAGATCCTCGAGCCGGGACGAGAACCGCCTTCGTCTTTGCTTTACTCCGATTCTCCACCGGCCGCCACGACCCATGGCCTCGACCACCAACGGCGATACTCGAGCTCCTACGGCTGCAATCAGGATTCCAGGCTCCTCGTCACCCTTCCCACCTGATCTCGAGGAAGCGCGGTGAAACTCGGAGCGAAGATCCTCGGAATCCTGAGCGGCACCCTTCTTCTCTACCTGCTGGTGGGCTTCCTCCTGCCCGGGACGTGGCAAGCCGAAGCATCCCGGGATCTCGCCTATCCTCCTGAAGCCGTGTTCCCTCACCTGAACCGCATGGAAAGCTGGACCCACTGGACGGCCATGCCCGATTCCGGCACCACCCTCTTCGGCCCGGCCGAGGGGCCCGGGGCCGGCCTTCGGTGGGATGACCCACGCTACGGGTCCGGCCACGCTCGCATCACCGAAAACCGACCGGGGCGCAGCGTGGAGTACCGGGTGGAGATCCAGGGAGGTGCTCTGAAGGTCAGGGGCATCCTTTCCCTGACACCCCTGGCCACCGGTAGCCGGATCCACTGGGTGGAAGAGGGCGATTTCGGCTGGAGTCCCCTCATGGGATATGCCGCCCGGGGCATGGCTTCTTCCCAGAACGAAGCCATGGAGGCCGGTCTCGGGCGACTGGAGGAGCTCCTGGAAGGAGGTTGAAGAGGCGCGATGCCCTCGGCGTGGTCCCGGCGCCTCAGACCCCCTCTTTGTACATCTTGACCAACTCGTCGTTGGTCTTGGTCCTGGCCAGCACGGAGAGCAGCTCCGACATGGCATCCGCCGGAGGATAATCCACCAGGCGCCGCCGGAGGGCCCGGGAAAGATCCAGGGCTTCGTCGGAGAGGAGGAGCTCTTCGCGCCGGGTAGCCGACGCGGCGAGGTCGATGGCCGGATAGATCCTCTTGTCGGCCAGCTCCCTGCTCAAAAGAAGCTCACTGTTCCCGGTGCCCTTGAACTCCTCGAAGATGACCTGGTCCATGCGGGATCCGGTATCCACCAGGGCCGTGGCCACGATGGTCAGGGACCCCCCTCCCATGCGGGAGTCGATCTTCCGGGCGCTTCCGAGAAAGCGCTTCGGCTTTTCCAGGGAATTGGCATCGAGCCCACCCGACAGCGTCCGCCCCGATCCCTCTTCAACGGTGTTATGGGCCCTGGCCAGACGGGTGATGGAATCGAGGATGATCACCACGTCCTGGCCCATCTCCACCCGGCGATGGGCACGGGCAAGGGTCATCTCGGCCACCTGGGTATGGCGATCCGCCGGGCGATCGAAAGAGGAGGCGATGACTTCGCCGAAGCCACAGAGCTCCATCTCGGTGATCTCCTCGGGACGCTCGTCCACCAGGAGGATCATGAGATGGCAGTCGGGATGATTCGTGACGATGCCCTCGGCGACGGACTGGAGAATCGTCGTCTTGCCGGCCTTGGAGGGAGCCACGATCATGGCCCGCTGCCCCTTTCCGAAGGGACAGAAGAGGTCGATGACCCGGTTGGTGGGGTCCGGCCTCCCCCCCACGGTGCGGCCGCACTCCAGGGTAAGGGGCTCGTCGGGGTGCATGGCACCCATCTGGGAAAAGACGGCCCGCCTGGGTAGCTCCTCCGGGGGAATCCCGTTGACCTTCTCCAGGTACTTGAGGGGAGGACTCTTCCCGTTCTTGGGACGGTTCCCCACCTGCCCGTCGAGCTCGTCTCCGGTACGGAGATCGAATTTCTGAATGACCCGGGCGCCGACGTAGATGTCGTCCTTGCCGGGTGTGTAGGCGGAGTCCCGCCGCCGGATAAAGCCTGAGCCCCCTGGAAGAACTTCCAGGACGCCGAGGGATCCTTCGTTCGTCACGCGTCGCTCACCGGTTTGGAATTGATCGTGAAGCTCTTTGCCCTGTCCGGGTCCCTCCGTCGGGGATCGGCCCAGGAGAACCGTATACATGCGGGAGAATGACCGTTCACACTTAAGAAATACACCGTGCGAATCGGTGACCCTCGGGTCCGGTCTCTCGACCTGGTGAAGAGAATCTTGGTGAAAAACATCGCTCCGTCCACCCCTTTGTTCACCTTTTTCCCTCCAAGGGATTTCGAAGGGGCACCTTTGGGGACCCCGAACGACCTCGGCAGGAGGGGTTTCCCATCCCGGCCCGGCCAGGGTAGAATCCACCCAACCCGGCCACGAGCCGGCCCCTCGGAGTCCTTCCACCCGGACCCTCGATCCACCGATCCCTCGACATCGCTACGGAAGAGAACCATGAGCCAGACGCCATCCCGACGTAGATTCCTTCGCACCCTGGGCGCCGGCGCCGCCGCACCCATCGCAGCCAAGCTCCTGGCCGTGGAAGAGGCGTTCTCCGCCGAACTCAGGTCCGTCTCCCGCACGCCCCTGAACGGTCTCCAGGACCCGGTTTTTGCAAGCCAGTACCTCCTGGACCCCACCGTCACCTACCTGAATCACGCCTCTATTGGGACCGTACCCCAGGCCGTGCATTCCGCCGGGATCCGTTACCGGGAAATCTGCGAGGAAAACCCCTGGCTCTACATCTGGGGAGGTGCCTGGGAAGAGGCCCGGGAAGAGGTGAGAGCCCGGTCCGCAGAGGCCATGGGGTGTGATTCGGACCAGATTGCCATCACGCACAATACCACCGAGGGGTTCAATCTCCTCGCTCAGGGACTTCCCCTGGGGGCCGGTGACGAGATCCTCTTCTCCTCCCTGAACCACCCCGGAGCCAGCATCTGCTGGGAGTTCTTCGCACCGTCGAGGGGGTATTCCGTGCGTCGGTTCGAGTTTCCCGTGGCCGACGTTCCGGAGATGAGCCCCTCGGATGTGGTAACGATCCATGAAGAGGAGATCAGCGACCGGACACGGGTCCTCGTCCTTCCCCATATCGACAACATCGTCGGCCTCCGCCATCCGCTCCGGGCGCTGGCAGCCATGGCCCACGACCGGGGCGTCGAGTACGTCTTCGTGGACGGAGCGCAGTCGGCGGGGATGATCCCCCTATCCATCGCCGAATCCGGCATCGACGCCTTCGCCACGAGCCCCCATAAATGGATCCAGTCCCCCAAGGGCCTGGGGCTCTTCTGGGTCCGGGGAGAACTTCTCTCCCGCTTGCGCCCCATCTGGGTGACGTGGGGACAGGACCGCTGGGAGGGTTCGGCCCGCATCTACGAAGACTACGGCACCCGGGACCTTCCGGAAGTTCTCTCCCTCGGCGATGCCCTGGACTTCCAGGCGGCCCTGGGTGAGGAGCGCAAAGAAAGAGCCTACCGCTCCCTCTTCCAGTCGTTCATGAGCAGGGTGGACGCCACTCCCGGGGTCCGGTGGCGCTCTCCTCGCCGATGGGAGGCGGGCGGCATCCTGACCGCCATCGAAGTCGTGGACCGACCCGTGGCCCGGGTCTCGGACCGCCTGTACCGGGACCACGGCATCGTGGTCCGTCCCTTCCCCACTCCCGCGCTGAACACCCTCCGGGTCTCGCCGAATCTGATGAACAGCGTGGAAGAGTTGGACTTCCTCCTCGAGGTGCTTCGGGACGGGGCGTAGGGGCCCGGCACCAACCCCTGGAAGGGCCGAACGCCGTGTGACGCACATCGCCCGGCATTGTCCCTCTCAGGGGACACCCTCCCCGGCGCCTGCGGGGCGCAGATCGAGCATTGCCCCCGAAATACGGGCTTTCCCGGCCCTTTTCGTCCACTCGCGCGCCCTGGCACGGCCCATGCAGCTCAAAGGGCCGGAAGCCCAGATAGGAGGAGACATGATCCCGCGCATCATCCCAGTCGTGACCCTCGCCATGGCCATGGCGTTGGCTCCTGCCGGAGTCTCCGGCCAAGTGTCCGCGTCTCTGTCATTCCACGCCGGCCTCTTCGACGGCGTGGGGATCGGCATGGGGATGCATGTGGGCGGCTTTCATGGACGGGGATGGTGGCGGGAACCCTACCGGGATCATCGTTACGGCTACATCGAGACCTCGAGCTGCTGGCATTGCTGGAGTCCCTGGCGTCTGGATTATGACCCCTACTACACGTCGTGGGATCCCTGGTACCGCCCCTTGGGATGGGATCCCTACTGGGACGCCGGCTTCCACTTCTCCCTGGGTCTGGCCTGGGACTACTATCAACGTCCTGTCTTCTTCGACCCCTGGTGGGGCATGACGGGCTACCTGGCCCGTTGGCGCCCCGCCTGGGTCCACAACCCCGGTTGGTGGTACTACAATGATCCGTGGTACGTGAGCCCCGGGTATTCCCGGGTGGCCTACGTGGTGCCTGCTCAGCGGGTCGTCCGCGTGGCGTCTCCCACCAGCGGCTACCCGGCGACCCGATTCAAGGAGCCTCCCCGGCGGGCCGTCGCCGCCGCGGGCCAGGCCCGCCCCCGAAGCGACATGAACGCCCGACCGGGGAGCGCCGCCCGGGGTACGCGGACCGGAGCATCCCGGCCCGGGGTAGCCGCACCCGGGGCCTCGCAGCGCGGCGTCGCACGACCCGATAGCCGGGTGCGGCCGTCGGATCGGATCAGGGGTCGTTCCAGCCGCAACGTTTCCGGCAATCCGTCGGTGGCCCGGGGCAGGAGAGACACCCCTTCGGCCCGGCTTCCCTCCACCCGCTCCCCTACCGCTCGGACGCCGTCGGGCCGGACATCGGACCCGCGGGCGCCGGCGGCCCGAACCCGTCCGTCGAGACGCGGCAGCGCATCCCGGACACCCACGGGGAGGATGCCGTCGACGCGGCCCCCTTCGGCCCGGGCGCCGTCCCGGTCTCCGACCCCGCGAACGCCCTCGGCACGCACTCCCACGGGACGCCTCCCCGACGCACGGGGCTCTTTCAGGGGCGGGTCGGTGAGCCGGGCGCCCGGAAGCGTGCCTCGGGCCCGCGCTCCGCAGGCAGCACCCCGGACCCGGAGCGCGCCCCGGGCCGTGCCTCGTGCCTCGACCCGGGGGTCGACCAGGGTTTCTCCACCCGGAAGGACGGCCCCGCCCACCCGCGGGGGGAGCTCAGGAACGACCGTCCGTCGGCGGGGCGGGGGAGGAATCTGAAAGGGTAGGCTTTCCTGACTTTACCACCCCCTTGCAGGGGTTCCTTCCCATCCAATAGGAAAGCTCCCTGGGATGGTCGATCTCCCAAATGGCGAGGTCGGCCATCTTTCCCGTTTCCAGGGTTCCCCGGTCCGATGCGAGACCCAGGGCCAGGGCTCCGTTCGCCGTCACACCCCGCAGGGCCTCTTCGGGCGTGAGGCCGAAAAGGACGCATCCCAGGTTCAGAGTGGTCAGGAGGGAGCAGACGGGGGAAGAGCCGGGATTCAGATCGGTGGCCAGGGCCATGGGAACCCCGGCATCCCGGAATCCCGCGATGGGGGGTGGATGGTCGTCTTTCAGGTAGAAGAAGGCCCCGGGAAGGAGAACAGCCACCGTTCCGGCTTCGGCCATGGCCGCAACCCCGTCCCGGGACGTGCGCTCCAGATGGTCGGCCGAGTTGGCTCCCAGGACGGCCGCCAGCGCCGCCGCGCCCTGATCCGAGAGCTGATCGGCATGGAGCCGGAGGGCCAGGCCCGCATCCTTGCCGGCCTGAAGGACCGCTTCGCATTCCCCCGGGGAGAACGCGATGTCGTCACAGAAGGCATCCACGGCATCCACCAGCCCCTCGTCCACGGCCTGAGGGAGGATTCCATCCCGCACGAGATCGATGTAGGCATCCCTGCGGCCCTCGTATTCGGGAGGGAGCACGTGGGCGGCCAGGAGCGTGGTCTGGACGTCGACGGAAGGGCTTTCCCCCAGTCGCCGGGCCACCCGGAGCATCTTGAGCTCCGCAGCCCGGTTCAAGCCATATCCCGACTTGATCTCCACCGTGGTCACACCTTCGGCCTGGAGTCCCTGCAGCCGACGGGCGGCTCGTCCGTAGAGCTCCTCCTCGTCTGCGGCCCGGGTGGCCTCCATGGTGCTCCGGATGCCTCCGCCCTTCCGGGCGATCTCTTCGTATGAGGTACCCTGGAGTCGAGCTTCGTACTCCCGGGAACGATCCCCTCCGAACACCAGATGGGTATGGCAATCCACCAGGCCCGGCGTCACCCAGGCTCCGTGGAGATCCAGGACCTCCCCGGCGCAATCCCCCGGGTCCCCGGGCAGGTTCTCCCTGGGACCCACCCATACGATTCGCTCGCCCCGGGCCGCCAGGGCCCCGTCCCCGATCTCCCCGAACCCCTCCTTCCCGGCCAGGGTGGCCAGGTTTCCCCCCATCCAGAGACGGTCCCACATGAACGGATGGGTCACTTGCCCTCCATGGGAATCCTGATCCCCTTGGCTCGGGCCGTTTCCAGGGCCTCCTCGTAGCCTGCATCGACGTGGCGGGCCACACCGATTCCCGGGTCGTTGGTGAGAACCCGTCGGATCCTTTCGGCCATGGCATCCGTGCCGTCGGCCACCAGGACCTGCCCGGCATGAAGGGCGTTCCCGATCCCCACACCCCCTCCGTGATGGAAGGACACCCAACTGGCTCCGGATGCGGTGTTGAGCAGGGCGTTGAGGATGGGCCAGTCCGCCACGGCGTCCGTCCCGTCCTTCATGCCCTCGGTTTCACGGAATGGCGATGCCACCGACCCCGTGTCCAGGTGATCACGCCCGATGACGATGGGAGCGCTGATCTCCCCGCTGGCCACCAGCTCGTTGATGGCGAGGCCGAAGCGAGCCCGGTCTCCCTGCCCCAACCAACAGATACGGGACGGGAGGCCTTGAAAGTGCACCTTCTCCCGGGCCATCCGGATCCACCGCCCCAGGTGCTCGTCCCGGGGAAAAAGCTCCAGGACCAGATCGTCGGTCCGATGGATGTCGGCAGGGTCCCCCGAGAGGGCCACCCAACGGAAGGGCCCCTTTCCCTCGCAAAAGAGGGGGCGGATGTAGGCCGGCACGAATCCCGGGTAGGCGAAAGCGTCGGCGAAGCCCGCGTCCAGGGCCATCCCCCTGAGGTTGTTTCCGTAGTCCACGGCCACCGACCCCATGTCCTGGAGCTGCACGATGGCCCGGCAATGGACGGCCATGGACTCCATGGCCCGTTCCACGTACGCCTCGGGGTCGTCCCGGCGCATCCCCTCGGCGGCCTCCAGGGACCACCCGGCGGGGACGTAGCCGTTCAGGGGGTCGTGGGCCGAGGTCTGATCCGTGACCAGGTCGGGAACGATTCCTCGCCTCACGATTTCCGGGAGCACTTCGGCGCAGTTTCCCTCCAGCCCCACCGAAAGGGCCTCTCCGGCCTCTGCCGCCGTCAGGACCCAGTCCAGAGCCTCCTTCAGGCTGCCCGTGGCCCGATCCAGGTATTTGTGGTCCAGACGCCGCTGAATTCGGGCCGGATCGACCTCCACGGCCAGCATGCACCCTTCGTTGAAGGTGGCCGACAGGGGCTGGGCGCCCCCCATCCCCCCCAAACCTCCGGTTAGGATCCAGCGTCCCTTCAGGCTTCCGCCGAAGTGCTTCCGGGCCATGGCTCCGAAGGTCTCGTAGGTGCCCTGGAGAATCCCCTGGGTGCCGATGTAGATCCAGGAGCCGGCGGTCATCTGCCCGAACATCATCAGGCCCTTCCGCTCCAGCTCGTGGAAGTGGTCCCATGTGGCCCAACGCCCGACCAGATTCGCGTTGGCGATGAGGACCCTGGGCGCGTGAGGGAAGGTCTTGAACACCCCCACGGGCTTGCCCGATTGGATGAGGAGGGTCTCATCGGCTTCCAGCTCCCGGAGCGTGGCCACGATGGCGTCGAAAGCCTCCCAGCTCCTCGCGGCCTTCCCCCGCCCTCCGTAGACCACGAGCTCGTCGGGATCCTCCGCGACCTCCGGATCCAGGTTGTTCATGAGCATCCTCAAAGCCGCCTCCTGGATCCACCCCTTGCAACTCAGGTCCGTTCCCCGAGGCGCGTGCACCGTGCGAGCTCCCGCATTGGTCATGGTCAGCTCCCCTGCTCGTTCGTCTGTCGTGTGGCGATGGCCGCAAAGACTCCCTCCCGGACCATCCGTGCAGCCTCTTCCATGTCCGGCGCCAGGACCCTGTCCCGGGTGAGGGGAGGGATCCGCTCCCTGAGGGCCCCCAGAGCTTCCTCGACGCCCAGGCCCGGCTTGAGGGGCTTCAGATCCTCAAGGGCCTGCCCTCCGCACATGAGCTCGATGCCCAGGACGTACTCCAGACACTCCACCGAGCGCCGGAGCTTTCGGGCCGCAGCCATTCCCATGGAGATGTGGTCCTCCTGGTTGGCCGACGTCGTCACCGAGTCCACGCTGGCGGGATGGGCCAGGACTCTCATCTCCCCTAGGAGGTCCACGGCGGTGACCTGAGCGATCATGAAGCCGCTCTGGATCCCCGGATCCCGGGTGAGGAAGGGAGGATGACCGGACAGGTCGGGATTGAGGAGACGCTCGATGCGGCGTTCGCTGATGGCCGCCAGATCGGCAACGGCCATGGCCAGGAAATCCAGGGCCTGGGCCACCACCTGGGCGTGGAAATTCCCCGCGCTCACCACGATCTCCGCGTCGGGGAGGACCAGGGGGTTGTCGGTGGTGCTGTTGGCCTCCGTCTGGAGCACGCCACCGACGTAGCCCAGAACCTCCCGGGCCGCTCCGTGGACCTGAGGCATGCACCGGATGGAGTAGGCATCCTGGACCCGGGGATCCCCGTACCGATGGGATTCCCGTATCTCCGACTCCCGGAGGAGGGTCCTGAGGCGGGCCGCGCTGGTCCCCTGCCCCCGGTGGGGCCTGACCTCCTGGGCCTCGGGCCGGAATGCATCCGGTGTCCCCTTCACCCCTTCCAGGCTCATGGCGCCGGCCACCTCTGCCGTTTCCAGGGCTCTTCGGGCCCTGAGGAAGGACAGTGCCCCGAGTCCGGTGGTGGCCTGGGTTCCGTTGATGAGGGCCAGGCCCTCCTTTTCCCTGAGCTCCAAAGGCGCCAGACCCGCCCCTTTCAGAGCCTCGGCCGCGCTACAGAGCCTCCCATCCCTCTCCACCTCCCCCTCCCCCAGAAGGGCCAGGGCAATGTGGGCCAGGGGGGCCAGGTCTCCGCTGGCTCCCACCGAGCCCGCCTCGGGCACCACGGGATGAATTCCGCGGTTCAGGAGGTCCAGGAGGCGCTCCACCACCTCGAGCCTGCAGCCCGAGTGCCCCCGGGCCAGCGCATTGGCCCGGAGGATCATGACGGCACGAACCTCCTGGCGGCTCAGGGGTGTGCCCACACCCGCCGAGTGGCTGCGGACCAGGTTCCTCTGGAGGTCGGTGCGCCGGTCGGGGGGGATGACCACCTCGGCGAGCCGGCCGAACCCCGTAGTCACACCGTAGATCTGGTCGGATCCCCGAAGGAGCTCTTCCACGAAGTCCCGGGAACGCCGCACTCCGTCCCGAGCCTCCCGGCTCAGATCCAGGCGCAGGCCCGTTTCCGCCGAAGCTCTTTCCAGCTCCTCCAGCGTGAGGTCCGACCCGGTCAGAACCAGAACGCCGTCTCCGTTCATCTGCCCATTCGATGCCATGACCATCCCGTAGTCTCAGGTAAATGCCGCGCCCACCTGGCATCTTCCTCTCCAACACCGCTAAAATAGGGAGCATCGAGGCCCGCCGCTCCCCCCCGGGGAGCCGCCGTGCCGCCTCGGCGAGACACTCATCAACCGACACCCCAACCGCGTTTCCCCAAATCCGGGAGGATGGAATGCATCTGCGGGTTCCAGCCGCCATGCTGATGGCTGCCGTCGTCGTCGCCTGCGCCGAGAGCGCACCTCCTGAGGCCCAGGAGGCCTCCCAGCCTGCCGCCGTCGCTGCCGGGACGCCGGAGGAAGCGCCCATGCCGTTCCATCTCTCGGAGGAGCAGGCGGAGGGCAAGGTGGTCTATGAGACCATGTGCTGGTCCTGCCACGGGTCGGCGGGCCGGGGAGACGGTCCGGCGGTGAAGGCCGCTTCGGTCCCGTCCCCCGGGAATCTCATGGTTTCCGGAGTTTCGCCGGCGCAGGCCAGGCAACTGCGGGCCGACCTGCAGGCCGAAGCCGCGGGAATGGACGCGGGTCATCCCCACATGGCGAACGTCCTCTCCATCGTGGACGTGGAGGCCTTCTCCTCGGCCCTGGCCTATCTGCCGGCCCTGATCTACCCCCCCGAGCTGCCGGGAAGCGCCATCGCCGGCCGGGCCAACTACGTACTCCGGTGCCAGGGATGCCACGGCGCCGGCGGGAGGGGGGATGGACCCGGATCCGATATCCTCGAGGTGGCACCGGCCGACTTTACGCAGGACACCCTCCTGGCCGCCGGGGATTTCGAAGCGGCCTTCCAGAAGATCCGGCAGGGTGGCGGAGGGGTCCACGGCTCCTCCATGCCGGCCTGGGCCGTGATGCTGGACGACGGAGACGTGTGGGACCTGGTAGCCTACATCAGCACCTTCCGACCCGGTGTTCTCTCCCCCCCGCCCGGCAGGCAAGACTGACGACGAGTTGAGTTCGGCGAGGGGCCCACCTGCCCCGGGGCCCTCGCCGCTCCCGTTCACCCCTTCCAGTCCCCCCGCGAGGTAGCCCTTGCCCTGCCTTCCCCGGGGAACACATTTTCCCTTGGTGCTTCCGCCTCGCAACGGGACGTCCCGTGGATCAATATCCGAACGCAACCCCCGACTGGGATCAGGACGTGCGGGGCCCGGGAGTGGCACCCGGGACCGTGCTCGTTCTGATGGGGTCCCCTGACGACACCCGTGCCGTGTGCGACGCCGTCAAGGGAAAGGGCGTCGCACTTCCCCTGAAGACCTGAGGCCGAGGAGCCCGGTCCCATGGAACACGGCGGTCACCTGATCATCGAAGTCGTGGGAGGAACCTTCGGGCTCCTCCTCCTTGCCGCAGCGGTTCAGGCCGGAGCGAAGCGCCTTCAGATTCCCTTCACCGTCGCCCTGGTCCTGGTGGGGTTGATTCTCGCCCAGTTCGGCCACGTCGCCGGTGGCATCCTGGAGCCCATTCTCTCCCTGCAGCTCCCACCCGAGGCCGTCCTCTTCATCTTCCTCCCCACCCTGGTCTTCGAGTCCTCCTTCAACATGGAGGCCAGGGCCCTCCGGGAGAACCTGGCTCCGGTGCTGACCCTGGCCATTCCGGGGCTCCTCATCTCCACTGCCATGATCGGGGCCGCCATGGTCTTCCTGGTGGGGATGGATTGGCCCATGGCCCTTCTCCTGGGCACCATGCTCAGCGCCACCGACCCCGTGGGGGTGATCGCCCTCTTCAGGCAGTTGGGAGCTCCCAAGCGACTCACCGTCCTGGTGGAGGGTGAGAGCCTCTTCAACGATGCCACCTCCATCGTGGTGGCCCGAATCCTCCAGGGCGTAGTCCTGGCAGGGGTCCTCTCGACCCAGGTCGTCCTGGGCGGCGCTCTCAACTTCTTCATGGTCTTCTTCGGCGGGCTGGTTGTGGGCTGGGCCTTCGCCCTCCTGGTGGGGCAGCTCATGGGGAAGGTCGAAGGGGATGCCTTCATCGAGATCAGCCTCACCGCCGTCCTGGCCTATTTCGCCTTCATCCTTGCCGAGGAGGTCCTTCACCTTTCCGGCGTCATGGCCACGGTAGCGGCAGGCATGGTCATCGGTGGTTGGGGAAAGACCAAGATCTCCCCTTCGGTGGCCCACCAACTGGAGAAGTTCTGGGAGTATCTGGCCGAAGTGGCCAACGCCCTCGTCTTCCTCCTGGTGGGTCTCATGGTGAACCTGGGGCATCTCCTGGAGAACTGGGACTACCTTCTCTGGGCCATCCTCGCCATGCTCGTGTCCCGGGCTCTCGTGGTCTACACGCTGGTTCCCCTGGTGGGCCGCCTCCCGGGTACGGACCCCATCGACAGGGGATACCAGACCGTCATGTTCTGGGGAGGGCTTCGGGGCGCCATTGCCCTGGCCATCGCCCTTCAGCTCCCGGAAGAGCTGCCGGGCAAGGAGTTGTTGGTGGCTATCGTCATGGGCGCCGTCCTCTTCACCCTCCTGGCTCCCGGGCTCACCATGGAGCGGGTCGTGAGGTTCTTCGGCCTTCACGAGCCACCCCTTTCCGACCGTCTGGCTCGAACGGAAGGACTCATCTCGGCCAAGCTGAGGACCCTTCAGCAGATCCCCGAGCTGCAGGAGGGGGGGCTCTTCTCCCCGCGGGTCGCTGAGCGCATCCAGCAGCAATCGTCCTCCGATCTGAAAAGGCTCAGAGAGAACCTGGATAGCCTGCGGACAAGGGAGCTGGACCTGGCCGAGGAGCGAAGGCTTCTGTATCTGCGATGCTTCGCCGAAGAGAAGAGCCTCTACTTCGACATGTTCTCCAAGGGACACCTTTCGGAGGGGGCCTACCGGAGCCTGGAGCATTCCATTGAGCTCCAGACCGAGGGAATCCGACATGAAGGCCGTCTCCCGGAATACACCCTGCATCCCCCGGCCGGAGACCGCATGGAGAACGTGGTTTTCCGGATCCTGGACAGCATCATCGGATTCAGGAGCCTGGCTGAGCGGCTCCGGGTGGGACGGACCGCCAGGGACTACGAGGTGGCCTGGGCCCGGTCAAGGGCCAGCGGACGGGTCCTGAACGACCTGGAGGAGCTGGCCGAGGCCGATTCCACCCGACCCGACGTGGTGGAGGAGGTGAGGGCCTTCTACGAGTACTGGCACGAGAATGCCCGGAGCCGGATGGACCAGCACGCGGAGCAGTTCCCCGAGTTTGCCGGAGCCATGCAGGAGCTCCTGGCCGAGCGCCTGGCCCTCCACGCCGAACGGGAAGCCATCGAGGAAAAGGCCAACGCGGGAACCATTCCCCACGGCGTGGCAGAAGCGATGCTCGAGGAGATGGCCGCAGAACTCAGGCAGCTCAGGGCCAGCCAGATCTCCAAGCTGAAAGTGGACCCGTCGGAGCTACTCCGGAAGGTCCCCTTTTTCCAGGACACGCCGCCGGAGGAATTCGAGCAGGTCGCGTCCCGCCTCAGACCCAGAACCGCCCCTGCCGGGGAAGCCATCATCCGGCAGGGAGACGCCGGGGACTCCCTCTTCCTGGTGGCCCGGGGCGTCATTCGGGTGTCCCGGGAGGACGGGGGAGTGAAACGGGACCTGGCCACCCTCCTGGCCGGGGATTTCTTCGGGGAGATGGCCCTTCTGCACGGGGAGCCCCGGACCGCCACCTGCAAGGCCGTGACCCCATGCGCCCTTTACGAGCTCAGGCGATCGGAGTTGGATGGAATTCGGGCCGCCTGTCCACAGATCCAGCAGGCCCTGGAGGAAGCCGACGCCATCCGAAGAGCGGAGATTGACGAGTCATCCCCCTCCTGAAGTTGAGTACCTTTCTCCGAACCTCAGGCAACAAAAAACGGGGCCGCCGAAGAAGGGCGGCCCCGTCGTCGATCTGCTCGAGGTGTCCTTCAGAGTTTCACCACGTTTTCCGCCGCGGCCCCCTTCGTCCCATCCACGAGTTCGAACTCCACCTTGTCACCCTCGGCCAGGGTCCGGAAGCCCTCGGCCTGAATTGCGGTGTGATGGACGAAGCAGTCGCCCGGATTCGAGCCCTCGGGTGTGATGAAGCCATAGCCCTTGGCGTCGTTGAACCACTTTACGGTTCCTGTGGTGCGCATCGCGGTACTCCCTTTCCGAAATCCCGGGACCGTAGCAGGCTCCGCCGTCCTCGCCGGTCCCCCTTTGTCTTCATGCGGGCAGGGGCTCCCTCGAAAGGGAGGGTCCCGCCCACCCCGAGCCGGATTGGCCCCGACAGGGGTCCCCAGGATACGGGACGAGTGGGCAGGCAGGCAAGGGAGCCCGGCCCTGGCCCGGCCCTGGTCCCGCCCGTAAAGCCTTCTTAGATTGGCGCCGGCTCATCGGATAAACATTAAATCAGAGGTTGACGAGGTCATGGATTCACCTTCCCCCGGCTCCTGGCCGCAGGCAGAGCGGCGCAGGGGTGGAGATCGCCGCTCCGGCATGGATCGCCGGAGCGGGGCCGACCGTAGGATGATCATCGGCCGGCGAATTCGGACCCGGAGGCAGGCGGGCAAGACCGTGCCCGGGGACCGGAGGACATCGGATCGAAGAAACGGCCAGGCGCGAAGATCGGGCACCGACCGTCGGACCGAGGCGGACCGGCGATCTGGAGCCGACCGCCGGGTCGCTCACCCCTCTCTCTGAACTGCACCACCAGCGGACGCCGCGGTTGCCCTCAGCCGGGGACCGGGCAAGATTTTGGGCGTACCCCATCCTTTCGAAGGACAATCAGGATATGCTGCATCTGGACGTGAGAGAGCGACGGGACCGACCGGACCGACGCACTGAGCGGGATCGTCGCGATGGCAGAGACCGGAGATCCAGCCGGGATCGGCGGGTCGCCTTCGTTGCTGTGGTAGTGGATCGTCGCGTCCGGGAGAGACGGGCCACGCCGGACCGAAGGCAAAGAACCCGAAGGGTCCGCCCGGACCGCCGCTCCGGTGAGCAGGGACATGCGATCCTGCGTTGAGTCCCGCCGATCACGTCTCCGGAAGAGAGGAAACCCAGTAGTCCTCTGAGATCACCGACACCCGGTGCCCCTCCCGCCTCAGTTCCAGGGCCTCCTCGATCATCCTGGCCTCCGGAGACCCCCCCCACTGCCGGGCACCGAAGGTCCCGATGACCAGGACGTCGGTGTCGGAGGTCACCTCCCGGGCCGTAGTTCCCCCCACACGCGTCACGGCCTCCTCGCAGGCTTCACGGGAGCCGAAGGCGAACTCGCCGGTGAACACGAATTCCTGCTCCGGAAAGACCAGCACCGGAGGCGGCTCGGTCAGGGGAATACCCTCGGCGCCACTCTCTCCCATCCGCACGCCCCAGTCCCCGGCGGCCAGGGCCCGGAGGAGCCGCTGAAGATCCTTCCGTTCCCGTTCATCTACCCTGCCGTCGGCGAAGATGCGCTCGAAACGGTGGGCGAGAACCTTGCCGGGCCAGGCCTCCACCACCTCCGGCCGCCGTTCCGTCCACTCCGAGAGGGCCTGGGCCTCCTTTTCCGTGACCACCCCGTCGGCAAGCACCTTCCGGATCACGGTGAGCATCTCGGCGATGCCCTCCTCGATCTCCTTGGAGTGCTGGAAAGGGCTGAGAGGCCCCGGAGCAGACTTCTCTTTGCCCCTCCTACGCCAGAGAAAACGGAACACGGCCTCTTAGACTCCCGAGGGGACTCCCTTGTGCCCGTAGCAGAGGATCCCGCTTCCGCCCTCCTTGCGGATGAGGCGGAACTCGAGATCCACCTCCATCCCGGGGAGGACGTCGGAGGGGTCGCAGTCCACGACCTGGGTCATGAACCGGGCTCCCTCCGGCGTCTCCACCACGGCGATGGCGTAGGGCGCCTCGTTGAGGAACTCGTCGGGGGGCACATGGATGACGGTGGAGGTCACGACCCTTCCCTTCGGAGACAGCTTGACCGCCTCGAAGGCCGTTCCCCTGCACTCGGGACAGACCCGGCGTGCAGGATACGACACCTTTCCGCACCCGGCGCATCGCCCGGCTTCCAGACGATAGCGTGCCGGAATTTCACGATGATAGCGTGGGCTCGGCATGATCAGACTCCCTGGAAGATGTGGACGACGGAGCTCGCGCCCGAGCCCCCCATGTTCTGCGCCAAAGCGGTTCGGGCCCCTTCGACCTGAACCTCCCCGGCCTCGCCACGAAGCTGCTCGATGATGTTCACGGCCTGGGCAACCCCCGTGGCCCCCACGGGATGGCCCTTGGACTTCAGTCCCCCGCTGATGTTGACGGGAATCTCGCCGCCCAGGTCGGTGATTCCCTCGCGGGCCGCGTCTTTGCCCTTCCCCTTCTCCACGAATCCCAGCGCCTCGTAACAACAGATCTCGGCGATGGCAAAGCAGTCGTGTACCTCGGCCAGGTCCATGTCCTCGGGCTTCATCCCTGCCTGCTCGTAGGCCCTGTGGCCACTCAGCTCCACAACGTCCAGGAAGCTTGGATCCGGCCGGTCGGCAATAGCCAGGGTCGAGGTTGCCGCGCCGCTTGCCAGGATCTTCACAGGCTTGTCGGTGAACTCCCCGGCCCGGTCCAGGGGACAGAGAAGCACCGCGGCGGCACCATCCGTCACCGGCGAGCAGTGCAGGAGCCGGAGGGGCTCAGCCACCATGCTCGAGGTCATCACGTCTTCCAGGGACATGACCCGGCGAAACTGTGCATGCGGATTCTTGGCTCCGTTCCTGTGGGCCTTCACGCTCACCCAGGAGAGATCCTCCTCGGTGGTCCCGTACTTCTCCATGTGGGCCCGGGCGATCATGGCGTAGAGCCCGGGAAAGGTGACGCCGTAGTAGACCTCTTCCTCCTGGTCCGAGGCCGTGGCCAGGACGCCGGTGACGTCGGCGCCGTCATTCATCTTCTCGACGCCGGAGGCCAGGACGAAATCGCTCATCCCCGAAGCCACCTCCATGTACGCAGCCCGGAGGGCCATTCCCCCGGAGGCACAGGCCGATTCCACCCGGGAGGCCGGGACCCCGGCCACGCCCAGGTGCTCGGCCATGAGGGGCCCCAGGTGCTCCTGGCCCACGAACTGGCCCGCCGACATGTTCCCCACGTAGATGGAATCGAGGGTATCGACCCCGGCGTCCTCCATGGCGCCCAGGGCCGCTTCCACGAAAAGGTCCCGGAGGCCCATGTCCCAGAGCTCCCCGAAGCTGGTGATCCCCGCTCCAATAACTGCCACCTCTCTCATCCGTTCCTCCTGCCGTCTTCCTACGGCGTTCGAAGGACCTTGTCTCCCCTCTGGGCGGGGTCCGGTCAGTCGTTGACGATGATCTTCTCGCGGTACTTGGCGTACTCGCCGTACGTCAGATACTTCCTGGGGCTGTCCAGCATGTCCCGGACCTTCGGAGCCATCTCCTGCCGCTCCGGGAGGAGATCCGTCGCTCTCAGGATGAAGGAGTCGCTCCCGGCCCCGCTCCCGAAGGAAGTGATGAGGATGAGATCGTCGGGATCCGCCACATCCAGAATGGCCGCCAGCCCCGTGGGCGAAGAGCCGGAGTAGGTGTTCCCCATGAGGTTGACCACCCATCCCTGCTCCATCTGTTCCTGGGTGAAGCCCAACTTCTTTCCCGCTGAGAGGGGGAACTTCCCGTTGGGCATGTGGAGCACCGCATACTTGAAGTCCTCCGGCTTCATGCGCGACTCGTCCAGGATGGCCCGGGTCGCCGACATCACGTGGTGGAAGTAGGCCGGCTGGCCGGTGAAGCGACCTCCGTGGCGGGGGTAGAACTCCCCTTCCCTCCTCCAGAAGTCCGGCGTATCGGATGTATAGGAGTAGGTATGGAGGACCTCTGCCAGGACGTCCTCTTTCCCGAACACGTAGGCGGCACCGCCCGCCGAGGCGCTGAACTCCAGCGCATCGTTCGGGGCGCCCTGGGAGGTGTCGGCCCCGATGCCCATGGCATACTCCACCCTCCCCGACTCCACCATGGCCAGGGCCACCGACATGGCCTCGGTTCCGGCCTTGCAGGCGAACTCGAAGTCCGCCACGTGCGTGTCGGGGCCCAGGTCCAGGGCCTCCAGGACGATGGTCCCGCTGGGCTTCACCGCGTAGGGGTGGGACTCGGAGCCTATGTAGAGAGCCCCGACCCTGCGGGAATCGATTCCCGCCCGGGTGAGGGCGCTCCTGCCCGCCGCCACCGAGATCGTGATGGTGTCCTCGTCCAGACCCGGAACGGATTTCTCCTTGAGGAGGAGGCCCCGCTGGATGGTCGCCGGATCCTTCCCCCACTGATGGGCGATCTCCTCACTCTTGATCCGGTTTCGGGGAATAAAGGCCCCATAACCCACGATTCCTGGCATGTGCACCTCCTGGCGCCAGCTGCGAGCCCGCCGGGGCTCGAAAAGTGGTTAGCGTTTTTCGGCCTCTGGAATCTGCACGCTCCCTCCCCGGGCCGACAGGGGGAGGGAGAAAATCCTGCAATGAGCGGACGCGAAATCCCCGGTTTCACTCTGTTCCGCGACGCGAGAACAGATATATTTCCTGGTTCAGATTGCGGTACGTTATCGGGGACCGGGAATCATCCGCAGGGTCCCCGTTTTCCATATCCTGATCAGGGAGAAAAACCATGCGGGAGTCCGTCGAACGTCTCTGGCCCGAGCTCGAGTGGATCCGGAACCGGGAGCTTCGGGAGCAGGTCACCCAAACCTGGATGGTTGCCCTGGAGCGGAGCCCTCTGGAGCCTTCGGACCTGGAGGAGATTCCTTTTACACTCCTCATTCCCGAATGTCCAGCCACCTTCATGGAGCACAAGCGTTGCTGCGTCCATATTTCCCGTAGAAGCGCCGAGGCCATGGATGAGTTCCTGGGCCGTGCCCTTCCCATCGACCTGGACGTGGTCATCGCCGGGGCCATCCTCTGCGACGTCGGCAAGGTCCTGGAATACGACCGTGTGAACGGCAAGGCCGTGCAGAGCGCCCGGGGCCAGGCCCTTCGCCATCCCTTCACCGGCGTCGCGGTAGCCATGGAGTGCGGGGTGCCGGACGAAGTCTGTCACATCATCGCCACCCATGCCGCCGAGGGGAATCTGGTGAAGCGGTCCACGGAGGCATGGATCGTCCACCATGCCGACTTCATGAGCTATGAACCCTTCAAGACACTGGGCAAGTAAATGAGCCAGACCATCGTCGAATCCATCGCTCAGGCCCACATGACCGAGGGTCCCTCCCGTCCCCTCCGGTCCGGCGACGTCATCAGCCTGCGCCCCCGGCACATTCTCACCCACGACAACTCGGCAGCCGTCATGGGGAAGTTCGAAGCCATGGGCGTGCCGGAGGTCCACGATCCGAGTCAGCCCGTCTTCGTCCTGGATCACGACATTCAGAACGAGACTGAAGCCAACCTGGCCAAGTATCAGTCCATCAAGGACTTCGCGGCCAGGCACGGAATCGATTTCTATCCTGCCGGCATGGGCATCGGCCACCAGATCATGGTATCCCGGGGGTACGTGTTACCGGGATCCCTGGTGGTGGCTTCCGATTCCCACGCCAACATGTACGGAGCGCTGGGCGCCCTGGGGACCCCGGTGGTGAGGACTGACGCGGCCGGGGTGTGGGCCACCGGAGAGTTCTGGTGGCAGATTCCCCGTACCGTGGAGGTCATCCTGGAGGGCGAGCTCCCCGAGGGCTCCACGGGCAAGGATGTCATCATTACCCTCTGCGGCCTGTACAACCAGGGAGAGGTTCTGAACGCTGTGGTGGAGTTCGGGGGCCCGGGAGTGGCGGAACTCTCCATGGACGCCCGCTTCTCCATCAGCAACATGACCACCGAGTGGGGCGCCCTGGCCGGGTGGTTCCCGGTGGACGAGGTCACGACCTCCTACCTCCGCACGGTGAAGAACCGGCTCGAGGATCTGGGGGTGGAGCGGTTCACCGACGGGGATCTTCAGACATGGTCCCAGGACCCGCCTTCCCCGGCCCCCGACGCAGCCTATGCGGCCCGGATTCGCCTGGATCTCTCGAAGGTGAGCCCTCACCTCTCAGGGCCCGACTCGGTCCAGGTCATGCGTTCCCTGGCCGACCTGGATGCCGAGGGGGTCGAGATCGACAAGGCCTACCTCGTCTCATGCGTCAACTCCCGCCTGGAGGATCTGGAGGCCGCCGCCCGTGTCGCCGAGGGTGAAAAGGTCGCCGAGGGCGTGGAGTTCTACGTGGCCGCTGCCAGCGCCGGTGTCCAGGAGGCGGCGGAAGCCTCCGGGGCCTGGCAGACCCTCATGGAGGCCGGTGCCCGTCCCCTTCCCCCGGGATGCGGACCGTGCATCGGACTGGGCGCCGGGCTCCTGGAGCCCGGAGAGGTGGGCATCAGTGCCACGAACCGGAACTTCAAGGGGCGCATGGGCTCCCGGGACGCCCGGACGTATCTGGCCAACCCGGAGGTGGTGGTGGCCTCGGCCCTGGCCGGCCGCATCACCGGCCCCACCCTCGGGCCCGGCGTCCCGCCGGAGATGGACTACCATGCCTTCGAGACCCCCCGGGGCGGGGACGAAGAGGTGGAGATCCTCGAGGGGTTCCCCCGCACTCACACGGGAAGGCTCGTCTTCGTCCCCGCCGACAACCTCAACACCGACGGGATCTACTCCAAGGACTACACCTACCGGGAGGGAATGACGAAGGAGGAGATGGCCGAGGTGGTCATGGAGAACTACGATCCTTCCTTCGTGGAGAGAGTGCAGGAAGGGGACGTCCTGGTGGCCGGCTTCAACTTCGGCACCGGCTCCAGCCGAGAGCAGGCGGCCACCGCCCTGCAGGCCCGGGGGATCGCACTGGTGGTGGCTGGAAGCTTCTCCCAGACCTACCTGAGGAACGCCTATAACAACGGGTTCATCTGTATCGAGTGCCCGGAGTTGGCCCAAGACCTCAAAGGGCGGTTTCGAGACGAGGCCGAATCCGGTACCCTCACCATCATCCCGGGGGACGAGTTGACCATCGACTTCGCCCGGGGAACCATCGAAATGGGGGAGCTGAGCTATCGATTTCCACCCCTGGGGTCCGTGCCCCAGAGCCTCGTGGCGGCCGGAGGGAGCGAGAGGCTCATCCGAAGGAGGCTCGGCCTCGAGAATTGACCGGGTCTTCCCTCATGAAGACCGAAGAGACCAACCAACGACAAAGCGCTCCAGCCGGGCGCAAACTCATCACCTATGGAGACGGGCTGAAATGACGAAATACACCGTAGTCAGCATGCCGGGAGACGGAATCGGAAAGACGGTCCTCCCCGAGGCCGTTCGCGTTCTGGATGCCGTGGGTTTCGACGCCGAGTACGTCCACGCCGACATCGGGTGGGATTTCTGGGTCAGCGAAGGCAACCCCCTTCCCACCCGGACGGTGGACCTTCTTCGCAAGCATGGCCTGGGCCTATTCGGAGCCATTACGTCGAAGCCCAAGTGGGAAGCCGACGGGGAGCTGGCTCCCGAGCTCCGGGACCATGGATACGTCTACTACAGCCCCATCGTGGGCTTGCGGCAGGTTTTCAACCTGGA
Source organism: uncultured Gemmatimonadaceae bacterium (assembly GCA_964464555.1). Classification (GTDB taxonomy): domain Bacteria; phylum Gemmatimonadota; class Gemmatimonadetes; order Longimicrobiales; family Gaopeijiaceae; genus CAYXGM01. The sequence continues at coordinate 4,724 of CAYXGM010000034.1, read as the reverse complement.
CGTCTGCATCCGTCCCTGCCGCTCCTTCAAAGGCAATCCCCTGAACTTTATTCGTCGAACGGCGGACGGGGGATTCGAAGAACCCCCCGTGGACGCGGTCGTCTTCCGGCAGAACACCGAGGGGCTCTACGCCGGTCTGGAGTGGACCGATCCGCCGCAGCAGGTCTACGAAGCCCTGGCCACCCACCCGAAATTCAAGGGCTTTTCCCACATTCCCAAGGAGGATCTGGCCATCAGCACCCGGGTGTTCAGCCGGGGGGCTTGCCGCAGGATCATGAAGGCGGCCTTCGAGTACGCCGAGAAGCACGGGTACACGTCCGTGACGGTGTGTGAGAAGCCCAACGTCCTGCGGGAGACCTCGGGCCTGCTGGAGGAGGTAGCCCGGGAGGTGCAGAAGGAGCATCCCTCCATTCAGCACTGGTCCACGAACATCGACGCCCAGATGATGTGGCTCACCAAGAACCCCGAGGACTACGGCGTCATCGTGGCCGGCAACATGTTCGGGGACATCGTCTCCGATGCATTCGCCGGCCTCGTGGGGGGCCTGGGGTTTGCCTGCTCCGCCAACATCGGGGACGAGGTGGCGGTCTTCGAGCCCACGCACGGATCGGCCCCCAAGTACCAGGAGCTGGATCCTCCCATCGTGAACCCCATCGCCATGATCCTCTCGGCGGTGATGATGCTGGACCACGTAGGCGAGACGGAGAAGGCCCAACAGATCCGTAGTGCCGTCGCCGCGGTGGTGGAGGAGGGGAAGGTCCGGACCTACGACATGCTGAAGATGCCCGGGGGAGCCGAGGCCATCGAAAAGGGCGCTGCAACGACCGTCCAGGTGACGGACGCCATCATCGCGGCGCTGGACTGAAGGCAGGCTCCATCGGCCCTTCGGGGCCGGAGACCACACCTATGCACCACGACGAGCCCGGGGCCCGACGGCCCCGGGCTCCTGCAAGGAGACATGGCCATGGAGGCCAGAAGAGATCAGGGTGAGGCCGGACGCCGGGGCGAGGACGTCCGATCGGACTGCTGGGTCTCGGCCGAGCTCGGCGGGGACCCGGAACTCGAGCTCTCCTCGAAGGTGGAAGCCCTCTACGGGACCTCCATTCGGGAGCTGGTCGTCCGGGGTCTGGAGGTCCTGGATTGCGACGACGCGTCCGTCGCCGTTGAAGACCAGGGAGCTGTTCCCTGGGTGCTGCAGGCCCGCCTCGAAGCAGCGATCCGCGCCGCCGGCCATGAACCGCGGGCTCCCTTCCTTCCCGAACCGGCAGCCGGCGGCACCTCGGGTCCCACGGGCCGGGAACGCCTCCGGCGGTCCCGCCTCTACCTGCCGGGGAACGAACCCAAGTTCATGCTCAACGCCGGGCTCCACGAGCCCGACGGTGTCATCCTGGACCTGGAGGATTCGGTCCATCCCGCCCAGAAGGTCGCGGCCAGGTACCTGGTGCGGAACGCGCTTCGCTCTGTGGATTTCGGCGGAGCGGAGCGGATGGTGCGGATCAACCAGCTCCCCCTGGGCCTGGAGGATCTGGACGTGGTGATTCCCCAGCGGCCGGACCTGATCCTCATCCCGAAGGTGGAGACCGCAGACCAGGTCCAGGTGGTCCATGCCCGCATCGAGGGTATCCTGGAGGAGCATCGGTTGACGGGCCCCGTCTGGCTCATGCCCATCCTGGAATCGGCCCTGGGCATCGAGAACGCCTTCGCCATCGCGTCGGCCACCGAGGCCGTGGCGGCAGTCACCGTCGGCCTGGAGGACTACACGGCCGACATGGGCGTGGTGAAGACGCCTCTCGGCGATGAGTCCCTCTGGGCCCGGAGCCGTCTGGTGAACGCCGCCCGGGCCGCCGGAGTTCAGGCCATCGACTCGGTCTACGGGGATGTTTCCGACGAGGAAGGTCTCCTGGCCTGGGGCCGCCGTGCCCGGGCCATGGGATTCGTGGGGATGGGGTGCATCCACCCCCGTCAGATCCGGGTCATTCACGCCGCTTTCTCCCCCTCCGACCAGGAGCTGGAGAGAGCCCTGCGCATCGTTTCGGCCTTCGAGGAGGCCGAAGCCAGGGGGCTCGGCGTGGTGAGCCTGGGATCGAAGATGATCGACCGTCCCGTGGTCCAGAGGGCCCGACAACTGGTGGAACTGGCCCGGGAGGCCGGGCTGGTGAGAGACGATGAAACAGAGGTCGGATCGGACGATCGGGCCGAGGAGGAGGCGTGAGATGAGCGAGATCGAGCTGGTCACCAATGCCGCCGGTCGACGGGTGCCCACGGAGGTGAACGGGCAGGCCCAGACGCCCTACCAGGGGGTCGGAGCCTACCAGCCCCGGGGCGACAAGGCGGCGCCTCCCATCCGGTCTTGCAGGGACTATCCTGCCAGCGGCGACAAGCGGGTTCCGGACCTGAAGACGGCTCTGGAGCGGTGCGGTCTGAAGGACGGGATGACCCTGTCCAGCCACCATCACCTCCGAAACGGGGACCGGGTGGCTCTCCAGGTCCTCCAGGCCGCCGACGAGATGGGGGTGAAGGACCTCATGTGGTTCCCATCGGCGTCCTTTCCCTGCCACGAGCCCGTCATCGACCTCATGGACCGGGGCGTGGTGCATCACATCGAGGGAAGCATGAACGGTCCCCTGGGCCGCTACACATCCGAAGGGAAGATGCGGGGTCTGGGCGTCCTCCGGTCTCACGGAGGCCGCTGGCAGGCCGTCCAGGACGGCGAGGTCCACATCGACGTGGCCGTCATCGCCGCGCCCACCGCCGACGCTTTCGGCAACGCCGACGGATCCCACGGGCCCAGCGCCTGCGGCTCCCTGGGCTTTGCCCTGGCCGACTCCCTCTATGCCGACCGCGTCATCGTGGTCACCGACAACCTGGTCCCCTTCCCCTGCATCCCCTGGCAGATCCAGGGAAACAACGTGGATTACGTGGTGGAGTCGGACTGCATCGGTGATCCGTCGAAGATCGTCAGCGGCACAACGCAGATCACGAAGAGTCCGGACCGTCTCCTCATCGCCGAGTACGTGGCCCGCTTCCTCCGGGCCGCCGGCATCATGAAGGACGGCTTCTCCTTTCAGGCCGGGGCCGGCGGTATCGCCCTGGCCTTCGTCCAGTTCCTGAAGGAGATGATGAAGGAGTCCGGTGTGAAGGCCCGCTTCGTCCGGGGCGGGTCCACCCAGTACCTGGTGGACCTCCTCAACGAGGGCCTCACCGACTACATCCTGGACGGCCAGACCTTCGACCTGGCCGGAGTGGCCTCCATCGGATCCGACCCCCGCCACGTCGGCTCGTCTCCCTTCACCTCCTACAACTACCACGGCAAGGGGAACTTCGCTTCCATGGTGGACGCCACGGTGCTGGGAGCCACCGAGGTGGACGTGAACTTCAACGCGAATGTGAACACTCACTCCGACGGGGTGTTACTTCACGGCATCGGGGGCTGGCAGAACTGTCTCTTTGCCGGATGCACCATCCTGGCCATTCCCGCCGTTCGGGACCGCATCCCCGTCCTGGTGGACGAGGTCACGACCCTCACCGGGCCGGGAGAGCTCATCGATGTCGTGGTGACGGAGCGGGGCATCGCCATCAACCCCCGGCGCGCGGACCTGGTAGAGGCCGTGAAGAAATCGGACCTCCCCGTCCGGCGCATGGAAGAGATCAAGGAAGAGGTGGAGGGGATCATCGGCGGCAAGCCGGAGCCCCCTGCCCTCTCCGACGAGCCCGTGGCCATCATCAAATGGGTGGACGGGACCGTCCTGGACACGGTTTGGAAGATAGAGGAGTAAAGATGGATCCCATCGTCGAATGCGTTCCCAATATCTCCGAAGGCAAAAACCCCACGGTCGTCAAGGAAGTCACCGATGCCGTGGAGGCCGTAGCCGGCGTCCGTCTCCTGGACGTGGATCCGGGGGAGAAGACGAACCGGACGGTCATCACCTTCGTGGGTCCCCCCGAAGCAGTGGAAAAAGCCGCCTTCCGGACCGTGAAGGCCGCCTCCCGTGCCATCGACATGGCCAAGCACGAGGGGGAGCATCCCCGGATGGGCGCCACCGATGTCGTACCCTTCGTGCCCGTGGCCGGCGTGACCATGGAGGACTGTGCCGCGATGGCCCGGCGGGTGGGCAAGCGCATCGGCGAAGAACTGGGGATTCCCGTCTATCTCTACGAGAACGCCGCCTCTGAGCCCAAGCGCCGGAACCTCTCCCGGGTCCGGACGGGGGAGTACGAGGGGCTGAAGGAGAAGCTGGCCGACCCCGAGTGGAGGCCGGACTTCGGGCCCACCGAGTTCAACCCCCGGGCCGGAGCCACGGCGGTGGGCGCCAGGGAGTTCCTCATTGCCTACAACATCAACCTGAACTCCACGGACCGCCGCTACGCCAACGACATCGGCTACGTGCTGAGGGAGCGGGGCCGGTGGAAGCGAGTGGGCAACACCGAGCCCTTCTACTACAAGGGCGAGGTGGTGGACTTTGCGGGGGACGGCACCTACCCCTGCGGGCCCTGCGACTTCGTGGGCGCTTCCTTCGAGGAGCTGGAGAAGCACTACGCGGAGGTTCACGGCGGCGACCTGAGAGCCCGATACGAGGCCCTGGAGATCGACCCCGAGGATCCGGAAGGGCACGTCTTCACCGACGGGATGTTCGATGAGGTGAAGGCCATCGGTTGGGTCATCGACGAGTACGACCGGGCCCAGATCAGCATGAACCTCACCAACTACAAGGTGAGCCCTCCCC
>CAYXGM010000033.1:0-43464 GCA_964464555.1 uncultured Gemmatimonadaceae bacterium | reverse complement strand
ATGTTCCCCGTGCCCTGCCAGGAGCTCCAGGTCCTGCAGATGCTTCCCTGCAACAACTACGGCGGGCCCGGTGGCGAGATGGGCGCTGCCGTGAGCACCTACAACTTCCCCCACGAGGGGTAGCTGGGTAGCCACCTGATCCCTTGACCCGAAGGGGGTGTGCGGCCAACGCCGCACACCCCCTTCGATATTTCACCAGGCGGGCCCGGTTCGGCCCGTGCTCAGGAACTCAGGCCCAGTAGACCCCCGAGCCTTCCAGGAGGAAGCCCTGCGTGGGGGGGTCGTCTTCCTCGCCGGTGTCTTCCTCGTCCGACGGATACTTGGGGGCCGATGGATTGGAGCACGACACCACCAGGCCCAGGAAAACCAGCGCAAAAACGAGGCGATGCCATTTCATGGGAGTCCTTCCTTCTCTTCATGTCATGTCTTGCGAGGCAGTAATTCCTGCTCGCTACCTCATTGATACAGCCCTACCGGCGATCCTGTTCCCGGAGCTCGGTGGTCAGCGGGTCTGCTCCAGGGTTCCGCAGGCCACCACCGTCTCGCTGCCGCCGTCGGGGCGAAGGACCCGGGCGGCGAACTGGTCCCCGGGGCGAAAGACGGCGTCCAGAACGGCGTTTGCCTCCGCTGTTCCTCCCTCCCCGGGCGTAAGGGGCTGGTAGGAGGCGAGGCCACCCTGAATCAACCCTTCCTGGTCGCAGGTGCCGGCGTTGATCCGCCAGGTGTAGACCACATCGGGGTTGCCGTTACGGATCTGGATGGAGGCCTGGGTGCGCCCGAACTGGGTCACGGCGGCCACCTGGCCCTCGATGAATCCGGGTGGTCTGGGCGACAGCTCGCCTTCCCAGGTGGTGAGGACGGGCTCGGTAGCCGAGCCGCAGCCGAGGATCGGGAGACAGAGTCCCACGACAGCAAAGAGCAGGCGCGTGCGCGGCGTGCTCCGGATGCGGAAAGGAGGTGAGTTTTTCATGAAAGAACGGTATTCCCGGGGGTTTGGGCTGTCAATCGCCCTACTGGACAGGGCCCTGTAACGGGACGAGATTTCAGGACGTATGTATGTTGGAAATTTGGACTGGTTTCTTTTGCAGAGCGGGGACTCGGATGGGATTTCGTGCAGTGATGCGGGGGTCGGCAGCGCTTTTCTTCCTGGTCCTGTGCCTTGGAGTGACGGCAGGGGAAGGGGAGGGGCAGAGCCAGAGCCAGAGCCAGAACCGTCCCCGGGAGCTCGACCGCACCCAGTATGGCTTCGGATGGGTCGCCAACGCTCCCGAGATCATGACGGGCCTGGGGGGCTATGTCCTCCTCCCCCCCGGGGCATGGGGCATGGACGCCCGCTATGGTGGTCTGGGCATCTACGTGGACGTGAAGATCGACCTGGACAACCCTTCTGACAGCAAGGATTTCGAGCCGGGCCTCACTGCCCAGGAGGCGCTGAACACCGTTTCGGGCATCATTCCCGGAGAGAAGGAGTCGAGCTGGCAGAGCTTCAATGTGGCCCTGGTTCGGCCCATGAATCCCTATCTCTCCCTCTATGCCGGCGGCGGCTACGTTAAGCGGACCCGGTACCACCAGTACGAGGATCCGCAGAAGAACCTGGGAAGGGCCGGGGTCTTCTGGGTGGAATCGCCCCTGGAGGAGGACACCCGGTTCAACATGATGCTGGGGATCCTCATGCGCCTGGGGCCCAGGTTCAGCTCCCAGTTCGGCTTCGAGACCCAGCCCCGGGGTGTTTCGGTGGGGATCTCCCTGCGGCTCCCACGCTGGTAGCGGGAGGGGAGCAGTCGGGGCCCTCGAGTGTATGACCGTTGTCGGCTCCCTGCGACCCGGATTGATCACATTCACAGAAGTCGTCCCCGGATTCCGAGAGGTTGACCCATGAAGGCACATCGCGTCTTTCCCATCCTGGCCATCCTGGCCTCGACCGTCCTGGTCGGTTGTGCCAGCACCGGACCGAGCTCCGGCGAAAAAAATCGGTACGATCTCCTGACGCGGGAACAGATCATGGAGGTAGGGGCCACGAACCTCTACGACGTGGTGCATCGTCTCCGCCCCCGGTGGCTCCGGGTTTCCACGCGCCGGAGCTTCAACATGGAAAACGAGGTCGTGGTCATGCAGAACGACATGTACCTCGGCAACTCCGAGTCCCTGAAGCAGTTGTCGCCGGAGCTGGCCTACGAGCTCCGCTACATCGAGGGGACCCGGGCGGCGAACATCATTCCCGGCATCTCGTCGGGGCGCCACGTAGAGGGGGCCATCATCGTCTCCACCCGCCCGGAGGGCGGAGGCGGACTGTAGGTACGGCATTGTAGGCCTTCCCGCGGGGGAATCTCGCGTAGGGAGGAGATGAGGGGGGCGACCGCCTCCTCCAGACACCGGAATTCTCCCTCAGTGGAGCGTCCTGCTACCGGGGCGCTCCCCCTCTTCGCGTCCATATGGCGATGACACCGCAGTCGGCGTCCGGATTCAGAAATTCGGCGGGGACGGTGCTCAGCCCCCGGTAGATCTCGATGCCCTCGATGGACTGCGGTGACACCATGTCGTCGATGCGGAAGTCCGACGGGGCCAGCGATCCGTCGGCCGTGAGCATCCTGCCGTTGATGAGGAATCCATCCACGAAGATCTGGGTCATGCAGTTCTTCCCGGCGCTTCTGGCCATGCGAACCACGGGGCGCAGGCCGGACCCGGAGCCGGTGACCTGAACTCCGGGAAGATCCCTCAGGAGGTCGCTGACGAAGACAGGGTTCCGGGCTTCCACCTCCTCCCGGGTGATGTAGGTACCGAACCCGTTCTCCACCCGGCGGAAGAACCCCTCCTGCAGAGCGTTTTCGGGGACCTCGGACCAGGCGATGACCTCCAGGGGGGCCAGGAGGATGGCTTCCGGGTCCAGCCGTACCTCCACCTGGAAGAACTCCCGGTGGTCGAAGTAGAGGATGGGGGTGGTGTTGGACCGGTATCCGAAGCGCCGGGCGGCGATGCGCACGGCCTTGACGTTCTGCACCTCGAACTCGAAGGTCCCGGTCTCGGAGGTCCGGACACGCTCCAGGATGGAGCCGTCCCGGGCCAGGAGGGTCACCTCGGCCTGGTCCAGGGGCATCTCGGTGAAATCATCGATGATCCGACCGACGATCTCGACCTGAGGGGAGGCCGGCGTCACCAGCCCGAGGGTGAAAAGCAGTGTGATGAAGAGTGTCGAACGCATGGATTGTCCGGTCAAAGGGTGATCCGCATTCGGGTACCCCCGAGGCTCCGGGGAAGTTGCCTCACTTCGTTCAGGACCTTTCCTCCTGCTTCCCCGCCTCCGCCGGGGCCCGGGATGACCTTGACCCGCCCTCTTCCTTCGTACAGTGTTTCGGGCTGACGCCTGCACCTGCCCTCGAGTCCGGGAGTTCTTGCTTTCCCGGCCCCCACGGAGGAAAGACCCGTGAAAGAAGCTCCTCAGCGAGTGGACAAACCCTGGGGTTACGAGTTGATCTGGGCTCATACGCCTGATTATGTCGGCAAAGTGCTCCATATCAACGCCGGAGAATCTCTCTCCCTCCAGTACCACGAGGAGAAGGACGAGACCATCTTCCTCTTTTCGGGGGAGATGCTCTTCTGGGCCGGGTCCTCCGCCGGGAAGATGCAGGAGATCCGCCTGGCCCGGGGCGAGGCGTTCCGGGTTCAACCGGGTACGGTACACCGCATGCAGGCCGTGACGGACTGTGACGTTCTGGAAGCATCCACCCCTCACCTGGATGATGTGGTCCGCATCGAGGACCGGTACGGGAGGGTGAAGGACCAATGACGATCGCCCTCTTCCGGCTCCTTCCTCCGGACATGGATACGGATCGATGCTGAGCAGGTTACGGCGATGGGTGGGAGACCCCACTGGCCCGTCGGGGGAGATCCGGCCCGGATCTCCGAACCGGGGACGTCTTCGAATGGTCGTTTTCGCCGTCCTGGCCCTCATGCTCGGCGCCTGCGGGTCCCAGGCCCAGGAGTCGGATCTCGTGATTTCCTCCGATCCGGAGCTGGGGGCACGGGTGGCCGAGCTCCTCCCGGAGCTGGCCCGGCGGGCGGGCATGGAGCTGGTCCGACCCGTCCGGGTGGAACGGCGGACCCGGGAAGAGCTGGAAGCCTACATCCGTTACAAGCTGGACGAGGAGCTCCCTCCCGAAGAAGCCCGGCGCCGCACCCGGACCTATGAGCTCCTCGGACTCGTCGGGGGCGATGTGGACCTGAGGGAGATCCTCCTCTCGGTGTACACCGAGCAGGTGGCGGGATTCTATGATCCCGACTCCACGGCCCTCTTCGTCATGGACGACATGGCCTTGGAGATGCTGGAGCCCATCCTGGTGCACGAGCTGGTCCACGCCGTCCAGGACCAGACGGCGAACCTGGACTCCCTCACCGCCGAAGAGAGGGGGAACGACCGGGCCACGGCGGCCCAGTCGGCCATCGAGGGCCATGCCACCCTGGTGATGCTCGAGTACATGGCCGAGGAGCTCCAGGGACAGGCTCTGGACATTTCCGAGCTCCCGAACTTCTCCGAGACCCTCCGGCCCGCCCTGGAGGGCATGAGGGCCCAGTACCCGGCCCTGGCCTCGGCTCCGGCCATCCTCCAGGAGGAGCTCCTGTTTCCGTACCTGGGAGGGGCCGCCTTCGTCGGTGAGCTCTGGCAGTCCGTGGAGGGACGTCCGCCCCCCTTCCAGGAGTATCTTCCCCAGTCCACCGAGCAGGTTCTGTGGCCTGACAAGATCGGGGGCGAGACCCTGGACATGCCCACGGAGCTGGAGCTGGAGGTGGATGGGGAGGTCCTCTACGAGAACACCCTGGGCCAGATGGAGCTGGAGATCTTCCTGGCCGAGCATCTGGGCCCGGGGGCGAAGATCCTGGCTTCGGGGTGGGACGGAGATCGCTTCGCCCTGGTGGCCGTCCCCGACGCCGAGCCGGGGCTGTTGTGGTCGAGTGTGTGGGACTCGGCCGGCCAGCGGGACCGTTTCGCCGAGGGGCTTCGAAGCTTCCTGGACCGGCTCCCGGCTCCGGCCACTCTGGACACCGTGGACATGGAAGGACGACCCGGTGTGGTTCTGAGGGTGGGGGCCCCGGAGAGCATCGCCCTTACCGTGACCCTCGCCGAAGAGAGGACGGGCTGACGTGCTGCTGGAAGACACCATCCAGGTTCAGGCCGGGGGCCGGGCCAGGGGCTACCCCATCCGGCTGAGGAACGGGATCCGACGGTCCCTGCCCCAGATGATCCCGGGCCATGCCAAGGCCCATCGCTATGCCGTCATCTCCGACGAGCGGGTGGCGGAGCTCTACGCAGGAGAGGTGGCCGACGGATTGGTGAAGGAGGGCCGGGAAGCCCACCTCCTGACTTTCCCCCCGGGGGAGTCCCACAAGAGCCGGGAGGAGTGGATTCGCCTCACCGACGAGATGCTGGCCGCCGGCTTCGGGCGGGATTCGGCCGTGGTGGCCGTGGGAGGCGGGGTGACGGGGGATCTGGCGGGCTTTGTGGCCGCCACCTTCATGAGGGGCGTTCCCTTCATCCAGGTTCCCACGAGCCTCGTGGCCATGATCGACTCCTCCGTCGGCGGCAAGACCGGCGTCGACGTGGCGGAGGGGAAGAACCTGGTGGGGGCCTTTCATTCCCCCCGCCTGGTGGTCGTGGACCCCGAGGTGGCCGTGACCCTTTCCCGGCAGGAGCGGGCCCAGGGGCTGGCCGAGGCCGTGAAGCACGGGGCCATCCTGGATCCCGTCTACCTCGCCGACCTGGAAAGCGACGTGCCCTGCGTGATGAACGGTGAGGTGGCGGCCACCGGGCGGGTCGTGGTCCGTTCCATCGAGATCAAGGCCGACGTGGTGAGCCAGGACGAGCGGGAGGCGGGCCTCCGGAAGGTTCTCAATTTTGGCCATACCCTGGGCCATGCCGTGGAGGCGGCTTCGAGCTACGGGCTTCCCCATGGAAGCTGTGTGGCCCTGGGGATGATCCTGGAAGCCCGGGTCGGAGAGAACCTCGGTGTTACCAGGCCGGGAACGGCGGAAATCCTCTCCCGCCTGGTGGAGCTCATGGAGCTGCCCTCGTCCCTCCCACCGGAGCTGGATCCCGAGACCATCATGGCCTTCACCCGAAGGGACAAGAAGGGAAGGGGCGGCCGGCCCCGGTACGTTCTTCTGGCTCAGGCGGGCAAGGTGGCCATGCAGGAGGATTGGGCCCGGGAGGTTCCCGACGAGGCCGTGCTGGAAGTTCTGCAGGGCTCCAGGGGTTAGGGTCCTACTCCGTCCTGGGCCGATCTTCGTTTTCCGGATCGGGAACGGCCATGCCGCTGCTGGGAAGTCCGGTGGGCGCCCATTTTCCTTCCCCCTCCGTGGATCATCTGCAAGTGAAGGTATTTCAAGGCGTTATCGCCGACCGGATCGCATTTGACGGGTTCGGGGGAACGCCGTCATATTGATGGTCTCGTTCAGCCAGGTACCTGTGTTCCTCACCGGAGAGGCCATGGCGCTTTTTGAGCGCATCGAAGGTGTGACCATCGCGGCGGCGCTGGCCAACCGAGCCACCCTGGACCCCCAGAGGGAGTTCCTCCTTCACCATGGGGACGTCACGACCTTCGGAGAGGTGGAGAGCCGGGCCGAGGCGCTGGCGGCTTCCTTCCACTCCCTGGGGATCGAGGCGGGGGATCGGGTCGCCCTGGTCCTGCCGCCCTGCGCCGAGTTCGTCATCACCCTTTTCGCCGCCGCGAAGCTGGGCGCCGTCATCGTGCCTCTCAATCCCCGCCTCACCAAGCCCGAGCTTCAGTACATGCTGCGGCATTCCGAGGCCACCCTGGTCGTCTCCGTCGAGGAGCACAGGGGGGAGGACTACCTCTCCCTCTGGGACGAGCTCCTCCCGGAGCTACCCGAGCTCCAGTACGTGGTGACGGTGGGGGAGGAGGATCTCTGGTACGACGACCAGATCTTTCAGGTCGAGGACCTCATGTCGGCCGGAGAGGGGCGGGACTACCCGGCAGCGGCCGCGGACCCGACGGAGGACACCTTCGCCATCCTCTATACCGCGGGAACCATGGGGAAGCCCAAGGGGGTGGAGCTCTCCCAGGCCAACCTCCTGGAGGTCACCCAGGCTACGATGGAAGCCCTGGGCCTGACACCGGAGGACCGGATCATCGGGGTGTCGGCCTTCTTTCACGTCTTCGGGCTGGGACCCGGCATCCTGGCGTGCATTCTGTCGGGTGCCTCCCTCATCCTGCAGACGGGATTCGGAGCCGCCGAGACCCTGGCCCTGGTTCAGCGACACCGGGCCACGGTGCACTACGGGCTTCCCACGCTCTTCTCCACCGGATTGTCCGAGGTCCGGGGGGCGACGCTGGATCTCTCTTCTCTCCGGGTGGCCCTGGCCGCCGGAGGGCCCGCTTCCGACGAGTTGGTTCGAGCCGTGGAAAAGGAGATCTGCCAGGACTTCCGCGTGGCCTACTCCATTACCGAGACCTCGTCCGTCGCCTGCATGACCTCTCCCGAAGACCCTTCGGAAAAGAGGGCACACACCGTGGGGCGCCCCCTCCCCGGCGTCGAGATCGTCGTCCTGGACAACCATGGAGAGGCCCTTCCCGTGGAGAGCGTGGGGGAGATCGCGGTGAGGGGGGCCGGGGTCATGCGGGCGTACTACAGGCAGCCCCAGGACACCCGGCGGGCCGTCCGCGAGGACGGGTTCTTCCTCACCGGAGACATGGGCCTGATGGATGAGGAAGGCTACCTGCATTTGGTGGGAAGGCGGAGGGAGGTTATCATTCGGGACGGCTTCAGCGTGTATCCGCGGGAGGTGGAGGGCCGGCTTCAGGCCCACCCGGCGGTTCGGGAAGCAGCGGTGGTGGGGGTTCCGGATGAAGTTCTGGGTGAAGCCGTGTGTGCCTGTATCGTTCCCATCGAGGGGGCGATCGTGACGGGCCCGGAGGTCAAAGACTGGTGCAGCGTCATGCTGGCGGATTACAAGGTTCCGAACCTGGTCCGCTTCCTCGATGACTTTCCCCGCACGGGGAACGGAAAGCCCCGCCGCATCGAGCTGGCCCGGATGATCCAGGCCGAGCTCATGAGCCGACAGGGGTAAGCCGGGAAGGTTTCCCGGCGCCGGCAGAGGCCCCTCCGACCTCTCTCAGCTTGGCCCGAGAGCCTGACTCGAGCCGAATGGGTAGAGGTGGAGAGGTCTCGCGGCATGAGAGAGACAACATTTTAGCTGCGAGAAAGTAGATCCATGACCATGCCCTATTCCCGGGCGCCCCACGTCAAGGGTGCGTCCGGAACCGGACCAGAAGCACCCAACGCCGCGCTCCTCATCGACTTCGACAACGTCACCATGGGGATGCGGAGCGATCTCTCCAAAGAGCTCACAACCCTCCTCAACTCCGACATCATCAAGGGTAAGGTGACGGTGCAGAGGGCTTACGCCGATTGGCGCCGGTATCCCCAGTACATCGTCCCCCTGTCCGAGAATTCCGTGGATCTGATCTTCGCTCCGGCCTACGGAAGCTCGAAGAAGAACGCCACGGACATCAGGATGGCCATCGACGGGATGGAGTTGATCTTCATCCGGCCCGAGATCGGGACCTATATCCTCCTCACCGGCGACAGTGACTTCTCCAGCCTGGTCCTGAAGCTGAAGGAGTACGGGAAATACGTCATCGGCGTCGGCATCCAGGAGTCCTCGTCGGACATCCTCGTCCAGAACTGTGACGAGTATTACTCCTACACCTCCATCACCGGACTCAAGAAGACCACCGATTCGGCCAACAGGCCCGCGGACCCCTGGGTCCTGGTGGAGCAGGCGGTGGAGAAGATGGATGAACGGGACGACGTCATGCGATCGGATCGCCTGAAGCAGGTGATGATCGAGATGGACTCTTCCTTCGACGAGAGCAACTACGGTTTCTCCAAGTTCAGCCGCTTCCTCTCCGAGGCCGCCAGCCGGGACCTCATCCGGACGCGGAAGCTGGAGAACGGTCAGTACGAGGTACTGCCCCCGGACGGTGGGAAGGATGCCGGACGGGATCGCCGAAGCTCCTCCAGGAAGGGAAACGGAAAGTCCAGGAGGGGCGATGACCGGCCCCGGAAGCGCGAGGGTGCGTCCAGGCGTGCGGAAGAGGGAGGGTCACCCAAGGAGGGAGGTTCCCGGGAATCGGAGCGGGGCCCAGGAAGGGACGCAACGGGCGATCGGAAAGGTCCTTCAGAGAAAGGGGACCCCCTGGAGAGTGCATACGAGCTCCTTCGCTCGGCCCTTGATGCCCTCTCCCGTGAGGAAGAAGGAGCGGTTCGTGACTCGGACCTGAAGCGGAAGATGCTGGAGCTGAACCCCTCTTTCGACGAGGGGACGCTGGGCTTCGGGAAGTTCAATCGCTTCCTTCGCCAGGCCCACGACCACGAGGTGGTGGATCTGGAGAAACGGGAAGAGGGAGCGTACCAGGTCTCGCCCCGGGCTTCCGCAGATGCCACCGAAGCCCCGGTTGAACAAGCCAGGCCCGAAAGGGAAGAACCCAGGAGCTCAAAGGAAGGGAGCGGCACCTCCGGTCTCTGGACCCGCCGGGGAAGCGTGGGTGCGGGGAAGAAGGAAGACGAGGGCCCACCGCCTCTCCTGGAGGGTCAGGTCGTCGCAATGGGGGGAAGCGCCTCCCGGAAAGGGGCGGAGGAGAAGGGAGCTGAGGCGGCTCCGAGGAGTTCCGGGGAAACCGTAAACCCCTCCGCCCTCGGCCTCCCCACTGATGAGACGGCCATCATCCGTTACCTGACCAACAGCTACAAGGGCGTGGGGAAGAAGACGGCCGAGACGCTGGTGAAGCGATTCGGCGTCGATCTGTACCGGGTCCTGGAGGAGGACCCGGACACGATCGGCTCCGTGATTCCGGCGAACCGGGCTCAGAGCCTGCTGGAGGGATGGAAGCACGACCTGCAGCGTCGCCGGGAGCGGGGGCGGGTGCCGAAGTCGGAGAGCACTGGCGGTTCCGGCCGGAACGGCCCGTCCCAGGGTAACCGGAATCCCGGCCCCGAGGCCGGTAGCCAGCAGAGCATGGCCCTCGACGAAGACACCGGGGGGCAGGAGATGGAACAGTTCCGGCCCGAGGAGCATCGCCGAACCCGCCGGGGCAGCCGGACCCGGGGCCGGAGCGGTTCGAGGAAGAAGGAAAGGGGCTCCTGACGGACCCGACGGCGGATCCGGCCCCCGCGAACGCTACGCCCTGGGTGTGGCGTTCGTCGTTGGACGGGGGGGATCCGGATCCGGTGAGCCGGGAGATGCTGTCGGGGAAGGCCGCCCTGGTGGCGAGAGAGCTCCTTGGAAGTTGCCTTCTCTCCACGGTCGGAGGGGTGGAGACCCGGGGGGTCATCGTCGAGACGGAGGCCTACATCGGACCCGAGGATCCGGCCTCGCACGCCGCTGCCCACATCGGCCGGACCCGGCGCAACGAGAGCATGTTCGGCCCGCCAGGGCTGGCCTACGTGTACCGGATCTACGGCATGCACTGGTGCCTGAACGTCGTGACCGGGGAAGTGGGCTTTCCCGCGGCGGTCCTCATCCGGGGCATCGATCCCCTGGTGGGCGCCCGGGAGATGCTCGGGAGGCGCGGTGGGAAGGAGCCCATCGGGGCCGGGCCGGGGAGGGCCGCACAGGCCCTGGGGGTGACAGGTGAGCTGGACGGCCATACTCTGTTTCGGCCCCCGCTTCGGCTGATCCGGGGATGGAGGCTACCGGATGAGCAGGTGGCTACCTCGGGCAGGGTGGGAGTCCGGCACGCTGCGGACTGGCCCCTTCGCTTTTTTCTCGAGGGCCATCCCGGGGTGTCCCGGGGGCCGTGAGCCCGGGCCCGGCGGGCCGGAACCGGACGACAGACCACGCTTTCCTGGAGTTGTTTCCTCCGATGACCGACCCCACCTGGATCTCTCTCCTGCCGCCGCTCCTGGCCATTACCCTGGCCATCGTGTCCCGGCAGGTCTACCTCTCCCTGGCCGGAGGCGTATGGCTGGGGTGGACGGTCCTTTCCGGCTGGAACCCCCTGACCGGTCTGGCCCGGGCCATCGACGGGTCGGTGGCCGTTCTCTCAAACCCGGGGGATGCCAAAGTCATCCTCTTCACCCTGGTCATCGGAGCTCTCATCGCCACCGTGGAGACCTCCGGCGGTGTACGGGGGTTCGTGGGATTCCTCGAGTCCCGCCACTGGGTGGATTCGGCGCGGAAGGCCAGGATTCTGGCCTGGCTCATCGGCATCACCCTTTTCATCGAGTCCAACATCAACGTTCTGGTGGCAGGATCGGTCTCCCGCCCCCTCTTCGACCGGTTCAAGATTTCCCGGGAAAAGCTGGCCTACATCATCGACTCCGCCTCGGCCCCCACCTGCATCATGATTCCCCTCAATGCGTGGGGCGCCTACAACCTGGGAATCCTCCAGGGCCTGGGGCTGGAGGATCCCCTCAAGGTGTTTCTGGGAGCCATCTTTCTGAACTTCTACGCCATGGCCGCCCTGACCCTCGCCTTCTTTACCGCCGTGACGGGGTTGAATCTCGGGCCCATGAAGAAGGCCGAGCGTCGGACCCGGGAGGGGGAGCTCCTCTGGCCCGACGCCACCCCCATGGTCGACGAGAGCATTCTCTCGCCCACGCCCAACGAGAAGATCCCGCCCCGGGCCGTGAACATGATCCTCCCCATCGTGGTCATGGTCCTCATGATGCCCATCTCCCTCTTCATCACCGGTGGGGGAAACCTCATGGGAGGGGAGGGGCCCACCAGCGTGCTCTGGGCGGTCCTGACGGGGCTGGCGGTGGCCTGGGTCCTCCTCCTCGCTCAGCGGGGGGCGTCGGTGGACGAGCTCACCCGGACGGGGTTGAAGGGTGCCGGGGGGCTCATTCCCCTGGCGTTGATCCTCTTTCTGGCCCTGGCCCTGGGCGACGTGGCCAATGAGCTGGGAACGGGGCGTTACGTGGCCCAGGTCACGGAGGGCGTGCTTCCTCCCTTCCTCTTCCTTCCCCTGGTGTTCCTGGTCGGGGCCGGCATCGCCTTTTCCATCGGATCCTCCTGGGGGACCTTCGCCATCATGCTCCCCATCGCCGTGCCGGCGGCGGAGGCCATGGGGCTTCCCCTCTCTCCCTTCGTGGCGGCCTCGCTGGCGGGAGGGGTCTTCGGAGATCATTCCTCGCCCATCAGCGATACCACCATCATCTCCTCCATGGCAGCGGCCACGGACCACATCGATCACGTGCGGACCCAGCTCCCGTACGCCCTCTCGGCCGGGACCGTGGCCACCCTGGCCTTCGCTGCCCTGGGGGCGACCCTCTGAGGAGGCCGGTTGAACCGGCCAGGAGCCGACCCTAAATTCCGGTCTGTTCTCGTAGGAGCGAGCCACCAGACCCTGCCCGGAACGGAGCGGAGCCTTGAACATCGTCGTTTGCGTCAAACGAACCCCCGACACCGAAGCGAAAATCCGCCTGGGTGACGATGGTGTCTCCATCGATCCCGAGGGGGTGAAGTTCATCATCAGCCCCTACGACGAGTTCGCCATCGAAGCGGGCCTCCAGGTCAAGGAGGCCGCCGGCGACGGGGAGGTGGCCCTCCTCTCCCTCGGTGGCGATGACACGCAGGAAACCCTTCGCCAGGGGCTGGCCATGGGGGCCGATCGGGCGGTCCTCCTCAAAGGCGACCCGGGCCAGGACGGGCTGGCCGTGGCCAAGGGCCTCGCGGCCGAGCTGAAGGAGATGGGGGCGGATCTCATCCTCTTCGGCATGAAGGGAGCAGATATGGACCAGCAGCAGGTGGGCCCCATGGCGGCCACCCTCCTGGGGCTTCCGTGCGCAACGGCGGTCTCGGAGTTCGAGGTGGGAGACGGCGCGGTAACCTGCCGGCGGGAGGTGGAGGGAGGAGCCGAGATCCTGGAGCTGGACCTTCCCGCCGTCGTTACCATGACCAAGGGGAAGTTCGACCCCCGATACGCCTCCCTGAAGGGGATCATGGCGGCCAAGAGGAAGCCTCTGGACGAGAAGGGGGCCGAGGGGGCCGAGGCCCGGCTCACGGTCAAGAAGCTCTCCTATCCCCCGGAACGCCCAGCGGGCCGCGTGGTGGGGGAGGGACCCGGAGCGGCTCCGGAGCTGGTCCGCCTCCTGAGGGAGGAAGCCAAGGCCCTCTGATCGGGGGCCCGGCGGTCGGTGCGGGGCGGACGCCTTCGCCCTCACGGGCCCGATTCGTGGGACAGTCGAACGCAACCAAACGGAAACAAGGGAGAGGGACATGGGCGACGTCCTCGCCATTGCCGAGCAGAGAGATGGGAAGGTCCGTGGGGTATCCAACGAGGTGGTCTCCACCGCATTCCGCATAGCGGAAGGGTTGGGTGGAGAGGTCCACGCACTCCTGGTGGGAGGCTCCGGTCTCTCCGATGCAGCCGGAGGTCTGGCACGCTTCGGTGCCGCTACCATCAAGGTGGCCGAGTCCGGGGATCTGGCCGCCTATCACCCCCAGGGGTATGCCGGCGTGGTCGCGGAGGCCGTCAGGGCCGGGGACTACGGCGTGGTGGTCTTTCCCGCTTCTGCCCAGGGAAAGGACCTGGCTCCCAGGGTGGCCGCTCTCCTGGATGTGCCCCTTGCGTCCGACGTGACGGATCTGGAGGTGTCCGGCGGCGAGCTCCTCGCCACCCGGCCCGTCTTCTCAGGAAAGGCCTTCGCCACCGTCTCCTTCCATGCCACGCCGGCCCTTCTCACCATACCGCCCAACGTCTTCGGGGTCGTGGAGAATGCCGGAGCCGGTACCGTCGATGTTTACGAGCCCGAGGGTGTGGATCCCGGCGCCTGGACCATGCGGCTGAAGGAGATCGAGGCCACCGGAAGCGGATCGAAGGACGTGGCCGAGGCGTCCATCGTGGTCTCCGGCGGTCGGGGGATGAAGGATCCCGAGAACTGGGGCGTCCTCGAGGAGCTCCGGGACGTTCTGGGCGACGAGGCGGCCCTCGGGACCTCCCGTGCGGTGGTGGACGCCGGGTGGCGCCCCCACGGCGAGCAGGTGGGCCAGACGGGAAAGACCGTGGCCCCCAAGCTCTATTTCGCCTTCGGGATCTCGGGGGCCATCCAGCACCTGGCCGGCATGAGGACCTCCGGGACCATCGTGGCGGTGAACAAGGATCCGGACGCTCCCATCTTCCAGGCGGCGGACTACGGGATCGTGGGGGACCTGTTCGAGGTCGTCCCGGCCATCACGGAGGAGGTCCGCAAGCTGAAATCCGGGGACTGAGAGGCGGGGGCAGCAGGATTTCAAGGGGTCCTGAAACCCGGGAGCCCGTTCCGGCGACGCGGCATCGTGCCGCACGTCACGCGGCTCGCCCCGTTACTCGGACAGGCTCATAAACCCCGGGGTCTCCATGCCCAGCCCCAGGTCGTCCAGGAGGATGACCCGTACCGTCTCTCCCTCCTCCACCCTTCCCACGCCTTCCGGCACCACAGCGAGCCCCTGAGCCAGGCCCTGCCCCCTCACCAGACCCGAGCTTTGGGACCCTGTGAGAAATGTGGTGGGGAATGAGGGGTCGCCCCGAAATCGGACTCGGAAGAAGTGGGTCAGGCGCGGAGGAGACTGGAGGGGCTCTCCGGCCCTGGCCCGAATGACCGGGCGGAAGATGCGTCTGTGCCCGGCGAGCTTCAGGAGAAAGGGTCTGCAGAGGAGCTGGAAGGTCACGAAGCTGGAGGCCGGGTTTCCCGGGAGACCGAAGACCGGGAGCTCGGCATCGACCCCTTCCATGGGGAGCCGGCCGAAGCTGAACGGTGTTCCGGGCCGCATCTTCACGCGCCAGAAGTCCAGTTCCAGGCCCACGTCGTCCAGGACCCGCTTGATGAGGTCCGTCTCGCCCATGGACGCCCCGCCGGAGGTGAGAAGGATGTCCGCCCCCTCTTCCCGGGCCTGGTGGATCTTGTCCAGGATGTCCGGAGCCGTATCCCTGGCGATTCCCAGGAGCAGGGGAATCCCGCCGGCCAGGGTGACGGCGGCGGCCAGGGTCGGGGCGTTGGTTTCCGGGATGGCCCGGCCGGTGAGAACGCGCCGGAATTCGGTGGGTCCCGCCAGCTCGTCCCCGTTGGAGAGGATGGCGACCGTGGGCCGGCGATGAACCCGGACCTGTTCGGCCCCCGAGGCTGAAAGGAGCCCCATCTGCCCCGGTCCCACGGAGGTTCCGGCGGGCAGCACCTCCTCTCCGGCCCGCATGTCCTGGCCGCCCGCTCGAATGTTCCTGCTCACGTCCGCATCCGTGTGGATCCGGACGATCCCGGCCTCCTCCTCGGCGTCGGTGTGTTCGACGCGGATGACCGAGTCGGCTCCGGGAGGGATGGGGGCGCCGGTCATGATCCGGATCGCCTGGCCTTCACCCAGCGCCCTTCCGGACACCTCCCCGGCCCGGGTTTCCCCCACCACCTCGAGGGATACGGGCTCCTCGGAGATGGCTCCCCTCACGTCCCCCCCACGGACAGCGTATCCGTCCATGGCCGAGTTGTCCCAGGGGGGGAGGTCTGCACGGGCCAGGACCCCCGTAGCCAGGGCCCTCCCCAGGGCGTCTCTGAGCCGGACCTTCTCCTCGGAAAGGGGACGGGCTCCCGCCAGGACCCTTCGAATGGCCTCATCTACGCTGAGCCAATCGGGATGCCGGTCCTCGAACTGAGTCATGGTGAGATCAGGCTCCGGAAGGTCAGAACCGGAAAGAGGTTCCGATGGTGAAGGATGGACCGCTGACCCATTCGTTTTCGTCCACGCCGGTGAGCTCCCTCTCCGGATTTCTGAATCCCCTGGGGGCCTTCAGCTGCCACATGGTGAGTGCGAGGTCGCCCCGGAGGATGAACCGGTCACCGACGAGCCACCGGATGCCTGTGCCCAGGACGCCGGTGAAGGTGGCCTGGAACTCGAACCGGTCGTCCGTGAGAAGAAGCTGTTCCTCTTCCGGACCGCCGTCTTCGGTGTCGAAGGCTCCCCCCCCACCGAGGAAGAAGAAGGGGCTCAGGCCGTTCCAGGTGCGGTCTCCCATGAGACTGAAGCGGAGGCGCGCGTCCAGCGTGACCACCTGACTCTCCACGTCGCCCACGACCCTGTTCCCCTCCACCCGGGTGGGATCGACGAGATCCCTGGTGGTGGGCATGAAGCCCGCCACCGCCTCCAGGGCGAAGGGCCCGCTGATGCGGACGCCGTAGCGGGCGCCCAGGAGGAGCCCCTCCGACGGACCGTACCCGAACCTGCCGGTGCCCGGGCTCCTCCGGCCCACGAAGATGCCGGCCTCCTGGCGGGATTCGATGAATCGGTAGGGGGACGGCACCGTCTGGGCCGAGAGGTCGGCTTGCGTGACGGGGAGGGTCGTGACGAAGATCAGGAAGAGAAGGGAGCGCGTAGTCGATGTCATGAGGTCTGGGTCCGATCACCATGTTGGCCGGAACTCGAGCCGGCCCAAACTGGAAAGTTTGGGGCCGGGGACGCCGGAGGGCAACGGGAGGATTCCGGAATTGACGCCTCGAAACGTCCCAGGCAGATTCAAGTCGATCCCCGAGGGGGGGCATGCTGTGTTTAACACTTCTCACGTCCTCTTCGTTTCAGCCATGACGCCCATGAGGGTGTCGCCCTTCCGTCCCGGCCCCGGCCGGTCTCTCCTTCTTCTCCTTGTTCTCCTCATCATCGGGAGCGGTTGGAGTGAGGCCCTGGGCCAGGACCTTGCCACACTCCGGGTAGAAGAGAACCTCCGGGCCGAGCCCCGCGGCACCATTCTGGGCCGACTGGATCCCGGCAGCGCTTTCCGGACCACCCGTATCGAAGAATCCTGGGTCCAGGTGGAGGTGGAGGGTTGGATATGGACCGCATCTCTCCGGAGCACCGACCGTTCGGGGTTCGATCTGGTCGTTGCCGCTTCCCCCCGTGAAAACCTGCGGGCGGAGCCGTCGGGAGCGATCCTGGGCCGGATGGCCGAGGGTACCCTCTTCGAGGAGGTGGACCGTGTGCCCGGATGGTCCAGGGTGAGGCGGGTGGCGTGGCTTTGGAGGGAGTCGGTGGAGCTTTCGGGCTCACCTCCCGAGGAGGGCCCCGCCGCGGAGCAGCCGGGAGGGGGTGATCCGGTTTCGGCCGGGGAGCCGGTGGCCGATGAGGTACCGTGGCTCCGCACCGGCGAGGGACCCTCGTCCATCCTCACGGGACCCGACGGCGATACACTCGCCCTGGCCCGGCCCGGGACGGAGTTGAGAGTTCTGGCCCGGGAGGGGAACTGGGTGAGGGTCCGCCTGGATGGCTGGATCTGGTCGCCCGGGGGCATCGAGGGGGGCCAGGAGGCCGCCACACCACCCCTGTCCCGGGCCACCCACGACCAGGTGGTGGAGGACCCGGATGCCTACAGAAGCCAGGTGGTTTCCTGGGAGCTCCAGTATGTCTCTCTGGAACGGGCCGAGCCCATCCGGACGGATTTCTATGAAGGCGAACCCTTCCTCCTGACCCGCACCCCGGGGCCGGGGGGGGACTTCGTCTACGTGGCGATTCCCCCGGAACGTCTGGAGGAGGTGGAGGGACTGATCCCCCTGGAGGGGATCAGGGTGGTCGGCCGGGTTCGTACGGGGTCTGCGGCCCTCACGGGAAATGTCGTGCTGGACCTTCTGGAGATCTCCCGGAACCCGGGAAGCTGAGGCGTCCGGAGTGAAATCTCCGGGATTGAAAGGGTGTTGCGAAAAGGGGGGGGTGCGGCCGCGAACAGGGGTCTTGTGGACGGCAGGCGGCCCTCCCTCCTTCGCAACGCACGTTTCGGCCCCGGGCCCGGCGGTTCATTTCCCCCCCGGCTGCCTGTCGTGTAGCTTTGGGGGTAGGCGGGCGCCAGGGAGAGCCTCCGAGAACGTCCCCGGATTTGGAGGGGCAGGCGGACGGGCTCATGGCTCGTTTGCGGAATCTGGCGTGAATCTTCCCCCACGGGAATTCGTAAGGTAGCTGTGAAGTGAGACAACCCCTTCTCCCTCGGACCGAAATTGATGCGCTGTTCCACCTGCGGTGAGACCCTGGCGCCGGATACGACCCGATGCCCGACCTGCGGCGCTGCGGTGTCCGGGGGCGTGCACGTGTCCTCGGCGGTTCGCCGATGTCCGCGATGTGGATACCAGGGCGACGGGATTCCCTACTTCAAACGTCCCTCCCATGTCGCCCTTCTCATCGGCGTGAGCTTGTTCACCTATGGTCTCGGAGGGTTGGCCTATTGGCTCCTTCGCAGAAACCGGGTCATCTGTCCGAACTGCGGTCTGGGGTGGCATCACTATGCCCAGATGCTTCCACCTCCGCCGGAAGGGAAGGGGAAGCGGGTCCCACCTCCGTCGGCGGACGAGGCCCCCCCCCTTCCCAGGAGCGGGCTTTTTCGAAGGGTGCTTGGTGTCGGGCTCATCCTCATGGCGACCTTGATGGTTGTCCTCGGCATCGTGCAGGGAGATCCGGAGCTCATCGGGGTGGGGAGCGTCATCGGCGTGTCGGGGACCGGTGGGTTCTACTGGGGTCTTCAGGCTCTGAACGAGCGGCGAAAGGCCCTCATGCAGCGTTTGCAGCGGAAGGTGCTCCTCCTGGCCAGGGATCGAGGGGGGACGCTGACTGTGACGGACGTCGCTTCGGACCTGAATCTCTCCCTCCCTGCGGCCGAGAAGGTCCTGGTGGCCATGGATGACGGATTCCGGGTACGCTCGGAGATCTCCAAGGAGGGGGTCCTCTTCTACCAGTTCCCGGAAGTCGTTCACCGCGACGTCCTGGAACCCGGCCTCCCGGATTAGTCGGGTTCCGGCTCCCAGCGCAGGCGCTGCCGGGCCCCTGGATGCTAAACGGGGGCTGGCTCCGCCGTTGTTTTTCCTGGGTTCCGGGGGTACTTTTCGGTACCCGCCCCCCGCTTCCTGGTGACCATATCCGGAGCCCATGAGACCGTCCAACGTCGTCCATCTGGATTCATACCGGGGGAAGCGGACCGAACGGTACCGCCGCGCCCTCGCCCTCTCGGGTCACGACCCCGAAAAGGCCCTTCTGCTCCTGGAACTCTGGCGCGCCCTGGGGTTCGTCGGGGGCGACCGGGGTGCGGTGGTATGGTTGGACGAGTACGGCCCGGGTCTTGTCCACACCCATGCCCTCCTCGACCTCGCCTCCGACCGTCCCCGGCGGCTTTTCTCCCCCGAACCTCTGAAGGGTGCATGGGAAAGCGGGGTCCCCGGCCTTCTGGACCTGCCGGACGCCCAACCCGTCCGCCGCGTGGACGGAGCCTCCGTTCGGAGCGTTTGCGCCGTGGCTCTCGGGAGCGACGGACCCCGAAGCTGGTTCCTCGTGCTGGATTCCCTCACCCCCCGCTCCCCCCTGAATGCGGAGGTGGCCGGCGAGCTCATGTTCCTGGCCGGGGAGCTGGCTTCCCTGGTATTGCACCGGGACCTGGCTGCGGGATTCGGATCTTCCGCGGAGGCAGAGGCCGGGACGCAGGACGAGGCCGGAGGACTTGAAGCACCGTTTGCCGGTTGGCCGGTCCTTCAGGATATCGAGGGGCGGAGAGGGGATGAGGAAGCCAGCCGCCGGATCGCGACCCGCTTCCTGGTTGCCAGGGTGCTACGGGGCCTGGCGGACGACGACTTCGTGGCCGACCGGGACTCCCTGAACTACCAGGTGAACGGGGTGCGTCAGGAATTGGATGCTCTCCCGAAGGAGGATCCGGAACGGGAGGCATGGGGGCGGATCCTGGCCTCGTTGGAGCTCCTGGACCAGGATGAGCTCCTGGCGGCGGTGCTGGGGTGGGGGGAGATGGTGGAGAACATGGGACACCTGCACGGTGCCCTGGAGATCCACGCTCTGGCCTATGAGTTGGCGGTGGCCGGCGGGTCGCTGGAGGGCGCTGTAGACGCAGCCCGTTTCCAGGGGCGGGTCCTGAGAAAGCTCGCACGGTGGGATGAGGCCGTGCGGTGGTACGATGTGGCCAGGGAGGTGGCGGAAGAATCGGAAGACCTCCGCAAGCTCGCCCTGGTCCTGGACGGGCTGGGGAACACGTACCGTGACAGGGGGAACCTGCTCCGGGCCCGGGAGGTTCTCCGCCAGGTCCTGGACCTGGGGACCCGGGGCGGCGATCGCCATGCCCGGGCCGTGGCCCATCACGATCTCATGACGGTGGAGAAGCTGGCCGGAGATCTGGACCGGGCCGTCCTTCACGGCTGGGAGGCCGCTCAGGTGTACGACTCCGACGAAGGGAGCCTCCGGGCCCTCTTCGACCTGGCCGGGGTCCTGAGGGAGAGCGGGGAGCTTTCGGCCGCCCGGGACGCCTATTCCGTGGTGGCGGGGCGGGTGCAGGGTTCGGAGTACCACATCCTGGCCCTCGACGCCCTTGCCCTCATCGCGGCCCTGCAGGGCGATGACCTGAAGCACGATGCTCTCAGAAAACGCCTGGATGACGAGGCGTGGGAGGACGAGGCCTCTCCCGTCTATCGGGCTCAGATGTACTATTTCCGGGGCATCTCCTCGAGAGCCCTGGGGCGGGAGGAACACGCCGTCCTTTGGCTCCGCCGAGCTCTCTCCTATGCGGAGGACCACAGGCTGAGCAAGCTCATCTTCGATGCCGAGGCGGCCCTATCAGAAGACGGATCCATCCATGCCGGCGCGGGAGATCCCGGGGCCGGAGATCCGTCCCTGGGATCCCGCCTTCGGAACCCCTCAGGAGCGGATATCCTGAATGTCCGCCAGGGTCTCAGGGAGCTGCGACGGACCCTGGTGGGAAGCGGGGAACCCTTGTGATCGGGTGTCCCGCCCGCCGCTAGTTTCCGGACCCGATGGTATGGTTTCCGGACCCGATGGTGTGGTTCCCGGACCCGATGGTGTGATCCGGGCCGGTGGGTGAGGTGCAGGCGGTTGCCGTGATGGCCAGGGCGGCGATGGCAGCGGTCAGGAAGAGGCGTGCCTTTTTCATGGTGCTCTCTCTCGTCGATCGAATGAAACCTGAGTAGGACCCTCCGAAGAGGGCGATACGACCAGCATGGACTACGTTGCACGGCTCCCGTGGAGTCCGCCGACTCATTTCGCGACGAGGGTATATCTTTTCCGAAGGTCTTATGGCGTTTTTCGCGGTTCTGGCTGCTGAACGGTCCCAGCAGAAGCAATTGAACGGGCTCCTGGAGCCCACCCACTCGGTGGCCCTTGCCCGGTCCTGGGGCGGTCTGGAACGGGTGATCAAAGAGCGGCCGGTGACCGGGGCGGTGCTGGATCTGGGCGCCGTCCTCCCGGTCCCTTCCCTGGTGGGGGCCCTGGCCGGGCTTCGAGGTCGCTTCCCCCACCTGGGCCTCATTCTCCTGGTTCACCAGCATCGAGATCCGTTCACCCTCTTCCGTCTGGGGCGGGCCGGCATTCGGAACCTCATCCTCCTGGACCTGGACGACCTGGAGTCCGAGCTCAGACGGACCGTGATTCGATCGATGGAGTGGGGGGTGGCTTCGGTGGTGACGCGCTTCCTGAGCCCCCACCTCCCCCGCCGCGAGCTCCGGATCGTTCACCTGGCCCTGGATTCGCTCCACCGGGGGTGGAACGCGGAGGAGATGTCCAAAGCCGCGGGCCTGAGCCGGCCCTTTCTGAGCGAGCGACTAAAGGAATTCGGCCTTCCCTCCCTGGGACACCTACTCCTCTGGATCCGGCTCTTCCATGCAGGGCACTGGCTCGAGGAGCCCGGAAGGACGGGGGAGAGCGTCGGCAGGCAACTCGACTACTCCTCGGGAGCGGCGTTCCGGAGGGCGCTGAAGCATTATACCGGAGCTACTCCGACACAGGTTCGGGAAGGAGGCGGGCTTTCCCTGGTTTTGAGGGAGTTCTCCCTCAGGAACGATCTGAGGGCACCCCGGGCGAGTCGGCGGGTAAGCGTGGCGTGAGAGCCTGTCCGACGACGGGCGATGGAAGGGATCCGTACTCAACCCGAACAACTCCGACCACGTCCTCGACGGACCGGGCCCGTTGTCCCGTGCCGACATGGATCCCCGGGTAGGTCGGGGGATTGTCAAGGAGGCTCCTTGAGAGTATTTCAGAGCCCGGATGGAGTAGAGTGGCAGGTGATGATAGGTCGTGAGTCCTGGGGTGGATTCGTCACGATCCTCTCCCCGACCCGGGGCAATGACGAGCCCCGTCAGGCTCCCCTGACGGTGGGGTCCATGGAAGAGGCTCAAAAATGGCTATCTTCCATGAATGAAGAGGATCTGGCGGAGCTATTGGAGGCTTCGGAGCCCAAACCCCGAGGCTGACGGCTCCTGTGCACTTCAACCCCGGAGTGGGCGAGATGAGAGAATTCGAGGACGGAGAGGGGCGGATCTGGGTGGCCTCGGTTGCCGAGAGACCGGGAGACGACTACAAGGGGCGGTACCACCTCCTTCTGGAGCCGAAGGACGGATCGGGGGAGGAGCCGGTCGCTCTCGAAGACGTACGCTGGAACACGACGAAGACGGCCGAGAGGACGCTGCGGACCATGTCGGAGGTGGAGATCAAGCGGCGGCTTCGATGGGCCAGGGGTCGGCGCTGATCCGGTCTGGCTGGAGTCTCTGAAGCCGGCCTGTCCGGTTCCTCCTTCAGTTCGGGTGGGTCCGGGAGAGGGAAGCCAACCGGATGGCCAGGCGGTCCTCGGCTCTTTTGGCCCTGTATTCCGATCCCACGTCGTTGGAGAGGATGCTGAAGAGGATTCTCTCTCCCCCCCTCGTGGTGACGATCCCCGAGAGGGCCGAGACCCCGTTCATCGTGCCCGTCTTGGCCCGGAGGTTCCCGGCGGCGGGGCTGCGATACATGCGCCCCAGCTCACGGCGGGTTCCCGCCACGGGAAGGGTCTCCCGGAAGATATCCCAGTTGGGGGAGCCTACCATGTAGCGCAGGAGATGGACCACGACCCCGGGAGACACGCGGTTTTCCGGAGAGAGTCCGGAGGCGTCTCTACCGTGGAGCTCATGGGGCGGAATCCCGACCCTCCGGATGAGGACATCCCGGATCACCTTTTGCCCAGCCGCATAGGACCCCTCCCCCAGAATGACCCTGCCCAGGGTCTTTCCCACCGCCTCAGCGAACAGGTTGTTGCTCTCCTTGTTGACTACCCTGAGGAGGTCCACGAGGGGGGGAGAGCTCACCGTTGCCAGGACCGATAGGGGTCCCTTCGAATCGGATCCCTTTTCTTGGACCCGCGTGAGGGGAGAACGGGCGGGGTCTCGAACGGAGACGATGCTGCCCTCCACCCGGATTCCCTCGGCCTCCAGGGCTTGTTGGAGCTGAGCGCCGGTGAATCGGAGGGGATCGGGGACGGGAAGGCGACGCCAGACGTCCCTCCCCCCGACGGGGATCTCTCCTTCGATCCCGATGGGATCCCATGGAGTGTCCCTGAAGAGCCAGACTCGCGGCCGGGTTCCCGCCCGGGTCGTGCGGGCCCTGTTCAGGACGTCGAGGCCGGCCGATGGCGGAAGGGTGAAGATGCGCGGAGGATCTCCCACCCACTGGCCGGCCTCGACGCGGACCGTGACGGTGTTTTCGTTGTAGACCACCGCCGAGACCGGGGCCGAGAAGACATCGTTGTAGTCGGCAGGATCCCAGTCGGGATGCAGCTCGGGGCCGTGGAAGTAGCTCCCGTCCACCATCAGGTCTCCCCGGACCTCCCGGATGCCCGTCCGGGCCACCTGGGTCGCCAGGTCGCGCAGGGGGGCGTTCATGCTGGCGTGGAAGCGCTCCGAGAAGGAAGGGTCACCGGTTCCGTAGAGGACGAGATCGCCCTCGAGAACCTGGCCGTTCCGCTCTCCATGCCCCAGAAGGAAGGTGTGATGGCGGAAGCCGGATCCGAGCATCTCCAGGGCCACTGCCGTGGTCAGAAGCTTCATGTTGGAGGCGGGGATCATGAGCTCCCGATGATTCAGGGCCAGAAGCGTGTCCCCTCCATCCAGGGAGATGGCCAGAACTCCCCACGTGCCACTCCGGTTGCCCGTGGAGGTGAGAATGGCCATGAGGTCCCGACGAAGCTCCTGCACCTCCGCGCCCGTCGCGGCGGGGGAGGGAAGGGTGGATTCCGGTGACGGACCGGCCTCACGGACGGAAGGGGGCGGCGAAGGCCTGTCGAGATCGGCAGGGCCCTCGGCCCCTCCTCCCGACAGGGTGAAGGAGAGGCCCAGGAGCAGAAGGGCCACAGGCGGAGCAACTCCGGTCCAGCGGGGGAGTCGGCGGGATGGGCGGGGAACGAGGTTTCGTATGCTCAATCCGGTGCTCTGGACGGCGTGGCTGGGATGGCTCCTATGCCTCGGGCTGGCACTCCTTGCAGAAGCCGGTCAACTCGAGACGATAACCGACCAGGGAGAAATCGTCCAATCCCTGGCCAAGAGAAGCCAGATCCCGGCCGGGGAGATACCCGGGGACGTCCCGGACCTTGCCGCAGGAGAGACAACGGACATGATGATGGGGGTCCGTCCTTCCGTCATAACGGGCGGACCCGTCTGAGTAGGTGAGCTTGGCCGCCAGCCCGCAGCCGACCAGGGTCTCGAGGCTCTTGTAAACCGTGGCGAGCGAGATTCCCGGAACCTGGCTCCTTACTTCCTGGAAGACCTCATCGGCATTTGGATGGGTGGTGGTGGAGGAGAGGAATCGATAGACTGCGGCACGCTGTTCAGTGAAGCGATGGCCCGACGCTTCGAGGGCTTCTCGAAGGCGGACATCGGCGGTTTGGGTGCTGGTCTCCATTGATCTCGTACAACGGTTGGAGGAGCTCTCGGAGGCTATCGTTTTACCCATGAAAGCTATTTTTTCAGGCCGCCTTGTCAATAGTGATTCTTGATAACGCCAGGTGCCCACATCGCAGGATAGATTCATGCCCACGTCTTCTCACGCCGATCCGATTTTGACCCTGGAGCCCCTCCTCGAGGCCGTTCGGGAGGGGCTGGAGGCCAGCGATTGGGAGCTGTCGGGCCTCCAGAAGACGACGAGCTACGAATTCGAGGGCCGATGGGCCGGAGACTCGTCTCGAAGCGCCTACCTGTTCTTTCACCGGGGGGACGTCCCCGAGTGGGTGAGCATCGACGTCTTCCTGGACGAGACCAGTCGCGGCCTCCGGGGAAACATGGCCCTGGTCGTGCAGGGACCCGAGCTATCCGAGATGCGGGATCCGGGCAGGCTCCTGGGTGAGTTGGCCGCCGTTGCCGAGGAGATCCTGCCGTCGGGGTACAGGGTTCCCCTCACCCTCCGGTACCGGCTTCCGAAGCTGGTGGCGAACCCCGACACCTCCGAGACGGAATTGAGGTTCAAGCTCCACGTTCCGAAGAAGGCCATGGAGGCGGGCCACTCCGCCGTGTCGGCCCTGGCGGCCACCACGGCTACCGCCTTTCACGACCTCCTCCGGGCCCCGGGTCTGGCTCCCTACCTGGCCAGCCCGGAGTCCGTGGATTGAACTCCTCACTAGAGCCTGTCCGAGTCATGGGGCGAGCCGCGTTACTCGCGCAGGCGGCGGCTCAGTATGTTAGACTACTACCTCTTGCCCTTTCGCCGGTTGAGGAACTATCGGTCCAGCCGGTCGTGAGATCACGAGGAGGTCCGGCGCCATGCATGACATCCTTCGAACACGCGTCCTTCGAAAGCTCGAGAGCCTTCCCGAGGACCAGGTCTACCAGGTCCTGGACTACATCGAGTTCCTGGAGGCCAAGTACGCCACCGATCCCGCCGGGGAAGGCTCGGGCCTTCAGAGCTTCGCCGAGAAGCTTGAGGACCAACTGAGGCGGAAGACCATGAGCCCCGCCAGTCTCAGGGAGGCCTTTCAGCTCATCTCGGCCGCCGACAAGGTGCTTTCCAACGTCTCGAAGGTGGGTAAGGAGATCCTGGGCGATCTCAACGGTGCGGGGGAGGGAAGGAAGCCGTTTTCCCGTGAGACCGATTCGGATGCTGATGACCAACGGGGGAAAGGCCCGCGGTCGTCCGGCAGGGGCCCCTCCTCCGGGACCGGCGGTCCGAAACGGGGATCGGCGGGGGAGGGGGAAGGGGGCCCAGGACCGAAAAACGGCTCCTGATCTTGGGCTCCGGTGCCCCGGGGGCGGATCTCCACGGAGCCGTTCGGGTCCGGACTTCTTTCCCGATGGCTCCGGGTTGACACCGTTCCGGGAAGCCGGATAAGATGGGCTATGAATGGACTCGATGAACGAGTCGCAGGCCTTGCGCCCGAGCGTCCCGGCCCCGGGTTTCCGGAGCTGGAGGCGGCGGGCGCTGAGTGTATCCGGGGGATGCCTGCCTCGTAGTACGAAGTTTCTCTCAGGGAGAACGATCATGGCGGAGGTAGTGGGAGATAGAGAGATGATCCTGGGTGTCGGCTTGACCTTCGATGACGTCCTCCTCGTGCCCGGCCACTCCACGGTTCACCCCAGCGATACATCCCTCCATTCCGTTTTCACCCCGAACGTCCCCCTCCAGTCTCCCCTCGTTTCGGCGGCCATGGACACGGTCACCGAATCCCGTCTGGCCATTGCCGTGGCCCGGGAGGGGGGGCTGGGGATCATCCACAAGAACATGCCCATCGACCGGCAGGCGTCGGAGGTGGACCGGGTGAAACGGTCCGAGAGCGGCATGATCCTGAACCCCATCACCCTGGGCCCGGACCGGACCCTCCGGGAGGCTCATGCCCTCATGGCCCAGTTTTCCATCTCCGGCGTTCCCATCGTCGAAGAAGAGGGGAAGCTGGTGGGCATCGTCACCAACCGGGACCTTCAGTTCGAAACCGACCTGGACCAGCCGATACGCCAGGTGATGACGGCCGAGGGGCTGGTGACGGTGCCCGTGGGGACGACCCTGGAATCCGCCGAGCGGCTTCTGCACGAGCATCGTATCGAGAAGCTTCCGGTGGTGGACGATGAGGGGAACCTCAAGGGCCTCATCACGGTGAAGGACATCTACAAGCGCCGACAGTTTCCCAACGCCTGCAAGGACGAGCATGGACGACTCAGGGTGGGGGCCGCCATCGGCACGTCGGCGAAGAAGGACCTGGATCGGGCCAGGGCCCTGGTGGATGCCGGAGTCGATGCCCTGGTCATCGACACGGCCCACGGACACTCGGAGGGGGTGCTTCAGGCTGTGGCCAGGATCCGGGAGGCCCTCCCCGACGTGGAGCTCGTCGCCGGGAACGTGGCTTCTGCCGAGGGGGCCCGGGCCATCAGGGAGCGGGGAGCCGATGCCGTGAAGGTGGGGGTTGGACCGGGATCCATCTGCACGACCCGCGTGGTGACGGGGGTTGGGGTCCCACAGCTCACGGCCATCATGGAGGCGGTGCGGGGGGTGGAGGATGAGATTCCCGTCATCGCCGACGGTGGAATCCGCTACTCCGGAGATATCGTGAAGGCTCTGGCGGCCGGGGCGCGCTCGGTCATGATGGGGTCCATGTTCGCCGGCACCGAAGAATCCCCGGGAGAGAGCTTCCTCCTGGAGGGTCGCCGCTTCAAGGTGGTTCGCGGCATGGGGTCCCTTTCGGCCATGGAAGAGGGCTCGGCGGACCGATACTTCCAGGATGCCGAGGCCGGAGTCCGGAAGCTGGTCCCCGAGGGGATCGAGGCCCGGGTTCCCTACAAGGGTCCCCTTTCCGATACCATCTTCCAGCTTCTGGGGGGGCTCCGAAGCGGGATGGGCTACTGCGGGGCCGGGGACCTGGATGAGCTCCGGGACCAGGCCCGCTTCTTCCGGATCACTCCGGGTGGCCTCAGAGAGTCCCATCCCCACGATGTGACCATCACCCGGGAAGCACCGAACTACCACCTCTGAGACTTCTGAAGGGGCCCGCGGCCAACCGTGGGGCTCCCTTCATCATCCAAGACGAAAGATGACCATGAAGAATGTAAGCATCGAACCCCGCTTGCTTCTGGGCCCGGGGCCCTCCCCCGTCTCGCCGCAGATCCTCGAGGCCATGGCCGTAACGACGGTCGGCCACCTGGATCCCCAGTTCCTTTCCGTCATGGATGCCGTGGGAGACAAGCTCAGGGGGGTGTTCGGCACCCGGAACCGGATGACCTTTCCCGTGTCCGGCACGGGATCGGCAGGGATGGAGGGCGCCCTGGCCAACGTGGTGGCACCCGGAGACACGGTCGTCATCGGGGTCAACGGTGTCTTCGGGACCCGGCTGGCCGAGATGTCCCGACGAATGGGGGCCACGGTGGTGGAGGTGGACGCCCCCTGGGGGGAGATCATTCCCCCGGATCGGATGATCCAGGTCCTGGACGAGCACCCCCAAGCTCGCGTAGCGGCCCTCGTTCACGCCGAAACCTCCACCGGCGTCCGTCAGCCTCTGGCGGAGGTCGGGGAGTTCCTCCGGGAGCGGGATACGCTCTTCCTGGTCGATGCCGTCACCTCCCTGGGGGGGATCCCCGTGGACATGGACGCAAACGGCATCGACATCTGTTATTCCGGCACCCAGAAGTGCCTGGGCGTTCCTCCGGGGCTGGCCCCCATCTCCTTCTCCGAGACGGCGGTGGATCGCATCCGGTCCCGTTCTCCCTCCTGCCAGAGTTGGTACCTGGACGTGTCCCTCATCGCCGGCTACCTGGGGGAAGAGCGCCGGTATCACCACACGGCTCCCATCAACATGGTCTACGCCCTCCACGAGGGTTTGACCATCATCGAGGAGGAAGGGCTCGAGGCCCGTTTCTCCCGCCACGAGGACGTGGGGGCCCGGCTTCAGTCCGAGCTCCTGGATCGAGGGTTCGGTCTCTTTGCCCAGGAAGGCCATCGGCTCCCTCAGCTCACGGCGGCGGCCCTCCCCGACGGCCGGGAGGAGGGTCCTCTCCGGAAGCGGCTCCTCGAGGAGTTCAACATCGAGGTGGGGGGAGGCCTGGGGCCTGCCAAGGGGAAGATCTGGCGCATCGGTCTCATGGGGGCCGGGGCCACGCACGAGACCGTGGACCGGCTCCTCTCCGCCGTGGACCGTGTCTTGGCATAGGACCGAAAGGCGGCGGCCCTCCCGGCCGCGCCCGGGTCATGGGGGCTCTCCGGGTCCGGAGGGGTCCACGGAGCGGAGGGTGATGGCGAGGCGACTGAGTGGCTCTCGCCTGTGGCCCGTGCTTCCGGGCCTCCTCCTTCTCTTCACGGGCTGCGGACGCTTCGCTGGAGCCCCGGGTTCACCCGAGCCCACGGCCACGGCCGCGCCACCCGCGGCTCGGGTGCCGTCGCCCCCCCTTTCCGTGACCGGGGAGCCTCCTTCAGCCCTTCCTCTGGAGCCCGTGGCCGGAGCGGGTGGTTTCGATCCCATCCTGGACTCGCCTTGGGCCCGGGCGCCCGAGATGGAGGCTCAGGTCCAGCGGTGGATCCACTCCTTTCAGACCAGGGAGTCCGAGCTCTTCCGGGCGACGCTGGCCCGTATGGGCCGCTACAGAGAGATGGTGGAGGCGGAGATCCGGCGCCAGAGGCTCCCCCCGAGCCTTCTCTACCTTCCCATCGTGGAGAGCTGGTTCACCCCCGATGCCGTGAGCTGGGTGGGGGCCGCGGGCCTCTGGCAGTTCATGCCTCCTACGGCCCGAGGCATGGGGCTTCGAGTGAATCGGCTGGTGGACGAACGGCGGGACCCGTTCCGCTCCACCGCCCCGGCTCTGGCCTACCTGGCGGACATGAGGGCCCGGTTCGGGTCCTGGTTCCTGGCCCTGGCCGCCTACAACGGGGGACCCGGACGGATGCAGCGCATTCTGCGTCGGCACATCGGCGGGTTGGAGGGCCACGACGGGCTCTTCCTCGAGCTTTCCTCCCATCTTCCCCGGGAGACCCGGAACTTCGTTCCCAGGTTCCTGGCCGCAGCCAGAATCGCCCGGGATCCAGCCGCCCATGGATTCGAAGACGTCTATCCCGACCCCCCGCTGGTCTTCGACGAGGTGGAGGTGCCGGATGCCACCTCCCTGGACGTGGTGGCACGGGCCGGGGGGGTGGAGCTGGAGGTGGTGGAGGCTCTGAATCCCCAACTCCTGAGGGGGC
Organism: uncultured Gemmatimonadaceae bacterium; assembly: GCA_964464555.1. Classification (GTDB taxonomy): domain Bacteria; phylum Gemmatimonadota; class Gemmatimonadetes; order Longimicrobiales; family Gaopeijiaceae; genus CAYXGM01. Next base: position 13,550 of record CAYXGM010000033.1, on the reverse strand, counting down.
TCACCCCGGCGGGGGTATCCACCCCCCTCCGGCTTCCCGCCGGGACGGGGGAGGCCTTTGCCCGGGGCTATGCCCGGATCCCCCCGGAGGAGCGGGTCACCTTCGTCGAGCACCTGGTCGCCCAGGGAGAAACCCTCACGCACATCGCCCGCCTCTACGGGGTGAGCGTGGGGGACGTGCAGGCGGCCAACCCCCGCATACGTCCCCGGCGAATGCAGATCGGCCAACGGGTCGTGGTACCCAAAGCCCCTTCGGCCGGGGACCGGCTCGGTAGTGGACGGTCGGCCTCGGCGGAGGAAGTCCTGGAGCGCCTCGTGACGTATCAGGTTCGGACGGGGGACACCCTCAGCGGGATCGCTACCCGCCACCGGGTATCCCTGGGTGATCTCCTGCGCTGGAACGACCTGACCTTGGAGTCCGTGATCCGGCCCGGGGACCGGGTGCGCATCTTCGTGCCGGGGGGCTGAGGAGAGGCTCCATCTCCCGGGGGAGATTCGTCCATGCCTGGCTACCCTTTCGGTCTGCCTTCATCTTCGTCCCCCACCAGAGCGTCCCGCAGAGCGCGCAGGAGGCCGAAGACGACCAATTGGGGGTTTACGTTCCCCGACGCCAGGGTCCGGGCCTCATCGACCTTCTCGCGGGCCGTGGCCACGGCGGAGGGGTGGATGTTCCAGCGGGTCACGGCTTCCCGGAGGGGGTGACGTCCCCCCCCGGATCGGGTCTCTTCCTCACCGCCCGACGCCATGACGGCCAGCTCCCGGAGCCATTCTTCCAGAAAGTCGAAGAGCTCGGCCAGCCCCCGGCCCCCGGTGGAGCCGAACTCCACTGCCGTGGAGAACGAGGCGGCGGGAGTGGGAGAGAGTGCCGACGAGAGAATCCGAAAAGCCTCCCTGCGGGGCTCCACCAGCGGACCGGGCTCTTCCCCGTCTGGAACGAAGCCCAGGGCCCGGCCGATGGATCCCCCCGAGATGGATCCCAACTTCTGCGCCTCCTCCTCCGCCAGCCCGACCACCTGGACGAGAAAGTCCGTCACCTCCTCTTTGGAGAGAGGGGGGAGGTGGAGGTGGGTGGTCCGGGACCGGATGGTGGGAAGAAGACGGCCCGGCTCGCTGGAGGTGAGGATCAGCGTGGTTCCCTCCGGGGGCTCTTCCAGGAGCTTCAGTAGGGCGTTGGCCGCTTCGGAGCTGGAGTTCTGGGGAGCCAGGGCTTCCGCCTCGGCGATGATGAAGACCTGTCGATCTCCCATGGAGGGCCGGCGCTGAGCCTGTCTCCGGAGGGTCCGGGCCGCAGCCAGGTAGAGGCTCCGGGGTTGGTCGAACCGGAGGGGCTTCAGCGGAGACTTCCGAAGCTCCTCCAGGGCTTCCCATCGGGCTTCTTCCAGCGCGTTCGCCAGCTTTTCCGGGGTGGATGCCCCTTTGGGGCGGGGGAGGGGGAAATACCAGTGCAGATCGGGATGCTCCACTTTTCCGGCCAGGTGGCAGGACGGACACGAGCCGCACGGGCCGTCGGGACCCGGGTCGGGGCAGAGGAGGAGTTGACCGATCCAGAGGGCCAGGTGCTGCTTCCCCACTCCCCGGATGCCATGGATGAGGAGGGCTCCCGGGAGGGAGTCCTTCTGCCGGGCCCCGGCCAGGGTCCGGAGGAGAGCTTGGTGTCCTCGGTGGGGATGAAGGGTCATGCGTCGGGACTCCGTGAGCGCAGCCACTGGAGGGGATCCATGGCCCGGGGCGCCCCACCTCCCACGGGTGCCCGGATCTGGAACTCCAGGTGGGGACCCTCGGGCGTGCCGCTTCCCCCCACGGTTCCCACCACCTGTCCGGTTTCCACGGTGCGACCCTGGACCACGCCGATCTCCTCCAGGTAGAGATAGAGAGTGTAGAACCCACCCCCATGGCTGAGGACCACGGTGGGGCCGTAGCCCTCGAAGGGGCCGGCCAGGACCACCGTTCCCCCCTTCACGGCCCGGACGGGGCTGCCTGTGGGGGCACGGATCCCGATGCCGTTCCAACGCAGCACGGTTCCGTTGGGCCGTCTTTCCCGTCCGAAACGATAGAGAAGCTCTCCCTCGACGGGCCAGCTCAGCGTGCCGGCATCCTCACTGGTCATGGTTCCGGCTCCGGCACCTCCGGCTCCGGCCAGGGCCCTTCGCCGCTCTGCCTCGAGCCTCCGTTCCTCCAGATCGTCGATGAGGTTGGTCAGGCGGACCTCGTCGTTCTCGAGTTGAACCAGCCGGCTCTCCGTCTGGGCTTCCCGGTCCCGGTACTGGGCGAGGACGGTCTGCCGGTCCCGCTCCACCGATCGGAGCTCCGCCACCTCTCCCAGCTTGGCCTGGCGGAGCCTTCCCAGCTCGGCAAGGCTGGTCTCCAGCCGTCGGTTGTGGAGAGCCAGCGCCCTCTCCAGGCTCGTCACCCGATCCACCAGGGCCCGGTCGTAGGCGGCCACCAGCTCCAGGTAGCGATAGCGGGTGAGGAGGTCGGCGAAGGACTCGGCTCCCAGAAGCACCCGAAGGGAGTGGAGGGGACCCCGTTTGTAGATGTCTCTGACGCGACGGTAAAGCGTGGCCTCGCTCTCCTTCAGATCCTCCCCGGTCTGGAGGAGCTCCGTGGTCGTCTCCTCCACCCGGGCGGCCGTCATCTCGGACTGGAACTCCACCTCCGCCAGCACGGAGCGGGAGGAGCTCAGTTGGCGCTCGATATTGTTCAGCTCCGCGGCTGCGCTCCGGACTCGCCCCTGGACCTCCTCCATCTCGGCCTGCAGCCGGACCCGTTCCTCCCTGATGGCTTCCAACCGTCGCTGGCTTTCGGTGATCTGGCGCTGGAGATCCGGATCCTGAGCCTCCAGGGGCGTCCATGGCCCCAGGAGGGCCGGTAGAAAGAGGAGGAGACCCCGGTACCGACCCATGGGCTCAGATCTCCCTGAGATAGCGACGCACGGCAATGTCGCTGGACAGGAGACCGAAGAGGAGACCGATGGCCAGCCCGGCCCAGACCCAGGTGGAGGGGATCCACTCCAGGCTGAAAAGGAACTCCGCCACGGCCCTGTGGGCGGCCCAGGTGAGAATCAGCGCCAGGATCCCGCCCATGAGGCCGGTGGCGGCACCTTCCAGGAGGAAGGGACGGCGGATGAAGCCGTCCCGGGCCCCGACGAGCTGCATGACGTAGATCTCATCCTTGCGGGCGAAGACGGCAATGCGAATGGCGGCTCCGATGATGAGGGTGGCCACCAATCCGAACGCGATGCCCAGCGCCGCGGCCGTGATGGCTCCCATGCGCCGGAGGGAAAAGAGGCGCTCCACCCATTCCTTCCCGTAGCGCACGTCCTCCACGAAGGAATACTCCGCTGCAGCCTCGGCTACCCGGGCCACCGAGGCCGAGTCCCGGCTCCCCGAAAGGAAGCGAACCTCCAGGGAGGCGGGGAAGGGGTTAACCTCCAGGTCGGAGGACACCTCGGCGATCTCGGGGAGGTCCCGCACGGCCCTCTCCAGGGCCTGGCCCTTGGACACGTACTCCACGGCCTCGACGCCGGGAATCGCCCGAAGAGTCTGAATGGCCGCTTCCAGGTCTACGGGACGGGTATCCTCCCGGAGGTAGGCTACCACTTCCACCCGTTCTTCGATGGTGGCCAGGGCCAGGCGCAGATTATGGGCCACCAGGGAAAACAACCCCATGACGAAGAGAGCGAGACCCACCATAAAGGCCGAGAGGCCGGTGAGGAGAGGGGCCCGCCGAAAGGCGGAGACCGCTTCCCGAAGGGCATGACTCACGATGCCCCCTCCGAGTCATAGACCAGCCGGCCCTGGTCCAGCTCCAGAACCCGGGACGCCGGGTAGGCCTTGATCAACTCCAGGTCGTGGGTGGCCATGAGAACGGCCATGCCCATGGCGTTGATCTCCCAGAAGAGATCAAGGATGCCCCGGGTGGCTCGATCGTCCAGGTTCCCCGTGGGCTCGTCGGCCAGAAGGACGAGGGGCTCGCTGGCCAGGGCCCGTGCGATGACCACCCGCTGCTGTTCCCCGCCGGAGAGCTGGTGGACCGGGGAGCCGGCTTTCGCCGCAAGTCCCACCTGGGCCAGGAGGCGCTGGCTCTTGGGTCGAACGTCACTCCCTGGGGTCCCGGTGACCTCCAGGGCGAAGCCCACGTTCTCCTGGGCCGTCCGACCGGGCAACAGCCTGAAATCCTGAAAGACGAATCCCACGCGGCGGCGGATCTTCCAGAGATCCCTTCGGGTCGTCCGGTGGCTGGAATAGCCGCTCACGCGTACTTCGCCGTCCGTGGGCTTCTCGGCCATGTGGATGAGGCGGAGGGTGGTGGACTTACCCGACCCCGAATGCCCGGTCAGGAAGACGAACTCGCCCTTGGCAACCTCCAGGGTGAGGTCCTCCAGCGCCGTCCCCGTGCGGGGGTACACCTTGGTGACGTTGAGGAGCTTGATCACGGAATCACCGGGTAGGGAAACTTATGTTTACCGGCCCTTTTCAAGCTACCCACCGCTCCCGGGGGTGTCAAAGCGATTGTTCATGAGATGGGCTGCCAGGCGGATGGCCTCCCGGGCCGAGCCGGCGTCTGCGGTTCCCGTGCCGGCGATGTCGAAGGCGGTGCCGTGATCCGGGGAGGTTCGGATGAAGGGAAGGCCCAGAGTCACGTTGACTCCACGGCCGAAGGAAACGGCCTTGAACGGGGCCATGCCCACATCGTGGTAGGGAGCCACGACGGCATCCAGGTGCCCCTGGAGGGCCCGGTGGAAGATCGTATCGGCGGGCATGGGTCCCCGAACCTCAAGCCCTTCATTGGCCAGATCGGCCACCAGGGGCTCGAAGATCTCACTCTCCTCCCACCCGAAGAGCCCTCCGTCGCTGGCGTGGGGATTGAGGGCGCAGAGGCCGATGCGGGGGCGTGGCATTTCCCAATCCTCCTCCAGGGCCCGGGCCAGAAGGCGGATCTGGCTCTCCAGGAGCTCCCGTGTCAGGTGGGAGAAGAGATCCCTCAGGGGCAGGTGGGTCGTGGCCAGGAGAACCCGGAGGGGACTCCCCAGCGCGGTTTCCTCCGCCGCCATGAGCATCCCGACCTCGTCGGCGCCGGAGAGCTGCATCAGGAGCTCCGTCTGCCCGGGAACGTCCCAACCCGCCAGGCGTATGGCGGGCTTGTGGGAGGGCCCGGTCACCAGAGCTCCGGCCGTGCCCTCCAGGGCCAGGGCAACGCCCCGGCGGATGGCCTCCACCGTTACCCTTCCGGCATCCTCTTCGGTCCCGTCCCACGAGCCGATCCCTTCAAAGGGAGCGATCCCGGGGTCTGCGCCGTCGGGCCCCAGGACCAGGATCGAGTCTCTGGAGAGCCGGGGGAACAGGGAGTCCAGAGCCGCAGGCATGACTTCGGGACCGATCCCCCGGGGGTCACCCAGCGTCACGACGAGGCGGTTTCCGGACGGGAAGTGTTCCAGGGAGTCCATGGACTCGTCTCTTACGGGGCCGTGGGGGGGCTACATACGGATCTGGACGTAGAACTCGGAACGGAGCTCCTCCAGGATCCGTGCCACGAGCTTCTGCTGCTGCAGGTTCTGGACGATGCGGGACCTCAGCTCCCGATCTTCCAGCGTGTACTCCCCGCCCTCCCGGACCCGGATCACCTTCAGGACCCCGAAGTTGGACCGCTCCTGAACCTGGTACTCGATGGGACCCAGGACATCTCCGCCCTCGGCCTGAAGGAGGGGCTCTGCAAAGCCCGGAGGGAGCTGCTGGAGCTGATCGAAGGGGACCGAGAGGGTGTCGGGTGCCTCCAGGTCGCCAAAGGCCTCCCGGAGGGGCTGGAGGGGCTCCCCGGCCTCCAGGCGGGCCTTGACGCTCAACGCGTCGTCCCGGGCCCGCTCCTGGTCTTCCGACGAGGCCTGGACCGGGATGAGGATGTGGCTGGCACGGATCTCACCGGAGCGCCTCCGGTCCAGACGGATCACGTGGAAGCCGAAGGGAGTCTTCACCGGCTCGCTGATCTCGTTCACGGCCAGCCTGAAGGCGGCGTCCTCGAAGGCCGGCACCATCTCACCCCTGCGGAACCACCCGAGTTCGCCCCCGTTGTCCTTGGAGCCCGGATCCTGGGAGAACCGCCGAGCCAGCTCACCGAAGTCCTCCCCTTCCAGGGCGAGCTCCCTGATGCGCTGGGCCTCGGCCCTGGCAGCATCCACCGCCGAATCGGATGGGGTGGGCTCGATGATGACCTGAGCGAAGGTGACGGATGGGGGGCGCTGTCCCAGGACATCCTTCTGCTCCTCGAAGAACTCCCGGATCTCCTCTTCCTCCACCACGATGGAGGCCAGGTCACGGGTTTGGCCCTGCATGAACAAGCCATAGAGACGCTGCTGTCTGGCCTGGACCCTGAGGAAGTCCCTGTAGCTGGTCAGCGTCCACCCTTCCTCTGCCAGGGCCTCCTGAAAGGCGGTCTGACCCCCGAACTGTTGCATCCGCTGCTGCAGATCGGCAGAGACGGCGTTCTCCACCTCCGCCTCGTCGATGACGATGGTCGTGTCCCGGAGCGCCGCCTGGACGATGAGCATTTCCCCGATCATCTGATCCAGGACGTCACGCTGCAGTTGACGCCGGGCGTCGCTCCCCGGCGAAGGGACCTCCACCCCCTGGTACTGAAGTTGAAGGAGCCGTTCGTTGATCTGGGAAAGGACGATGACCGAATCGCCCACCACGGCGGCGATGCGGTCTACCAGCGTCCCTTCCTGTGCCAGCAGGGCGTGTTGAGCCGGTTTCGTACCCGGAACGGCTGCCAGCATCACGACGACCAGAGCCAGGGACCGGACAAGCATGGAGGCGGTTCCTCTCAAGGGGTATCTCCAGGGAGCGGGTAGGGCACTCGCCCTTGTTGGAGGGGCCGGGGAGGAAATCCCCCCCGGCCCTCAGTTCATTAAACCGAACAGGGATGCGGGTTCCCGGGCCGGGCTGCCCCCGAGAAGAGGACCTCCCACCCGTTTCCCCGGCGGTTCCCCGATGTCAGCCTTCCCCCCCGGTCGTGTCGGCTGCCCTGTCCGGGGCGGGGGCGGGAGGCATGGCGCCGGCCGGCGGGCTCGCCGGGAGCTGGGCCCTGAGTTCCTCCACCAGCTCCACCGTTCGCTCATATCCGGGCTGGAAGCTCCGGGCGTCATACTGCTCCCTCAGAGCCAGTGCGAACCCGCCGATGGGGTAGACCTGCTGGCCGAACTGGACCACCTGGACCAGGTGATCCTGGACGGCCCGATTGGCCACCTCTTCCGGCGTCTCGCCCTCCCCGACCTCAAGATTCAGGAAGCCCAGGGTCCTGGCCACGTTTTGCACGCCCTCCCTCAGGCTGATGGCGATGCTGTCCAGCCTGTGGGCCTCGATCTCGATTCCCTCGGTCTCGGCTTCGGTCAGGAGGAGCTCACTCCGGACCAGATTCTGGAAGAGGATGCCGTACGAGTCCTCGGGGGCGGCCTCGAGCTGGGCCCTCATGGGCTCCGACCGGGTCTGCAGCCACTGTTGGAACTCGCCCAGCGTGTAGGCACCCCCCTCGTAGGACACAAGGGGGCTTTCCGCGGCCCTGGCGCTCAGGGACGCCTTGGGGTCGGCCACAACGGGTTGGGCGACCTCGTAGGCATCGTCCTGGACCTGGATCTCGGACCGCTCGATGAGATCGGCGACGTAGGTGGATTCGGCGGCGGCAATGCGTTGGTTCTGAACCTGCATGCGGAATTCGTCCCGGGACTCCTCCATTGGAGGAACGATGCGGTCCTCCACCCTGATGATGTGGAGTCCGAAGCTGGTCTGGACGATGTCGCTGATCTCCCCGGGCTCCAGGGCGAAGGCCGCTTCCTCGAAGGCCGGGACCATCTGGCCCCGCTGGAAGGACCCCAGGTCGCCTCCGCTGGGGGCGCTACCGGGATCCTGGCTGTACTCCTCGGCCAGCGCGGCGAAGTCTTCTCCTGCGAGGAGTCGGTTCCGGAGGGTGTCGGCCAGGGCCCGTACGCTGTCTTCCTGGGCCGGTGTGGCCCCTTCCGGGAACTGGAGGAGGATGTGGCGGGCCCGGAGCTGCCCACCGGGAAGCTGCTCCTCGTAGAGGACATCGAGTTCGGCGTCGGAGACCGCGGTGTCCACGTCGATGACCATCTCCCGGAGTTGGGCGACCTTCTCGTTATTGGCCTGCTGCTCTACCAGAAGGCTCACATCCACATTGGTCAACGTGGAGTCCTCGATGCTGGCCCGGGCCAGGAGGAAATAGTCGATCCAGAGGTTGGCCAGGGCGTCCACGACGTCGGGCTGGTTGGGCAACTGGGCCTGAGGAGCCAGTATCTCGGCGGTTTCCTCGGCGGTGAAGTCCACCCCGGCCGCTCTGGCGACGACGTTCTCGGGAGGGGGGGCGTCCCCGCCCTCACACCCTCCGAGAGCAAGGAATAGAATCGGGATCAACATCCTCCGCGCTTTCATCACGTTTCCTCTCCTTCGAACGTAAGCCTGCATCGGTTCATCTCTCTTATTGGAGCCGCACCGCTACGCTTTTCGTTGGCCGGATCTCCAATTGCGATCGCACTGTTTCTTCATCACCGAGCCGGCGCGTCCCGGCTCAATATGACGAATGCCTCCTTCAACGTGGAGGCCAGGGGCTCGGGCCCCATCTGCTCGAGGCGCAGGGAAAGGGGATCCATCCGCTTCACCTCCACCTCGACCTGCCGGTCTTCGAAGGGCCGGCCGAGCTGGGCCAGGGGCGGCACGACACCGTCCCGGAAGTTCACGCGACCCTCCCGACCCTTCAGGAAGATGCGCTCCACGCCCAGCTCCTGCCCCAGGATCCGCAGGACGGTACCGTTCAACAGAGCTTCCGTTTCTCGGGGAACCTCCCCGAACCGGTCCGTCAGCTCCCCTCGGAGCTCCTCTACCTGGGCGGGGCTCTTGAGTTTCGACAGCCTCCGGTAGAGGTGTAGCTTCTGTCCCGGATCAGAAATGTAGGACTCGGGGAGGAAAGCGGAACCCGAGAGGCTGACATCCGGTTCCGGGAAGGCCGCCTCTTCGGGGGTTTTCTTCAGCCGCTCCACCGCCTTTTCCAGGAGCCTGAGGTAGGTGTCCAGCCCCACGGCGTGGGCGAAGCCGGACTGATCGGCACCCAGGAGGTTTCCCGCCCCTCGCAGCTCCAGATCCTTCAGGGCCACCGAGTATCCGCTTCCCAGGTCCGTGTAATGCTCCAGGACCTTGAGCCGCTTTTCTGCGTCTTCTGTAACCGATTCAGGGACAACCAGATAGCAGTAGGCTCGACGGTCCGACCGTCCGACCCTCCCCCGAATCTGATAGAGCTGAGAAAGGCCGAAGTGTTGGGCCCCGTCCACGATCAGGGTGTTGGCATTGGCCACGTCCAGGCCGTTCTCGATGATGGAGGTGCAAACCAGGATGTCCACGTCGCTCTGGACGAAATCCCGCATGACCTCGTCCAGCTCCCTGGGCGGCATCTGTCCGTGGGCCACCGCCACGGCGGCCTCGGGCTCCAGCCGCTGGATTCTGGCGGCAGCGGTGTGAATGGTCTCCACCCGATTGTGGACGACAAAGACCTGTCCTCCTCGATCCAGTTCCCGGTGGAGGGCTTCACCGAGGATCTGGTCGGACCAGGGGAGAACGTGGGTGATGATGGGCATTCGGTCCCGTGGGGGCGTCCGGATCAGGGAGAGGTCCCGTATGCCCGTCAGGGAAAGGTAGAGGGTCCTGGGGATGGGCGTCGCGGTGAGGGTCAGGACATCCACGATGGCTCTCAGCTCTTTGAGGCGTTCCTTGTGGCGGACCCCGAAACGCTGCTCTTCGTCCACCACCAGGAGGCCCAACTTCTTGAAGGCCACGTCGTCGGAGAGGAGGCGGTGGGTCCCGACGACGATGTCCACCTGGCCGGTGGCGAGGCCCAGTAGAAGCTCCTTCTGCTCCTTCTGGGTCCGGAACCGGGAGAGGGCTCCCACCCGGACGGGGTAATCCGCCAGGCGCTCCTCGAAGGTCCGACGGTGCTGCTCCACCAGAATTGTGGTGGGGGCCAGAACTGCCACCTGTCTTCCGTCCTGCACGGCCTTGAAAGCTGCCCGCACGGCGACCTCCGTCTTCCCGTATCCCACGTCCCCGCATACCAGACGATCCATGGGTCGTGGGCTTTCCATGTCTCCCTTCACCTCTTCCGCCGCCCTCCTCTGGTCCGGGGTGTCCTCGTACAGGAAGGAGGATTCCATCTCCTTCTGCCAGCGGGTGTCCGGGGAGAAGGCGAAGCCTGAGGCCGTTTCCCGCCGGGCATACAGGCTCAGGAGTTCCGAGGTCATGGCCTCGATGGCTTCCTGGGTCTTTTTCTTGAGGGTCTTCCACCGCCGGCCACCGATGCGATGGACCTTGGGTGGGGTCGCCTCCTCGGTTTCCCCGACCCATCGCTCGATGAGATCCACCCGGTAGACGGGGACCCTCAGGACCTCTCCCCCGGCGTACTCGATGGCCAGGGCTTCGATTTCCGAGTCTCCCACCTCCAGGTGCTCCAGGCCCCTGAAGAGTCCCACTCCGTGGTCCATGTGAACCACGTAGTCCCCGGGAGTGAGCTGGGCCAGGCTTTCCAGGGCTGCGGCTCCCCGGAACTGCCTGCGCCTGCGGATGCGGCGGGAGCGGCGGAAGATCTCGTGATCGGTGAGGATCCTCAGGGGCGGGTCGGAGCACTTCAGGATGAAACCACCCGCCAGAGTGCCGATTCCCAACTGCGTTCCGGGTGGAAACCCGCCCTCGTCGAGAATCTCCTCCAGTCGCTGGACCTGACCGTCGTTGTCGCAGAGGATGACGGTTTCGTGGCCCCTGGCGCCCCCTTCCATCAAGAAAGCCCGGAGCCGGGACATGTCCCGGTCGATGTGCGGTGGAGGTTCGGTCTCCAGGTTCAGGTCCGGCCCCTCCTCTTCCTGGATCAGGACCCGGGGCAGGGAGCCAAGGAGATCCTCGGCTTCGGCCGGTTCCATGAGGAGGTTGTCCAGGGGAGCGGGCTCCTGCCCCTGGTCCACGAGCTCGTTTCGGATCTCCAGGGCGTGGTCCCGGGCCCGGATCAGGGATCGTCTCCAGTCCTGGTGACCCACCTGGCAGAGGAGAACCTGGTCGGGGAGGAGCTCCAGCAGGGATCGGCTCACCTGCGGACCCCCTGCGTCGGACCGGAAGTCCACGGGGAGGATGTGGGCCGACTCCAGGGTCCGGATGGAACGCTGATCCAGGATGTCGAAGGTCCGCAGCGAGCTGATCTCGTCTCCCCAGAACTCGATGCGGAGGGGCTCGGGGGACCCGAAGCTGAAGAGATCGAGGATCCCGCCCCGGACGGCATACTGGCCTACTTCTTCGACCAGGGAGGTCCGCTCGAACCCCCGGCTGTCCAGGCCTTCGATGAGCTCCTGGAATCCCATGGTCTCCCCGACCTGGAGGGTGAGCCGGAGTTCCGCCAGGGATGTGGGGACCGGCCCCTTCTCCTGGAGGGCGCGGATGGTGGTGACGAGGAGGCGTGCCCGGCCGCTGAAGAGGGCCTCCAGAGCCTCCACCCGGAGACCGCCCACCTCCAGGTGAGGCTCCGCGGCCTCGTAGGGGAGGGATTCCCGCTGTGGAAAGAGGAAGGACGCCCCGGTCCCGAGGGTGGATTCCAGGTCCGCCTCCGCCGAAGCGGCGGCCTGCGGCGAATCGGTGAGGATCACCAGCACCCGATTGGGCAGGGAGCGGTAGAGCGTGGCCAGGGCGGCGATTCCGCTGGACCCGACGGCTCCGCCCAGGATTCGCTCGTCCCCGGGCCCGGGGAGATCCGAACGCAGGACCTGGACGGCCCGGGAGGACCGGAAGGACTCGAGAATGGTGTTGAAAGGGGGTGTCACCGGGCAGTCTCTCCTCTGTCCACCCCGCACAGGGCACCAGGGCCTCTTTCCCACCGGTCCTCGGGTCCGGGCGCTGTTCGGCCTGTGCTCACTCCCGTTCGCTTTCGCATGGGAAGGAAGATAGCCCCTTTCCCCCCTGGGTTGTCACCTGGCGGCCAACACTTGTGTCCACCTGTGAGGACGCATCCGGGCCGCATCCCCCCCCGACACCCCGAATTCCCGGGGTTTCGCTCCCTTTTCCCCTGGCATGGGACCTGCAAAGTTCAAAGGCGGAAGGATGTGCTTGAAAGGAGGAATCCATGAGGGCGAGACGGTTCTTTTCGGCTCTGGCCGCCGTCACGGCGGCTCTGGCGCTATCCGCTCCGGACCAGGCCGACGCCCAGCAGTATCAGAACCCCCAGGGGTATGCGGACGGATCGGCCTACCAGGACTATCCCATGGAGGCCCGGGTCTGGCTGGACCGGGGGAGTGAGCCGGTCCTTCGGCGGGGCGAGCGGGTGCGCATCTACTACCGGACGTCGGAGGATGCCTTCGTCGCCATCTTCCACATCGACACCAACGGGACGGCCAGGATGGTCTTCCCGTCGTCTCCCCAGGAGAATCACTACGCACGGGGCGGTCGGGACTACCGGGTTCTGTTCCCGGGTTCCTCCTACTGGTACGTGAATGACGATGCGGGGATGGGCTATTTCTTCATCGTCGCCTCTCCGGAACCCTTCGACTTTCGGGAATTCCGGTATTCCCACTACGCCGGGGGATGGGATCTCAGCTATGTGGGTCGTCAGGTCTACGGGGATCCCTACCTGGCCATGGACGACTACGTGGCGAGTCTGGTCCCTGACTGGGAGTACGTGCCCTACGGGCTGGACTTCACGACCTACCATGTGGACAGGCACTACGACTATCCCCGGTTCCTCTGCTACGACTGTCACGGATTCCGGCCCTACTCCACCTGGAATCCGTATGCCTATCACTGCTCCAACTACCGGGTGATCATCTACAACGACCCCTATTACTACCCGCGCACCCGCTACCGGGGGAGCCGGGTGGTCTACGTGCAGCCCCAACGGGGCGTGGCCCACTTCGGTTTCAAGGAGCGTGGGGACGGCGAGCCGGGCACGCCCCAGGTGGTCAGGCGAAAGGACGCACCGAACGTCACGACCCAGCCCGGGGTCGAAGGGACGCAGAACCGTAGAGCGACGCCTCGGGTCGGCGCGCCTTCCACGGCTGATCCTGGAGTCGAAAACCGGAGCGGGACCGCCACGGGCCAGGCACGTCCGGGTGTGGAGGGAACCACGAACCGCCGCACGGGAACGGTGACTCCCACGTCCCCCGGCGCCAGGGGAAACGCGGACCCGGGTATCCGGGAAAGTACCCGACGGGGCACGCCCCTGACGGCGCCGCGCAATCCCAAGGAGGGAGCGACCTCCTCACGGCCGTCGGTTCGAAGGCTCACGGATCCGGTGAACAAACCGGGCACCTCCGGCAGGCCGATCCTGGAGCGGCGGACCCCCACCGAAAGATCCCGAGCCACCAAGCCGAAGGTGGGCACGCCGCCCCGTACCACCCCGCGCACCCGTCCCTCCTCCACGGTGAGGAAGCCGGGTAGTGGGGGGGGGAGCACGGCCCGGAGCGGATCAGGGACCACGCGACGGTTGCCCACGGTCCGGAGCGGTGGCGGGACCACCACCCGGCCC
>CAYXGM010000032.1:13087-43538 GCA_964464555.1 uncultured Gemmatimonadaceae bacterium | reverse complement strand
ACCATGGCGACGGCCGCCACGCCCAGGCAGAGGACGCCCGGACCCAAGCTCCCGTAGAGGAGAAAGCCCGTCCCGAAGAGGGCGCTGTAGACCGTCGCCACACCCAGGAACCAACCCAGGAAGCCCGCCGCCACACCCCCGGCTTCAGGGCCGGGGTCTTCCGGGCCGAGGCCCAGGACCCGACGCCACCCCTTCCCGAAGGGGCGGATTTCCCTGTAATAGCTCCGAAGGGTGTCTTCGGAGGCCGGGGAGGTGAGGAAGGTCACCGTGAGCCAGCCCACCGTGGTGACGGCCACGCCGATGACGAGCTGAAGGGAGGGATCCAGGGCCGGAAGTCCCAGCGGCCCGTGGACGAATTGGAAGTAGGCGGCCACGGCAAAGGACACCACCATGGCCGCCACCTCGCTCCAGGCGTTGACCCGCCACCAGAACCACCGGAGGAGGAAGACGAGCCCCGTCCCGGCCCCGATCTGCAGCAGGATCTGGAAGGCCTGAAGAGCGTTCTGGAGCCAGAGGGAGACGGCTCCGGCCAGGATGATGAGGCCCACCGTGGTGAGGCGGCCCACCGTCACGTAGTGGCGCTCGTCCTCCTGGTCGTTGATGAACCGCCGGTAGAAGTCGTCCACCACGTAGGAGGCGCCCCAGTTCAGGTGGGTGCTGATAGTGGACATGTAGGCCGCCGCCAGGGAGGCCACCACCAGCCCCAGGAGTCCGTGGGGGAGAAAGACCAGCATGGCGGGATACGCCAGGTCGTGGCGGATGATGGAGGGGTCCAGGTGGGGGAAGGCTGCCTGGATGGAATCCAGCGTCGGGTAGACCAGGAGGGACGCCAGCCCCACCAGCACCCAGGGCCAGGGCCGGAGGGCATAGTGGGCCAGGTTGAACCAGAGGGTGGCCCCCATGGCCTCCTTCTCGTTTCGGGCCGCCAGCATGCGCTGGGCCACGTATCCCCCGCCCCCCGGCTCCGCCCCCGGGTACCAGGTGCTCCACCACTGGACGGCCACGGGCACGATGAAGACGGCCGCCGCCGTCCTCCAGTCACTGAAGTCGGGCAGGAAGGAGAGCTTGCCCTCGAGGGCGGGGTTGGTCACGAGCCCCGTGAGTCCGCCCACCTCGGGCTGGACGAGGGCGTAGTAGGCCGCGGCCACGGACCCGATCATGGCGATGACGAAGAGGAGGAGGTCCGTGACCACCACGCCCCAGAGTCCCGAGGTGGCCGAGTAGAGGACGGTCAGCGTCCCGGCGATGAGAACCACCTCGTACTTCCCCACACCCAGGAGCACGCCCCCGATCTTGATGGCCGCCAGCGTGACGGTGGCCATGATCATGACGTTGAAGAAGACGCCCAGGTAGAGGGACCGGAATCCCCGGAGGAAGGCCGCTGGCTTGCCCGAGTAGCGGAGCTCGTAGAAGGCCATGTCGGTGAGGGCACCCGAGCGCCGCCAGAGCCGGGCGTAGAAGAAGACGGTGCACATCCCCGTGATGACGAAGGCCCACCAGAGCCAGTTCTGGCTCACCCCGCCCGTGCGGACCATGTCCGTCACCAGGTTCGGGGTGTCGGTGCTGAAGGTGGTGGCCACCATGGAGGTTCCCAGGAGCCACCAGGGGAGCTTGCGGCCGGCCAGGAAGAACTCGTCGGTCCCCTTTCCCGCCCGGCGAGCGAAGATGAGGCCCACCACCACGACCACCAGGCCGTACCCGGCGATCATGAGCCAGTCCAGGGCCGTCAGTTGCATGTCATCCAGTCTCCGGCGCCGGGGTAGCGGCCGTTTCCCATGAGCCCGGCGATCCCCTTTGCCACCCACTCCCGGTCCTCGGGGTGGGTGATGCCGAAGAAGGGACCCTCCACCTCCAGTACCTTGACGCGAATCTTTGCGTGGGTCAGGAGGCGATTGATCTCCGTGGGGATCAGGAACTCGGGATTCCGGGGTTTCTCTTCTTGTCCCGCCATTCCGTTCGCCCGTTCCCTCTCGACGGCGCCCCGTCCCTCCGGGACCTGCTCGACGTAGGCCAGCCACTCGAGGAACGCCTGAAAGCCCTTTTCCAGGAAGGGGAAGAGATCGGGCGTGAAGATCCAGAAGTTGGTGGAGGTGGCCTCTCTCCCCGTGAGGATCACTCCCTCGCCGGGAACGGTCACGCCCTGAGCCCCACCGTTCACCGCCCGGATCTCCAGGATCTCCTCCACCTCCTCCAGCCACCCTTCCCGGTCCAGTCGACAGATGCCCCGGTTCACACCCCCGTGAGGGGAGAGGGTGTCCCTGAGCGTGTAGCCCATGAGGCCGAAGACGGGCCGTCCGTCCCCGTTCCGCTCCGGGCCCCGGGCCAACCAGGAGGCCGCCCTGAGGAAGGCGGACTCCCCGTAGAAGTCGTCGGCGTTGAGGATGGCGAAAGGCTCGGGCAGAAGGTCCCGGGCCGAAAGGAGGGCGTGGGCCGTTCCCCACGGCTTGGTCCGCTCCGAGACGAGTCGGCCCATGAGCTCGGGGGAGGCACCGGCTCCCCTGCTTCCGCCACCCCCGTCGTCCCGGACCGTGGCACCGGCCAGGTCATCGAGGCGCTGATGGTGATACTCCACCTCCAGGTCCCGGGGCCACCGCTCCCGGACGTGGCGGCGGAACCGATCCTCCAGCTCCTCCCGGATGATGAGGACGACACGGCCGAACCCGGCCTTTCGGGCATCGAAGACGGAGAAGTCCAGGAGGGTTTCGCCACCCGGGCCGACGGGTTCGAGCTGCTTCAGTCGCCCGTACCGCGTGGACATCCCGGCAGCCAAAAGGACGAGGGTCGGTGCCATAACTTCGTAGGGTACATCCGGAGACCCGTTTGCGAAACAGGCTCGTTTCACACCCGTCTCCCCCCTGCCCCCGGGGGCACAAACACCTATCTTCCAGGCTTCCCGGATCCCGTTCCGGGAGGGGGATGGGCGGATGGCGAACAGCATCCGTTTGCCCCCTTTCCCAACCGAACCCGAGCTCGCCAGCGGCCATGTCCCCCACGCCACGGTCCCTCCCTCTCCTCTTCATCACCCTCCTCCTCTTTCCGGTCCGGGGCGCCGAGGGTCAGAGTCAGCCGGCGATCACCCTCCACGGCGAGCTCCGCCCCCGGGCGGAAAGCCAGGATCCCGGGGAAAGCTTTCTGATTTCCTCCCGGACCCGGTTCAGCCTGGACGTGGCCTTCGAGGAGGGCTTCCGGCTCTTCATCCAGCCGCAGGACGTTCGCACCTGGGGAGAGGAAACCGGCGAGCGGGACCGGAGCGCAGAGGCCGTGGACTTCCACCAGGCCTTCCTGGAAGTCGTGGATCTGCCGGGCGCCGGAGGCCGCCTGCGGGCCGGCCGCCAGGAGGTCTCCGTAGCCGAGTCCCGCTTCCTGGCTGCGCCCAACTGGGGCCAGGCCGGTCAAACCTTCGACGGGATCCGCTGGATTCGCTCCCTGGGGGGCGGGAGACTGGACGTCACCTACCTGGCCATCCGGGAGGAGGCCGCCGAAGCCCACACCCGGGACGGGAGCTTCTGGGCCGCCTGGCTCACTCAGCCCCTGGGCAGCTTCGGGTCCCTGGACCTCCTGGCGTTCAGGGACGACGACGCCACTGGAGAGGCCTTCGACCAGTACACCGTAGGCACGGTATGGAAGGGTTCCTACCGGCCCCTGGCCGTCCGTGTCCAGGGGATGCGACAGCTCGGTCGGCGTGAGGATCGGGACGTGAGCGCCTACATGCTGGCCGCAGAGGCCCGCCTCTCCTTCCTCGACGAAAAGGGATCAGTGACCCTCTGGTACGATCACCTCTCCGGCGACGAGAACCGGGACGACGGGGAAGCGACAGTGTTCAGCACCCTCTACGGCGCCCGGAACCGATTCTACGGGAGGGCGGACTACTTCACCGACATTCCCCTGCACACCGGAGGTCTCGGTCTCCGGGATGCGGCCCTGAAGCTCTCCTACCGACCCGTCGAGGTCCTCTCCGTGAACCTGGACCTTCACGCCTTTTGCACGGCGGAGCCCGACGTGGACGATGCCCGGGATCTGGCCCGGGAGCTGGACATCTGGGTCCGCTACCGTTTCCGGGACCGCATGGACATCCAGACCGGGTACTCCCTGACCCGGGCGGGATCGGTCATGGAGCGGCTGGACCGCCTCCAGGGAATGGGCCACTTCGGGTACCTCATGACCTCCATGGCCTTCTGATTTCCGACCTGATGTCCGACCCGAATCCCGTGTCCGATCCCGACCCTGACGCCGGCAACACCCTCGAAGACCTTCACCGACGTGTCATCCGCTGCCGTCGGTGGCCCCGGAGAAGTTCGCCTACGACCAGTTCTGGCGGATCCTGAAGGACCGGGGCCAGAGCGCACGAGTTGATCGGGTAGACGTACCGAGAAGCGTGTTGCGGAACACCCTTCTCTACCTCACCCCAGAGGGAGGAGGGACACGGTCCTGAAGTGGATGGGGGCTCCCTCCGACTGCAGCCCGATCCTCCCGGGCCGCACGTCACACTCTGTCGCCTCGTTCACCCGGGTCCCGTTCAGCTCCAGGGTGATCCGGTCCCCGTCGGCGGTGATCTCGTACCGGTTCCACTCCCCGGGGTCGTTCTCGTTCCCCTCCATCCGCTTCAGGCTCCAACCGATGGAGATCTCGGAGAGGCGCTCGGGGTCACCCCCGATGGTGAAGCCCTGGAACCCGTACATGTCGCCGGCGCTCCCGCTCCGGAGCTGGGCTTCCACGCAGCTCGGGAGCATGACCGGCTCGGGAGCGACCCGAAGGAGCACGCCGCTGTTGCCCGGCTCCGAAGGCCAGCGCCACTCCACGGTGAGGCGGAAGCTCTCGTAGTCCTCCTTGGTGAAGAGATACCCCTGGGGTTCTCCCCGGCAAACCAGGACCCCGTCCTCGACGCTCCAGATGTCTTCCATGCGAGCCCCCTCTTCCTCCAGGTAGAAGTCCCAACCCGCAAGATCACGCCCGTTGAAAAGCTGGATCTCCCTACCCGCCCGATCGACGGCGGCCAGGCGCCCGTCGGGACACCGGCCAGGATACGGGGCCGGCGGAGCAGCGCCGACGAGCATGGGGGCGGACGCCAGGACGCCGCCCCCGGCAGCCAACCGTCGAAGGAACGTTCGGCGGGAAACCGGGCCGCCCGTCGGGACGGTTCCGGGGCTTCGGGCATCTTCTTTGCGTGGCAACGTCACGGTCCATTCCTCTCTAAAAGGGTGTTCCGGAGGGGTGCGCGGCCGCGGGCAGGGAGAACGCCCCCCCGATCACAGGAGCGGCACGATTCGGGTCGCGAGCTCCTCCCCCTTCACTTCCATCCTGGCCAGCGTCGCCGGCTTGCCCGGACGCTCGGGCCCCGCGCTCCCGGGGTTCAGGTACAGGACGCCGTCCTCCTCACGCTGCTCCGGTATGTGCGTATGGCCGTGGATCACCACCCGGAACCCGCCGGCTACCGGGTCCAGGTCCAGGGCGGCGAGATCGTGGAGGAGGTAGAAGAGGTGAGGCCCGATCTCGGCCACCTCGGTGACCGGGAGAGCCTCGGCCCACGCTCCCCGGTCCATGTTCCCCCTCACGCAGGTCACCGGCGCCACCCTTTCCAGCTCCTCCAGGATCTCGGGACCCACCACGTCCCCGGCGTGGAGGATCCTGTCCACGCCCCGGAGGGCCTCCACCGCCTCGGGGCGGAGGAGGCCATGGGTGTCGGAAATGATCCCGATGCGCAGGTCCGGCATCCTCGTCTCAGTCGGCCTTGAAGAGGTGAACGTCCCGCTGCGGATAGGGGATGCTGCAGCCCGCCGCCTCCAGGCGCTCCTTGAGGGTGCGGGTCAGGTCGAAGCGAAGGGCCCAGTAGTCCGAAGCATTGCACCAGGGGCGGACCACCAGGTTCACCGACGAGTCGGCCATCTCACTCACGGCAACCTGGTACTCGGGGTCCTCCAGGACCCTTTCCTCCCCGTCCAGAACCGATCGGATGGTGGCCATGGCCAGATCGATGTCGTCGTCATAGGAGATCCCTACCACCAGGTCGTTCCTCCGGATGGGATTGTGGGAGTAGTTCTTGATCGTGCCTCCGTAGATCTCCGCGTTCGGCACGATGATGTGCACGTTGTCGGGCGTGTTGAGCTTTGTGGCGAAGAGTCCGAGGCTCTCTATCGTTCCGGCCGTCCCTCCGGCATCGACGTAATCTCCCACCCTGAAGGGACGAAAGAGGAGGAGCATGACCCCCGCCGCCACATTGGAGAGCGTCCCCTGAAGGGCCAGGCCCACGGCCAGGCCGGCGGCTCCTAGAACGGCCAGGAACGAGGTGGTGGGCACCCCGGCGATGTTGATGGCCGCCAGCAGGACCAGGGTCAGGATCCCGTAGTAGACCAGGCTGACAAGAAACTTCTCCAGGGTCTCGTCCATCTCCGTGCCGTCAAAGACCCTGATCAGGCCCTTCCGCACCGACTTGTTGATCATCTGGCCAATGGCGAAGACAGCGAGAGCGCCGAGAACCCTCAGGCCCCACTGCGCCATGTGGGTCTGGACGAGGAGAAAAACGTCGCTGAGCTGCCCGCTCAGATCTTGCATGAAGCCCCCTTGGGTTGGGGGTGGGCCGAAATCCCCCACCCCGACAGTTCGGCCGGAACGGCCGGGTATTCACGCCGAATTGTGAGGAGGACCCCCTGAAGTCGCCCGGGATCCCCGGTCCGGGCCGGTGGCGATCAGCCCTCCACGCCGCCGGGCTTGGACACCACGGCGAAGCCGATGGCCAACAGGGCCAGGTTGCTGCACGCCCTGGAAAAGCCCTCGGCAGGCACCCCTGCCATGGGCCCGACGAACACCCCGATCACCGCCAGGATGAAAGCCAGAACAGCCGCGTAGAGGAGCAGTTTCGGGAGATTGTCCATGGGTTTCTCCTTTGCTGGGAGGAATTTCCATTCGCTCTGCTTGGCGGGAACACCAGCAATCTGCCCGGAAGGGACCTCCGCACGCAATGAGGGCTGCGGTCGCCCTGCAGTCGGCCCGGCAGCCTGCTGGTACAGGACCGTCGTGGCGGCGCCGGTGATTTCACCCACCCACCGACGCGGCCGTCCTCATCGACGTCCCTCGTCCCACGCCTCGTCCCGCACGCCCTGGATGGGACGGGGCTGTTCCCCACCGCTCCGGAACGCCTCCCTGGTGGCGAGGTTGTACTGTCCGCCCGAAGGTATGAAGAAGAACTTTCCGCCGTCGCCGACGGTCTTGGTGTTGTCGTAGATGAGGACGTAGGAGGCCCCGATGACCTCGAACTTGTCTCCCTGCACCACGATGGCCGTGTTCTCGTCGATGCCGATGCCCAGCAGCTCCGGACGGGCTTCGATGATCTCGATGAGATCGAAGTGCCGGTTCCGCCGCAGGACGTGCTGATCGATGGCCGTGTTCTTCAGGTACCCGAAGCCCACCTCGTGGTCTCCCATCATGATGGTGTTGCCCCGGGTGTCCCCCCGGGCCAGATAGGACCCCTGGATCGTGGCCCCGGCAGACGATCCTCCGATGACACCACCACGCTGAAGGACTCTGCGGAACTCCTCCTCCGTGCGCGTCCCCAGAAAGGAATCGGCGATCCGCCACTGGCGGCCCCCATTGAACCATACCGCCGTGGCCTCCGTAACCGGTCGGTAGAACGCCTCCCGGTCCGCCTCCGCCGGATCCAGGGTATGCAGACACGTGACGCTGGCCACGCCCATTTCCCGCCAGGACCCGACGCCGCAGTTCGAGTCGTCGTACACCTCCCGTCCGCCTGCGGTGGGCACCACCACGATCCGGGCCGCCGCCCCCCCGGCCAGCTCCACGAATCGTTCCCGGATGGCCGGGTCCCGCATGGCCCCGCCAACGATAACCAGAGAGCCCCTCTCCGGGCCCACCTCCTGGGAACCGGCGGGAAGAGGTGTGAGGAGGAGGGTGACGAGGAGCCACAGCCTGCGGTTTTTCATACTCTTGTCCGTTTCAGGATTGCCCGAGCGAAAAGGAGGAGGAAGACGACCACCAAGATGATCCCGGGCACGAAACCGACGAAAGTCGCCCGTGCCTCTTCCCCAAGGAAGAACAACATACCGACGGCCAGCCCCACGGCCACCACAATCTCGAGGCTCAAAGCCACCAGGGGCGAAGTGGCCGGCCGGTTCGGACCCGACCCAGGAGATCGGCCAGCCCCCGGGTTCGGGGGAAGGGTGGCGTGGACGAACCCTTTACCCTTCCGGCCTGACCCCCACCACCTGCACCACCGAGGACCTTCCGGTGTGCATACGCCCCTCATGGACCTCCCTCTCCGCCTCCCGAGCCACCTTCAGGTCCAGCTCCCGGAGCTCCTCCTTCAGGGTGTCCAGGGTGACCAGCCGGTCCAGGTGGGGCGGGCCACCGGTTGCGAAATCCAACTGGCGGGGGGTAAAGGCCTCCAGGATCAGGATCCCACCCGGCGCCAACCCCCTGGCCACCGAACGGTGGACCCGCTCCCGGAGTTCCGGGGGAAGGTGAAAGAAGATGGACACGATCCCCTGCCACTCCCCCTCGGTGAGGTCGAACTCCTGGATGGTGGAGACCACCGTCTCTACGAACACGCCGCGCTCCCGGGCCAGCTCCTGGGCCTTGTCCATCCCCACCTGGGACTGGTCCACCCCCACCACCTCGTACCCTTCCTCGGCGAGGAACACTGCGTTCCGGCCCTCCCCCTCCCCCAGGCAAAGGACCCTGCCACGGGGAATCCTGCGGGCCTGTTCCCGGAGGAAATCATTGGGTTCCGTCCCGAAGGCCCATCCTTTCTGGGCGTACCGCTCATCCCAGCGACTCATGCTCCTCCTCCGAACCCGGGAATCTCTCGAACCACCGGAAGGACCATCTCCACCCACCGTCCGTACATGGCACCGGAGGGATGGAGGCCGTCCTCGGCGAGGAGACCGTGGTTCCGGACAGCTTCCCGGGACACGGGGGTGATGTCCACGAACGGCACGCCCTCGGTCTCACACTCGTTTCGGGCCGCCTCGTTGAACTCATCGATCTCCCGGCCGATCCGGTCGGGGCTCCGGTCCCCACCCTCGGCAAAGGGGGTGACGCCCCAATCCGGAATGGAGAGGACGACGACCCGCTCGGCCTCTCCCCCGGCGAAGGCCAGGGAGCTGGAGAGGAGCGCCCGGAACTGGGTCCGGTACTCCTCTACGGGTCGGCCCCTGTATTGGTTGTTCACCCCGATGAGGAGGGTGACCAGATCGAAGGTCCCCCTGATGTCAGCTTCTTCGATGCCCTGGGCCAGCTCGTCGGTGGTCCATCCCGTCCGGGCCACGATGACCGGGTCCCTCACGACGAGGCCCTCCCCACGCAGCCGCTCCGCCAAAAGGACAGGCCAACGCTCCCGGGGCTCGACACTCTCGCCGATGGTGTAGGAATCCCCGAGGGCCAGAAACGACAACGTGTCCTTCGGCATGGTCTCCTCCCGGGTCTCCCTGGGGCCCGCCTCGCACCCCTGGACAAAGATGAGAAGTGCCAGGGCGAGAGCCGCCGCTCTCCTCTTCCCTGTTCTCATGGTCATGCCTCCTCTTCACGAAGACCGATTTCGCACCTCCCAATAGAAAGGGGTCGTCCACGATCCGCTACAAACTACTGGGCAGGAGCGGCCTGCGCGTCTTTGAGCTGGGAAATTCCGGGAGCCGGGGTCCTCACGGGATGACACAACCGGGACGGGGAGGCATCCGGCTGGAGGCCCTGGACGTCACCCTGGACGAGGAGCACCTGGCCCGTTTGGATGAAGTCACGGCCATCGAGCTCGGATTTCCCCACGAGTTCCTCGCCCGGGAGTTCATCCGCAACCTCACCCAGGCCGGTACGTACGAGCTCATCGACAACCACCGGAGGACGCAGGAGGGTCTTCGGAAGGGGGGCGAGCTTTCAGCGGCCAGGCGCCTACACGGCGGCGTTCCAGACGTAGGCGACGAAGGCCGCCATGACCAGGTCGTAGGTGAAGAAGGCCCCCGGCACGCCTTCGGGTATCCCGTCACCCAGGGCCGTAACGCGGTGCAGCAGGTCCCAGAGGCCGTGGAGGAGCCACGCGGCCACCAGGTAGATGGGCGAGTACCAGAGCCCACCCATGGCCAGAGCGAGGAAGACCATGGTGGCTGTCCATTCCAGGCGAGGCCGGCCCTGCTCGGGGGCGGCCCGGGCCATGCCGGGATACACCGCCGACACCGTTCCCAGAACCACGGCGAAGAACGGGAAGACGATCCGTTGGGGAAACACGGCCGCCACCCCCAGCGTGATTCCGCCGAGAACCAGGCCTTTCAGCACAGTCCGAACCTCCCTCGAGGGACGCTCCTACCAGACTATCTCTTCCCCTCCCCCGCCCTCAGGTCAAGTCCGACGACGGGTCGTCCCCCCTTTTTCAGCCCCGGCCCCCTCCCGGATCTTCCGTATTCCTGCCCCGACTTCCCCGCTCGAATCCCGTCCCGCGCCCACTCTTCCATCTCGGTCGGCGAATTCGTTACAGAGAATTGTTACTGAAAACTGCTTGAAGTCCCGCAAAACCGCGACGATACTATAGCAAATCGGTAACGTAAATGTATCAGGGTGCCGTGGTAACCAGTAACAGGGGGCTCACATGAACAGACTGCTTCGCCCCGCTGCTGCCACCGCCCTGTCCCTGAGCGTGATGCTCCAAGCGGGATGCGCATGGGGATTCGGTGGGGGAGACGCGAACACGACAGAGATGCACCGTCAGTTGAGTCGCACGGTGTCGATTCAGACCGGCGTTGTACTCGGGGACATGGACCGGGTCCAGGATGCCGCCTCATGGCTGGCCGCCCATCAAGAGCGAAGGGCTTACCCTCCTGACGCGGATACCCACCGGGCCGAGATGCGTGGGTACGCGGCCCTGATCTCTCAGGCCTCCGACCTTGGTGAAGTGGCCGGCCGCACCGGCCAGATGGCCGCCGCATGCGGGAGCTGCCACCAGGCCCTCGACGCCGGCCCCCGCTTCGTCCTTCGCTCCGGTCCTCCGGAAGGGAAAGGTCCGGGTGCCCGGATGGTGCGCCTCCTCTGGGCTTCCGATCGGATGTGGGAAGGGCTGGTGGGACCCTCCGATTCGGCCTGGAATGCCGGTGTCGAAGTGCTGGATGAGATCTGGCTCCACGGCCAGACCACGGCCTCGTCACCCCAATACGCCGCCAGCCTCCTGGGCATCGGCGGAAACATCAGCGAGATCGCATCCGCCGCGCGGTCGGCCCTGACGCTGGAGGCCCGAGCCGAGATTTACGGTAAGATGCTCAACACGTGCGTCCGCTGTCACGGAACGGTAGGGGTGATGGTCGAGCGCTGATCCGAATCCGGCGACGAGAACACGACACAAAGGGTGGGGGCGGCCACCAGGTCCGGGGTTGGGCAGAAGGCGAAGCACCAGGGAGCCCTTTCGACAGCCCGATTTCAGGATGCCGGCCCCCGCCACCCGTCCAGGGCGTGGCCGAGGCGCCTCAGTCCCCCCTCCAGGGTATCGGCCTCCCCGCCCAGAGCAATACGGAAGTGGGACGGCGCCTCGAAGAAGCGCCCCGGGACCACCCCGGTATCCTGCTCCTTCCGCAAATATCGAACGAAGGCCGAGGCGTCCTCGGCATCCTTCAACCGGGGAAAGCCCACCGAGCCCCCGGCGGGCGGAACCCATTCCAGCTGTTCACGACCGTCCATGAAGGCCTGCAGGCGCCGGAGATTGGGGACCAGAATTCCCCGGGCCCGCTCCCTCAGGGTCGGGAGGGTCTCGAAAGCCAGGTAGGCCAGGAGCTCGGAGGGAAACGAACCCACGGCATCCACCAGGTCCCGCACCCGTCGCATCCTCTCCGTGGTTTCCGGATCCGCCAGGGACCATCCGGCCCTGAGGCCCGAGAGTCCGTACGCCTTGGTGAGGGAGGAGGTGGAAATGAAGACCGGCGAGATGGAGGCCGCCGGCTTGAGGTCCCGCCCGTGAACCGACTCCAGGTACACTTCGTCCACCAGCACCCTGGCACCGACCTCCTGGGCAACCCTCCCCACCTCGGCAAGCGTGTCCTCGGAGGTCAGCGCCCCCGTGGGATTGTGGAGGTTGGTGAGGACGATCAGGCGGGTGCGGGAGGTGACTGCCGCCTTCACCCTCTCCGGATCCACCTGGAACTCCTCCTCGAAGACCCGGTCGAACCGGCTGACTTCGGCCCCCAGGAAGCGGGGAATGGCGATGAGGGGATCGTAGGCGGGACGCTCCACCAGGACCTCATCCCCGGACCGCAGAACGGCGCCGCAGACCAGGAAGTTGGCCCCCGACGCCCCGGTGGCCAACGACACCTCCTCCGGGGATCTCCGGTATCGGTGGGCGATGGCCTGGAGGAGGGGCTCGTACCCTTCTTCGTGGAGCCCGTCCAGGGCCAGGCGCTCCCGGGCCCCGGGCAGATCCTCCACCCCGCAGTGCAGGAGATTGCTTCCCATGAGGTTGTAGGTGACCGGGGGAGCTTTCTTCATCCAGGCCACGTACGGCGACCAGGCGTCACTCACGTTTTCCTTCCTTTCCACTGCGGGCTTTCCAGAAGAAGAAGGCCGGGATCCCCGTGGCCAGGAGGAGGACTCCCACGAATGAGTCCAGGGGATCGGCCCAGAAGCTGCTCAGCACGATGCAAGCCGCCACCCCTGTGAAGAGGGCCGGGACCAGGGGATAGAGGGGCGTGGCGAAGGTGCCTGCGGGCCGTTCCGCCAGGGGCACGCGCCTTCGGAAGACGAAGAGGCTCGCGCCTGCCAGCCCGAAAAAGACCCAGTCGGCAAAGACCACGTAATCCACGAGCCCCGCGTAATCCTTCCAGAAGAGGAGGACCAGGGCCAGGACCGTCTGCAGGTAGATGGCCCGGGTGGGCGAGCGGAACCGGGGATGCAGCCTTGAAACGCTCGAGAGGAACACCCCGTCCCGGGCCATGGCATAGTAGACCCGGGTAGGCGCCAGCATGGTGAGGTTCAGGAACCCGAAGGTGGAGATGGAGATGGTCAGGGCCAGGAAGCGGTCCCCCATGGGTCCCATGAGGGCCCTGGCCGAATCCGCCGCCGGGGTGAGGGTGGCCGCCAGCCCGGCGTGTCCCAGCGTCTTCAGGTAGATCCAGTTGACCAGGACATAGACCAGCACCACCACGGTAGTGCCGAAGACCAGGCTCCGGGGCAGGTTCTTTCGGGGCTCCCTGATTTCCTCGGCCACGTAGTTCACGTTCTGCCATCCGCCGAAGGAGAACATGACGGGAATGAGCGCCGCCCCCAGCGCCATAGCGGGCAGACCACCCACACCCGCAGCTCCGGAGTCGGTCCCGGCAGGAGCCACCGGTGAACCGGCTGCAGGAAGAAAGAGCCCGGCCCCGATGAGGACCCCCAGGGCCACCACCTTCAGGACCACGAAGATGTTCAGGACCCGGCTCCCCGGCTTGACCCCCAGGGCGTTGATGGCTCCCACCACCACGATGGCCACCACCGCCAGGGGCAAGGCGCCCTCCCCGCCCCGCCCCACCAGGCGGAGGGTGTACTCGGCAAAGGTCAGGGAAACGGCGGCGATGGCCCCCGTCTCGATCATGAAGAGGAGGGCCCACCCGTAGAGGAAGCCCAGGAGAGGGTGAAAGGCCTCTCTGAGGTAGGCGTAGTGGCCTCCTGCCTTTGGACGGAGGACACCGAGTTCGGCAAAGGTCAGGGCCCCGGCCAGGGCGACGATCCCCCCCACGACCCAGGCGGCCAGGACCCAGAAGGGAGAAGGCAGCCGCTGGGCGACGATGTAGGGGTTGATGAAGATGCCAGCTCCGATGATCCCCCCCACCACCACCATGGTGGCATCGAAGGGACCCAGGGCCCGGCGAAGCTCCCGGTCGTCGGTGGATTCGATTGAGCTCAGCGAAGTCGCTCCAGTTCTCCCCTCACTCTCTCGAGGAGGATCTCGGACCGGGTCACGACAAAGGCGATCTCGTCGCGAAGGGCCCGAAGCAGTTCCATGTGGACCACGAAGGACGGTCCCATCTCTCCCCTGACGGGATCGTAGAACGCTTCGGCTCCCCGGGAAAGGCGGGGGAGGAACTCCGACACCAGCCGCACCGGAGACAGTCCTCTGGCTCATCTACATCACCGTGCAGGACCTGGAGGCGAGCCTCTCGGCCTGCCGGGAAGGGGGAGGGGAGGTGCTGGCGGGACCCCGGAAGATGGGTGACGCCTCGGCCTACGCCGTCATCCGGGATCCGGACGGGGCCGTGGTGGCACTGTACGAGTCCGGCTGACCCCCGTTCGCGGCCGCCCCCCTCGCAACACGCCTTCAGAAGCTGAAGAAGGCGGCCCGAAGGAGGAGATTCCCCTCCCGGTCACACTCGGGCCAGACCGCCACCACCGTGCCCTCGTGGGCATCCAGCGCCAGGTAGTCCCCGTAGAAAACGTTCGGCGGGCAGGAGAAGGGCTCCACCTCCAGGGGGATGTTCCGGAACGACCTCCCTCCGTCGGTGCTCCGGGCCAGCGTCACGCCCTGCCGGGCCCCCTCGGTGTCCCTCCGGTCCAGGAACACCACGTTAACCGAGCCGTCTCCCGGATCCACCGCCAGCCAGGTGAAGAGCTGGTGCTTCCCATTGGACGGCGGATCGTCGTTGACCCGGACGGGCTCACTCCAGCTCTCCCCTCCATCGGACGAAGCGGCGACGAAGACATCGGCATCGCCGTTTCGCATGTCGATCCAGTTGACGTAGATCCTTCCCCGATGCGGCCCTGGGCTCAGATCGACGTCGGTGACCGGGAGCCCGTTGTGCCGCTCCATTCCGGGAAGGGGGATGTCCCACCCTTCGGGATTGCCGGCGATGATCCGGTCCTCTCCGAAGGTCCATCCTCCATCCATGGACCGGTCGAAGACGATGCCCCGGGGCCCCGCCCACGCCACGTATACTTCTCCGCCCGGGCCCACCACCGGAACGGCCCCCTCCACGGTGTCGTCGCTGTCCAAGGCGTCTCCACCCGTGTCGGAGATGCGGATGGGCACGGAGAAGCTCCCTCCCCCGTCGGTGGACCGGGAGAAGAGGATGTGGGTGGAATCGTGGGGGCTGGCGCTCCCGTACTCGTCGAAGCGGGTCCAGGCCAGGTAGACGTTCCCGAAGTTCGGGGATCGGGGAAGGTTGTCGGTTACCAGCCAGGGCTTGTCTTCGAAGGGCTTCACCGTGTTGATGTGATCCACCACCGGCACCGGGTCGCCCCAGGTGAGCCCCCCGTCGTCGGACCGGCTCACGAAGATCCCGTTCCATGCTCTCTCAGGCCGGGCAACCCGGATCCCTTCGAAGGAGATGTAGGTGCGAAAAGCCCGGCCCCGGGCATCCATGGTGACCACGTCGTCACCCTGGGTCCGACCGTCGGGATTGTGCTGTGCGACGGTGGTCCAGTGTCGTCCCCCATCCATGGTCGTGTAGGCATAGTTGGTGATGCGCGGCCCTCCAGGGGGTCCCGCGGCCAGGGAGACCACCACCACGTTTCGGGGGTTGGTGGGGTTGATGGCCACCGAGGCCTCCGAGGGCGCCGGAAAACCGGGCTCGGTGATCCGGACGACCCGGTGGGGGACGGACTCCTGTGGGGGGGGCGGCGCCTGGGCGGGGGCTGAAGCCGGCAGAAGCAGGAGAGCCGAAAGAGCCGGGCCAAGAAACGCCCGGGGGGGGCGGGGATGGGCGCCGGGGGCTCGCAGGGATGCGCTCGTCACGGTAGTCTCTCCATTGATTCCGGGGTTTCCTCAAGCTGACTGTAGTCCAGCTCGCTCCCCTGCAGGCTGTGGGGAATCAAATAGACCGTCATCATCACCGCTGCGGCCGCCACGATTGCGCCTCGCCCCACTCGATCCACGGGGCTGGGACGCTTCCTTATAACCAGGGCCACCACGACCCAGACGATCCACATGATGAGGGTCTTGTTGTCGGTGAGGTCGTAACCGAAGGGCCATCCCGTCCAGAAGGCTCCGAAGGCATACTTCTGGACGATGGGCCCCAGGATCATCCCCCCCACCGTCATGAGAAGGAGGGTGGTCCAGGCCAGCCGCTTCAAGCCAACCGGGTACACCAGGGCCCCGGTGGCCGTCCGGACGCCGGTGAGGAGTGCGAGGAACATGAAGATGACGTGGGGGACCAGAAAGCCCAGGGGAACCGGGTCCTTGAAACGGAGGATTAGCGTCTCCTCACCCTCGGGAATCCGGACCGTCCCGGACCCGGCGTCCAGGACCACGAAGTATTCCAGCTTCCCCGCCGCCGGCTGGGCCGGGAGGAATCCGTGGAGATCTCCCCCGATGGACTCCATGGGAAGGGGCCGAAAGGGGTCGTCGGTGGGATATCGCTTGTAATGGAGCCTCCCCGTGACCCCGCCCCCCGGGTCCGGGACGACCACGGGGGCGTCGGCGTCGGTATTCCCGCTTCGAATCAGTTCGACGGCGTACTCCCGGCCCCGGAATTGGAAGGAGCCCCTGAACTCCTTGGTGGGCCCCGAGCGCTCCTGGAAACCGGCGGCGGCGAACATGACGATCACCGCCACCAGCCAGAGCACAAGGTTCACCCAGCCGCTCCGACTACTTTGCTCTCGAGTAGACATGGCCCGTAGAATGTCACCTCCTGAATACGGCATCAACCCTGAGGTTCCCATGTCCATTGACCCCACCGAGAAGATCCGAAGCCACTTTCCCGCCCTCCAGCGCATCCATGCCGGCCACCCGGCGGCGTACTTCGACGGGCCCGGAGGCACCCAGGTGCCCACTCCCGTCACCGAGGCCATGGTGGACTACCTCCTTCACAAGAACGCCAACGCCCACTGGGCATTTCCCACCAGCGCCGAGACGGACCGGATACGCTCGGAAGCCCGGTCGGCCATGGCCGATTTCCTCGGTGCCAAGCCCACCGAGGTGGTGTTCGGGGCGAACATGACCACCCTCACCTACCACCTCTCCAGGGCTCTGGGCCCCGGGACGGAGCCGGGAGACGAGATCGTCGTCACCGAGTTGGACCACCATGCCAACGTGGATCCCTGGAAGACTCTGGCTGAAGAGCGGGACCTCGTCGTCCGCACACTCCCCATGGATCCGGAATCGGGGACCCTGGAGGCGGAACGCTTCCCGGAGCTCCTCGGGAAACGGACCCGCCTCGTCGCCCTGGGAGCCGCCTCCAATGCCCTGGGAACCCTGAGCCCGGTGCCCTCAATGGCCCGGGCCGCCCGGGAGGCCGGCGCCCTGGTCTTCGTAGACGCCGTCCACCTGGCCCCCCACCGGCGCATCAGGGCGAGAGAGCTGGAGTGTGACTTTCTGGCCTGCTCCCCCTACAAGTTCTACGGACCCCACGCCGGGGTCCTCTGGGGGCGGGAAGAGCTACTGGAGGAGCTGGACGTCCCCCGATTGGCCCCGGCACCCGAATCGGGTCCCGAGGCCTGGGAGACCGGCACGGTGAACACCGAGGCCATGGCGGGAACCACGGCGACCGTGGACTTCCTGGCCGGGCTGGTCGGGGACGGAAAGGCCGACAGCAACCGGAACGCCGGCCTGGACGCCTTTTTCGAGGAGCTCGCCCCCCGGGAAGGGGAGCTGCTTCAGCGGCTGTGGGAGGGACTGGAGGAGATCCCGGGGGTACGGCTATACGGTCCTCCGCCGGAAGAGAACCGCGCGCCCACCCTTTCCTTCACGGTGGACTCGGTGCCGGCCCGGGAGGTCTCCCGCCGCCTGGCCGAGGAGCAGGGGGCCTTCCTCTCCCATGGAGACTTCTACGCCGCCACGGTTGTGGACCGTCTGGGCGCCCGTCCCCACGGGCTGGTGCGGGCGGGAATCAGCCTCTACACCAACCGGGACGAGGTGGACCGGGTGGTTCGGGGGGTATCGATCATCTCGCCGAAATGACGAAGACGGGCTGAACCCAGGCCCGTGCGCCCCCCGAATCCTCCACCACCGCCCGCACGTAGCCCTCCGGCCCCTGGAGGTCGTACGTCGCCCGGAGCCCGTTGACCGTCTTCAGGAGCCTCCCTCCGGCACCGAAGAACCGGGTGGTGAAGCGAAAGTTCCCCCGCTCCCGGATCCGGATCTCCATGCGGGTGTCCGAGACCGCCACGTCGGTCAGCTCCACACCGGTGGAGGCATAGAAGCGCCCGGCTTCCAGGGCCTCCATGAGGGGAGCCGCTGCCAGGGCGGATGCCTTAGCCATCACCCATCCCCGTCCGGGATTGGAGCGTTCCCGGGAAAACTCCCCCTGGAAGTGATGGGCGTCGTCCGCGGCGATCCCGTAGATGCGCTTCCCCCGGGTGAGGAGCAGGTCCCAGACCTCCTCCATACCCGGATAGCCCCCGCCCCCATGGTTATGAACCGAAGGGTGCCCGTTGTAGATCTCCAGTAGACGGTACCCCTCCACCCGGGTCAGCTCCCCGACTCCGAAGGCCCATCCGAAGTTGGGGTGATTGATGTGGGGCACCCCATCTCCCTCCCTCACGGCATCCACGTTGGTCTGGATGGCCTCCACCATCGTGGGGGCGGATCGGGGCTCCACGAGGCCGGGGAGGTTCAGGCCGTTCACATGGACCGGCTTCCCGTCGAAGGAGGACGTCACTTCCTCGCCGGGAATCAGGAGGAAGGTGGAGTCCACCAGGTGATTCAGGGTGGCCGGGTCGGTGAAGACGTTGTGGTCGGAAAGGACCAGGAAGTCGTACCCGTGATCCCGGTACCAGCGGGCCACGTATTCGGGAGGTGAGTCCCCGTCACTCTCGGTGGTGTGGGCGTGGGTGTTCCCCTTGAACCAGGAACACCCGCTGCACGACAACCCCGACGTGTCGAAGGCGGCGGACTGCCCGGCCAGGGGGATCGGGCCGAGGGCCAGAAGGAAGGCAAAGGGAACCACCGGCCAACCCGCACGCCGGCGCCTCGGACCATCAACGCTTTCGTCCCCTTGTTCCTGCCTCGCGTAAACGCCTCTCATCAGCTCCTCCGTGGCATGGGATCCCGGGCTCGGGGGGGCGATTCCACGCCTCCGTCCTCGAACCACTCCAGGAGTTTCCAGCGACCGGCCCGAACCGCCCCCGAGGGCCGGTTCCCCGATCCATGATAATGGGGAAAGTGTCAGAACGGGGCGTCCCGGTGTATCGATCCTGTCTCCTCCAGCACCGGCAGCACGTGTACGAGTCCGGCTGGAGGGGTCCCGTCGCGGCTCGGGTTCAGGGCTTGCCTCGGATCCACTCGGCGAGGAATGGGTCGGAGATCCGGTACGGCTTGGACGGGGCGAGGAGTGCGCCGTCCCGGAGTTCATTGATCGCATAGCTCGCCACCGATGACGACCCCAGACCGAAGCGCTGGATGACGTCCCGGGCGTTCAGGTGCTGCTCGCCTTCTGCCACTGCCCGCAGGACCTGCTTCTTGCTGGGCGAAAGATCGGCCCAGATCAACTCGAACGAGCCGCTGAAATCTCCGATCACCTCCTGGAACGCAGCCTCCACGAGGTCGGGACTGGCCACCGCCGGCCCCCCCGTCTGGTGGGCCCGCCGATAGACGACTTTCGCCAGCCGGAGCACGTACTCGGTCACGGGACCGGCAATCTCGCATATCCGGCTACCGGTCCCGGCCACGACCTCAACCTGGTTCGCCTCCATCTTGTGCTCTATCCACGGCACGAGGTGCTCCGGATCGATGGGGCCGACCTCCAGGCGCTCGATTGCGTGGAAGGGACCAGTGGGGGAAAGGAGACGGGAGACCAAGCCAACGATGGATCCGCTGAATACGTAGGCTACGTTCGGCGTCTCCTGCACCAGGGAGCGAAGGAGCCCCACGCTTGCGTTCTCCAGGTCCTCGAACCGCTGGAACTCATCGATGACGACAACCACCGGTGTGTCCATGGATGCCGCGATCCGGTCGATGCCTTCGAGGAGCCGCTGGAGGCGCTCGCGAGACTCGTTTTTGTCTCGGCCGGTTCCCGATAGCTGAAGCGTAGGGCGCCCTTCATCGTCCACGGACAGCGCCGCGAGGCTTCTGAGGGATCGCAGAAGCGATGCGAGACGATCCCCTACCAGCCAGTCCCGTGGGAGGGCCTTGTAGAACGCGTTGTTGATCTGGTCCAGCGTTTCGGCGCCCCAAGCATCCGCAACCAAGGCAACACCGCCGTTCGCCTGGACTCGCTCTGCAGCTCGCATGATCAGCGAGCTCTTGCCCATCCTCCGCTCACCGTACACCACGAGTCGGCCGGCCGTCCGCATCACGTCCAGAACCCTGCTCACCTCCCGCTCCCGATCTGTGAAGTGCGATCCTCCGGCAACCTGCTGCGTCAGGAAGGGCATGTCGGCTCCGTGTCAGCTATAGCTGACTCAGTGATTACTTACGCAGTTGGAATCTACATTCCAACACACCGATCAGCAATCGCCACCTTCATCCGGCTGCCTCCGAGAGGGGGCCGGCAAGTGGTAGTGAGGTGCCATACAGACGGTGTCTTCCCCCCGGGCCACACGGCTGCCCAGGAGAGGACGGCGAGGTCCGGTCTTGCCCCTTGCGATACCTAATGGCATTAGGTATCCTTCTCCCCATACCTCACACCGTTGGGTATTGCCCATGAAGATCGACAAGGAGCTCATCGCCGCCTCCGCCACCCCCCTCATCCTCTCCGTCCTCCTCGAGGGAGAGAGCTACGGGTACGAAATCATCAAGAAGGTCAAAGAAGCGTCGGGCGCGACCATCGATTGGTCCGAGGGCATGGTCTACCCGGCTCTACGACGGCTGGAAGATCGGGGACTACTCGAAGCGCGCTGGGTGACCCCGGACTCGGGCCGGCGTCGGCGCTACTACTCCCTGACCCCGAAGGGGCGGAAGGCCCTGGCCGCGGAACGCCAGGCCTGGCTCTCCGTCCACTCCACCCTGACCCGATTCTGGAGGCCCCACCCATGGCCGGCGTAGAGCAGTCTCTCGGCGAGTGGCGACGATCCCTGACCCGGAGCGGCGTCCTGAGCGAAGAGGACCTGGACGAGCTCGAGACCCACGTCCGGGACACCATCGAAGACCTGGAGCCCAAAGGGCTGAGTCATGATGAGGCCCTGTTGGTGGCGGTGCGCCGCATCGGAGATCCTTCTCTCCTGGCCGTGGAGTTCGAGAAGGTCCGGCCCGGTCTGGCCTGGGCCCGGCGGTTCTACTGGATGATCGCCGGGGTCCTCACCTTCGGGTTTCTCTGGCAGGGAGCAAAGCTCCTGATCTACTCCTCGGCCCTGGGCGCTTGGGCCGTCGGCCTGTCCGCCGCTGCGGGCGGGGTTGCAGCCGCCGTCCTCGCCCTGGGAGGCGTCGCCGCCGTCATGATCCGCTCCACGGGAAGACCGGGAGGCAGGTTGGCCCGGGGACTCCAGGGGGCGGCCCGCTGGCTCTCGAACCGTCCGTTCGTATGCGGGGTGGGGATCCTGGCGGCCACGGGAGCCGACTGCCTCCGTGAGAAGACGGTGCGAGGGAACCGGGTCGTTACCTGTCCCGGCATCTTGCCGCCGGAACCGGCCGACACCGGAGGCTCCCCCCTCATCCCCCATCCATACGATCGGCCCCACGCTCCGATCCAGAAAGGACCATCCAGTCCGGCAGGGCCCGGGGAGGCGGCCGTCGCCCGTAGATCAGATCGTCCATGTGGACGGCGGCACGCCTGAAGAGAGCGTTCCGCCGAATCCCCCGGCGAACCATCCCGTGGAGGGTGTTGTCGGCGTGGGCGTAGGGACACACGCTCATGCACCGGGCGCAGTCGGTGCCCATCCGGGTCCAGAGGGTGAAACAGGCCTCGGCGTCGATGCGCCAGCGGCGGACCCCCTCCTCGTCCTCTTCGGGAGGTCCGAGGGAGATCGCCGCGCTCGGACACACCTCGGCGCACTTGAGACAACGAGAGCAGAAGTCGATGGTCGTGGGATCGGGATCGCGGGAATCGGTCACCAGCGGCAGGTCCGTTGTGACCACGGCGATGCGGACCCTGGGGCCGAGGCGAGGCGTCATGAGCAGGCCCATGCGACCCAGCTCCCCCAACCCGGCATCCCGGGCCACCAGGGGACAGATCACCCGGTAGTTGCCGTCCACGTGGGCCCTGGCCCGGAACCCCAGATGACGGATGAGTTCGGCCGTCTGCACGGCCATGACCCCCGAGTTCAGGTACTGCAGGGCCGACTCCATGAGGGTGGGGCTCAGGGGCGCCCGGTCCACCATCTCCCGGTCCATCTCCACGGTCAAGGCCACGGCATAGGGGTGATTCAGCTCCACGGGCCGGCCGTAATCGGGCCCGCGCCCCACATGGGTGTAAAGGTGATAGGGCTCGAGCTCGGCCACACCGACGGAATGGGCACCCTGTTTTTTCAGCCACGCCTTCAGGAAACGGGTGATCTCGGCGGGTGTTCCCGGGAAAGACGACAACGGCTCCTTCGCTCCCGCCTCTCCGTCGAGCTTCATCCCACCTTCCGGGTCCGGGGGCTCTCCCCGATTTCCGGCCGCTCCCGCCTTCCCGGAACCCTGAGCGGAGCCGTCTTCCGCCCAGGGCCTCAACCTCTCGATGGTCCAGAAGGCGGCATCGGCTGCCGGGAATCCCAGGGGGTGGTAGTGGATCGAGGCCGGATCCAGGAGCCCGGGCTCCTTCCTGAACGCGTCGTCCGGCCCTTTATTCTCGGGGCGACCACCGTAGTACTGCCGGTACCGCTCCGTCCCCGGCACGAGGGCGGCCCGGGAGAACATGATGTCCCGCTCGTCCACCCGGGCCTTCGGGTCTCCGAAGCTCACCCCATCGCCGCCGGAAAAGGGAGCCAGAAAGACGCCCAGAAGAAGCAGAGCCCCGGCCAGGACCCCGAGAGCGATCCACTCCCCCACCGGACCGGGGACGAGAAGCCCCAGGAAGAAAGGCCCAACGAAAATGGGAGCCAACGCCACGAACCGCCTGGCCGCACGGAGCTCACCTTCCTCCCCGGACACCCATGCGGCCCAGAAGAAGCCGACAGCAATCAGGAGGCCCGCCGCCGCAGACGCCAGGGACCAGGGGGAACCCGCCAGGAGCTCCGGGGAGGTCATGGGCGCTTCGACCCAGGGGAGCTTCGAAGAGTTCCGTCCCGGTCACGGACGGCGTAAGGAGAGGCACAATGCTCGGAGGGCTGGATCATGCGGACTCCCGGTCTCACTTCGTGGTCCCGGGAAGATAGGACCGGACTCCGTTTGTGACCATTCGGGTCCCTGGAGGGGTTTCGGGAGGGTGGGGGAACCGGCACTGTGAACGCTGCAACCCGGCGCTCGCCGAGTCGGCTCCTATCCCTCCTCCACGGCCCGGATCAACTCGGCCATCTGGACCAGGCAACGCAGAAAACACATGCGATCGGTGGTGCCCGCACAGACTTGGGCCGCACGAAGCACCCGGCCGGAAAGGGGGTGATCCTCCAGCCCTACGGCCCTGAGGGCATCCGCCTGGAATTGATCCTCGAGCTTGCGAACCTCCTTCGCAAAGAGTCGTCGGTCCTTTCTGAACAGGTCATCGGGCGGATCATACCGTCCTGCAAGCACGTCCTCGGCCATGGGGGGGTGTCTGGGTTTATCGACCGTCCCTTCGCTCAATCGTCACCTCCGCCGAAAGCCTGTCACAGGGGGTCGGATCCCCGGGGATCCGACTCGAGACGCCGCCAGAAGATAGGGATGAGGGTGTCAAGGAGGCGTCAACGTTGTGGTCCTATCCCGACTCCCGGAAAGATGGAGCCCCCGGTTGACGCCTGAATGACGCCGCCGGGCGTTACCTCCCCCGGAGCCGGGCGCCCCCCCGGGCTCACGCCCTGGCCGTTCCGGAGATGCCCAGCCCCCTTGGGAGGGGCACGGGCTCGGGCTCCAGAACCGTCTCTCCCCAGTGCTTCTCGGCACACTCGGGGCAGAGCCCGTGACCGAACTCACCCATAGCGTGGGTTACGAAGTACTCCTCCACGGCCTCCCAATACTCGGGATCGTTCCGGATCCTCTTGCAGGAGGGGCAGAGTGGGAAGGTCCGTCTGAGCTGCCGCAATTCCTCCCTGTAGCTCTCCAGGATCCTTCCCTTGTCGCGCTGCTTCTGCTCCAGGACGAGGAGTGCGATCTGAGCTTCGACCAGGTCGCGGAATCTCTTGAGCAGCACCTCGTGGCCGGCCCGGTAGGTGCGCGGCCTCCGGTCCTGGACGCAGAAGGTGCCGAAGACGAGTCCGCCGGGAAGGAACAGGGGATGACCCAGGTGGGCAACCCATCCATCCCGGACCTGGGGCGAGTGTTTCCATTCTTCCAGCTTTCGGCCATCGTCTACGGTGAGCGATGCCCGGGTCCTCACGATCTCCTCCCAAAAAAGCCCCGATCCCAGAAGCATCTCCCTCTGGCCCGGAAGGAAGGGGTTCTTCCTCCCCGTGGAGGCCACCAGGATCTCCATCTCCTTCCCACGGAGCCGGGTGATGATGCTCGCCGGCACTCTCAGGGTTTCGGCGGTCAGATCCACGATGCTCTGCCACCCCAGAAGCACCTCCTTCGGGAGGCCCGGTGACGGCGGCGGAGCGGGAGAGGTCATGGGTCGGCGTGGTTTCGGAGTCCCGGGAGGAGCCCTTCTCCTCCCTCCAACTTCGAGTATCGGTAGGTCAGCCCAACCCTTAACCGACGGCCTATGGGAGCGACCCTATCGGGCGCCGGGTTGCCCACCGGGTCCGGGCACTTCCGAAAAGCCTCGCAGAGCCTCGAGCCACCGCCGCGCCATGATGGCCAGGAGACGGCGGCCCTTTTCCTCCGTGGCGAGGGTCGGGTCTCCCGAGACGCCGGTGGCGGAGTAGGCGGGATCCGCCGTATCCCGTGCGAAAAGACCGGGTTGATAGCCGGGAATGGGCTCCCGAATACGGCTGTCATCGGGGGCCGGGGCCAACTCCATCCGGACCTTGTCGGGTTGCAGAACCAGATGCAGAGAGGTTTCCAGCTCATCGGCGTGTCCCCCCACCTCCTGCTCCTGGAATGCTTCCACCTCCGACGTCTCCAGCGCGTCCCAGGACACGACGAGGGTGGGAGTGCCCGTCCGGACCCTGATCTCCCGGGCCACCACCGAGAGGGGAAGCCCGGTGGCTCGATCGATCCCCGTGTTCAGGATCACGATCCGCCGGGCTCCATTTCCTACCAGAGACTCGGCGACCTCCATGACATAGGCCTGGAACACACCGGGATCGGCCACCTCCGTGCCGGGCCATCCCCTGAACGCAGGGAACCACCCATGAAGAATGGGCGGAGCAACCAGGACGGGGAGGGAGTCCACCGCCACACGGCAGAGGTAGTCCATCACCACGGCATCGGCGTTCATGGGAAGATGGGGGCCGTGCTCCTTGGCCCCGGCGCCGAAGGGTAGGACTACGAGGGGGGCCGTCTCCATCCGCTCCCGGGCCTCCGGCCAGGTCAGGTCTCCGAGAAAGGCGCCGGCCCTGTCCTGGCCGGCGGCAGGACCGGTAATAAGGAAGAAGCCCAGCAGCAGGATGGGCCACCGTGAGCCGGTCCATACCTCACGCCTCACGGAGCCGTGGGTGCCTCCCCGCCGTTCTCGGTGGTCACCGAACATGGGAATGATGAATGAGCTTTCCGATCCAGTCTTCATGATGCCTCCACTCGAGTGTTGCCCTGGAAGAGCGCTCCCCTACCACCGGGGAGTGGCCTTCCCGTCCCTGATCTCATAGAAAGCCAGATCCCTCCCCGGGTCGTCCAGGGCCAGCACGGCGGTAACGGGGTAGTGGTCGGAGGGATACCGGCCCAGGACCCGGTCCCTGACGATCCCGGCATCGACGACGGTCCAGTGGAAGCTGGCCAGCACCGCATCGATCTTCTCTCCATCCTTCCCACCCCGGAACCCGTGGTAGGTCCCCACCCCCGTCTCATCGGGGTGAAGCACCCGAAAGGGATCCTCGAGGCCGAGCCCCGGAGCACTCATGACCCGGAGAAACGCCGGATTGTCTTCCCCCGCATTGAAATCACCGGTGATCACGACCGGTTCGTCGGGGCCCCTGAGGATCTCGATGCGCTCCACGAGGAGGCCGGCGCCCTCCTCGCGGGAGGGTTGGGAGCGATGGTCCCAGTGGAGATTGAACAGGAGAAACGTCCGCCCGCTCCTCCGGTCCCGAAAACGACCCCAGGTGCAGATCCTGGGGATCTCGTTACCCCAGCTCATGGACCCGGGGACCTCCGGGGTGTCGGAGAACCAGAAGGTCCCCCGGTCCACGAGCTCCAGCCGGTCGATGCGGTAGAGAATGGGAGCATACTCCCCCTCCGTCTCCCCGTCATCCCGCCCCACGCCGAATCTTGCCATGTCGGGCACGAGCGCCTCCAGCTCGTGAAGCTGAAAGTCCAGAGCTTCCTGAATGCCCACCATGTCGGGGTCGAAATCCGACAGGGTCTTCGCAACGGCTTCCCGCCTCATGGGCCAGGCGTTCTCGCCATCCGCAGCGGTACCGAAGCGGATGTTGAAGCTCATGACCCGAAGCTCCTGCCCCGGGCCAGCGCCCGGCACCGCCAGGAAAAGAAGAAAGGTCAAGGCCAGGGAAACGGCGGCGGGCCCCATCAGAAGGAAAGCTCCAGGACCCGGCGAAGGCACGCCAGGAACGGCCGGCCAGCCGCGCAGGCTGCGGCGAAATTCTCCATGAAGCCTCCCCGGGTCACCCGGGCTTCGCTGAGGGGCGCCATGCCCACGAAGTCCTTCCGCTTCAGATCTTCGATGAGTGCGGGACGCCGGATTCCCAGACCCACCAAGGAGTCCTCGGGATCCAGGTGGTGGTAGAAACCGGGGGCATGGGCGTCCCTCCGCTACCTGTGGAGCTCCATCTGGTTCTTTCCCCTGGACTGGGCCTTCCGGAGGGCGCTCTCGGCAGCCCCCAGCAGATCCTCGTGGCGAACCATGTCCCGGGTGTAGGAAGCCACGCCGATGCTGAAGGTGAGGCCTGTCATTTCCCGGATGGGATCCAGCAGAACATCGATGCGATCGGCGACCAGTCGTGCCCCGGCTGCGTTGCAGTCCAGCAGGACGAAGGCGAACCGCTCTTCCTCGGTGCGCGCCACCAGATCGGTCTGACGGGTGGTGGTGTCAAGAGCTTCTCCCAGAGCCCTGAGCCCCGAGGTAGCAACATCCGAGTCCGTCCGCTCCACCCACTCCCAGAAATGATCCGCTTCCACGAGCAGGACGGTGAGGGGGATGCCCCTGTCCCCGGCAGCGAAGATGATCCCGAACACGGTATCCCAGTGGAGCTTGTTGGGAAGGCCCGTATCGTCATCGGTAAGGGCCGGGTGCTTCCCTTCATCCGTCGTCATGTTCACGACACGCCTCCGCCTGCCGTAAGTGGTGGATGATCCATCATCCCCCAAGGTAGATCATCCTTCCGCGGGGCCCAAGGAGAATCCGCCCGGATCACTTTCCGGACAGGGGACGCCCACACCGCCCGACTCCGTGGCCCGGGAGTTCCAGGCCGCCCACCGGGCCGCGGCGTGGAATGCGGCGGCGGCCCGAACTCTCTTTTACGGCCCGAACTCTCTTCTGCGGCCCGAACTCTCTTTTCAGGAGCGCCAAAAAGAAGACGGCCGGCGGGGCCCTGCCGGCTCAGTCTCCCTCCCCCGACTTCAGCATCTCCCGGAACCGGGCGCGAAACCTGGTCAGCTTGGGGTTGATCACGGCCTGGCAGTAAGGCTGGCCGGGATTCCGCCGGTAGTAGTCGTCGTGGTCGTCCTCGGCCGGGTAGAAGGTATCCAGAGGAGAGACCTCCGTAACCACCGGGTCGCTCCAGATTTCCTCCTCCTCCATCTCCCGTATCAGCTCCCGGGCTACGTCTTCCTGCTCCTGGGAGTGAAAGAAGATGGCAGACCGGTACTGGGTCCCCACATCGGCACCCTGCCGATTGAGGGTCGTGGGGTCGTGGATGGCGAAGAACACCTCGAGGATGTCCCGGAAGGAGAGGGTGTTCTCGTCGAACTCCACCCGGACCACCTCCGCGTGGCCGGTGGTTCCGCTGCAGACTTCCTGGTACGTGGGCTCGGGGACCGAGCCGCCAGCGTAGCCGGACCGGACCGAGCTCACCCCTTCCAACTCCTGATAGGCGGCCTCCAGGCACCAGAAGCATCCGCCGCCCAGGGTAGCGACCTCCATGACATCCCTTTCTGCTGATGGCGTGGAGCCCCGGAAAGCTCGCCATGGGACCCGGGGCCGAACGAACCCGATTCACGATTCACGGGCGCAGGCCCCTTCTACCACTTTCGAAGGATGAGGTTCATTCCGGAGGATGGGGTTCCCGCCGAGGGTGTCACAACCCCAGGGCCGCTTCCGCTCGTTCCATCTCTTCGGGCCGGATATAGATCACGTAGCCGAAACTCCCCCTCCCGTCCGTCACCCCACTGGAGGCATACACGTTCACGTCGGCCTGCGAGAGCTGGCGCCTGTACGCTTCCCCCGGCCGGTCCCGGACGGACGTGTTGAAATAATCCACGGGCTCCAGGTACATCATGGGGCAGACTCCGGTTCCCGACCTCCAGGAGGGAACGCCCGGCGAGGAGTCGGGCGGGGGGTTCCTTCTTGAGGACAGGGACGGCCGTTTCGGGAGTTCGTTGGCGCTACTTCTTGTCCCGCTTCTTCCGGTTCTTTTTCTGGTTCGGATGCTCCAGATGCCGCCAGGTGTCCCCCCGGCGGAGCTGCTGGATGGCACTGGGCGAAACCCCCAGCTCCTCGGCCCAGTAGGAGGCCGAGTGCTTCCAGCGGTTCCGCTCCTCGTCCCAATCCTCCAGCACCTCCAACGCCTGTTTCTTGGTCATTCCGGC
Source organism: uncultured Gemmatimonadaceae bacterium (assembly GCA_964464555.1). Taxonomy (GTDB): domain Bacteria; phylum Gemmatimonadota; class Gemmatimonadetes; order Longimicrobiales; family Gaopeijiaceae; genus CAYXGM01. Next base: position 14,797 of record CAYXGM010000032.1, on the reverse strand, counting down.
GTGGGGAGACTTCTCACCCTGCAGCCAGACGTTCCGCCCCTTCCACCGCCCGGATCTCTGGATCGGACCGGGTAGCTTGGCCCCGGTGTTTCCCAGGCAGTAGTGACGGATCTGGTTTACGGTGTAGTCGGGGAATTTCCTGGCGATCTCGGCGTAGGTATACCCTTCCTCCGCCAGGTCGCGCCAGATGATCACGATGGCGCCACTTGGTCTTGGCATAGTTCTGCTTGTTCCGGCTCGTGCCGTGTTAAAGGGCCATGGGGTAACGATAGGATATCGCGACTTCGACGGCGCTTCAAGCGGTGGGCTCGAGACCCCGCCAGAACGCCTCATCGAAGGGTGCGAGGAACCAACCCTTCGGAATGATCGAACTCCGAGATTCCGTTCAGCCCGTCTGGCTGGACATGCCACCCAACATCGTGGGCCCCCGTCCTCCCTCCAGGGGTGGAGATCGGTGGAAGCCCGGCCGGTGATCCGGGAGGCCTGCCGAAGGCGGGAAAGGCATGGGATCGGCGGCAGGCCACCGGGGACCTTCATCTGCCCGACATCGCTTACTCCCCACCTGGAAGGACGTTCCAGCCGGGTTCCCAGAGGATCACCCGGCCCCAACCCTCTACGCATCGTGGTAATCGACCTTCACCCCGCACCCGTCCCACATCCTCTCGTACTCCTCCAGCCGCTTCTTCACGAAGGCCCGCCCCTCGGAGGGCCCTCCCAGGACCCGGGCAACCCGGGCATCCCGGGAGGGCTCCTCCACGGCCACCAGTTCCTTCTCCACGCGGACGATGACCAGGTCACCGGCCAATTGGGTGTTGTGACGCTCCACCTCCTCGAACTCCCCGGCGATCTCCTTCCAGTCCCCGGCGGAAAGGGGCACCGTCCCCCCGGACGCCAGCTTCTGGCGAAATTCCTCGACCGTCACGACGCTTCTCCGTCCCCCAGGGCCATGATCGCGGCCTCCTCGGCGTGAATGAGAGCCGTGTCGAAGAGGGGCACCGATGCATCGTCGGGCCCCAGCAGGAGTCCGATCTCGGTGCAACCCAGGATCACCCCCTGCGCTCCCTCTCGAACCAGGTCCTCCACGATCCGTTGGTACCCGGCTCTGGATTCGGGACGAATCTCGCCCAGGACCAATTCCCGGTAGATCACGTTGTGGATGACCTCACGGTCCATGGGAGGTGGAATTCGCACGTCCAGACCATGCTCCGCCTCCAACCGGCCCCGGTAGAACTCCTCCTCCATGGTAAAGCGGGTGCCCAGCAACCCCACCGCGTCCAGGCCGGACCGATGAATGCGCCGGGCCGTGGCATCGGCGATGTGGAGGAGAGGAATGGAGGTGGCATCCTCGATGGCCGGCGCCACCAGGTGCATGGTGTTGGTGCAGATGACCAGGAAGTCCGCACCTCCTCCCTCCAGGATCCGGGCCTCCGAGGCCAGCATCTCACCCAGCTCCTCCCATCGGCCCTCGTGCTGGAGGGTCTCGATCTCCTGGAAATCGACGCTCAGCATGAGAATGCGAGCGGAGTGCAGCCCCCCCAGGCGGTCCTTCACCACCCGGTTCATCGTCTGGTAGTAGGAGACCGTGGATTCCCAACTCATCCCCCCCAGAAGCCCTGCGGTCTTCATTCTCATCCTTCCCCCTCGTTTGGGGCGTTGCCGTCTTTCATCAAGGTAGAATTCCTTCGACGCCCCGTGCTACCGGAGCCTTCG
>CAYXGM010000032.1:0-12987 GCA_964464555.1 uncultured Gemmatimonadaceae bacterium | reverse complement strand
GCCGTCTTTCATCAAGGTAGAATTCCTTCGACGCCCCGTGCTACCGGAGCCTTCGGCACCCCCCCCGAAACGGCCGCTGGAGGTTGAAATAGACGAAAGCCGGCCCCCTGAGGGAGGGGCGGGCCCGTCAGCGGGGTGCCCGGGGCTCGAAGGTCCGCACCGCGGCCAGGAGGGCGAAAGGGTTCTCGAGGTGGATGGCGTGCCCGGCCCGAGGGATGCTCCGCAGGGTGGCCCCGGGCATGGCCTCGGCCATCTCGGTGGCGATCTCGGTGAACTTCTCATCCTCCTCCCCGCAAAGGAGGAGGGCATCCACCTCGATCTCCGGCAGGGCTTCCCAGAAGGAAGGCTGGACTCCGGTTCCCATCCCGCGGAGGCATGCAGCCAGGGCCTCGGGCCGGTTTTTAAGACGCCGCTCCCGATGAGCTTCCAGAACTTTGGGGGGGAGCTTTCCCTGGGTGGCGAAGAGGGGCAGACCCATCCAGTGATCCACGAAGGCCTCCATTCCACCCCTCAGAATGCCCTCCGCCAGGGCTTCATCCGCACGCCTCCGTGCCTGGCGCTCCCGCTCCCCCGCCAGTCCAGGGGAAGCACTCTCCAGCACCAAACCCGAGACCCTGTCAGCCTCGAGGACGGCGCCGGCCAGTGCGATCCGTCCGCCCATGGAATACCCATACCAACGAGCCGTTTCCAGCCCCACCGCATCCAGAACCTGGATCAGGTCCTCCAGCACGTGGTCCATGGAGTATCGGGCAGGGTCCGACGACGCGTCGCTTCGTCCATGTCCCACCAGGTCGATGGCCACCACCTGGAAGGCCTGGGAGAGACCGGTGAGAACTTCCTCGCCCCATGCCTCGATGGAGCCGGTGAAGCCGTGAATGAGTAGAAGCGGCTCCCCGGATCCCTTGACTTCGACATGCAGCTTCAAGCCGTCTCGCACGGTAACGAACATATTCCTGATTCCTTCTCTGGTTGCCGCTTCTCAAACGAGGCCTGTCTTAGAGGGTGTTGCGCCTGCGCGCCCTCGATGCGGGGGAGTTATTCTTGCGCGAACCCTTACTCGTACAGGTCATCCAGGTCGGCCTCGGCCAACTCGATCAAAAGACCGGCCAGACGCCGGACCAGGGCCCCGAAGAACGCCGCACCCTTGTCCGCCGAGGCCTCGGAGGGATCGCCCACCCCGGTGTCCTCCGTGACCTGAATCCAGTTCCTGGGTGCCCAGGCCCAGCCCTCCCTCAAACCGCTCACACGGAAGGACCGGGATCGTCCCGGGCCGGCCTCTTCCAGGGGAAGGACCAGCTCGGGTTCCAGGTGCATCATGAGGCTGGTCTCCATCTCTCCGGCATGGTCCCCGGGCTCGGAAAAGAAGGTCCGGTTGTCCATGGAGCTGAACCAGTCCAGGAGACAGAGGAACACATCGGTCCTGGCCTGCAGCTCCCGGATCATCGCCCTGAACTCGTTGCCCCCATGGCCATTCAGGATCAACAGCTTGAAAAGCCCCTGGGTCTGAAGGCTCTCCACCAGGTCGGCGAGAACGAAGGCCTGGGTGCTGGGATTCAGGTTCAGGGTATGGGGAATATCGACCTGCTGGGCATTGGCGCCAAAGGGGATTCCCGGAAGGACGAGACACCGGGCGCCGGCGTCCCAGGCCGCCCGGGCGGCTTCCGCTGCCAGGGCCTCCACCTGAAAGGTGTCGGTGCCGAAGGGAAGATGGAAATTGTGGGCCTCCGTGGCCCCCCAGGGGAGAACGGCAACCTGAAACTCCGTCTCCCGCACCGTCTTCCAGTTCGTCTCGGCCAGGATGTAGGGACGAGGGCCCACAGCTCACTCACTCTCCTCGGATGAACCTCACCGGCCGCAGGACACGGCGGTCCGCCGGATGGGAAGAAAGGTAACCTTCCCTCTTCCCTCCCGCCTCTCCCTCACCCCGACGACATGTCGTACCCGCAGGGTCCCGGCCCCGAAGCTCGATCCCGGCCCCTTCCCCGGAGCCGACGCCCTCAGGTAGCTTTGTTTCGTTCCTCGATGCCCCGAGCTCCCGTGTCCCCGGGAGCAGGGCCGCAAACCAGGACGGCTGCATGTTCCTATCGCCCCGACACCGGATCCTCTTCGTCCACATCGCGAAGACCGGCGGCACCAGCATCCGGGCAGCGTTGAAACGGCTCCATTGGACGGACCCCTACGCCATCCCCATCCACCTGGTCAATGGCCTGACCCGGGTCCTGAAATACAGGACCGGGGCAAAGTTCCCCCGGCATGCCAAGGCCATCGCCGCCTACGAATGCATCGGCGAACCCTTCTGGAGCCAGCTCTTCAAGTTCGTATTCGTCCGGAATCCCTGGGACCTCCAGGTCAGCTCCTGGCATCACCTCCGACGAGTTCCCACGGCCCCCACGGATCAGTTCGAGACCTTCGAGGCGTTCCTCCGCTACAAGTTCGACCCGGACCGCCCCTTCCAGTATTTCTTCGAAGCCTCCCGCCAGCTCCAGTCCCACTACATCCAGGATCACGCCGGGCGGATCATCGTCGATTTCGTGGGACGCTTCGAGCGACTGCACGAGGACTTCGGCGAGGCCTGCCGTCTCGGGGGCATTTCCCACATCAAGCTCCCCCACAAGCGACATTCCAGGGAGAGGGGAAAGGACTACCGGGAGTACTACGACGACGTGACCGCCCAGCTCGTGGCGGATCACTACGCCAGGGACATCGAGCTCTTCGGGTACACCTTCGACGATTTCGAACGGAAGCTGGAATCCTGGTCGCCCCCCTCCCGCCTCCCCGCCGGGTGAAAACGCTACGCCCGCATTCTCCAGAGAAAGATGCCGATGATCCCGCCGAAGATGGCGCCGGGCCAGCCGGCCACGAACCACGCCACCCCGGCGCATACCGGGATCATGACGATGGACGGCACCCGAAAGGCGTCCTTTTGCCCTCCCATCCGGGAAAGGGGGGTGGAGTCCTCCGGCTTCGGGCCCAGGTCCGAGGTCTTGGCCCAGGTCTCCCGTTTCTGCTTCGATTTCTTCTTCGTCGCCCGCCGCTTCGACTTCTTCTTGGCCATCGGTCCCTTCCCCTACCGTCGCTCCGGCGGAGTGCCGAAGGGATACAGGTTGTCCAGGTTCACATGCTCGTAGGGAAGGGCGTCGAGGAAGGTCGTCCCCACGAAGGGTCCCGGCGCCTCCACAACCACGATGGTGGGGGCGAACCCCGTCTCGTCGAATCCCCTCCGGAAGTGCACCCGTGACTTCACCACGAAGACGTCGAAGGTCTCCAGATCGACGGGAATGAACTCGAATCGTCCGGGGCTGGTCACCTGGGTGTAGGTGGGCGCAATGATGACCACATTGCCATCCCCGAATCCCACCACCGCCACCCGGTCGTAGGAAAGCCCTTCGCCGAAGTAGAGGAGGGTCCCCTGGATGGGGTAGGGCGTTCCGCCCGAGGGTGTGAACCCGCCGATGGCCATGTCGAAGGCATCCCCTTCTGTCGCTCCTTCCTCGGCCAGCGCTTCCAGGACCCCGGGATCGGTGATGGCGCCGTACAGAACATTGGAGATTCCCGCCGCCTCGAAGGCCCGGAGAATGTGGGTGGCGTCTCCGGGCCGGTCCGAGTGATCCCCCACCGCCACCGGCGTCTCCCCCCGGGCCACGGCACGGGAGACGATCTGGGCGGCCTCGTCGGGGAGGGGGAAGTCACCCAATGCGAAGTCCTCCCTCACCCTCCAGAAGAAGTCGTTCATGTCATCGGCGATGGCGTCGGCAAGCTCCTGGTCTTCGTTGGTCATGACGTGAATGGTGGCCCCCACGTCGGGAACATCGGACCACGGGTAGCCATAGAAGACGCTCACGTACGCGTCATCGACCCTGGCCTCCCAGCGGCGGGCCCGCTCCATGATGTCCATGGAGGGAGAGGCCCCCGTCCACTGAAGCACGGTGGCGGTGATGATGCCGGGCTTCCGGCTCGCCGTGGTCGGGGTGTACCGCCCCTCCATGGTCCGGTGCAGTGCCCGGGCCGCCCGCTCTCCCTGCAGGGCGGCATCGTAATGTGGATACCGCTTGGTGGTCATGGCGAAGTCCGCCCAGCGCAGGAACTCCCCGTCCTCGTTGCCGTGAAGGTCGAAGCTGGCGGCAATGGGAACGTCGGGCCCCACCGCTTCCCGGAACCGACGAGCGATCTCGGCCTCGGGACGGGGCACGTCCCGGACGGCCATGGCTCCGTGAAGAGCCAGGAAGACCCCGTCCACCGGGAGAGCGGCCTCCAGGTCCTCGATCATGAGGTCCAGGAAGTGCTCGAAGGTCTCCCTGGTGTTCCAGCTCCGGGAAGAGCCCCCGAACACGCCCACCGGCGACCGGAGCCCGATGAGCTCCATGTCACCGTAGTCGGCAGCCATGTGGGCGAAACCGCCGATGTACCCGCCCGAGTCGAGGAGATCGGCTCCGCCCAGGGGGGGACTCACCCGCTCCCAGTCCTCCACCGTCACGTCCCCGCCGGGGCAGAAGGTGCAGGTCTCGTGGGAAAAGGTGGCCACAGCCACCCGGTAGGGGGCCTCCCGGGCCCCGTCCGGGGTCGAACACGCGAAGAGGAGGAGGAGCAGCGGTCCCGAAAGGCAGGGAAGGATTCGTGAAGTCATGGAATGATCACCCGGGGTTGATCGAACAGGGACTCGGGCTGAAGCTGAGTCGGACCGGCCCGGTCTGGCAAGGGAGGTCGGCCCGGGCCCGGCCTCAACCCTCCGGTGGAGTATGTTAGATTACCGTCCTGCTCTCCCCGCGAGAGAGTCGTCTTGAACATCGGGAACCGACAACGCACCAAGGAGAACCAAGCGATGAAGCGCTCCCTTTCGTTCCTTGCCATCATTCACCTTCTGCTCATCGCCGTCCCCGGATGCGTAGGGGACGATGCTGCCGAGGAGGAGCCGGATCCCCTGGTGGAAAGCCTCGTGGATGCCATTCCCCTGGCTCCCGTCGGCGTCCCCCTTGAAGAGGCCACCGCCCTGCCCGAAAGAGCCGAGTACATGGCCAGCTACGAGGTGCCTGGCGCCACGGACCACTTCTACGATGTGGAAGCGGGACGGATCATGGTCACCACCTGGAACGGCCAGATCCACCGGGTCATCTACCAGACGCCCATGAGGGACGACCCCACCCTTCAGGAGGAGAAAGAGAAGCGTATCCTCGACGAATACGCCGCCGGCATGGGTTGGGAAGAGATCGCGGATTTCGAGGGGGGCGTGCTGTACGAGAGGAGCGACGGCCGGCTCTTCGTCTTCTGGAATCCGGAGGTGGACTACATCACGGTGGGAACCAACGAGTTTCGGGAGGCTGGAGGGTTCTGACCGCCTTCACTCCCATACTCTCGAGGAGTGTGGCGAAAGGGGACCGGGTCCCCGGCCACCCACGGGATCAGCCGGCCTGGGCTGATCCCGTTTCTCCATCCCGTTCATCCTTCATCTCACGGATCCTGGGCCGGACGAACGCATCGATGGCCTGCCCGAGGGCTTCGAACCCTTCGGGCTTCACGAAGTATTCGACGACCCCGAAGTCCATGGCCCTCTTCCTGACCTCCGGGTCCCTGCACGCCGTGAACACCATCACGGGAATCTCCGGCAGGCTCGGGGTCTCCTCCAACCACTCCAGCAGCTCCAGGCCCGTTCCATCATCGAGCCAGTGATCCAGAATGATGAGGGATGGCGTAGGCGAACGGACGGGATCATCGAAGGGCCACTCCCCCAGAAGGTAGGACTTGGCCTCGGCCAGGCTCTGGGTCACGAAGATCTCCTGCCCGTACCCCCGATACTCCAGCAGAGCCTGGACCAGGACGGCGTGGTCCGGATTGTCCTCCACCAGGAGAATGATGTTGTCTGACCGGGGCATGTGTCCCTCCCGGGGTGGCTCGGCGGCCGCCTCGACGTAGACTCAACCCCCCAGATTCTCTCTCGGGGGACCGGAAAAACCAAAAAGGGGGGTACTTGAAAGGTGCCCGCCGTCCCGGCGGAAAGCAAGGAAAACGCCTGGTCCCGCTCCTCTACCCTGTCCCTGAGGGCGACGGCCCCGCGGACTCGAGCGCCTCGAGGAGCTCCCGGTTCACCTCCACGGGCAGGAACTCATCCCACTCCAGGTAATATCCCTCCGGGTCGTAGCCCACGAAGGTGTCCACGAATCCACCCTCCGAGGTGACTTCCCCGCTACGGAAGATAAAGGAAGGGACACTCTTCAGATGGCGCCACCATGCCTCCAAGTCGGAGGTAAGGAAGGAGACCGTGACGGCCTTGTCTTCGGTGGCCTGATGCAGGCCCCGGGCGCCGTCCACGAAGCCCAGAAACCCGGTAGGGGCCGCCGGAACGACCTTCGCCCATCCCTGGTCCACCAGGATGTCCACGCCCAGGATATCCCGGTAGAAGGCCTGGATCGACTCCAGGTCGTCGTAGTAGAGCCAGAGCACGGTAGCCTGAACACCCAACTCCGCCGGACGGGTCGTTCGGATGCCCGGCGCCGTCTCCGAGCCATCCGGATAGAGGGCATCGAAGCCGGCCAGGACGGGAATGAGCCGCTCATTCTCGGGATGGGGATTGAAGCGCTCGAACTCCAAGAGGTAGCCCTCGGGATCCACCGCCACGAATCCATTGTGAGGCCGTCCCGGATCCACCTCCCCCAGCTCCGCCCTCATCTCGACGCCCTCTCCGGAAAGGTACGTCCACCAGCCCTCCACCTCCTCCGTCACCACCGCCAGGGTCACGCTCTTGGGCTCGCGGGAGGAGTGCATTCCAAGGGCCTCGTCCACCAGGGTGAGAAAGCTGTGAGGTCCCACCCTCAGAATCTTGGCGAAACCGTAGTCGGCCACGGTCTCGAACCCCAGGATCCGGGCGTAGAACTCCCAGGCCCCGTCAAGATCGGCGTAGTAGTAGAAAGCGTTGGAGGCCAGGATGTCGGGGACGGGAGTCTCCTCCGGCCGTGCCTCGCCCATTTCCCCCTCCTCCCCGGTCCCATCCGTCTCGGCTCCTCCGCAGCCCGCGAGGAACGCCGCAACCAGGCCCGAGCACACGAAGATCCTGAACGGGGCGGTGGAATGCATACCCTCTTCTCCTTCACCGTGGAGCCTGTCCGAGTACTGGGGCGAGCCGCGTTACGCGCGCACCGGGACCGGTCGTGGGTCACAGGGCCGGGAGATGCACCGGAACCGGCAAGCCTTTGCTCAGTACGAGTGAGTCCCCAGGACCACTTCGCAGTCGAATTTCTTCTCCAGAATGAGCTTCAGCTCCATGAAGTCGAGGGGACAGTCCGCCGTTTCCATGGCGAGCTTCATGCACGTCCCCAGATGAATGACATCGATGTCGCGATCGAGCCCCTTGGCGACCTCGTTCAGGAGCTTGACCCTCGGCACGGTGAGTCCCGGACAGTCCCCGCAATCGGTCATCCCGACCAGGTCGATACCTTCGTCCCGGTAGCGGTCGAATTCTGCGTGGAATTCCTTCATCCCCTTGTAGCACTTCGCGCAGGCGATACAGGAGTGGTCCTGGATCTTCTTGCAGTACAAGATGGCGATATTGGCCATGTTCGCCTCCATTGGAGAGCGGAACGAAAAGAGCTTCCTTTCCCGACCGTTCGAACCGACAGGGATCGGCTCCGAACATGAGGATCATCTTACCACCGGCGACCACCAGAACACCAGCCAACAACCGATGGAGCCCGGCCGGGCACAATGCCATCGTCGCATACCCCTCTCAACACTCCGCCCCTGTTAAATTGTCATCTTCAGGTGCGGCGCCGTCGGCACACGAGACGGGCGCCTCGGGCACCGGAGGCGAGATCGAAGATAATGGACCCGTAAACGATGTCCTGCATGATAAAGAAACAATCACACCGAGGGTCGCCCCTTCGGACCACGACCCTCCTCGGACTCCTCGGCGTCTCCCTTCTCCCCACCTCCCTGGGGGCTCAGGAGACGGAGAATGGGGAAAAGGCCACGCCGGACCTTCCCACCATCCGGGCCGTCCGACTTACGGATGAGATCACCCTGGACGGGGTTCTGGACGAGGCAGTATGGGACATCGCCGACCCGGCCACCTCCTTCACCCAGAGAGACCCCTGGGAGGGGGAACCGGGTTCGGAGGAGACCCGGGTCTACGTTCTTTATGACGATGAAGCCCTCTACGTGGGAGCCGTTCTCCTGGACGAGCATCCCGTGTCCACCCGCCTGGGGCGTCGGGACGGGTATCTGCTGGACTCCGACAAGTTTGCCGTGTCATTGGATGGCTACAACGACCACCGGACGGGGTTCATGTTCGAGGTGAACCCCTCAGGCGTCAGGATGGACCAGGCCCTCACCGGTGGCCGGGACGACCACGGGGACAGCTCCTGGGATCCGGTCTGGGAAGCGGCCACCCGCATCACCGACCAGGGCTGGACGGCCGAGCTCCGGATCCCCCTCAGCCAGTTGCGATATGGGGGCGGGGAAGAGCAGACCTGGGGCATCCAGTTCACCCGGGAGATCGCACGGAACCGGGAGAAACAGCTCTTTTCCTTCACGCCGAAGGACGAGGCCGGAGGGATCGCTCGTTTCGGCCACCTCAATGGAATCCGGGGACTTCACGAGTCCCGGGGCCTGGAGCTTCTCCCCTATGTCCAGAGCCGGGCCGAATTCGTGGACATCGCCTTCGATGAAGACGCGGGCTTCGAGAATCCGTTTCGGGACGGCTCGGACCTCTATTACGGAGCGGGGCTGGACCTGAAATACCGCCTCAGCTCCAACCTCACCCTGGACGCCACCCTGAACCCCGACTTCGGCCAGGTGGAGGTGGACCCGGCTGTGGTGAACCTCACGGCCTTCGAAACCCGTTTCGACGAGAAGAGGCCTTTCTTCGTGGAAGGAGCCGGAATCTTTTCGTTCGGCGGATCCGGCGGGGGCGGAGGTAGGATGGGAAGGATGTTCGGCGGAGGAGGGGGCGGTGGATCCACCCAGCTTCTCTACTCCCGGCGTATCGGAGACTCTCCCCGGGGCGACACTCCCTCCGGGGCCGTCTACGAGGACGTTCCTGATGCGACGACCATCCTCGGCGCCGCCAAGCTCACGGGCCAGACCGCCGGCGGATGGTCCATCGGACTCATGGAAGCCGTCACCTCCAGCGAGATGGCGGAATGGACGGACATGGACAGGAACCGGCACGAAGCCGAGGTGGCGCCACTCTCCAACTACCTGGTGGCCCGGGTGCGAAAGGACTTTCGGGAAGGGCAGACCTCGGTGGGAGGGATCGGCACGGCGGTGAACCGGGAGCTGGGCGACGCGGCGCTGGCCTCGGAGCTCCGCTCCTCGGCCTACACCGGGGGAATCGACTTCCTCCATGAGTGGGCCGATCGGGCCTGGTCCATCTCGGGCCACGTGGCGGCCAGCCGCATCGCCGGCGAGGCCGAGGTCATCGAGGCGGCCCAGATCTCCTCCGCCCGTTACTATCAGCGCCCCGACGCCCACCATATCGAGCTGGATCCCCAGGCCACCTCCCTCACGGGATACACGGCCAACCTGGAGCTACGGCGGCAGGCCGGCCTGCACTGGAGGGGCAACGTGGAATTCAGCGCCACGAGCCCCGGCTTCGAGGTGAACGACCTGGGGTACCAGCGGGACGCCGACCGGCGCACCCTGAGAGGTCAGCTCGAGTACCAGGAGAACCGGCCCGGGGACGTGCTCCGGCGCTGGGAAGTCTCGGCCAATCCCAGGACCGGGTGGAATTTCAACGGAGACCGGCTGGAGACCAGCGTTTCCTTCCGCTCCAACTTCACCTTCCTGAACTACTGGTCCATTCGGCCCAGCTACGAGCGGACCTTCGAATCCATGGACGACCGGCTCACCTGGGGTGGTCCCCTGACGAGGAAACCGGCAGGGCATCAGCTCTCCCTCAATTTCACCAGCGATTTCAGCAAGCCCTACTACGCCTGGGTCAGCGGTCGCTGGGAAAGCAGTGAAGCCGGCGACAGGCAAGCCAGCTATTCCCTCCACCTGGGGATCAAGCCCAGCTCCACCTGGGAGATATCCCTGGGACCCCGCCTCTCCTTCAACGAGCCCGTGGCCCAGTACGTGGGGAACCGAACCGACGAGCTCGCCACCGAGACCTATGGTGTCCGCTACCTCTTCGGGGAGCTGGAGCAGACGACCCTCTCCTTGGACACCCGCCTGAACGTGACGTTCACCCCGAACCTCACCCTGGAGCTCTTCGCCCAGCCCTTCCTGGCCAGCGGGGACTACGGCATCCTGAAGGAGCTCCGAAAGCCTGGCACGTTCGAGTTCAATCGCTACGGGGTGGACAAGGGGAACGTCAGCCTGGACGAGGATGGCAACTACCACATCGATCCCGACGGCAGCGGCCCGGCGGAGACCCTCTGGGTCGGGAACCCGGACTTCAACCGGATGTCTCTGAGGGGGACGGCAGTCATGCGCTGGCAGTGGCGGCCCGGCTCCACCCTTTTCCTGGTCTGGCAGCAGGCCCGATCCGACTACCGGAAATACGGCGACTTCGACGTCAGCCGGGACGTGGACCTCATGTTCGGCGGGGACGCCGACAACATCTTCATGCTCAAGGCCACGTACTGGCTTGGCTCTTAGGAGCCTGTTGACTCGAGGCCACCAGCATGAGCCAGGAAAAAACGCCGGGGAGGCATTCTCCCCGGCGTTCTCGTTTTCTTCGGGCCCCGAGCTGGGCTCGGCCCATCAGCCATCATCGGCGGTCAGATCCCACCGCCACCGCCACCTCCACCACCACCCCGGCGCACCGCCCTGCGACCCGAAGAGCCACTGCTGCTTCCGGACCCGCCCGATGATCTCACAGCCCCGCTGGAGCTGGATCCACCCGAGGACCCCCTTCTCACCGCACCACGGCTCGAGCCCGAAGAGGACGATCCGCCCCGGGTGTACCCGCTACCTTTGATCATCCGTCCCAGGCTCCCGGTCCGGGGCTGGACATGGACGGTGGTGGGCCGGTAGTAGCCCCCGAAACCCCAGTATCCTCCGTATCCCCCGTAGCCGTAGCCGTAGCCGGAATAGGGGGAGTATCCGTAGGACCCGTAATAGAAGGGGTCATAGAAGAAGGGGTTCCAGAAGCTGAAGCGGGGATGGAAGCCGAACATTCCCATGGGGGCGGCGGGCCTACGGCCCCTGTCGGCCTCCAGCTCCTCCGGACCCTGGGCCTGAAGGGCGAAGTAATCCGGAAAGGACACGGCCACGACCACGTCGATGACGTTCTCGGGCACCCCGGCATCAGCCAGGCGCACCAGCATGTCGGCATCCACCGCGAAGGGATCTCCTGCCTCCGCAATCAGGGCTTCCATGGCCTCCGGCGCCACCTTCCCGGACGCCTCGATGAGGTCCTCGGGGGTCAGGGGCTCGGAGACCGCGATGCGGGCGGCCCGAATGGCCGCCGTCCGCTGGGCCGTGATTCCGGCCAGTCCGGCCTCCTCGACCCTGGACTGCCGGGCCATCCGGTAGCGCAGGACCCAGGGTCGCTGCTGACCCTGCGCATCCAGCACCTTGATGTCCACCCATTCCACCGGGTTCACCATGGCCAGAACACCGGTGATGTTCCGCTCCTCGCCCCCCTCGCACACGTATTGGGAGCTCAGGTACACACGCTTGCCTCCGTCGGAAAAGCTGGCTTCCTCCACCCCCAGGCAGCCGTCACGATCCGCATCCCGGGGCATGCCGTCGGCCCGGATGGCCTCCGACGAGGTGATCTTCCCCTCGGCCCAGGTGAACAGCTCCACGCCTCCAGCCTCCTGCAGGGGCCGGATGCAGAGGAGGGGTCCCTCGGACCCGGCCTGGGCCGCTTCCCAGCATCCCAGCCAGGGAAGCCACCGGGAGTCCACGTTCTGAGCCGAAAGATCACCGGAAGCCACCCCGGCAAAGAGGAGCCCGCCGGCCAACACGGCCCCGGGAACCACGGTACGAACAAGATTACGAATCTTCATTGTGCTGGTCCTTTCCAGACTCAAAACCGAACTCCGATTCCCACGTTGCCGCGGAACCCCGTCAGATCGATGGGATCGTAGGCAGTACCATACGTGGCCCCGTCCAGATCCGCACCGGCCAACGAATACCGTCCCTCGACATTCAAGACGAAACGGGGCGAGAGGGAGAGCTGGACTCCTCCCAGGACGTGGGCGGTCCAACCCCAGCCCTCGGAGGAGAGAGCGCCGGTGAAAATGGAATAGTCAACGAAGTCCACGAAGTCCCCGCTCTGATCGAACTTGTACCAGATGCGCCCGGCGCCCAGGCCCACATAGGGAGACCATGCGGTGGGGACCCAGGCAAACCGACTGATTTCCCGGCCCCGGTCCAGGAAGAAATACCGGAGAGAGGCCGTGAGAGGCACCTGCGTCAGACGGGTCTCCTGCTCGATGGGCAGACGGCTTCCGTCCTCCAGCTCTTCCACGAAGTCCCGATATTCGGACCAGGTCTCGGATCTCTGGTAGGAGAACCGCAGGGCCAGGTCCAGCCTTTCGTTCAGGTGCATGGCCAGCGTAGCCCCGAACGCCGGGGAACGAAAGTCGTTCTTACCCAGCGTGAAGAGGGTATCGATCTCCTGAAAGAAGTCGCTCTCCGCCCTGGGCACCGCGTACCCCATGTCGAAGGAGAGGGTCACGTTGGGCCTGCTGAAAAGGAAGCCCTCGGGATCCTGGGCCGCTGCCTCTCCGGACGGCTGCAGGAAGATGAAGCCCGCAGCCAGGAGAATCAGTTCCGGGAGTCCACCGGTATTTCGTGCCATTGGAATGCCTCCGACGCTCTGTAGGCCGGTCGCGTCACAGGAGACCGGCTACGGAAAGAAGTGGCAAGAGACATGCCAGGCATGAAAACCCGCAAACCCCGCACTCTGAGCGGATTACCCCGGTTCTGCCCCCGGTCTCCGCATTCCCGGGGGACACTTCCTGTCCCCGACAGTGGACAGAGTACTCTACCCGGTGGTTTCGGCGATTCAAACCAAGAGGGTCCCTCGCTCGTCCAATTTCCGAC
>CAYXGM010000031.1:0-44083 GCA_964464555.1 uncultured Gemmatimonadaceae bacterium | reverse complement strand
GTGCCGCCGTAACCCTCCGGGAACAGGGGGGTTGTGGCGCCAGGCGGCGTCAGAACTCCTCTCCGATGCTGGGGCATCGCCATCGGAGTTCTTCCTTGCCCGGCATCCACAAGACCCCTGTTCGCGGCCGCACCCCCCCTTGTCAACACCCTCTCAGAGCTCGTGCAAGAATAACTCCGGCATTCGGGCGCTTTTGTCATGAGGGGCGTCACCGGGTGGCCCGCGAGCTCCTCGCCGGGGCCGTTTCTGTGCAACTCATGCCCTCTGCCTCGTCATCAGGATTGAGTGAGAGGGTGGCCGGACGGGACGGGACGGGAGGGGGGGACCCGGGTGAGCCATCGAAGGGGCGGCGGGCGACGATGGGGGTGGCTCTTTCAGATGGAGACGGGTGTATGGTGGGAGGTGTCGTGCCTCGGACGGGTGGCGAGGGGGCGACGCCGGGTCTTCGGTGGCCGGGCAACGCGGCCTGCTCCCCTTTCGCAGCACCCCTCCAGGGAGCCCGGGAGGCGGCTGGTGAACATCGAGTGGGACGAGATCTATCGAAACACCTTCGAGGAGCTGGTCCGATTCCTCCACCGGAAGGTCTGGGACGTGGAGCGGGCTCGGGACCTGACTCAGGAGGCCTTCGTCCGGGCTCTGGCCCACGAGCCCGAGAATCCCCGGGCCTGGCTCTTTCGGGTGGCCACGAACCTGGCCAGGGACGAGGCCCGGACGGTCCTGCGGCGCAAGCGTCACCTGGCCCTCCTCAAGACCGAAGCCGAGACGGGGAAAAAGGCCCCCGAAGCCGACAAGGAGGTCCTGGCCCAAGAACGGTGGACCGGGGTTCGGAAGGCTCTGGACGCCCTCGGGGAGAAGGACCGGGAGATTCTCCTCCTCTGGGATGCCGGGCTCAGCTACCGGGAGATCGCCGAGGTGACGGGCCTGGCCGCGGGGGCTATCGGCACGACGCTGGCCAGGGCCCGGAGACGGCTGGTCGAGGTACACGGGATGGTGGAGGACGAGCATGCGGCACGTAACTGACGGCGAGCTTCACGCCTACCTGGACGGGGCGCTGGACTCCCTACTCGAAGATCGGGGTGAGGAGGTCCGGGAGCACCTGTCCGGTTGCCCGGCTTGCAGGGAGCGGCTGCAGGACGAGAAGGAGGTGCGTCAGCGGGCCCGGGAGATCCTCCTCCCGCCGGATCTGGACGAGATCTCCCTTCCTTCCCTGGAGGAGCTCAGGGAGCGGGCCGGCGCAGGTGCACCGTCGGGATCGCCGGTCTTCGCCACCGAAGACTCCCACCCGCCCCGGCACCGGGGACCTTTGAAGGGCTTTCCCCTGGCCTGGGCCGCCACCGTGGTCCTGGCCCTGGGCGTGGGGTGGATGGGTGGGCAGATCTGGACCACGATTCCGGCCGTGCAAGACAGCACCATGGGCCCGACGGCATCCGGGTCCGGGACCAAGGGCGAGCCCGGCACCATCCCCGTCATCGAGCCCGAGACTCCCGAGGAGCTCCGCCTGGCCGACTACGAGAGCGCCGGGCTCCCCCCCGCCGGGCTCCGGGGGCAGAGGACCTCCGCCGGAATCGGAGGCCGGGGGGATTCGGGCATGGAGACGTCCGGTCTCTCGGTGCCCGGGCTGAGGGTTCTCTCGGTGGACTGGGAGGAGTGGGCGCCGGGGGAGCGGGCCCTCCACATCCGGCAGCTTCTCGTTCCCGGCGATACCCTCGAGCTCCGGTACCTGGGCATGCTCATGGGGAGGGAGACCGGTCGCACCCGCACCCGTCCGGAGTCAGCGGGAGCCCAGGACCCGGGTCCCGGGGCTCCGCTTTCGCCCACGGGGCTGGAGGCCTCTCTTCCACCGGGATGGAATCAGGTGGTGACCCGATGGGGCAGGGGGTGGCTGGTGGCCAGGGCCCCCCTTCCCGAGGCATCCATCAAGGCCCTCCTGAAGACCTTGCAGTGAGCCCCGTTGTCCCCCCGGGGCGGCTTTCCCCGGGGCTTCGTTGGACACGTCCTTTCCCGGCCCCCTAAGTTGGGGGCTGGTTTGGTTTCGCAGAGCCTGGCCAGGGATCCGTGCTGCCCCAACGCACCCTACCAGCCTCTTGCCGGTTCAGGCCCTGAAATCTCTTCGAGGTAGGCCCATGTTCAAGGACGTGTGTGTGGGGATGGGTGGTCGCCTTTCCCTCCTCCTTCTCATCGTGATCACCGCAGCCATGGCCTGGCCTTCGGGCTCGGTCCTGGCGCAGGCTCCCTCCTCGCCCCTCACCCGAGCCGAGCGCACGGAGTTCAGGGAGACCACCCGGTACGACGAGGTGATGGCCTTCGTCACCGAGCTGGCTGCGGCCAGCTCGCGGATGCACCTCACCACCATGGGCTATACCACCGAGGGACGCCCCATACCGCTGTTGGTGGTGGGCGACGTCCCGGATCCCTCGCCGGAGAGCGTCCTGGCCGGCGGAAGGGCACGCCTCTATGTGCAGGGAGGAATCCACGCCGGAGAGATCAGCGGGAAGGAGGCTCTCCTCATCCTCCTCAGGGAGTTGGCGGCCGGGGAGCACCGGGCCTGGTCCGATTCCCTGGTCCTGCTCGTCGCCCCCCTCTTCAACGCCGACGGAAACGAGCGGGTAAGCCTGTACAACCGGCGCCGGCAGCACGGCCCCGTGGGTGGAATGGGGCAACGGGCCAACGCCGGGGGCTACGATCTGAACCGGGATCAGATGAAGCTGGATGCTCCCGAGTCACGTTCGCTGGTTCGTCTTTACTCCGAGTACGATCCCCATCTCTCGGTGGACCTCCACACCACCAACGGCACGCACCACGGGTACCACCTCACCTACGCTCCGCCGCTCACGCCCAACATGCCCCGGGAGCTGGATTCCTTTCTAAGGGAGGCCTGGCTTCCCGAGGTGACGGAGAGGGTGAAGGAGGCCACGGGGTGGGACATGTACTACTACGGCGGAACGTGGGGAAGTCGGAGGGGAGGAGAGCCCGGCTGGTACACCTTCAGCCACATGCCCCGGTACGTGAGCAACTACATAGGCCTCCGGAACCGGTTCGGAGTCCTGGGCGAGACCTACGCCTACGCCACCTTCGAAGAGAGGATCGGGATCTCCTACTGGTTCACCCGGGAGATCCTCGACTTCGCGTACCGGAACGCCGGCGAGATCGGTCGCCTGACCCGGGAAGCCGACGGCCAGTCGGTGGTGGGGCACTCCCTGGCTCTGCGGGCCGAGGCTCAACGTTCCGACCGGCCCGTGACCATCCTCATGGGGGAGGTGGTGGAGGAGGTGAATCCCTTCACCGGTCAGACCATGCTCCGACGGACCGATGTGCAGGTGCCCACGGAGATGTACGAATTCGGCACCTTCCGTCCCACGGAACGGGAGCGGGTTCCTGCGGCCTACGTGATCCCGCCGGAGCTGGAGAGAGTGGCGGAGCTGGTGAGGGCCCACGGCATCCGGACGCGGGCGCTGGGTAGCCCGGTGGAGGCCGTGGAGGTTGAGGAATTCCGTGTGGATTCGGTATCGACCTCCTCCAGAGAGTACGAAGGGCACCAGGGCCAGGAGGTCTTCGGGCTCTATGAATCTCCGAAGGCCACCGAGCTGCCCGCCGGAAGCGTGATCGTGCCCATGGATCAACCCCTGGCCAGGGTGGCCTTCAAGCTCCTGGAGCCCAGGTCCGACGACGGGCTGGTGGCGTGGGGTCTTCTGAGCCGGGAGTTGGAGCCCCGGGGCAGGTACCCCATCCTTCGGCTTGCCGGGGATGTGGATCCGGAGGGGAGAATGCCGGTGGTCCCCCACCGGCCGCAGTCCGGGCGATAGCGTTCACATCACACGCTGGAACGAGGAACTCACCATGAGACGGCTGGCAATCCTGTCGGTATTCGCGATCCCGGGGCTTCTGGCATGCCAGGGCCCACCTCCCGGCGTTCCCATGAGCGAGGCGGCGGCCTCCATCTCAGAGGAGGACTACCTGAGGAAGGTGGAGGTCATCGCACACGACTCCATGCTGGGGAGGGCCAATCCCAGCCCGGGGTTGGACATGACGGCCCAGTGGGTGGCCGACGAGTTCCGGAGCTACGGCCTGGAGCCGGGGGGCGACCAGGGGAGCTATGTCCAGAACTTCACCATGCGCCGGGAGGGGTTGGACTTCGAGCGCTCCTCGGCCCGGGTGTCGGGGGGAGAAACCCTGGCCTTCGGAACCGATCTGAGTTTCATGCGGACCCCCGGGGTGGTGGATCTCACGGCCGGGGCCGTGGTGGTGGCGGGAGAACCCGGACCGGAGGAGACCATGGATGCCGGGGCGTTGACCGGTAAGCACGTCCTGGTTGTTCTCCCCTCCGGTGTGGAGGGGAGGCGGAGATACCGCTACATCGCCGGACTCACGGATGCCGAGCCCGCTTCCTTCGTCATCGTGGATTCATCCTCCGACGAGGAATGGGATGCCTCGGTGGCCCGGGCCCGGGAGCAGTATCGACGGATCGCTCCCTGGCAGGAGGGCGGTGCGGATGGTCCGGCCTTCCTGACCATCCGGGAGAACAGCCTTGCCCCCATCCTGGCCGCCCGTGGGATGGAGCTGGAAGCTCTTCGAGCGGCATCGGACTTCACCATGCGTGCCGTCCCCGATCTGGAGATCTCCCTTCACACCGAGACGGTGGACGCCGGCTCCTACACCCTCCCCAATACCGTGGGGATCCTGGAGGGAAGCGATCCGGAGCTCCGGGACGAATACATCGTCTTCAGCGCCCACATGGATCACGTGGGTGTCGGCCGTCCCAACGAGGAGGGAGACAGCATCCGGAACGGGGCCGATGACGACGCCTCCGGGACCATTGCCGTGGTCGAGCTGGCCGAGGCCTTCTCCATGCTGGACGAGGGCCCCCGGCGATCCATGATCTTCCTGGGTGTGGGTGGGGAAGAAGTCGGGCTCCTGGGGAGCCGGCATTTCGTCGAGTCTCCCCCCGTTCCCCTGACCGGGATGGTGGCGAACCTGAACGCCGACATGATCTCCAGGAACTCTCCGGACAGCATCGTGGTCATCGGGAAGGAGCATTCGGATCTGGGAACGACCCTGAACCGGGTCGCCGAGGAGCATCCGGAGCTGGACCTCACCGCGGCCGACGACATCTGGCCGGAGGAGAACTTCTATCGCCGGTCGGACCACTTCAATTTCGCCCGCCGCGGGGTTCCCGTGCTCTTCTTCTTCTGCGGCACCCACGAGGATTACCATCAGCCCTCGGACGAGGTGGCCAGGATGGACATCTCCAAGGCCAGCCGGGTTACGCGTCTCATGTTCTACATGGGATTGGAGTTGGCCAACGCCGATGAGGCGCCCCGGTGGGATCCGGAGAGCCGAGCGGAGATTGTGGACATGGGGGGCTGAGGGAGCCGTCCTCCTCAGGTGACAGGTCGAGAGGACAGCAAGCAGGTTTCCCGACCGGAAAAGAGTAGCGACCCCCGATCCGGGTGCGGATCGGGGGTCGCGTCATCTCCCACCCCGGTAGTTGAGACCTCCGGAGATCTACACGGCCAGGCGGTCGGATGAGGGGAAGGGCCGGAAAAACCGCCCCAGGCCCAGCTCGTGGAGCTTCTGCCAGATGTGGAAGGGCACGCCGGCCAGCCAGACGTCCCTATCTTCTTCCTGCGCAACCTGTTGGGCTGTGAGGAGAAGAGATAGATCGGTGACGCCGAGCTCGTGGAATCCCGAAAGGTCCACCACCAGCGCCGGTGGGGACTGGGGCCGACACGTCTTTTGAGCCTCCAGAACCGGAAGCTCTGCCGGGTCGCTCACTGTCGTCCTGTCGTGATCGGTCATCTCTTCCTCCCTTCTTCATCCGTGATCTCAGCCCACGCTCCACCCCGCCCTTCCATTCTCCTAACCTTCAAGCACCGTGCCAGGTTCCCCGGGGAAAAGGCTGCCAAAACGGCAGTTTTCGGCGAAGGGAAAATTCCGATTGCTTCCAGGGCCGGTCCGTCCTATCTGTAGATGGAGGTGGAACTACCGATCGCCGAGAGGACACCGTGAAGCATTCGTTCATCGAAAGCTCCATCCGATCTTTGCTTCTCTTCGCCGTCATGGGAGTCGCATGCCTTGCTCCTGCGGCGTCCCAGGAACCGCAGACCTCGGTGCGGGAGGCCTATTTCCGGGCCGTGGCGGACTACTTCGGTGTGGACCTCCGGGAGGTGACCATCATCGGGGACTGGGACCTGGATCCCGATGAAGTCCCGGTGGTGCTCTTCATGGCCCGGAGGGCGGGCGTGTCTCCCGATGTCCTCATCGGCTCCCGGCGGGGCAGCCGAAGCTGGATGGAGGTGGGCACCCGCTTCGGGCTCGACGGCCGGGTGTTCCACCTCGCCCTCCCTCCGGACCGTGACCTGGGGCCCCTGACCGAAGCCATGGAGAAATTCCGAAGCCGCCCGCCGGTCCAGTGGGGCCGCATCCGGCTCGAGGACCCGGAGATCGTGGCCTTCGTGAACGTGCGGGTCCTCTCCGACCAGGCCGGTGTCCCGCCCCTTCGCGTCCTGGAGACCTGGACGGAGGCGGGGAGCTTTATGGCGGCCTACCCCCGCCTGCGGAACCGGTAGCGTCCGGAACCGTCGTCCCCCGGCATGTGCGGCCGCTACACGCTGACGGTACCCCTCTCCAGCCTGGTGGATGCCTTCGGCGTATCCCCCCCGGACTTCGACTACCGCCCCCGCTACAACATCGCCCCCACCCAGGACGCACCCGTGGTGGCCCAGGACGATCGGGGCCGCCGCATGGGGCTCCTCCGTTGGGGTCTCGTGCCCTTCTGGGCCGACGATCCCGGCATGGGGAGCCGTCTCATCAATGCCCGGTCCGAGACCGTGGCCGGGAAGCCGGCCTTTCGAGCCGCCTTTTCCCGTCGCAGATGTCTGGTCCCCGCTGACGGCTTCTACGAGTGGAAAAAGGAGGGCGGGGAGGGAGAGAAGGGTCTGAAAATGCCTTTCTGGATCCACCGGGAGGACGGAGATCCCTTCGCCTTCGCCGGACTCTGGGAGCGGTGGGAAAAGGAGGGCCGGGCCCCCCTCCATACCTTCACCATCCTCACCACCGAGGCCGTGGAGCCCATCCGGCCCATCCATCCCCGGATGCCCGTCATCCTCTCTCCCTCCTCCTGGTCCACCTGGCTCAGCTCGGATACGGATGCCGGAACTCTCGAGGAGCTTCTGGAGGGATACCGGAAGGCGCCCCTCCAGCTCCGCCCCGTGTCCCGCCTCGTGAACTCCCCCCGGAACGACGAGCCGGCCTGCATCGAGCCGGTGGAATGAAGAATGGGGTTGTGGGAGGGGGAGCGACCTGCGCCCCTCGGTGGACCGGTCCTCGCCGGTCCGTTCAGTTGGCCCGAACCGTCCGTCCCTCTGCCCAGGCCCTGAGCCCCTCCACCCGCTCGGTCATGGTAACCGATAGCGGTACGGTCCCGTGGATTTCCCTGAGCAGGTCCTCGGTGGTGAGGTGGGCATCTTCGGAGAAGGCCGTGTAGAGTCCCGATACCACGACCTCCTCCACCTCCGACCCGGTGAAGCCTTCGGATTCGGCGGCCAGTCGCTCCAGGTCGAAGGCCACCGGATCCTGGCTCCTGGACAGGAGGTGGATCCGGAAGATCTCCCCACGGGTGGCGGCGTCGGGAAGGTCTACGAAGAAGATCTCGTCGAAGCGGCCCTTTCGAAGGAACTCGGGAGGGAGCCGGTCGATGTCGTTGGCCGTGGCCACGATGAAGACCTCCCCCTTTCGGTCCTGCATCCACGAGAGAAAGCTCCCCAGGATCCTCTGGCTCACCCCGCCGTCCTCGGTCCCGCCCACGGCGAAGGCTTTCTCCATCTCATCGATCCAGAGCACCACCGGGGCCATCCGCTCCGCGGCCTTGATGGCCCGCTTGAAGTTCTTCTCGCTCTCGCCGATGTACTTGTTGTAGAGGTTGGAGGTGTCGAATTTCAGCAGGGGCAGCCCCCACTCCGTGGCCACGGCCTTGGCCGAGAGGCTCTTTCCGCATCCGGGAACGCCCAGAAGGAGCACGCCCCGAGGGAAAGTGAGACCGAATTCCACGGCCCGGGTGGGATGCTTGACCACGTTCTTCCGCTTTTCCAGCCAGGCTTTCAGGGTGGCCAGATCGGCGATGCTGGTCATGCTTTGCTCCACCGGGAAGTACTCCAGGAGTCCGTCCCGCTCCACCACGGCCTTCTTGGCCTCGATGACGTGTCGGATGTCCCCGGCTCCCAGCCGTCCGTCCTCGATGATGGCTTTGGTGAGGATCTTCTGGGCCTCCATGAGAGTCAGCCCCGAGAGGTGTTTCAGGAGCCCTGCCATCTCGTCCTTCGTCAGGTTCACCTCCACGTACTGTCTATGGCTCAGGTCCCGAAGAAGGTTCTTCAGAAGGTCCCGGTACTCTTCCTCGCCGGGCCCGGGGAGGACCACCGTGGCCACCATGGGATCCAGGTCGGGGGGAAAGGCCAGACCCGAGCCCGTGAGGACGATGGATCCGTTCTGCTCCTCCAGCTTCCTGGCACCGGCCTTGAGCTGTGCCCTGAAGACCTCGTCGGATTCCAGGTGGCTGCCCATCCCGTGGAAGTGATAGATGGCGGCGATGTCAGCGGCGGCCACGTGGGCCAGGGCCTTGCGGGGTTCCTTGGTCTCGAAGATGCTCCCCTGGAGATCGACACGGGTGATGCCCCCGATCCTGGACCAGGTGAACAGGGGAATGCCGATGCGGTCGGCCAGGTGACGGAGGAGGGAGAGCGCCCGGTCTTCCTCTTCCGTGTCCATGTGAATCAGACCGTAGCGGGACTTGAAGAGGAGCTGCAGGTCCTGGAGAACGTCCTGGGAGGCCGGCATGGTGCCTGGTGACTCTCCTTGAAGGGTGGACGGTGACGGACAGCCGAAGAAGCTCAGGGACTGGGCTCGCCGGGTCAGGCCCCCACTTCCCGGAAGGCCTCGGCGATCCGGCCCAGGCCCTCCATGAGCTCGTCCCGTGGGTTGCCGAAGCCGACCCGGAGGAACCGGTCCATGCCGAAGTGGTCGCCGGGGACAACGAGGAGGTCCTTGTCCACCCTCAGCTTCTCGGCGAACTCCGAGGAGTTGACCTTGGAGTGGTAGCGCATGTAGCAGATGGCGCCGGCGTCCGGAAGCCGGTAGCTGAAGAGCCCCTCCTGAGCGTCCATCCAGTTCTTCATGGCTCCCAGGTTCTCCCTCACGATGCCCCGGGTCCGCTCCAGGATCCTGGCCCGGGTGGAGGGCTCCAGCGCCACGGTGGCCAGGTAGTCTGAGAGAGTGGCCGAGGAGATGGTGGTGTAGTCGGTCCGGCCCCAGAGCTCGTGGATGAGGGCTTCGGGCCCCACGACCCACCCCAGCCTCAACCCCGGGAGTCCATAGGCCTTGGAAAGGGAGTTGGTGACCAGGACCTTCTCGGTCTTACCCCAGAAGGAGGGGGTCTCGTCCCCCTCCAGCTCGGCGCCGGTGTACACCTCGTCGGAGAGGATCCACGCATCGAACCGTTCGGCCAGCCCCACGATGCCCTGAACCGACTCCCGGGAGAGGCAGGCACCGGTGGGGTTGTTCGGGTTGGTCACCAGGATGAAGGAGGCCCCCTGTGCCAGAGCGTCCTCCAACTGGTCGAGGTCCGGTTGCCAGTCTTCGGCCTCCTGCAGGTCGAAGGGAAGGATGGGGGCACCGAAGTTCTCCACCATTCCGGGAACCTGCATGTAGTTCGGGAGCATAACCGCAGCCGGCCGGTCCTGCTCCACCAGGTGCCAGTGAGCCACGAAGTTGGCCTCGGCTCCCCCAACCGTGACGAGGACCGAGGCGTCGTTGGCGCCCGGGTAGAGGGCCGCGATCCGGTCCCGGAGCTCGTCGGACCCATTGGACTGCCCGTAGGCCAACCTCACGTCGTCCACGCTTCCTTCACGCCCGGCCAGGCCCAGGAGTTCCGCAACGGTCATGGGATGAACGCCACTCTCCGACAGGTTGATCCCCACTCGGTTCTCGTAGGTGGATTGCCACCGCTCCATCCTGAACGGGCTGTACTTCACCGTAGTTCTCCTGGTCGCTTGGACTGGCGTGGGTCGGGGGAGGGTCGATCCCTCCCGCGCCTGAGTCCCCTGCGGGATCCCGCAGGGGCACGCACGCCTCTGACCCGAATCCTATCAGAGGTGCAAGGGGCCGGGCAATCGGTCCGGTAACGGCGTCGGCCCCGGGAGAGCAGATTCCCGTGTCCGGAACCGGGTGTGCAGGGCTCCGGCCCCCGGGGTCCGGGGCCCTGGGGGGGCGGATCGAGGCCGTTGGTCACCCCTTTACCCCCGTTGTATATTGGAGCGCGGGTCTTTCCCGCAATCGCCGGTTCATCCTCACCCGCATCTCGAAATATCCATGGCCAACATTCAACTGCCGGACGCCCTGGTGGATCACGGAGTCGAAGGCAAGAAGATCGTCCTCTTCGTCCTGGACGGCCTGGGAGGGCTTCCCCACCCCGACACGGGGCTCACGGAGCTCGAGACGGCCCGCACCCCCAATCTGGACGCCCTGAGCAAGGAGAGCTCCTTGGGGTGCCTGGTGCCGGTGAAGCCGGGCATCGCTCCCGGAAGCGGCCCGGGACATCTGGCCCTCTTCGGCTACGATCCCGAGGAGTATCTCATCGGTCGCGGGGCCCTCAGTGCGCTGGGCGTGGGCTTCGACCTCCGCCCCGGGGACCTGGCGGCCCGGCTGAACCTGGCCACTCTTGACGAGGACGGGGTCGTCCTCGATCGCCGGGCGGGGCGGCCGGCCGACGAGGAGGGCCGGCGGATCGTGGATAAGGTTCGGGACGCTATCCGGGCCCCGGAGGGCATCGAGATCTTCCTGGAGCACGAGAAGGAGCACCGGGCGGTCCTCATTCTCCGGGGCTCCGGGTTGGAGGAGGATCTCACGGACACCGATCCTCAGGACACGGGGGTCCCGCCCCTGCAGGTGAAGGCCCGGTCCGAGGGGTCGGAGCGGAGCGCGGCCCTCATGCAGGACATCCTCGATCAGATCAGGGATGTACTCCGGGACGAGGAGACGGTCACGGGCGTTCTGGCCCGGGGGTTTGCGGCCCACGTGGGGATCCCCGGCTTCCAGGAACGCTACGGCCTGCGGGCCCTGGCCATCGCCCAGTACCCCATGTACAGGGGCGTCGCCCGCCTCGTCGGGATGGATATCCAGGACATTCCGGCCCGACCCGAGGAGTTGGTGGACGTTCTCCAAAAACACCATCAGGACTTCGACTTCTTCTTCCTCCATTACAAATACACCGACTCCCGGGGGGAGGACGGCGACTTCGAGGCCAAGGTTCGGGCCATCGAGACGGTGGATGCCCTGGTGCCGGGAATCATGGAGGCGGAGCCGGAAGTCCTGGTCGTCACCGGAGACCATTCCACCCCCGCGACCTTTGCAGCGCACTCGTGGCACTCCGTTCCCGTGCTCCTGGCCTCGCCGTGGGCCCGGCCCACAGGGGCGGCCGCCTTCGGCGAGACCACCTGCCGGAAAGGGGATATGGGGACCTTTCCGGGCAAGGACCTCATGACCCTGGCCCTGGCCCACGCCGGTCGTCTTAACAAGTTCGGGGCCTGACGGTGGAGGGCGAAGAGTTGCTCCAGCAGGCCCTGGACCGGGGACGGGAGGGGGACTGGGAGGGTATGGCCGGGGAGCTCGGGGAGGCCCTGGAAGAGAGCCCCGACGATCCCACCCTCCTCTGTTGGCTCGGCGTGGCGGAGAGGGAGCTGGGGCTCGAGAGCTCGGCCTACGACCGGTTCAGGGATGCCCTGGCCGGGGAGCCCCAGGACCCTTACGTCCTGGCCACTCTGGGAACGGGACTGGCCCGCTTCGACGATCCCGATGCCGAGGGAGCACTCCGTGTCGCTGCGCTCCTGGCTCCCGAGCTTCCACTGGCCCGGTGGATGTACGGCGCCTACCTCTCCAGGGAAGGCCTCTTCGATGACGCCATGAGGGAGCTGGAAGCCGCAGTGGCCCTGGCTCCCGACGATCCCGTTCCCGCCTACGAACTGGGAGTGGCGTTGGCGCTGAGAGGGGAGAGGGAGAAGGCCCTGGATGCCTTGATGCGATCCGTGGATCTGGGCCGGGAGGACGGGTGGGCCCAGGTGGTCATGGGGTTGTTGGAGGCCGATCTCGGACGCATGGAGGAGGCGGCAAGGGACCTGTCCGAGGGAGCCCGACTCAGGGTGGAGGATGTGGAGGTCCAGTTCCTGGCGGCCCTGGCAGCGTCGGCCTCCGGCTACCAGGAACTCGCCTTCGAGATGCTGGAGAGGGGCCGTCAATCGGCTCGGCCGGGAGATTTGCCCCTTCTGGAGATGGTCGAGAGTCGCCTGTACGAGGGGGGGGAGGGCTCCGAGGCCTTCCTTGCGGAGGAGCTGCTTCCCGGTTCCCTTCGAGAACGGCTCATGACGCGACCCTGAATACCCGTCGCCGGGGCAAGCCGGGCTCCGGCCCGGGGCCCCGGGGAAACCTCGGGTCGGGAGTTCGTTCCCGGACCCGATTTCCCGGCCGGGTGCCGATAACCCGCAGGATCGGGAGGTCCGGACTTCGTGTTGAACGTACCCTTTGAACGCCATCGCCTGTCCAACGGGCTTCGCGTCACCCTGTCGGTGGACGAGAGCAGGCCCGTCGTGGGGGTCAATCTCTGGTATGCCGTGGGCTCCAGGAACGAGCGGCCCGGCCGAACGGGCTTCGCCCACCTCTTCGAGCACATGATGTTCCAGGGCTCGGAAAACGTGCCGAAGAACCGGCATTTCGAGCTGGTGGAGAGAGCCGGAGGATCCCTGAACGCGTCGACCTGGTTCGACCGCACGAACTACTACGAGACCGTCCCCTCCCACCACCTGGAGCTGGCCCTCTGGCTGGAGTCGGACCGCATGGGATGGATGCTTCCTGCCATGACGCAGGAGAAGCTCACCAACCAGCAGCAGGTGGTGATGAACGAAAAGAAGGAGCGGTACGACAACCAGCCGTATGGGGACTGGGATGAGCGCATCCAGTCGCTGGTCTTCCCCGTCGATCACCCGTATCACCATCCCGTCATCGGATCCATGGAGGACATCGAGGCGGCGACCCTGGACGACGTGGAAGAGTTCTTCCGGACCTTCTACCTGCCCAACAACGCCGTCCTCACCCTGGTGGGGGACTTCGAGCCCTCTCGGGCCTTGGAGTTGGTGGAGGCCTATTTCGGTGACATCCCCGCCGGGGATCCCGTTCCGCCCCTCCCGGGGCGGGTGGATATCCCTCCCGTCATCGGCGAAACCGTCAGGGAAACCATCGTCTCGGACGTTCCCCTCCCCCGGGTCTACATGGCCGCCAGGGTTCCCTCCATGACCGCTGAGGGGTTTCACGCGGCTGAGGTGGCCGCCACGGTCCTGGGGAGCGGAAAGGCGTCACGCCTCTACCGGTCCCTGGTCCGGGAACAGCGCGTTGCCAAGGACGTCCTCTCCTACGTCTTTCCCTTGGAATCCGGGGCCTCCCTCTTCCTCCTCTGGGTCACGGGGTATCCCGGCGGCAAGCCCGAGGAGCTGGAGAGGGCCCTCCTGGAGGAGTTGGCCGGGCTGGCTTCCGTACGGCAGGAGGAGCTGGACCGAGCGGTCGCCATGACCGAAACCCACCTGCTTCGGGAGATTCAAAGGGTGGGAGAGCGGGCGGATCTCCTCTCCATGTTCGATCAGATCTTCGATGATCCGGGCCGGCTGAACGGCGAGGTGGAGCGGGTTCGGGCCGTGACGAGGAAGAACGTCAGCGATTTCGGCGAGAGCTTCCTGGGCCCCGACAACCGGGCCTTCCTCACCTACATCCCCGGAGATTCACAGTGAGCGCCTCCTCCACACCGGTGAACCGAAGCCGGGCGCCGGAACCGGGACCCGTACGGTCCTTCGACTTTCCCCCCGTGGAGTCATCCACCCTCCCCAATGGGTTGGGGCTGAGAATCGCAAGAATGGACCGGATTCCCCTGGTCACGGTCAGCATGGTTCTGGACGCCGGGGAGTCCCTGCTTTCCTCCGGGTCGGCGGGTCTGGCCGTGCTCTCGGGAATGGCTCTGGACGGGGGGACGGAGCATCGAAGCGGGCTCGAGTTCGCCGAAGCCCTCGAGGGAATCGGAAGCGGTCTTTCGGTGCATACCGGCTGGGACTCCACCACGGTCTCCCTGTCGTGCCTCGCCGAGCGAAAGGAGGAGGCGGTGGCCCTCCTGGCCGAGGCCCTCCTGCAACCGGCCTTCCCCGAGGATGAGGTGACCCGTCTTCGGAATCAGCGTCTGGCTGCCATTCGTCAGCGGCGGATGGATCCCGGCACACTGGCCAACGACGCGGCGGCCCATTTCTTCTATTCCGGGGAAAGCCCGTACCATCGTCCTCTCGCCGGCACGCCGGAGTCGGTGGTGCCCCTGGGCCAGGATGAGATCCGGGAGTTCGTCCGCACCCGTTACATGCCCAAGGGGTCCGGCCTGGTGGTGGCCGGGGACGTTGACGTGGAAGAGGTGGAGGAGTTGGCCCGAGAGTATTTCGGGGCCTGGGGGGGAGAGGGTGACAGGGAGACTTCAGGGCCGGCCGAACCCCGCTTCCGGGAGCAGAAGATCCTCCTCGTCCCTCGACCCGGCGCCGTCCAGTCCGAGATCCGGATCGGGCAGCCGGGGGCTGCACGGAGCACACCCCACTTCTTCCCGCTTCAGATCTTCAACACCGTCCTGGGGGGTGCTTTTACCAGCCGGCTCATGCTCAACCTGAGGGAGGAGCAGGGCTTCACCTACGGCGTCCGTTCCCGTTTCGCTCTACGCAGGAGTCCCGGGCCCTTCTCCATCTCCACGGCGGTGGCCACGGAGGTCACGGCACCGGCGGTGAGGGAAGCCCTGGGCGAGCTGGAGGGGCTCATCGACGAGGGGCCCACCGGGGATGAGGTAGCGGGCGCCAGGGACTTCATCGCCGGGGTCTTCCCCCTCCGCCTCGAGACCACGGGACAGGTTTCGGCCCGCATTGCCGAGCTTCTGGTCTACGATCTTCCCGACGATTTTTTCGCCACATACCGGACCCGGATCCGGGAGGTGACGCCCGGGGACGCCAGGGAGGCCGGGCAGGCCGTTCTCAGGCCGGACGAGCTGGTGGTGGTTGTGGTGGGGAATGTGGAGGGCGTCCGGAAACCTCTGGAGGATCTGGGGCTGGGTCCGGTGGAGGTCGTCCAGCCCTTCTGACACCTTCCTCGTCCTGCGCTGTTCATCGTTCTTCAACCCCTCCCGGAGGAGGTGTAACCCTTCGGGCGGGGTTCCGTATTCAACACAAAGACAGACCACGGGAGACTCATGAGCGACACGCCCCGCAACGACATCGACAACGCCGGGCAGAAGCCCGGACACCTCTCCTCCAGACTCATCCACGACGGGAGGGTGGTTCACCTCTCCGTGGACGAAGTCCGGTTTCCCGACGGGAGCACGGGAGAGTTGGAGTTGGTTCGTCACAAAGGGGCCTCCGCCATCGTTCCCCTGAAGAGAGGGAAGAGAAACGGGGAGTCGATCGTCATTCTGATTCGGCAGTTCCGGTACGCCGCGGGTGGATACATCTACGAGATTCCCGCAGGCATCCCGGAGGAAGGGGAAGGCTGGGAGGACTGTGCCCTGAGGGAGCTGGAGGAGGAAACGGGGCTCAAAGCCGACGGGCTCCGGCACCTCACCCGAATCTTCACCACGCCGGGCTTCACCGACGAGGTGATCCACCTCTTCCTGGCTCAGGATCTCCGGGAAGGAGACGTCCGGCGGGACGAGGACGAGTTCATGGAGGTGGTGGAGGTCCCCTTCCCACGGGTTCTGGAGATGATCAGGGAGGGGGAGATCCGGGACGGCAAGAGCATCGTCGCCCTCCTCTTCGTGGATCGCTTCCTCCGGGAACCGTCTCAAAACGGATCCGGGGTGTCCACCTGAGGGGACACCGGGGGGCGGAAGCAGTGGGAAAAGCGCAGCAAACAGGGGCGTTTGGGGCTGGTACGGATCCTGCCCCCTGAAGGGTCGACGAGGAGAGGTGCGCCCGACCCCGGGCGAGGCGAAGACGCGGACGAAAGGGAGTGGACCATGAGTGCCAGAGAGACCAACACGATCCCACTCGAGCAGTCGAAGGCGGGGGTCGGGGGAAGGAAGGTCCTCCGCGGGCTTTCCGACAGCGAGGTCGTGCAGGCGTTCCTGGACGGGAATTCCCGGGCCTTCGGTGAGTTGGTGGACCGCTACGACAAGCGGCTTCTGAATTTCGTCTACCGGACGGTAGGGGACCGGGAGAGGGCCCAGGATCTGGTTCAGGAGACCTTCGTGCGCGTCTACCGGCATCTCCATCGTTTTGACCAGAGCAAGAAATTCTCGACCTGGATCTACACCATCGCCGGGAACCTGGCCAAGAACGAGCTTCGCAACCGTTCCAGGAATCCCCTGGTCCTCTTCCAGGCCATCAAGAAGAACTGGGACGCCGACCACAGGCCCCTGGAGTGGGAGGACACCAAGCTCAAGCCCGACGACCTCTTCCGAAAGCGGCACCTCAAGGAGATGGTGGAGGATGCCGTGGCCCAGCTCCCGGAGCACCACCGCATCGTCTTCGTCCTCCGTGAGTTGGAGGGAAAGACGTACGAGGAGATCGCCGATATCACCGGCTGCAACCTGGGTACCGTGAAGAGCCGGCTCAATCGGGCCCGAAACAACTTCGCCCGCATCATCGCCCCCCTCCTGGACTGACCATCCGCCCCCGGGGGAACCCGGGGACATCCCTTCCAGTATCAGAGAGTTAGACCGTCCGGCTCCCTTCCGGGGTCAGGACCCCGGGGGGAACCTGTCGGCGGGCCGGAACGTACCAGTAGTACTTCCATCATCCCCGAAGCGGGGATGCTTCTATCAGGAGGGGCGATCAGGCGATGAATTGCCAGCAGTATCTCGCTCTCTTCTCCGATCACCATGACGGGACGTTGGGCGAGGAGCTCGGGGCGGAGATGGATGCCCACCGCTCGGGTTGTTCCCGATGCGCCGAGTATGCCCGGACGCTGGAGGCCGGGGTGGGGCTCCTTCGTTCCCTCCCGTTGCCGGAGCTCTCCTCCGATTTTCGCCCCCGCCTGGACCACCGCATCTACCATGTCGAGGACGGACCGTCCATCGCCCGTGAGGCGCTGGGCACCGGTGCCACCACGGCATCGGTCCTCGCCATGGCCGTGCTCCTTGCCCTCGTGGCCTGGTCCCCGGGCGTGAAGAGGCCCGAACCTCCCGTTCATCTTCCCGCCGTGGTGGTGCAGTCCCCTCCCGCGCCCACCTTCACCCCAAGGGCCCCGGGCCCTACCTTTTCCCGTGGCCTTTCTCTGCTCCCTTCCACGGATTTCCAGGATGGCTTCTGGGGAGATGCACATCAGCTCCTTTTTGAGTTTTCCACTCTTTCGGAGAAGCGGAGGAGCAGCGCCTTCGCGGGTGTCGCCATCGAATAGTCGCCCCGGAGGCGGCGTTTCATGAGCTCCGCCCCTCCCCTGGGTTTGTCGGAAGATGCCAAAGGGGGCGTGTTCTTCCTTTACGGCGATGACCACTTTCGAAAAGAGATGGAGGCCAAGGGGCTGGTCCAGTGGCATCTGGACCCGGGCACCAGGGACTTCAACCTGGACCTCCTCCGGGGCGGGGAGGTGGACGTGGAGGAATTGGCGTCGGTCATCGCCACGCCCCCCATGATGGCCGAGTGGAGGGTGGTGCTCCTCAGGGAAACCGAGGCTCTGGCCTCCAGCCCCAGGGCCAGGGAGCTCCTTCTCGAGGTGGCTGAATCCCCGCCCCCGGGGCTGGCTCTCATCCTGGTGACATCCATCCCGCCCCGCTCCAAGGCCAAGATCTATGCGGAGCTCAAACGTTTTGCCCGGGCGGTGGAGTTCGCCGAGATCCGGCCCAACGACGTGCCCGGGTGGCTCCTGGAGTGGACCCGATCCCGGCACGGAAGGGAGATGTCCGAGGACGCAGCCCGGGCCCTGGCCGGCTCCGTGGGGACCGAGCTCGGTGTTCTGGCGCAAGAGGTGGACAAGCTCTGTTCCGCTGTGGGGGAAGGAGCCGAGATCACCCTGGAAGCCGTCCGGGAAGCCGGGACCCATATTCCCAGGGAAGACCGGTGGGCGTGGATGGATCGAATCGGGAACCGGAGGTTCCGGGAAGCCCTCCTAGGTCTCGAGGCGCTGTACGGCCAGGGTGAGTCGGGGGTGGGCCTCACCATGGGCCTGGCCACGCACCTCCTCCGCCTGGGGGTCGCCCTGACGGGAGGGCAGAGGGCCCTGGCCGAGGCTCTCCCCCGGAATCAGCAGTGGCTGGGCAAACGCCTGGCCCAGCAGGCGAGGGGGTGGTCCGTCCCGGAGTTGGAGGATGCCCTTCTCGGACTCCGAAGAGTGGATCGCCTACTCAAATCCAGCGGCATCTCGGATCAGCACGTCCTGGAAGAGTGGCTCCTGGGCCTCGTGGCGAAGGAGGCGGCACGAACATGATGAGAACGTTGAACACCCTGCTTTCCGCGGCCCCCCTCGCGTTCCTTCTCCTCGCTTTCGATGCCGGCGGAGCGGCCGGTCAGGACATCCCTTCTCTGAATGCGGTGGAGTCCTACCTGGCGCACGGCAGAATCGTGGAGGCCCGGGCCGCCCTGGAGGCCTGGCTCGCTGCAGAGGGGGAGGATGCCTCTCGGTCGGACCGCCAACGCAGCCTCTGGCTCAGGGCGAAGCTGACGGTGGACCCCTCCATGGCCGCCCAGGATCTCCGGCGCCTGGCGCTGGAATATCCGGGAGGGCCCTACTCCGACGATGCCCTGTTTCGACTGGGGCTCTTCGCCGAGGCGAGGGGAGACCTCAGGGCCGCCTCCCGGCGGTTCGGGGACCTGGTCAGGAACTACCCCGTGAGCCCCTTCCGGGAGGAGGCGGAGGACTGGCTCCAGGCCAACGCGGAGGCCATCGCGGCTCTCCCGGCCGAGTCTCCCCCTGGAGCGGAGGCACCCCCGGACCCTATACTTGGGGAGAGACCGGAACCTGAGGAGAGGACGGATTCCCTGTCGGCGCGTGCCAGCGGGGAGTTCGCGGTCCAGGTCGGCGCCTTTCTGAGCACGGCCCGGGCCCGCAGCCTAGCCGACCGCCTTACGGAGGCAGGATTCGTTTCAAGGCTGGTCATGGTGCCCGGGAGCGAGCTGGTACGGGTCCGGGTGGGACGGTTCGCCACCCGGGAGGAGGCCGGAAGCACGGTGGAGGAGCTCGAGAACGCAGGCTTCGAGGTCACCATCGCCACGGACGCCGAATCGGAAGAGGTGATCGGTTGAGCCAGGAAGAGAAGAAGTCCAAGGGTGGTCTCGTGGTGGTTCTCGCCGAGGACAACGACGACCATGCCCTTCTCATTCAGATGGCCCTGGAAAGGGCTTCCGGGGGACCCATGGAGGTCCACAGGGCCCGGAACGGGGTGGAGGCCGTGGAATTGGTGTCCCAGCTCAAGCCCCAGCTCCTTCTCCTGGACCTGAAGATGCCCGGGAAGAGCGGCCACGAGGTCCTGGAGCAGATCAAAGGCGATGACGAGCTTCGAAAGACCCCCGTGGCGGTGCTCACCTCTTCGGACCGGGACGAGGACATTGCCCGGAGCTACGGGCTAGGGAGCAACCACTTCATCACCAAGCCGGAGGATCCCTCGGAGCTGGAGGAGCGTCTGCGCAGGCTTCTCAGGAACCTGTCCGAGCTGGGCGGAATCCGGCGGGGAGGCGGCACGGTTCAAGCCAGCGGTGAGAGCGCCCTGGGTCCCGGCTCCTTCCTGATTCGGCAGGCCGGCATGGTGGCTGCCGTCCTCATCCTCTTGGTGGCCCTGCTGGTTTTCGGCTATTGCTCCGGAGCCTTGAACTGAGGTGACCTGCCGGGCTTTTCGCCCGGCGCGGTCCCTCTGCAACACCCTGGGCGCGGCTGCACTTCCCCTTCTCGCACGATCCGTCTAGAGCGTTTCCAGGACCCGCTTCATCCGTTCGGCCACCTCATGGGCCAGATGGTCGATGTCGTCCCTGCCCGTGATGCCGAGCTGAACGGCGGGGTCGAGGACGCCCACCACCGACGTTCCCTCCTCGTCGCCCTCGTAGACGACCACGTTGCACGGCAGCAAAAGTCCGATATCGGTCTCGGCGGAGAGGGCCTGGTGGGCCAGGGGAGGGTTGCAGGCGCCCAGGATGCGGTAGGGACGGAAATCTGCGTCCAGCTTCTCCTTCAGCGTGGCCTTCACATCGATCTCGGTGAGAATTCCGAAGCCCTCCTTCTTCAGCTCTTCCCGCACCCGCCGGTCGGCTTCATCCACCGGGAGGGGAACAACCTTCTTGAAACCGTACCGCGGGTTCGACTGCTCCATGCGATGCTCCTTTTTTTCCGGGTAGGGCGATGGGCACTTTCCCCTTTTCGCAACGCCCACGTTGATCCTCCTCTGAAAGCTGATTATCCCCTCAGGATGCCTGAGGATCCGCGGTTCGGGATCCGGGTCTGTGAGCTCTGCCCGACACGACCCCATTGCGCCGGGCCCCGGACAGGTCGGAGATTTTGGAGGCCCCGGGGTGAAGTGGGCCGGTGATGCCCATCCCCCCATGTCCTCCGCGAAACCCCACCGGATCAGACCAGGAAACCCAGTGGACCCTTCCTCACCCTCCCCCGCCCGGTCCCGAGGACACGGATTCGGAACCAGTCCCGTCTTCCTGGCCAGCGTGTCCACCATCCTGGGCGCGGTCATGTTCCTGCGCTTCGGCTACGCCGTGGGCCACGCGGGACTCCTGGGCGCTCTCCTCATCGTCCTCCTGGGTCATATGGTTACGGTGCCCACGGCCCTGGCCATCGCGGAGATCGCCACCAATCGCCGGGTGGAAGGGGGCGGGGAGTATTTCATCATCTCCCGGTCCTTCGGGACCACCATCGGGGGAGCCATCGGCATCTCCCTCTACCTCTCCCAGGCCGTGAGCATGGCCTTCTATCTCATCGCTTTCGCCGAGGCCTTCGGCTCCATGGGGGCGTGGTTCGAGGGGTTCACCGGACTGGCCTGGGACCCCCGGTTCGTCTCCCTCCCGGCGACGCTGGGGCTCTCGGCCCTGGTCCTCACCCGGGGGGCGAACATCGGGGTGAAGGCCCTCTGGGTGGTGGCGGGCGTGTTGGCCCTCTCCCTGCTCTTCTTCTTCCTGGGCTCCCCGGTCCAGGGGATGGACGTGGAGTCGGTGAGCCTCTTCAGCGGCCTGAGCTCCGACGGTCCCGGGGGAGGCCCGGACCCCTTCATCCTGGTCTTCGCCATCGTCTTTCCGGCCTTCACGGGGATGACGGCGGGGGTGGGGCTCAGCGGGGACCTGGCCAATCCCAGGCGGTCCATCCCCCTGGGGGTCCTTTCGGCCACCTTCACGGGGATGGTGGTCTACGTGGCCGTGATCGTGAAGCTGGTCCTCTCCGCGCCCCCGGAGACCCTGGCCGACACCTCCCGGCTGGTCATGGCCGACATCGCCCTCTGGGGTCCCATCATTCCCATGGGGCTGGCGGCGGCCACCCTCTCCTCGGCCATCGGCTCCATCCTGGTGGCTCCCAGGACCCTCCAGGCGCTGGGAGCGGACGGAACCCTCCCCGTGCGTCCGGCCAACGGGCTCCTGGCCCGGGGGACAGGCGAGGCCAACGAGCCCCGGAACGCCACCCTGGTTACGGCGGCGGTGGCCCTCGTCACCGTGGCCCTGGGCAACGTGGATCTGGTGGCCAGGATCGTCTCCATGTTCTTCATGGTCACCTACGGGGCTCTCTGCGCCATCAGCTTCCTGGAGCATTTCGCTGCGAGACCCTCCTACCGGCCCAGCTTCCGCAGCAAGTGGTACCTGAGCTTCTGGGGCGCCGTCCTCTGCCTCCTCCTCATGTTCCAGATGGACCCGGTGTACGCCGTGACGGCCATCCTCCTCATGGCCCTCATCTACCGGGCCATCCAGGCCACCCGGGGCGAGGAGGAGGTGGACGATCTGTCGGCCATCTTCCACGGGGTCATGACCCAGCTCACCCGCTACCTGCAGATCAGTCTTCAGAAGATGTCCCCCCGGGACTGGCGGCCCAGCGTCATCATGATCACCTCCCGGACCTTCGACCGCTTCAGCCCCCTGCGCATGCTCTCCTGGCTCTGCCACCGGTACGGCTTCGGGACCTACCTCCACTTCATCCAGGGGATGTTGAACCCGGAGACCTTCCAGGAGAGCGAGGAGGTTTTCGACCGGCTCCTGGAGGGGACCGAGGAGACGGATTCGGCCATCTACGTGGACACCATCATCAGTCCCTCCATGGCCTCGGCCCTGGCTCAGAGCCTTCAGGTGCCCGGGGTGAGCGGGATGGAGAACAACACCATCCTCTTCGAGTTCAGCGTCCACGACCCCCCGGAGGTCCTGGACGAGGTCATGCAGGGGTGCGACCTGGCTTCGGCTCCACGGATGAACCGGCTCGTGCTCCGGCATTCGGACCATTTTTTCGGCAACCGGAAAAACATCCACCTCTGGCTGACCTGGAACGATTACCGGAACGCCAACCTCATGATCCTGTTGGCCTACATCCTCCTGGGCCATCCGGACTGGGAGGAGGCGGAGATCCGGATTTTCGCCGCCTTCCCCTACCAGGAGGTGGAGGCGCAGACGGCCAGGCTCCACGAAATGATCGCCGAGGGGCGGCTCCCCATCGCCCGGAAGAACCTCCAGATCATTCCCACCGACGATCGGGTGGACTTCGTAAGCATGGTGGAGAAGCGATCCCACGCCGCCGATCTGGTGATCCTGGGCTTCACCGAAGCCCGGCTGGCGGAGAAGGGGAGGGACCTCTTCCTGCGGCACCCGAACCTTCCGGACGTCCTTTTCGTCTCCGCCGAGGAGACGATTTTCATCGAGTAGGGACTCTACTGGGACAGGTTCCTGGAAAAAGCCCAAAGTGGGGCGCCCCGGGACCTCCCGCAGGTATGGAATTCGGCGACCAAGATCGTCCCCCCGGTGGCTCCGGACACCATGGCGCCCCGGCGGGCCTCCCCTCGGTCGTTATCGATCCCCCTTCGAAGCCCATCCGGGTCGCGGCTCGAGTCCCGGTCCGGTTGATCCCTTCCATGGCCTCCGGTATCCTTCGACAAGCTCCCTCTAACCATGGGGCTCCGGCCCGCCACCGGGGCCCCGAACCTGAGCCCATGCCGCCCGGAACCTCTACCGAAGACACGCCCCTCATGGCCCAGTGGCGGGAGATCAAGGCCCGCCACCAGGACGCCCTGATCTTTTTCAGGGTGGGGGACTTCTACGAGATGTTCTTCGGCGACGCCGAGGAGGGAGCAAAGCTCCTGGGTCTCACCCTCACCTCCAGGAACAACGGGGCGGCGGCCC
Source organism: uncultured Gemmatimonadaceae bacterium (assembly GCA_964464555.1). GTDB lineage: Bacteria > Gemmatimonadota > Gemmatimonadetes > Longimicrobiales > Gaopeijiaceae > CAYXGM01. The sequence goes on along the minus strand of CAYXGM010000031.1, from coordinate 20,735 downwards.
GGGTCCCCCTGGCCGGGGTCCCGGCCAAAGCCCTGGACGAATACCTGGGCAGACTGGTGAAGCTGGGGCGCCGGGTGGCCGTCTGCGAGCAGGTGGAGGATCCGGCCCTGGCCAAGGGAATCGTGAAGCGGGAGGTAGTGGAGACCGTCACCCCCGGGACCATCCTCCAGGACAACCTCCTCCAGGCCAAGCGCAACAACCACCTGGTTTCCCTGGTCGCCGATCCGGAGGGACCATGGGGCCTCGCCTCCCTGGACCTCTCCACCGGCGAGGTGGAAGCCCAGGCCGTAGACGCCGCCTCCCTCCGGGCGGAGCTGGGCCGGCTGGAGCCCTCGGAGCTCCTGGTGGCCCGCACCGTTGCCGAGGCCCGAGAGCCGGGTGGGGCCCCGGGAGGGGAGGCACCGGAGAAGGGCGCGGACGGTGGTTCGGTCGTCGGTGCCTACCCCCTCACGGTGCGGGACGACTGGATCTTCGACATGGAGCTGGCCCGGGAGGAGTTGGAGAGAAGCTACGGGGTCCACTCCCTGGAGGGCTTCGGATTCCAACCCGGAGAAGAGGTCCTCATCCAGGCGGCCGGCGCCCTCCTGACCTACGTCAGGGAGATCCGACCCGGAGGTGTGGAGCACCTCCGTCCTCCCCGCATCCTCCGCACCGGCGTCGTGATGCTCCTGGACGAGATGACCCGGCGGAATCTGGAGCTGGTGGAGTCCATCCGGTCCGGGGAGGGAGACACCCTGCTGGCGGTCCTGGACGAAACGGTGACGGCCATGGGAGCCCGACTCCTGCGGAAGTGGGTGCTGAGGCCGCTCCTGGACGTGGAGGAGATCTGGGCCCGGCAGGAGGCCGTGGGAGAGCTCTTCGGCGATCCGGACCGGCGGCGGGAGCTGAGGGGAGCTTTCAAGGGAATCAGCGACCTGGAACGGATTTCCGGAAAACTCGGCACCGGGCGCTCCGGACCCCGGGACCTCCTGGGGCTGGCCCGGTCCCTGGGTCTCCTTCCCGGCCTGGTGGAGGTCATGGAGGGGGTTGGCTCCCCAATGCTGGGCAGGCTTGCCGGGAAGATGGACCTCCTTACCGACATCAGGGCACTCCTGGAGGAGGGGCTCTCACCCGACGCTCCTCCCAACCTCCAGGACGGCGGGGTGATCCGGGAGGGGTTCGACGAGGAGTTGGACGAGCTTCGTTCCGTCCGGGACGGGGCCCGGGACTTCATCGCCGGACTCCAGACCCGGGAGAGGGAGGCCACGGGCATCTCCTCCCTCAAGGTGGGGTTCAACAAGGTCTTCGGGTACTACCTGGAGGTGACGGCGCCCAATCTGGACAAGGTTCCGGAGAGCTACCTCCGAAAACAGACCCTGGCCAACGCCGAGCGCTTCTTCACTCCGGAGCTGAAGGAGTGGGAAGAGAAGGTGGTGGGGGCCGAGGAGAGGATCCAATCCCTGGAAGCGGAGATCTTCGGCCGTATTCGCCGGAGAGCCGCCGGGGAGGTGGCCAGGCTTCAGGAAACGGCGGAACGCCTGGCCCGGTTGGACGTGCTGGCGGCCCTGGCCGAAGTGGCCCGGGACCGGGGCTACGTGCGCCCCGAGGTCCACCGGGGGTTCGAGCTGGAGATACGGGCGGGCCGCCACCCCGTGGTGGAGACCATGATGCCCGCCGAGGAGTTCATTCCCAACGACCTGGTCATGGACGAGGAGGGCCGCATCGTCATCCTCACCGGGCCCAACATGGCGGGGAAGAGCACGGTCCTGAGGCAGGTGGGCCTCATCCAGCTCCTGGCCCAGATGGGGGGCTTCGTACCTGCCACCTCGGCTCGCCTGGGCCTCTGTGACAGGATCTTCACCCGGGTGGGGGCCTCCGACTCCCTGGCCCGGGGTCAGTCCACCTTCATGGTGGAGATGAACGAGACGGCGGCCATCGTTCACGGGGCCACGGAGCGGAGCCTCATCCTCCTGGACGAGATCGGTCGGGGAACCTCCACCTACGACGGTGTCTCCATCGCCTGGGCCGTGACCGAGCATCTGCACGAGTTCGTGGCGGCCAAGACCATCTTCGCCACCCACTACCACGAGCTCACCCAGCTCGGGGATCTTCTTCCCGGTGTCCGGAACCTGAACGTGGCGGTGCGGGAGGTGGGGGAGGACATCGTCTTCCTCCGGCGCCTGGAGGAGGGCGGCGCCGACCGCTCCTACGGGATCCAGGTGGCCCGGCTGGCGGGCCTGCCCGGGGACGTGATCCGCCGGGCTCGGGAGCTTCTGGCCGAGTTGGAGGGTACCCACTCGGGAGGGGGAGAAGGTCTCGGGCGCAGGGGTGAGCACCGTCCGGCCTCCGGGGCGCCTCCGGATCAGCTCTCCCTCTTCGTGGGAGAGCACCCGGTGGTCGGGCGGCTCCGTAAGCTGGAGCTGGACCAGCTCACTCCCCTTGAGGCTCTGAATCTGCTGGCGGCTCTGAGGGCGCAGGCCCTGGGCGAGGACGAGGACGAGGAATGACCGGATTTCGTGTGTGGCCCTTCTTCCTTTGGGCGATGATGGCGGGGTGCGGAAGCGGAGAGGATCTGCAGGATCCGACTCCTCTCTACGGCGAAGTGCCCATCGAGTATCCCCTTCGCCTGTGGGACGCCGACGTGGAGGGCGAGACGCTCCTCCGGGTCAGGGTCACCGAGATGGGGACGGTGGACAGCGTCCAGGTGCTGGAAGCCAGCGGCTACCCCGCCTTCGACTCCGCTGCGGCCCAGGGGGTGCGCCGGCTCCGCTACAGCCCGGCCCGGAAGAACGGGCGGCGCATCGCCGTCTGGGCCAGGGTGCCGGTACAGTTCATCAAGGAGTAGGTCCGGAAGGGTGGTGTGGAGGATGAGCCGGCCGCTCTCCGCAGGTCTCGCAAGGGTCCGAAAAAGCGCAAGGAGCTTCGATGAAGATCGCCGTGCTCATGGGAGGGATATCGGGGGAGCGGTCGGTGTCCCTGGCTTCGGGAATGCAGGTGGTGCTGGCGCTGCGGGAAGCCGGGCACGAGGCGGTGGGCGTGGACACCTCCCGGGGCGTTCTCTCGGCCGACGAGGAGGCCGAGATCCTGGAGGGAGGCATCGGTGATCCCCCCCGGGCCGGCCGGTCCGAGGACGTCTTCCTCACCGGAGACCTGAGCCCCCTCATCGCCGACTCCCGTTTCGGGGAGGCCGACCTGATCTTCCTCACTCTCCATGGAGGAGGGGGAGAGGACGGAACCATACAGACCGTGCTGGAGCTGTCGGGCCTCCCCTACGTGGGCAGCGGGCCCGTGGGATGCGCCCTGGCCATGGACAAGGATCTCTCCAAGCGACTCTTCAGGGATGCCGGAGTCCGTACCCTTCCGTGGATCAGCGTCGTGGGACGCCTGGAGGCCGAGGCATGCCTGAAGGAGATCGTGGATCGTCTCGGTCTTCCCCTCATCGTCAAGCCTCCCTCCGGAGGCTCCACCCTGGGCCTGACGCTGGCCCGGAGCGAAGAGGAGCTGGACGAAGGGATTGCCCTTTCCCTGGAGTTCGAGGAGCGGATCCTCTTCGAGGGATACGCCCGGGGTCGTGAGGTGACGGTGGGGATCCTGGGAGAGGAAGCTCTGCCCGTGGGCGAGATCATTCCCGAGCACGAGATCTTCGACTACGAGTGCAAGTACCGGGAGGGGATGGCCGAGGAGATCTTCCCCGCCCCGCTGGACCCGGAAACGAGCTCCCGGATCCAGGGCGCTGCCCTGGTGGCCCACCGGTGCCTGCGCCTCAGGGACTTCTCCAGGGTGGATTTCATCCTCGATGAGGATGGAACTCCGTGGTGCCTGGAAGCCAACGCCCTCCCCGGCCTCACGGCGAACAGCCTTCTGCCCCGGGCCGGCCGGGCCGCCGGGATCTCCTTCCCGGAGCTTTGCCACCGGGTGGCGGAGATGGGGAGCCGACGGCGCCGGAACCCGGCGCCAGGGATGGGGGTTTGACCGGTACAGTCATCAATCTTGCAGAGGGGAAGCCACTTTGGCAGGGGGCGCTTCCCCCCCGTTCCCGATACGAAGACCAGAGGATGCGCCAGACCAGCTTCGACACTCCCTTCGCTTTCAACATCACCCCCATGGTGAAGCGGCTCCTCATTGCCAACACCGGGGTATTTCTGGTGACCCTCGTCGTGGGCGCTGCAGTGGGCCCCGGCGTGATCGTGGACTGGTTCGCCTTCTCTCCCTCCCGCATCCTCACCCGCCCCTGGGGTGTCGTTACCTACATGTTCCTTCACGGGGGCTTCTGGCACCTCTTCTTCAACATGCTCATCCTCTTCTTCTTCGGGCCGCCTCTGGAGTCCCGCTGGGGGGGGAAGGAATTCCTCAAGTACTACCTGGTCAGCGGCCTCGGGGGCGTGGCCCTGAGCTTTCTCTTCGCTCCCTACTCCATCATCGGGGCCTCGGCGGCGGTCTACGGTGTCATGCTGGCCTTCGCCATGAACTGGCCCAACGCGCCCATCTACATCTGGGGGATCTTCCCGGTGAAGGCGAAGTGGCTGGTGGCCTTCCTCTTCATCGTCAGCCTGACCAGCGCCGTGGGTGGAGGGGGAGGGGGAATCGCCCATTTTGCCCACCTGGGAGGGATTCTCGGCGGATTTCTCTATCTCAAGAGCGACTGGCGTCCGGGTCGGAGCAAGAAGACTCGGGGAGGCGGGATCCGGGCGCGCAAGCTGGCCATCGTGCCCGGGGAGGAGCCGGAACGGAGATCGGAGGCCCGGGCTCGCAAGACCGACGAGCGGGAGCATGTGGAGGAGGCCGTTCTGGACGAGGTGGACCGGATCCTGGACAAGATTTCCGCCCGGGGGATGGGCTCCCTCACCGAGAAGGAGCGCCGGGTTCTGGACGAGGTGTCCCGCCGTCACCGGTCGAACTGAGGAGGAGGCGCGGAGTCCTCCCTCAGTCGGAGCTTCCCTTCCGCCCCCAGACCCTTGTAACCCCTTGTGGGGTTCGAATCGTACAGAGAAGTTGAGCTTCCCCTCCCCTCCGGGCCGGGTCCGGGCCGGGGCGGGAGCCAACCGTTCCTCAGCGGATGTCTATCATGCTTCTGAATCGCGCCGTTCCTGGACGCACGGGTATTTCGGCCCTCCTTTCCACACTCCTCCTCGTCGTTGCGGCCTGTGCTTCCGGCCCCACGCCCATGGGTGCGCCGGGAACTCCGACGACACCGACTCCCGCGGAGCCGGAGGCGGATCCCGATCCGCCCGCCGGGGCGGTGGCCGCAAAGGAACCTTCGGAGCCGGCGCCACCCCCGGAAGACCCGGCGCTGGACACCATCCGGGCCGGGACCTTCGACAGCGGGAAGATGTGGACCTTCGAATACCCTCCCCTGGATTACCTCCGGGAGACCTACGGGTTCGAGGCCGATGAAGCCTGGTTCCGGCATGCACGTCTGGGGGCCCTCAGAATTCCGGGGTGCACGGCGTCCTTCGTTTCCCCCCGGGGCCTGGTGGCCACCAACAACCACTGCGCCCGGGAAGACATCGAGGCGGTGAGCCTGGAAGGGGAGGATCTCCTCACCGACGGTTTCTACGCCGAGTCCATGGAGGATGAACGCCCCGTGGAGGAGAGCTGGGCCGACCAACTCATCGAGATCCGGGACGTGACGGACCAGGTGTATGCGGGACTCGAAGGGATCGAGGATGCCCGGGAGAGGCTCCAGCGCCGGGACGAGCTCCTGCAGGAGATCTCCGACGGGATCCTGGAGGAGTCCGGCGGGGAGGACTCGGGTTACCTGGTGGAAATGGTCTCCCTGTGGGCCGGAGCCCGTTATTCGGCTTACATCTTCAGGCACTACACCGACCTGAGGCTGGTCATGGCCCCCGAGCACCAGATTGCCTCCTTCGGGGGGGATTGGGACAACTTCACCTATCCCCGCTACGACCTGGACGTGACCTTCTACAGGGTTTACGGGGACGACGGCGAGCCCGTGGAGCCCGAGTTCTACTTTCCCTTCAGTGAGGAAGGGGTGGAGGAGGGCGACCTCATCTTCGTTGTGGGCAATCCCGGAAGCACCTCCCGTCTGCAGACGGTGGCGGAGCTGGAATACCGAAGGGACGTCTCGGACCGGGCCCTGGTGGAGCTCCTTCGCAGTCGCATCCCCATCCTCCACGAGTTTTCCGAGGAACACCCCGAGGAAGCCCGGGAGATGGAGCTCCGGACCACGATTCTGAGCTTCGAGAACTCGTTGAAGGCTTACACGGGAATCGTCGAGGGACTCCACGATCCGGTGATCCTGGCCAAGCGGAGGGATTACCAGAGACAGCTCCAGGAGGCCATCGAGGCCGACCCCGAGCTGGACCCGGAGTACGGAGACCTCATCGACCGGATGGTGGAGATCAAGGCCCGCCAGCGGGAGTACGCCGCCGAGAACGCCTCCTTCCTCGCCGTGGGCCACGACGTCCTGGGCTCAGCCACCCTGGGCCGGGGCCTGGCAGCCTTCCAGTACCTGAGTGCCCAGCGGCAGGGTGCTCCGGATCAGATGGTGGAAGGCCTTCGGGAGGCTCTGGTGAGCACCGCCGATCAGCCTCGAGCCCTCAACGAAGCCAACCTGGTGGAGCGGTTCCGGGACATCCAGCGCAACTTCGGGCCCGACGACCCCTTCACTCAGCAGCTCCTTCAGGGACGCACGCCCGAGGGAGCCGCGGCGGTGCTCATGAGCCGCTCGGCTCTGGTGGACTCGGCCTCCACCGTCCGGGCCGTGGAGGAAGGGACGCTGACGCCGGAGGACCCGGCGATCCAGCTCGCCCAGGCTCTGGTCCAGAAAGTGGGCCCCGCCCAGATGGCCCAACAGGACATCGGTCCGGCCACGGAGGAGATCGCCAATGGACTGGGCCGCGCCCTCTTCGAGATCTACGGGACCGAGCTTCCCCCCGACGCCACCTTCTCCCTGCGCATCACCGACGGGGTCGTGGCCAAGTACGAATACAACGGGACCATCGCTCCGGTCTACACCACGTTCTACGGGCTCTATGACCACTACTACTCCTACGGCCCCGACACCTTCTGGGACCTCCCGGAGCGTTGGCTTTCCCCTCCGGAGGACTTCGATCTCTCCACCCCGGTGAACTTCGTGTCCACCGCAGACATCATCGGAGGGAACTCGGGGTCGCCGGTCCTGAACCGGGAGCTGGAAGTGGTGGGCCTGGCCTTCGACGGCAACATCGAGAGCCTCCCCGGGGACTATATCTTCCTCCCCGATGAGAACCGCTGTGTAGCCGTGGACTCCCGTGGGATCCTGGAGGCCCTGCGGGACATGTACGGGGCTCAGCGGCTGGTCCGGGAGCTGGAAGAGGCGCAGCCCGTTCGCTGAGTCAGCCCGTTCGCTGGGGAAGACTCGCTCCCGGCGGTGGGAGCCGTGGTACCCGACGACGGTGCATCATGGGAGGGGCGGCGGCCACTCGGCCCGCCGCCCGTCCTTCGGTGGCGTTTCGTTTTCCAGGGGCCGCATGACCTGCCTTGACCCTGCCTTCCCCCCTCTCTAAACTCCGGTCCCACTTTCGTTAACGGAACTTGATCCCCGCAGGAGGCAGCATGGCGGCGTCGGGAAAAGAATACACTACGGACAAGGTTCGGAACGTGGCCGTTCTCGGCCACGGAGGCTCAGGGAAGACCACGCTGGTCGACGCCCTCTGTTTTGCTTCGGGAACGTCCCGGCGGAAGGGAGCCGTGGAGGAGGGGCACGCCCTCACCATGACCACGCCGGAGGAGCTGGATCACGGGATCTCCCTTCAGACCACACCGGCCTTTGCCGAGCATGACGGCGTCAAGGTCAATCTTCTGGACACTCCGGGCTATCTGGACTTCACCGGGGACGCCCTGGCGGCGGTCCGGGTCGCAGACGGTGCCATCATCACCGTGGGTGCCACCTCGGGAGTCGAGGTGGGAACGGAAGTGGTATGGAAATACTGCGAGGATCGTGGAATACCCCGGATCTTCTTCGTCTCCATGATGGACAAGGAGCACGCCGACTTCGACAAGGTGTTTGCGGAAATCAAGGAGCGGATGGCTCCCAACGTGGTTCCGGTGGAGATCCCCATCGGGCAGGGCGAGGAGTTCAAGGGACTCATCAACCTCTTCAGCGAGCGCGCCCACATCTTCAAGCCCGGGACCCTGACCGGGGAGTACGAGCACGCCGACATCCCCGAGGAACTCCAGGACAAGTTCGAGGAGTGGGAAACGGAGTTCATGGAGACGGTGGCCACCACCGACGAGGCCCTTCTGGATCGGTACCTGGAAGGTGAGACCATCGCGAAGGAAGAGGCGGTGGAGGCCGTGGCCCGGGGGATGGCCAGGGGAGAGATCATTCCCCTCTTCTGCGGATCCGCCCGGCTCAGCTACGGGGTCCAGGCGCTTCTCAAGAAGATCGTGGAGCTCTTTCCCCATCCCGGCGAGATGCCCCCGGAGAAAGGGGTCCGCCCGGGTCTGGATCAGGAGGTGGAGCTCTCGGCCGATGATTCCGGCCCCACCGCCGCCCTGATCTTCAAGACCGCGACGGAGCCCCATGTTGGCGAGCTCTCGTACTTCAAGGTGCTCAGCGGCACGGTGGAAAACGGCACGGAGCTGAAGAATGCCGCCCGGGACGCATCGGAGAAGCTGAACCACCTGAGCATCCCCCTGGGCAAGGACCGCCTGGAGGTCGGGCGCCTCCACGCCGGCGACATCGGCGTAGTGGCGAAGCTGAAGGCGTCCCATACCAACGACACCCTCTCCGATGCCGCCCGGCCCATCATAGTGGAGGGGATCCAGTTCCCCACCCCCGACATCTCCACGGCCATCCGTGGCGCCAGCCGGGCCGACGACGACAAGCTGGGCGAGGTTCTTCAGAAGATCCACGAGGAAGAGCCCACCTTCTTCCACGAGTACAACGGCGAGCTGGGCCAGACCATCTGCCGGGGCCTGGGTGAGCTTCACCTGAACGTCCAGTTCGAGAGGATGAAGCGGAAGTACGGGGTGAGCATTGAGACCGAGCAGCCCAAGATCGCCTACCGGGAGACCATCACGAAGACGGTCGAGGGCCAGGGCCGGCACAAGAAGCAGTCCGGCGGGCGGGGGCAGTTCGGAGATTGCTACATCCGCATCAAGCCCAAACCCAGAGGCGGGGGCTACGAGTTCATCGACTCCATCAAGGGCGGGGTCATCCCCGGGAAGTACGTCCCCTCGGTGGACAAGGGCGTTCAGGAGGCTGCCCGGAGGGGGCTCCTGGCCGGCTTCCCCGTGGTAGACTTCAGCGCCGAATGCTACGACGGGTCGTACCACTCGGTGGACTCCTCGGACATCGCCTTCAAGCTGGCCGGATCCATCGCCTTTCGGAAGGTGGCGAAGATGGCCGGACCCACCCTCCTGGAACCCATCCTGGAGGTGCAGGTAACCACGCCCGACGAGTTCATGGGGGACGTGACCGGTGACATCACCTCGCGGCGGGGGAAGGTCATGGGGATGGACTCTGACAGTGGACGGACCATCATCAAGGCCCGGGTCCCCGAGGCGGAGCTCTACAAGTATGCCGCAGCCCTTCGCTCCATGACTCAGGGCCGGGCCCATCATACACGGGAGTTCGTCGGCTACGAACCGGTTCCCGGCGACCAGGCGAAGCTGATCATCGCCCGGGCCCAGGAGGAGGACGACTAGGAGGAGCCTGTCCGAGTAATGGGGTCAGCCCCCCCATACCGTTGCTGCCCGCCGTAACGGGCACTCGCCGTCGCCGGGTTCCCTCCCGGCGGCGGTCTTTCGTATCATGTAACGCATGGGCCGGCACCGCTCCGGGGGCGGTGGCCGGTGCAGGAGGATCGGCCGCGGGCTCCCCGCCCGGAGCCACGGCAGAAAATCGGAGGTCAAGGTGGCCGGACACAGCAAGTGGGCCCAGATCAAAAGAAAGAAGGCCGTCACCGATGCCCGTCGGGGGCAGATGTTCACGAAGCTCATTCGTGAGATCACGGTGGCTGCCCGTGAGGCCGGTGGAGAGCCGGACTTCAACCCCCGGCTTCGTCTGGCCATCGACACCGCCAAAGATGCCAACATGCCGGCGGAGAACATCGAGCGAGCCATCAAGCGGGGCACGGGGGAGCTGGAGGGGGTCAATTACGAGGAGGTGACCTACGAGGCCTACGGTCCCGGGGGGGCGGCCCTCTTCATCGAGACCCTCACCGACAACCAGAAGCGAATTGTGGCCGATATCCGCTACATCCTGGACCGCCACGGGGGGAACCTGGGAACCAGTGGCTCCGTGGCCTGGCAGTTCGACCGCAAGGGCCAGATCTACATCGACGCCTCCCGGTACACCGAGGATGCAGTCTTCGAGGCGGCCATCGAAGCGGGTGCGGAGGACGTGGTCCGGGAAGGAGACGAGTTCATCGTCAGCTCCGATCCCGGAAGCTTCCATGAGGTCCAGGAGGGCATCAAGGAGGCCGGGATGGAAGTCAAGCAGGCCGAGCTCACCTTCATCGCGAAGAACGAGGTGGCCGTGGCCGGGCGGGACGCGGAGAAGCTCCTGAGGATCCTGGACGAGCTGGACGAGAACGACGACGTCCAGAAGGTCCACTCCAACGCAGACATCGACGAGGCCGTCCTGGCCGAGGCCGAGTAGGGTCCTGTGTCCCGGGTGATCCTGGGCATCGACCCCGGCACCGCCGCCACAGGGTACGGGGTTGTGGCCCTGAGGGAAGACGGGACGGCCTCCCTCCTGGAGTGCGGGGTCCTCCGAACCGCGTCCAGCGAAGCCCTTCCCGAGCGGATCCGGAGCATCTTCGAGGGCATTCAGAGCATCATCGACCGCTTCTCTCCCGAAGCCGTGGCCGTGGAGGACGTGTTCCAGGGAAAGAACGTGCGCAGCGCGCTGACCCTGGGTCATGCGAGAGGAGCCATCCTCCTGGCCGCCGCTCTCCAGGATATTACCATCGCCGAGTACTCCCCCCGGGAGATCAAGAAGGCGGTGGTGGGCACGGGCGACGCCACCAAGGACCAGGTCGGTTACATGGTCCAGCGGCAGCTCCGACTGAAGGAAGCGCCCACTCCCGCCGATGCCGCCGACGGTGTGGCCGCCGCCCTCTGCCACTGCCTCATTTCAAGGGGCCCAGGTCCGTGAGGAACCATGGCGAACCATGAGGTGCTCATCCCAGGGGGATGACTGGCTGCCCGGGCTGTTCCGGGCGTGGCCAAGCCGTCGGCGTGAGGCCTCGGGGTCGGTTCCGGCGGGGGGCGTGATTGATCCCGCGGGCCGTCCGCCTCTATCTTGGTTTCCGAACAGATCCCAAAGATGCGGGTGTCCCGGCTGGGGCCGAGGTCGGCACGTCAGGACTCATCCGCTCAGCGAGACGGCTCTCCCGGAGGGCCGCAATTCAACGATGCCGAGGTCTTCTTGATCAGCCGCCTGAAAGGGACACTCCTCTCCAGGGACATGGAGCTCGTGGAGCTGGAAACCCCCGGAGGGGTCGTCTACGAAGTGGAGGTCCCCCTCACCATCATGGAACGCCTCCCTCCTCAGGGGGCGGGCCTGGAGCTCCGGATCGTTCAGGTTCTCAGAGAGGACTCCTCCACCCTCTACGGGTTCATGGAAGCACACGAGCGGGAGCTGTTCAAGCGTCTCCTCTCGGCCTCCGGGGTGGGTGGTGGCCTGGCCATGGCCATGCTCTCCACCCTTTCCTCCCGGCGCCTGGCCCAGGCTCTCGCCGAAAAGGACATGACGGCGCTGACCCAGGTGAGCGGGGTGGGAAAGAAAAAGGCCGAGCGCATCTTCCTGGAGTTGTCCGACAGGGTCCAGGACCTGGCCCTGGCCTCCCGGGAGCCCCAGGCCGCGTCTCCCGCCGCCGAAGGGGCCGTGTCGGCTCTCATGGCTCTGGGCTTCAGCTTCACCGCCGCCGATGCCGCCGTGAGAAAGGCGCTGGAGGACGGCGCCGAGTTGGACTCGGAGGAGCTCATCCGAAAGGCCCTGGCTTCCCGATGACTCTCCATCACCGAAAGCGCCCGGTGTCTCCATGAGCCTCTTTCCCCTCTCCGCACCGGGTCGGAGTTCGTCATGACGGAACGCCACGAGATCACGACCCCCGAGGAGCTCGAGGAGGACAGCCGGTCCGAGCTCTCCCTCCGGCCCCAGCGTCTCACCGAGTTCATCGGCCAGGAGAAGGTCAAGGAAGCGCTCTCCATCGCCATAGAGGCGGCCCGGGGCCGGAGGGAGCCCCTGGACCACCTCCTCTTCCACGGGCCGCCGGGGCTGGGCAAGACCACCCTGGCGGCCCTCCTGGCCCGGGAGATGGGGGTGAACCTCAAGACCACCTCCGGTCCGGTGCTGGAGAAGCCCGCCGATCTGGTGGGCATCCTCACCAACCAGAGGGAAGGGGACATCCTCTTCATCGACGAGATCCACCGGCTCCGGCCTATCATCGAGGAGTTCCTCTATCCGGCCATGGAGGACTACAAGGTGGAGATCCGTCTCTCCGACGGCCCCAAGGCCCAGACCATGACCATGCAGATCGAGCGCTTCACCCTGGTGGGCGCCACCACCCGCTTCGGTCTGCTCACCGCCCCCATGCGGGCCCGGTTCGGGATCGTCCAACGGCTGAACTTCTACCCGGCCGAGAACCTGGCCACCATCGTGGAGCGGAGCGCCGAGATCCTGGGGGTGGAAGCCACCGAAGAGGGTGCCCGGGAGTTGGCCCAGCGGGCCAGGGGGACTCCCCGGGTAGCCAATCGGCTTCTGAGGAGGGTGCGGGACTACGCCGAGGTGAAGGCCGACGGCATCATCGACCGGGAGGTGGCCCAGGCGGCTCTGGCTCTCCTGGACGTGGACGAGTACGGGTTGGACGAGATGGACAGCCGGATCCTGAAGACCATCATCGAGAAATTCGAGGGGGGACCGGTGGGACTCAACTCCCTGGCCGTGGCTCTGGGAGAGGATGCCTCGACCCTGGAAGAGGTCTACGAGCCCTTCCTCATCCAGGAGGGCTTTCTCATGCGGACCCCCCGGGGCCGGGAAGCCACCAACCGGGCCTTCCGCCGCTTCGGTTACACCCGCCCCTCCCGGGGGGGCGATGGCGACTCCCAGTCCTCCCTTTTCGAAGAGTGACCCCTCCCGACCCGCCCCGGACGCCCGGCTCCAGGGTGTCGGACTACGAGTACGAGCTTCCGCCGGGCCGGGTGGCCCGCTACCCCACGGAGCGGAGGGACGAGAGTCGTCTTCTGGTGGTGGAGCGGGAGTCGGGCGGGCTCCGGGACCTCGGTTTCAGGGATGTGATGGATCTGGTGGGCCCCGGAGACGTCCTGGTGGTGAACGAGAGCCGTGTGCTCCCCGTCCGTCTCCTGGGCGAGAAACCCACCGGGGCCCCGGCGGAGGTGTTCCTCCTGAGGCCGGCGGGAAACGCCTCCGGGGGGGAGGGGGCTTCCTTTCCAAGGGAGGCCGACTTCGATGAGCCCGTCTGGGAGGCCCTGGTCCGGCCCGGGGGGAAGCTCAAGCCCGGGCGAACCGTGGCGGTCGCTCCGGATCTGACGGTGGAGATCCTGGACTCGGCCCCCGGGGGAGGCCGTCTGGTGCGTCTGGAGACGGATCTGCCGGTGCGGGAGGCCCTGGCCCGATATGGCCACATGCCCCTGCCCCCCTACATTGAACGGGAAGACGAGGGGCTGGACCGGGAGCGCTACCAGACCGTCTACGCCCGGGCCCCCGGCTCGGTGGCCGCCCCCACGGCGGGGCTCCATTTCACGGGCGCCCTCCTGGACGAGCTGGCCATGAGGGGCGTCGCCCTGGCCCGGGTGGTCCTTCACGTGGGGATGGGGACCTTTCGCCCCGTGGAGGTGGAGGATCCCGCGGACCATCGGATGCACGACGAGCTCTACGAGGTCTCCCCTGAGATGGCCGAGGCGGTGAACGGAGCCCGCACGCGGGGAGGAAAGGTATGGGCCGTGGGCACCACGGTGGTCCGGACCCTGGAGAGCGCAGTCGGCGAGGACGGGAGGGTCCGCCCGGGCCGGGGGTCCACGAATCTCTTCATCCGGCCGCCTCATCGCTTCAGGGTGGTGGACCGCCTCATCACGAACTTTCACCTTCCCCGGTCCACCCTCCTCATGCTGGTGGCGGCGTTTACCGGATATGAGCTGACGATGGAGGCTTATGCCAAGGCCATCGCGGACGGATATCGCTTCTACTCGTACGGCGATGCCATGGTGATCCTGTGACGGACGCGAGGAGGGACCCCGGGGCCGACGAAGCCCGGATGAGGGCCGCCCCCCCCGGCTCCGACGGCGAACTCCCCGATTACAACGGCGAGATCCCCGATCCCGGCGGGGCCTTCGCCTACGAGCTCGAAGCCGTCGAGGGATCGGCTCGGGCCGGGACCTTCCGGACCCCCCGCGGCCCCGTTGCCACCCCCGCCTTCATGCCCGTGGGCACCCAGGCCACGGTGAAGACCCTCACCCCGGAGGAAGTCCGCGAGGTGGGCGCCGACATGGTCCTGGCCAACACCTACCACCTCTTCCTGAGACCGGGCCACGAGCTGATCAGGGATCTGGGCGGCCTCCATGACTTCATGCGCTGGGACGGTCCCATCCTCACGGACAGTGGGGGATTCCAGGTCTTTTCCCTGGCCCGCATCAATGAGATCCGGGACGACGGCGTCCTCTTCCAGAGCCACATCGACGGGTCCAGGCATCTCTTCACTCCCGAGAAGGTCATGGAGATTCAACAGGCCCTGGGAGCCGACGTGATCATGGCCTTCGACGAGTGTCCGCACGGGGGCGCCGACCGGATCATCGTGGAAGAGGCCAACCAGCGGACGCTGACGTGGCTCGGGCGATGCCGGGATCACCTGGAGGGCCTTCGGCGGGGGGAGAGAGTCCCCGGGTCGAGCTCGTCGTCGGAAGGAGCGACCGCTTTCGAGGCACCTTCGGAGCCTCCCTCCCAGGCCCTTTTCCCGGTCCTTCAGGGAAATGTCTTCGACGATCTCCGTCTCCAGCAGGCTCGGGATGTCATGGGGATGGGGGACTGGCCCGGTCTGGGAATCGGCGGGTTGAGCGTGGGAGAAGCCAAGGAGGACATGTGGCGGATCCTGGAGCTCCTGGATGACGCACTCCCGCGGGGTGTGCCCCGCTATCTCATGGGCGTCGGGTACCCCGACGACCTCCTCAGGGCCGTGGCCCGGGGGTGTGACCTCTTCGACTGCGTGGCACCCACCCGGAATGCCCGGCACGGCACGGCCTGGAACAGGGAGGACGGCCAGGTCAACCTGAAGCACGCACGGTTCGCCCGGGATACGGCTCCCCTGGATGCCGCCTGTGACTGCTACACCTGCCGGCGGTTCGACCGGGCCTATCTCCGCCACCTGGCCGTGGCCGGCGAGTGGCTGGGGCTCCGTCTGGTCACCATCCACAATCTCCGGTTCCTCGTGGCCCTGGCCCGCGAGGCCCGGGCCAGGGTGGTGGACGGCACCTTCCAGGAGTGGAGTCGGGACTGGCTCGAACGATACGACGAGGCGCGGGGCGGTGCGGACCCATAGGTCGTCCCGGCAGGAGGGGCGATGCGGACCCCCTTTCTCCCCCCATCCCTCGTATTAGGTTTAGAAGTCGAGCATTCACGCCGATTTCCACCAACGGAGTCCCCGGTGCATCCAGTCATTCTGGCCGTTTTGGCGGCTCCCCGTGAGGGGGGCAACGCCGGACTCATCCTCATGGCCCAGATGGTGGCCATCTTCGCCATCTTCTACTTCCTGCTCATTCGCCCTCAGCGAAAGGAGCAGCAGCGGCATCGCAAGATGCTGGAGGAGCTCAGGAAGGGCGACGAAGTGATTACCAATGGTGGAATCATCGGCACCGTCGTTCACCTCAAGGACGACCACGTCACCATCAAGACGGCCGAAAACACCCGCCTCCTCGTTCAGCGGGGCCGGATTGCCCAGGTGCAGGTGGAACCGGGTCCCGGAGGCGAGCGGTAGGGCGGGAGAAGGAC
Source organism: uncultured Gemmatimonadaceae bacterium (assembly GCA_964464555.1). Classification (GTDB taxonomy): domain Bacteria; phylum Gemmatimonadota; class Gemmatimonadetes; order Longimicrobiales; family Gaopeijiaceae; genus CAYXGM01. The sequence continues at coordinate 4,801 of CAYXGM010000031.1, read as the reverse complement.
GGAGGGCCCGAGAGGGCGAGCTCGTGTCATGGCCATTCGAGAGATCAAGATCCTCGGCGATCCGGTTCTCCGCACCCCGTGCGACGAGGTGGAGGAGTTCGATGAAGAGCTCCGGACCCTGGTTGAAGACATGCTGGAGACGATGTACAGGGCCCAGGGCGTGGGCCTGGCAGCTCCTCAGGTGGGATTGTCCCTGAGAGTCTTCGTCGTGGATCTGGGCGATTCCGACGAAAACGGCAGCGGGCCCCTCGCACTGGTGAACCCCCGGATCGTGGAGTCGAGTCGAAAGGCGGATCGGGCTCCCGAGGGGTGCCTGAGCATCCCCGGAATGGAAGAGGTCGTTGAACGTCCCGAAACCGTGACCGTGGAGGGGCAGACGCCGGAGGGCGAGGACGTCTCCTTCACGGCATCGGGCCTCTTTTCCAGAGCCGTCCAGCACGAGATCGACCATCTGGACGGCGTCCTCTTCATCGACCGGCTGAGTCCGTTGAAGCGACGGATGCTCCTGAAGAAGTGGCACAAGAGCCGGGAAGAGGAATCGGAGGAGGTGGCGTCCTGAGGATCCTCTTCTGGGGCACGCCTCTCTTTGCCCTCCCCTCCTTTCGGGCCCTGGCCGAAGAAGGTCATGACGTGGTGGGAGTGGTCACCCAACCCGACCGGCCCGCCGGCCGGGGGCGGCGTCTCTCTCCATCTCCGGTGAAGGAAGCGGCCGTGGAGGAGGGCATTCCCGTTCTCACCCCGGAGCGGCCCCGGGGGGAGGAGTTCCTGAGCCGGCTTCGTGAGCTGAATCCGGATCTCTCGGTGGTGGTGGCCTACGGGCACATCCTGCTGCCCGAGCTCCTCGAGCTTCCTCCCATGGGATCGGTGAACGTCCACGCCTCCCTCCTTCCCGAGCTCAGAGGAGCTGCTCCTGTGAACTGGGCCATCCTTCGGGGAAACAAGACCACCGGCGTGACCATCATGCGAATGGTGGAGGCCATGGACGCCGGCCCGGTGGTCCTCCGGACGCCGGAGAAGATCGGTCCCACGGAGACCGCCACGGAGCTGGGAACCCGCCTCTCGGAGGTTGGGGCGGGAGCCCTCGTCGAGGCCCTGGCCCTCATGGAGGCCGGTGTGGCCGAGGAGACGGAGCAGGACCACGAGATGGCGACGTTCGCGCCGAAGGTCGGACGGGAGATGGCCCGGGTGGATTGGACCCGGGGAGCGGAGGAGCTGGGGTGGCACCTCAGGGGCCTGGACCGGGTGCCGGGCGCCTGGTCCACCCTGGATGGTGAGCCCTTCAAGCTCTTCGTCCCCCGGCCCGAGCCCGGTTTTTCCCATGCGGTGGATCCGGGCATGGTTCTGGAGACCGATTTCGACGGGGGCCTTCTCGTGGCCTGCGGCTCCGGGGCCCTGAGGGTGGCCGAGATTCAGCCTCCCGGAAAGCGCAGGATGGAGGCCGACGCCTGGCTCCGGGGCAACCCTCTGGATGAAGGATCCCGATTCGAGTGATCCCCCGGTTGCACCTGGTGACGGATGACGAAATCCTGGCCGGGGAGAGCTTCGTCTCCCGGGCTCTCGCTGCGCTGGAGGAGGGGAAGGAGGAGGTGGTCTTTCACCTGAGAGGTCCCTCGAGCTCGGGCAGGTTCCTCTACACACTGGCCCGTGCCCTCGGCGAGCCGGCCCGAACCCTGGGAGCCCTCCTCCTGGTGAATGACCGGGTGGATCTGGCCCTGTCCCTGGACCTGGACGGAGCCCACCTGGGGCGACGATCCCTGCCCCCGGGGGTGGCCAGGCATCTCCTGGGAGAGGGTCGGATGTTGGGCCTCTCGGTCCACGGACCGAAGGCGGCCCGGGAGGGGGCGGCGGCCGGCGTGGACTTTCTCGTGGGAGGGACCATCTTCTCCACCCGGTCCCACCCGGACCGGGAGCCCGGAGGATTGGATCACCTGAACGCCATGGTGGCTGCGACCTCCCTCCCCCTTCTGGCTATCGGGGGGATGACTCCCGACAGGATCCCCGATGTCCTCTCGGCCGGGGCCCACGGCGTCGCCGTGCGAGGAGGGATCTGGGAGGCTGCGGATCCCGGAGCCGCCGTCCGGGTTTATCTGGATAGACTGCGAGACCTTGCGGAACCTTAGTCGGGATCGTCGGGAGACGCCCGGCCCTTCATCGTGGGAGGAAACGGATGACCCACCGGGAAACGGTCACTGTCCAGCTCAATGGGAAGGAGCGGCGGATCCCGGGAGGGCTCACCGTGACAGCCCTCCTCGAGTCCCTGGAGCTCAACCCCTCCCTGGTGGTGGTGGAGCGGAATCGGGAAATTCTGGATCGAGGACGCTACGGAGATGTGGTGGTGGAGGAGGGCGACACCCTGGAATTGGTCCACTTCGTAGGAGGTGGATGAGATCCTGCACACCCTGTATCGAGGGATTGTGGAACACGGGAGAGGAAGAATGGATGACAGGCTGACCGACGCACCCTTCGAGATCGCGGGCCGGGAGTTTTCCTCCCGCCTCATCATCGGCACGGGAAAATACGCCGACAATGCCACCATGGTGGACGCCATACGAGCCACCGGAACCGAGATGGTGACCGTGGCGGTCCGCCGCATCGACCTGGATCGAACCAAGGAGGAGGGGATCCTGTATCATCTCGATCCGGACGAGTTCCTCCTCCTTCCCAACACGGCGGGTTGCTTCAACGCCGATGACGCCATCCGCTATGCCCGGCTGGCCCGGGCCGCCGGCTTCACCGAGTGGGTGAAGCTGGAGATCATCGGTGACCAGGAGACCCTCCTTCCCGACACCCACGCAACCGTGGAGGCGGCGAAGGTCCTGGTGGAGGAGGGCTTCAAGGTCATGGCCTACACCAACGACGACCTCATCACGGCCCTCCGGCTGGAGGACGTCGGATGCGTGGCCGTCATGCCCCTGGCGAGCCCCATCGGGAGCGGACTGGGTGTGGTGAACCCCTACTACATCCGGGAGATCAAGCGCCGACTGGAGGTACCCGTCATCGTGGACGCGGGCGTGGGGACGGCCTCGGATGCCTGCATCACCATGGAGCAGGGGGTGGACGGGGTTCTCATGAACACGGCCGTTGCCGCAGCGGAGGACCCGGTGGCCATGGGCCGGGCCATGCGCCTGGCCATCGAGGCCGGCCGGCTGGCCTATCTGGCAGGGCGGATGCCCTCCCGGGAGATCGCCGTGCCCTCTTCTCCGGCCAAGGGCATGTTGGAGTAGCCCTTTACCTGCAAAGTCTCATGGAGAAACGTTCCCGGTGGCTCCTTGTCTGAGATAACCCGGAGCAGACGGGTCGCGGCGGACATCCTTCGGGCTGTGTCCAGGGGGCGCCGCCTGGATCTGGCCTTCGGGGAGGCCGCAGGGGCGCTGGAGCGAAGGGAGCGGGCCTGGGTCCAGGAGGCGACCTACGGGGCGGTCCGGCTCCGGGGTCGTCTGGACTTTCTTCTCGACACACACCTCAGACAGGGCCTCTCCAGCCTGTCGCCTCTCCTCCTGGATCTCTTTCGCCTGGGTGCCTACCAGCTCCTCTACATGGACGGCGTTCCCGCCTACGCCGCCCTCTCCCAGACCGTGGATCAGGTCCGGGGGGTCGCCGGAAAGGGGGGAGGACGTCTCGCCAACGGGGTCCTCAGGAGCCTGGAGCGGGAGGGTGGGGGGGCGGAGCGTTTCCCCGCCTTCCACCGGGAGCCGGAGCGTCACCTGTCGACCTGGGGCTCCCACCCGACCTGGCTGGTGAGGCGATGGCTCGGCAGGTGGGAGCCCGACGAGGTCCTGGTCCTGGTGGAGGGCAACAACGAGCCGCCTCCCCTCTTTCTCCGTCCTCTCTCTCAGAGCCCTTCGGAGGCCGTCCGGCGCCTTGGGGAGACAGGCCGGTCCGCCGAAGCCGTGGGTTCCGGGGTCCCCTGTGTGAGGGTGAAAGATGGCACCGATCCTGCAACTCTACTGGAGATCGTTCCGGGGATCGTCCAGGATCCCGGCGCCGCTCTGGTCATCGAGTACGCCGACCCGCCTCCGGGAGTTCTGGTGGCGGACCTGTGCGCGGCTCCGGGTGGAAAGAGCCTTTCCCTGGCCGCGGCCGGATTCAGGGTTCTGGCGGGGGACCGCTCCCTTCCCCGGCTTCGGGTTCTCCGGGAGAACCTGGCCCGGATCGAGACGGGCCTGGACGTGAGCCTCGTGGCCGGGCTGGCCCAGACGCCGCCCCTGGCACGGGCCCCGTTTCTGCTGCTTGATGTGCCGTGCAGCGGCACGGGAACGTTCCGGCGGCATCCGGATGCTCGATGGAGGCTGACGCCGGACACCCTCGAGGATCTCGTCGAGCTCCAGAGGGAGATCCTGGATGCGGGCCGGGACCTGGTTCCGGAAGGTGGGCATCTGGTGTATTCCACCTGTACCTTGGAGTCGGAGGAAAACGAGGCCCAGGTGGATTCCTTTCTGGCTCGGAATCCCGGATTCAGGGTGGAAGAAAGCGGGGTCGTGGACCCCGGATACCTGGACGGAAAAGGTCGATTGATGGTTTTCCCACAGAAGACGGACTTCGACGGCGCCTTCGGTGCCCGATTGGTGCGCACCTCATGAAGCTCGGTAGCTCCATCCGTCGCAGGCGGAGCGGTGGCAAGAAGACCCGTTCCCCGAAGAAGAAGACGGGAAACGACGGGAAGAGCCCGGGAAGGTGGGCGTCCCGGCTCGCCGGCCTCCGCGACCCCCGCATCCTTCGTCGCCTCGGCGTGCTGGCCCTGCTGGGGTTCGCCGGGGGTTACTTCTTCTCCACCCGCCTCCTCTTTCCCGCCCCCCCGCCC
>CAYXGM010000030.1:0-45469 GCA_964464555.1 uncultured Gemmatimonadaceae bacterium | reverse complement strand
GGATGGGGCGAGTCAGGTTCCCGGGGGAGAGCGGGGCCCCCGTTCGGCGCCGGGCCGCCCGGCCTCAGCCGCCGGAACCCGGGGCTAAGCCCAGGAGCCCCAAAATCACCGGAGCCACGTCGGTGATGCGGGTCATTTCCTTGCGAAGCGCCCGTGCGCCCGGGCCGGCGAGGATGCAGAGGCTGGGGTTGGTGGTGTGGCCCCGGCCGGCGTCCTCCAGGTTCCCGTGATCCGAGGCCACCACCAGGAGAAGCTCCGGGGGAAGGCCGGGGAGGAGGCCGCCCAGGAAGGCGTCCACCCTCTCCAGGGCCCGGACTCCGGCCCGGAGGCTCTTCTTGTGGCCCTCCAGGTCGGTGGCGTAGTGGGCGTAGAGGGTGAGCCGGTGGGCGCCGGCGATCTTCGCAAGGGTGGCGCCGGCCTCCAGGGGAGTGGTCTCGGGAATCCGCTCCATTCCCAGCCGCTCTCGCCACGCCGTGTTCACCATCTCGCTGGACACGGCCTCCCCCCGGGCCAGGGCTTCTTCGTCCCGGGTCAGGAGGCCGGCGGCCCGGGCGGCCAGGGGCGGAGCGGCGGGGCGTCGGGCCCAGCGGGTCCGGGGATAGATGCTCGGGTAGGCGTTGGCGAAGGCCGAGGGGAGTCCGGCCCGGGCGGCGATTGCCAGGAGGTTCTTCTCGGCCAGGAGGGGACGGAGGCGCACCGGGACCCAGGGTCCGAAGTGTCGCCCGTAGAGGGCCGGGGCGTTTTCCCCGGTGAGGAGGGCCGTCTGGCCGGTGCCGCTCTGGGGGAGGCCTTCAACGCCCAGGAGAGCATCCAGGGGAAAGGCCATGGCCCCTTCGCCGGCGGATTCGGGGTTCTCGAGACAGGGGATCCGGCCGTCCAGGAGCCGCGAGAGGACGGGAAGCTCTGCGGAAAAAAAGGGGTTCAGAGAGGGATCGTCGGGCCCGACGCCCACACCGTCCAGGAAGAGGAAGAGGACCCGGGTGGGCTGCACGGTCAGCGCCCCCGGCCCGGCCGAACAAACGGTCCGTGGGGGGTCACGGCCCCGGTGGCCGGACCCGGTCCATGATGTTGTCCCGCATGCGTTCGCCCTTGGTCTCGGTGGGGAAGACCGATCTCCAGGCGTCCCGGAGGACGGAGCGGGGGGAGCTCAAGTCGACAATGGCCAGAATGATCAGGATGACCAGGGCCACGAACAGAGCGACCCGGCCGGGCCTGGATGCCGAGGCGGCCACGGTGACCTCACTCTGCCGCCCGGAGGTCCATGGAGACCTGCACCGAAACGTGCCCGAAATCCGCCCGCTCTCTCAGGGCATCCCGGACCCGGGGCTCGATCTTCTTGTAGCCGGCCATGACTCCGTCCCTGAGCTCCTTGCGAAGGATCTTCATGGCATTGACGTCGGCCCGGCTGCTCTCGGTGACCTTCCTGGTCTCGGTGATGTCGTCGGCGCGGATTTCGAAGGGGGACATCCCCACGTCGTCGGGCCGTCCCGAGTCCAGGTAGTGGATGGAGACGGTCACGTCTCCCCGGGCGTGATGATGGTAGAGGTCTCCGATGCCCCTGAACCGGGCCGCCAGCTTGCCCAGCTCGCTCCCCTGGGCCGCGGCGGTGTAGGCATTCTCCACCAGCTTGAAGATGCGCTTCATCCGCTCCGGATTGGTGGCGTCCGAAGGGGGAGGCGTGGTGTCCAGCTCCCGTCCGACGGCTTGCCGGTCATCGGAAAGGCGGCCGGATTCCTCCTCGCGGGTGCGCTGCCGGTCGATGTTCTCCAGGATCCGATCCGGGTTGGTTCGGAGGCTCATGGGGATTCTCCAGGGTCGATGGATGGCGGTCCGGAAAAAAGGATAACGAAGGGTCGGGAGGGAGGCCAAGCCCCGCCGAAGAAACGCGGGCCTTGTTCCGTAGAAGAATGGAGGCATATATGAAGCACCTCGCTTCCCACTCCGACCCGCGCCTGCGGTGGTCCGACGTGGGCAAACTCGATTCCTGGAGAGATCTCATGAGATTTGCAGTCGCATCCGTTTTCCTTCTCTTCGGCCTTGCAGCCTGCGCCGGCCCCGGGGGAGTCAGCCCCACCCCGGGTCTCATGTACGGCGTTCCCCAGCCCGCCACCCTGGTCTACCTGGTGGGTGACACGGCGAACATCGACATCGACGCCGGCGCCATGGGTAGCTTCAACATGCGCCAGACCGGTGAGGGCACCCTGGCCATGACCTTCGCCGAGACCGGCGGGGGCCTGGAGGTCACCGCCTCCTATCAGGACTTCTCAGCCCGGATGACCAATCCCATGGGCGGCGCCCAGACCGTCAGCGAAGAGGACATCGAGGGGAACCTGGTGTTCAGCATCGACGGCCAGGGCAACGCCACCATCGTCACCCTCCCGGAGATGAGCGCCGAGGCCGAGTCCATGGCGGCCCCCCACGCCCTGGCCCACGAGTTCCTTCCCCGTCTTCCCGGTGGGGTGGTGAACCCCGGCGACACCTGGACGGACACCATCACCTACGAGGCATCCCTCCAGCAGGGCGAGTCCGCCACCACCTCGGTCATGACCTACACCATGGTGGGCGACACGGCGGTGGACGGGATGTCCCTTCTTCACGTGACCTACACGGGTGAGACGGAGGCAACGGGGAGCGGCGTATCGGAGGGGATGGAGATGTTCCAGACCTTCTCCGGGGACGTGAGCGGGATGTTCCTCTGGGATTCGGCCAGAAATTGCGTGGTCATGGACGAGTCCAGGGCGGACATGAGCGGGACGGTGGAGGTGCCGGCCGCCGGCGTGCCGCCCATGCCCATGCGGGTTACTGCCCGTCGAGTGGTCCACCTCCAGGGCAGCTAGTTGGGACGGGACCCCTGTGAGCGGTAGCGATCCCCGTGGGTCCGGGTCGGAGCCCGCCGGCCCGGGCCCCGGGGCCTTTCCCGGCGACGGCGGCTCCACTGGGTCCGACGGCTCTTCGGAGGCGGAGATGGAGCCTCCTTCTCTTCCCTCCCTGCCGGTGAGGATCGGCCAGATCTTCTTCTCCCCGGGCAGGCTCTTCGAGGCCCTTCGGGATAAGCCGGCCTGGTTCGGGGTCCTTCTCCTGGGGGGTGTCCTGGCCGGCCTCTCCATCGTCCTCATCCCCGGGGACATCTTCGTGGAGGGGATGCGGGAGCAGATGATCCAGCAGGGGAGGGAGGTGCCCCCGAGCCTGGAGAATGCCGGGGCCCTCTTCAAGATTTCCTCCCTCCTGGGGGGCGTCCTCTTCCTCTTCCTCTGGGCGTTCATCCTGGCTGGAATCGTGACGCTGGTCTTCAGCTTCCTGGTGGGAGGCGAGGGGCGCTACAAGCAGTACCTGGCGGTGGTGAGCCACGGTCTCTTCATCGGCGCCGCCGGCGCCCTCCTCGTGGTTCCCCTGCGGATCCTCCAGTCCGATCCCGCCCTGACCCTGAGCCTGGGGACCTTCGCCTTCTTCCTGGAGGACGGTTACGCCTTCAGGGTCCTGAAGCTCCTGGATCTCTTCGGGCTCTGGGGCTACACCGTTATCGCCATCGGTGTCACCAAGGTGGATCCCCGGCGTAGCCTGGGCACGGCCCTGGCCTTCTTCTACGGGTTCGCCCTCCTCTTCGCCCTGGCCTTCGGGGCCTTCGGAGGGCCGGGATAGCCTCCTGGCGGTCCCTCCGGGGGTTCGCCATTCTTCCGGCCATGTCCACGCGGATCCTGCGGCTCTCGCTCCTCTCCCTCTCGGCCGGCGCGGCTCTCTTTCACCTCTGGTCCGCAGGGGTGGCTCCCTTCACTGCGCTGGTTCAGCGGCCGATTCACCTGGCCTTCATGGCCACCCTGGGGTTCCTGGGCATCGGGGTGCGGCCGAAACCGGCTCGGGCCAGCCAGGATGCTGGCATGCGGGAGCCCGAAGCGCCGCACCTCCTTTCCCCGGTCCTGACCACCCTCCTCATCGTCGGGGTCGTGGCCAGCTCCCTCTACCTGGTCACCCAGCACGAGGCGCTGGTTCGCCGGGCCGGGAGCCCCACCCTTCTGGACCTGGTGGGGGGGCTCGTGGCCCTGGTGGTGGTGCTGGAGCTGGCCCGGAGGACCACGGGGTGGGGGCTGGTGACGGTGGCCCTCCTGGCCCTGGTCTACGCTGTGGCCGGGCCCTGGCTCCCGGGAATCCTGGCCCACCGGGGCTACGGCTTCACCCGGCTCATGGAGCACCTCTACCTCTCCACGGAGGGGATCTGGGGGGTGCCTCTGGGGGTGAGCGCCGACTTCGTCTACCTCTTCGTCCTCTTCGGAGCCCTCCTGGAGATGGCCGGGGGCGGGAATCTTCTCATCGGGCTGGCCGATCGGGTGGCGGGTGGGACCCGGGGCGGGCCGGCGAAGACCGCCGCCGTGGCCAGCGCCCTCATGGGTTCCCTCTCGGGGAGCGCCGTCGCCAACGTGGTCACCACCGGGACCTTCACCATTCCCCTCATGCGCAGGAGCGGCTTCAAGCCCTTCTTCGCCGGGGCCATCGAGGCCGCCGCCAGCACCGGGGGTCAGCTCATGCCTCCCATCATGGGGGCCGGGGCCTTCATCCTGGCCACCTGGACCAACATTCCCTATACCCGGGTGGCGGTGGCGGCGGCCATCCCGGCCATCCTCTACTACGTGGCCCTCCTCATGGCCATCCACTTCCGGGCCGGGCGGCAGGGGCTGGAGCCCGGGGGGCTTCCCGAGCCGGAGCCGGTTCTTCGGCGCCTGCACCTCCTCCTCCCCCTGGCCATCATCGTTCTCCTCCTCGGGATGGGTCGTTCCCCCATGCGGGCCGCCTTCTGGGGGGTGGTGAGCGCCCTGGCCGTCTCCATGGTTTCCCGGGAGACGCGGCCCGGAGGCCGGGGCCTGGAGCGGGCCCTGGTGGCGGGGGCCTCCGGAGCCGTGCAGGTGGCGGCGGCCTGCGCCGCCGCGGGGGTGGTGGTGGGGGTGGCTTCTCTCACGGGCATCGGGCTGAGGATGAGCGAGCTCATCATCACCGTTTCCCAGGGCAACCTCCTGGCCGCACTGATCCTCACCGCCGGGGGTTCCATCCTCCTGGGCATGGGCCTCCCCACTACGGCGGCCTACGTGGTCCTGGCGGCCCTGGGAGCCCCGGCCCTCATCGAGCTGGGCGTGCCCCTCCTGGCGTCCCACCTCTTCATCTTCTACTTCGGGTGCATCTCAAACGTCACGCCCCCCGTGTCCCTGGCTGCCTACGCCGCCAGCGGCATCGCCGGGTCCCCGGCCTTGAGGACGGCGTGGACGGCCATGCTCCTGGCATCGGCGGGCTTCCTCGTGCCCTTCATGTTCGTCTACGGTCCGGCGCTCCTCCTCATGGGCGAGCCGGTAGAGATCCTCGTGGTGTCCGGGACTGCGGTGGCCGGGGTGACGGCGCTGGCGGCGGCCACCATGGGATACCTTCGGGCCCACCTCCGGGGGTGGGAGCGGGCGGTGTTGGGCGCCGGTGCCGTGGCTCTCATCTTCCCGGGGCTGGCCTCCGACGGCTTCGGCATGGTCGCTCTCCTCCTTGTCTTCTTCAGGCAGAAGGGGGAGGATTGAGCCTCGGGCCGGCGTTCGGCGCCCCCTATCCGGGGCGACGGGAGCCCGCCGGGAACCCTCGAACCCGAAAAGAACGCATCCCATGACGTGGAAGCCCAACAGCATCCTTGCCCCGGTGATCTGGACCGTGCTCTTCCTCACCACCGGGGGGTGCGGTGGTGAGGGAAGGGGTGGAACCAGGCAGTTCCTGAGCCTGGGCACCGGGGGCACCGGGGGGATCTACTATCCCCTGGGCGGAGCCATGGCCAGCCTCCTTTCCGTCTCGGACTCGGTCCGGCAGTACACGGCGGAGGTTACCGGAGGCTCGGTGGAGAACGTGAACCGCCTGCGGGAGGGCCAGATCGACATGGGCTTCACGCTGGGGGTGAGCGCCTTCGGAGCCCACCACGGGGGACCGGATCACGACCAGGCCTTCGACGGGCTCCGGGTGGTGGCGCCCCTGTACGCCAACCTTCTGCACATCCTGGTGCCCCGGGGCTCCGACGCTACCTCGCTGGCCGACCTGGCCGGGGGACGGATCTCGGTGGGGGCCGCGGGAAGCGGCACCGAGCAGGTCTCCCGCCAGATCCTGGAGGCCTACGGAATGGGCTACGACGACGTGGACGCCCGCTTCCTCACCTTCTCGGAGTCCGCGGCCAGCCTCCGGGACGGAGCCATCGATGCCGCCATCATCTCGGTAGGCTACCCTGCGGCGGCGGTCCTCGAGGCCACCACTACCGGAGGGGCCCGCCTCCTGGCCGTAGAGCCGGAGCTGATCGGTGAGCTCCGGGACCGCTACCCCTACTACTCCGCAGGCGAGCTACCCCCAGGTGCCTATCCCGGCGTGGAGGAGCCCATTTTTACGGTGGGTATGATGAACTGGGTGGTGGGCAGGGAGGAGTTGGACGATGACGTCGTCAACCTCCTCTTGAAAATTCTCCGGGACCGACTGAATGAGCTGGAACAGGTCCACGAGATGGCCGGCCAGATCGAGCTGGAGGCCCTGCGAGACTCGCCCATTCCGCTCCATCCGGCGGCGGAGCGCTGGCTGGCAGGGGGTTGAGGTGGCGGGCCGCCGAGCGCTGGCTGGCAGGGGGTTGAAGCGGCGGGCGGCGGAGAGGATTCATGGGTGGGCGCAGGAGGGCCTGGGGGCGCCGACCTCCCGCTACCCGCCGGGGCCGAACACCACCCGTGCCACGGCTCCGGCCTCGATGCCCTGCTCCGCGAACCACCCCTGGGGGACCTCCAGGGCGAACATGGCGGGCCGGGCCGAGGGATGAAGGTCTTCGGTCCGGGGTTCCATGGCCTGGATGTCGGTGATGCGCAGGTTCTCGTCGATGTAGGCGATGTCCAGGGGAATGAGGGTGTCCTTCATCCAGAAGGAGCGGGTCTGGAGATCCGGGAAGACGAAGAGCATGCCCCGCCCCGGAGCCAACTCCGTGCGGTACATGAGCCCCTCCTCCCGCTCCTCAGGGGTCCGGGCCACCTCAGCCTGCACCGTGTCGGTTCCAAAGATCACCCATGCCTCTCCCGGTGGAGGAAGACGTTCCTGGGAGGCGCCGGCGCCCCCTTCCCTCCCACTTCCTCCCTCCACTTCCTGGGCAGCGGAGTCGCCGCCAGGGGAGCCGCCGCACCCCAGGAGGAGGAGGCCGTACGCCAGGGGGAGGAAAAGGGTGACAAAAGGCACGAATAGCCTGGGCTTTTTCCACGTCGGGGAGCGTCGGGACAGGCGAGGATGCGGCATGGCCGGGAACCCCTCCACAAAGAGTAATTCTTGTTATACTTTTACCGTCCTGATCCCCGGACTCCCGCTGGAGCCGGGGCCGTTTGATAGATACTACGACAAGGCGCCACCTGCGCCAGGCCGATCATGGTGAATTCCGAGCTGCTGGAGATCCTGGTTTGCCCCGAAACGAAGCAACCCGTATCGGTGGCCGACGAGGAAACGCTGGCCCGAGTGAACCAGGCGGTGGAGGAGGGGTACCTCCGCAACCAGGGCGGCGAGAGGGTGAAGGACCGGATTCAGGAAGGCCTGGTGAGAGAGGACGGAAAGGTCCTCTATCCGGTCCAGGACGACATCCCGGTCATGCTCCTGGACGAGGCTATTCGGCTGGACGGTCTCGAGTAGGACGGGTCTGAAGGCACGAAGCGTTCGACAGATCCGATGGCTGGGGCCGGGCCGAACCTGGAGCCACCCGAACCCCCCTGGGGTTCAACCAAGCGAGAAGGCCAGAACGATGTCCTTCCCGGGAAAGGCGTTCCCGGGTCGGTTGAGTGGGACTGCGGTCTCGGGACGGACGGCCCCTCCCCACCGCGTCGATGAGAAACGCCGGCATCATCCTGCGAGAAGCATGGACAAAGGCAAGCTGGTACAGCGAGGAGCGGGTCTCCTGACCCTTCTGGTGGCGGGCCTCCTTTCGGCCTGCGGGGGGGAGTATCTCCAGTCCACCATCGATCCGGTGACGGACTACGGGGAGGTGACCCACAATCTTTATGTGCAGGTCTTCTGGTGGACCATGCTCATCCTGGCCGTGGTCTGGGGGCTGCTGGCCTACGTCCTCATCCGGTTTCGGGAGAAGCCGGGCCAGGAGAAGCCCAAACCCATCCACGGTCACATGGGGCTGGAGATCGCCTGGACCATCGCACCGGCCATCATCGTGGTGGCCATCGTCATTCCCACCATCAAGGGGGTCTTCGAGGTGCAGCGTCCCCCCGATGATGACGCATTGGTCGTGGAGGTTACCGGCAAGCGCTACTGGTGGAGCTTCCACTTTCCCGAGCTGGGGGTGACCACGGCCAACGAGCTCCACCTCCCGGTTGGACGCCCGGTGAGCCTGCGGCTGGAGAGCGGGGACGTCATCCACTCCTTCTGGGTTCCCCAACTCGGAGGAAAGCGGGACGTGAACCCCGTGGTCACGGAGCCCGAGGGCCGGGAGCCGAAGCGGAACTGGATGAACTTCACCATCCGGGAAGAAGGGGTCTACTGGGGCCAGTGCGCCGAGTTCTGTGGTGAGGCCCATGCCCTCATGGGGATCCGAGTGGTGGCCCAACCCGAGGAGGAGTTCCAGGCATGGGTCCAGGAGTGGAAGACACCGGCCCCCACGGCCAACGCGCCGGAGACTGCAGGCGCCGCGGCGGAAGCCGCCCCTTCCGACGCTCCCGGCGGTGAGATGGAAGGAGCCGCAGAGGGAGCGCAGATGGCCGAAGCTCCCCAGGGCGAGGGAGAGAGCGGGATGGCCAATGCCGAGGACCCCCTGGTGGCCCGGGGCCGCGAGGTCTTCTTCCGGGAGGCTTACTGCGTTCTCTGCCACGCCATCCAGGGGACCCCGGCCGCCGGCGTCATCGGCCCCGACCTCACCCGCCTGGGAAGCCGGACCACCATTGCCGCGGGGATGCTGGGGAACACTCCGGAGAACCTGGCGCTCTGGATCCGGGACCCCCTGAGTGTGAAGCCCGGGTCCCAGATGCCCGGAGCGGACTACGAGGTCACCTATGAGGGCCAGACCTTTCCCCCCACGAACCTGAACGACGAGCAGATCCGGGCCCTGGCGGCCTATCTCTCGAGCATGAGGTAATGCGGATGCCCATGGAGTTCATGCGGGTGCCGGTGCCGATCCTGCAGTCCGGACGCGCTTCCAGCGAGAGGAACCGATGAGTGTAGCCGTCGACACCTCCCGGGCCCCGGCCCACTCCGGCCACTCCGAGGAGAAGGGCCTCTGGAGCTGGATGACCACGGTCGATCACAAGCGGATCGGCATCATGTACTTCGTGACCTCCTTCTTCTTCTTCTTCGTGGGCGGTCTGGAGGCGCTTCTCATCCGCATTCAGCTCATGCGGCCCGAGAACGCCTTCATCAGCGCCGAGACGTACAACCAGATGTTCACCATGCATGGCACCACCATGATCTTCCTGGTGGCCATGCCCATGGCGGTGGCTTTCTTCAACTACCTGGTGCCCCTTCAGATCGGGGCCCGGGACGTGGCCTTTCCACGGCTGAACGCCCTCAGCTACTGGATCTTCCTCTTCGGGGGGCTCTACCTGAACTCGAGCTTCCTCTTCGGGGCCGCGCCGAACACGAGCTGGGTGGGGTACGCCAACCTCACCTCGCTCCAGTACACGCCCGGGCGGAACGTGGAGTTCTGGCTCATCGGCCTCTCCATCCTGGGGATCAGCTCCATCCTGGGGGGGGTGAACTTCATCACCACCATCATCAATCTCCGGGCCCCGGGCATGAAGCTCATGCGCATGCCGCTGTTCACCTGGATGACGCTGGTGACCAGCTTCCTCCTGGTGACGGCCGTGCCCGTGATTGCCGTGGCGCTCATCCTCCTGGGCTTCGACCGCTTCTTCGGGGCCAACTTCTACGAGGTGAAGGCGGGGGGAGACCCCATCCTCTGGCAGCACCTCTTCTGGCTCTTCGGGCACCCCGAGGTCTACATCGTCGTCCTCCCCAGCTTCGGGATCATCAGCGACGTCATCCCCACTTTTTCGAGGAAGCCGCTCTTCGGGTATCCGGTGGTGGTCTACGCCGGGATCCTCATCGGCTTCATCGGCTGGGGGGTGTGGAGCCACCACATGTTCACCGTGGGGCTGGGACCCATCGCCGACTCCTTTTTCGTGGCTTCGACGATGATCATCGCCATCCCCACAGGCATCAAGATCTTCAACTGGCTGGCCACCATGTGGGGTGGGGCCCTTCGCTTTCCCACGGCCATGCTCTTTTCCGTGGGGTTGTTGGCCGTCTTCACCGTGGGGGGGCTCAGCGGGGTCATGCACGCCTCGGCGCCCATCGATCTGCAGCAGCACGACTCCTACTTCGTGGTGGCCCACTTCCACTATGTGCTGGTGGGGGGGGCCCTGTTCGGTCTCTTCAGCGGCCTCTACTTCTGGTTCCCCAAGGTCACGGGGCGCCTCATGAACGAGACCCTGGGGAAGTGGCACTTCTGGACCACCATGATCGGCTTCAACCTCACCTTCTTCCCCATGCACTTCAGCGGACTCTTCGGGATGCCCCGGAGGACCTGGACCTATCAGGTGGAGCTGAACCTGGAGACCTGGAACCTGCTTTCCACCGTGGGGGCCATCATCTTTGCCGTCAGCTCCATCTTCCTTCTCTGGAACCTCATCTACAGCCTGCGGAAGGGTGAAAAGAGCGGACCGAACCCCTGGGGTGCCGGGACGCTGGAGTGGGCCATCCCCTCCCCGCCCCACCACTACAATTTCCCGGCCCTCCCGGAGGTGCGGAGCCGGGAGCCCCTCTGGGACGAGCAGGAGCGGAAGGAAGTGGAGGCGGCGACGCTGGCCGAGCCCGAAGAAGAGCCCCACATGCCCAGCCCGTCCTTCTGGCCCCTGGTGGTGGCCTTCGGCGCCTCCCTGACCTGGGGGCTCCTCATGACCCACATCTGGTGGGTGCCCCTCATCGGATTGGGCGTGACGGCGGTGGGAATCTTTGCCTGGGCCTTTCAGCCCGCGTTTCGTTAGGAGCAGCTAGACATGGCACAAGCGGCGAACGTCCCGGCAGACGATCACCACTACACCAGCACCGGGCTCAGCAGTTGGAAGGTGGGTTTCTGGACCTTCATCGGGTCCGAGTGCCTCTTCTTCGCCACCCTCATATCGACCTACATGGTCTACAAGGGGCAGAGCGTGGTGGGGCCGTACCCGTCGGAGATCCTGGACATCCCCCTGACCACCATCAGCACCTTCATCCTCCTCATGAGCTCCCTGGCCATGGTTCTGGCCCTGGACGGGGTGCAGCGGGGAAGCAAGAAGATGAGCCTTCTCGGGTTGGGGATGGTGATCCTCCTGGGAGGCGCCTTTCTGGGCTTTCAGGTCTACGAGTTCAACCACTTCATCCACCAGGGCCTCACCCTCCAGACCAATGTCTTCGGTTCCTCCTTCTATGTGCTGACGGGATTCCACGGGGCCCACGTTCTGGGTGGGGTCATCTGGCTCAGCACCCTGTGGATTCTGGTGGCCCGGGACAGGATACCGCCGAAGGACGCCCTGAAGGTGGAGATCGCCGGACTCTACTGGCACTTCGTGGACATCGTCTGGATCGTGATCTTCACGCTGGTCTACCTGATTCAGTGAGTCGGATTCGGTGAAGGGGCCGCCGACGGCCGGCAGGACACCCGTCGGGGGGCCGGTAGCGAGACAGCAAAGAGGCGGGAGAAAAACCGAAATGAGCGCAGGAGCGGCGATGAACCAGATACATCAGGGTGACCAGACCGAGCACGGGCACGAGGGTGGACACGCCGGTCCCGGCTTTTACTGGATGATCGGAGGAATCCTCACCGTCATCACGGCGGTGGAGGTGGCCATCTTCTATGTGTCGGCGCTGGAAAGCGTCCTGGTTCCACTCCTCCTGGCCCTCTCGGCGGCCAAGTTCCTCCTGGTGGTCATGTTCTTCATGCACCTGAAGTTCGACTCACGTGTCTTCACCGGCGTATTCATGGCGGGGATGGTTCTCGCCGTCTTCATGACCACGGCCCTCGTCGTCCTCTACAAGGTGCTTCCGGCATGAGGCCTTGGAACCAGACGGCAGCGAAGGGGATTCTATGGGAGGGGAAGGAGTCGTAGAGGGGACACGCCGGAGGTCGGGATCGGCGCCGGACTCTTGCCCGGAGAGGGGGACGCCGGCAACGGCGGCCACTCACGGGACGTTCGACACCCGAGCGGACGGCGGGAACGGAAGGATCGGCCGAAGGCGGGAAGGGTACCCTCTCCACCGGAGGCGGCAGCGTGCCGTCTCCGGTTTTCCGATTCCGGGATGTCCGGTGGGGACGGTGGCCACGGGGCGGGTGCTGTTTACAACCGCAGGGCCACCGGGACCCGCCCAGCGGGCTGAGATGGGCCGTCGTACGCAATGACCACGGAGCTTCCCTCTACCGTCCTCCTGGCCGCGGCCAGTTGGGACCGCCTCACCATCCTGGGATTCGAGATCCATGTCTCGGTCCTCATCGGGGTGGTGTACCTGGCGGCGGCCTACCTCTTTGCCATCGGGCCGGCACGGAAGAAGTACGGGTGGGAAGAGGAGCCCGTGTCTTTCTGGAGGAAGGTTTCCTACCTGGGGGCTGTGGCCATCATCTTCTTCAGCCTGAACGGGCCCCTTCACACCTACAGCGACGAGTACCTCTTCAGTGCCCACATGGTGCAGCACATGCTGCTCATGCTCATCATGCCCCCCTTCCTCATCATGGGGGTGCCGCCCTGGCTCATCAGGAAGGCATTGCAGAAGCCCAGAGTGAAGCGTGCGGCCGTCATCCTGACCAGCCCGTTGGTGGCGTACCTGGCCTACAACATCACCTTCATCGGGTGGCATATTCCCCAGATGTACAACTGGGCCCTGGTGAGCCACGACCTGCACATCCTCCAGCACCTCATGTTCATGAGCGTGGCGGTGATGATGTGGTGGCCGGTGGTAAACCCGGTGGAGGAACTGGAGCGGATTCCCACGGGGCCTCTTCTCATGATGTACGTGTTCGCCTTCGGGATTCCCACCACGGTGGTGAGCGCCTTCATCACCATGTCGGACACCGTCTTCTACCCCTGGTACGAGATGGCTCCCAGGGTTACATCCCTTTCGGCCCTGGAGGATCAGCGCCTGGGAGGCCTCATCATGTGGATTCCGGGCATGCTCATCTTCTGGGTGGGGATCACGGCGGTCTTTTTCCGCTGGACGAAGGATGAGTACCGTGGCTGGGGCCGGAACGAGGAGACTCCTGCGGAAGGGGAAGCGGCGACATGAGGGACCCACGGCAGAGCAACCAAGAGTCGGGAATTGACGAAACTTCGGACTGCAACGAATCGATCATGACCGGACGAATCCCGGGTAAGCCTGAACGTACCCTTTTTTTTGCAGTTTCCTTCATCCTGGCCCTTTCCACTCCCTCCTTCCTCGGGGCTCAAAACGAGGCCCCCGACAGCGTCCGGTGGGCCGTGGAGGGTGAAGCCGGGGTGAGCGTCTTTTTCGGGGCCTCGAGTCAGACCACGGTGAACGCCGCCCTGGGTGGGGTTCGCAGGGGCGCCCTCTTCGAATCGGACAACGGTATCGCCTACCTCTACGGCGAGGCCGCGGACGAAGCCGGGAACTCCTCGGTGATCAAGCGGTCCTGGACGGCCTTCACCGACTTGAACTACAAGGGGTTCGAGCGCGTGAACCCGTATGCCCTGGCCTCGGCCCAGTCGAGCCTGGAGAAGAAGATCGACTTGAGGCTCAAGGGCGGTGCCGGTGCGAAGCTCACCGCCTTGGACTCGGAGACGACCCGCCTGAACTTTGCGGTGGCGATCCTGGGAGAGCAGACCTGGAAGGACACCGAGGACAACGGTGACGCCGAGCTTTTGGCCAGGTGGTCGGGGACCGTCAACTTCCGCCGGAGCTTCTTTCAGGAGCGGACGGTGTTGGATGCGAAAGCCGACTACAACCCCGTCTTCGACCGGTTCGACAACTACACCATCGACGCCGAGACGAGCCTGGCCTTCAAGCTGTCGGAGGTCGTCAGCCTGAAGCTCTCGGTGTTGGACAAGTATGACAGCCGGGCCGAGGACCGGGGCGCCCGGTCCAACAACGACGGTCAGGTGCTCTTCGGCGTGCTGGCGGCGTTTTAGAGGTCAGAGCCTCATTTCTCCCCGGAAGACCGTCACGGCCTGCCCGGAGACGTGAACCCGGTCGCCGGCCATCCGCACGCGTAGCTTGCCGCCCCGGGCCGAGAGCTGCTCGGCCCTCAGGGCGGAGGTGTCCATCTCCCTGACCCAGTAGGGCGTGAGGAGGGTGTGGGCCATCCCCGTCACCGGATCCTCGTTCACGCCCACCCAGGGCCCGAAGAAACGGCTCACGAAATCGGCCTCCCCGTCCCCGGGGGCCGTGACGATGACGCCCAGGGCCGCCGGACCCACGTCCACCCTGGCCAGGGCGCCGAAATCCGGGGCCATCTCCCGCACATCGGTCTCGGTGGGCACCCGGAGGACCCAGGCCTTGAGGCCCAGGTAGGTGGTGGTCTGGGGGGGAGCGCCCAGGGCTTCATAGAGCCCGGTGGGAGGCGGAGCCGGGTTGGGGACGTCCTCGGGAAAGTCCATTTTGAGCCAACCGTCCTCTTCGGCCGTGACGGTGAGGGTTCCGCTGAGGGTATCGAAGCGGAGGGGGGGGTCCTGGCCCTCCTCATTCAGGAGGACGTGTGCCGTGGCCAGGGTGGCATGCCCACAGAGCGGCACCTCCACCGTGGGGGTGAACCACTGGAGGGGCCGGATCCCGTTCTCGTCGGGAGGCTGGACGAAGGCCGTTTCGGAGAGGTTCATCTCAGCCGCGATGGCCTGCATGGCCCCGGGCTCCATCTCTTCGTCCAGGAGGCAGACCGCTGCAGGGTTGCCCGAGAAGATCCTGTCAGTGAAGGCATCCACCTGGTACAATGGGATCTGGCTGCCCTGGCTCATTCGTCCAACCTCCTGGGTGGTTGTTCCCGTTCGTGTTGCTGACGTGGCAACACCCTTCTGGAGAATAGGTCAACGCCGCTGCGGGTGAAATAGGTCGGGGCCCGGAGGGGACCCACAAGGAGATTCTGCCATGGCCCTGAGACCCGTGGAGCGAAGCTACAGCGACCGCAAAGAGCACAAGGGCCCCAAGGACGTGGACGCCGCCGACACGGTGAACAAGCTGAAAGCGGCTCTCTGGGCTCTGGGCCCCGGGGCATTCTTCGGACTCGTGGGTGGATCCTACGTGGGGCACCCCATCCTGGGCCTTTTCGGGGGGATGGCGATTCTCTTCTTCGGAGTGATGGGGATCTCGGCCAGCGCCGGAAGGGCCATGGAGACCATCTACATGCCCTCGGGGCGTGGGAGCCGCAAGAAGGAGTATTCCCGGGGCGAGGCTCTGGTGGCGGCCGGGGAATACAAGGACGCCATCATCACCTACGAGGGCGAAATCCTGGACGATCCCGCCGCACCGGAGCCGTACCTGCGCATCGCTCGGATCTTCAGGGACAACCTGAAGGACCGCGACGAGGCCCTGGCGTGGTTCAAGCGGGCCACCCGGGAGGCGGAGCTGAGCGGGGGGCAGGAGATCCGGACCCGCCGGGAGATCGCCGAGATCTTCATGCACCACCGGAACGAGCCCAGGAAGGCCGCCCCGGAGCTGGCCCGTCTGGTGGAGAGTTATCCCGATACCCCCGATGGTCAGTGGGCCGCACGGGAGCTGGCCCGTATCAAGGAGGAGATGGCGGCGGCGGAGTGACTCGTCGGCGTTCCGACGTTCACCTTCCGGCGAACCGGACCAGGAGGGACTCCAGGTTCAGGGCGTCGAGCCAGGAACCCTTGTACCTGGAATGGGTGTGGAAGCGAATGGGCCGATAGTAGGTTCGAGGGATGAAGAAAGGGAGACGTGCCGACCCACCGCTCCAGCCGGCGGCCCAAAGTGCCAGCGGACTGCCGCAGGAGCAGCTCCGGGATATCCGAGCCCGACTCCTGGCCTACTTCGACCGGGAAAAACGGGACTTACCCTGGCGGGCCGAGAGCGATCCGTACCGGATCTGGGTGTCGGAGGTCATGCTCCAGCAAACCCGGGTGGAGACCGTCCTTCCTTACTACGAGCGATGGGTGGAGCGGTTCCCCACGCTGGAGGCTCTGGCCGAGGCCGACGACGAGGAGGTGCTGAAGGCCTGGGAGGGATTGGGCTACTACTCCCGGGCCCGGCGGCTCCACGGGGCGGCCCGGGTGGTGAGGGAGCGCTACGCCGGGGAGTTGCCCGGGACCGCCGAGGAGTTGAAGGAACTGCCTGGGGTGGGCGAGTACACCGCCGGGGCCCTGGCCTCCATCGCCTTCGGCCGTGCCGTGCCGGCTGTGGACGGAAACGTGCGGCGGGTCTCCTCCCGCCTCTTCGATCTTCCGGACCCGAAGCCGGGGGAGGTTCGCAAGTTAGCCGTATCGCTGGTGGATCCGGTACGGCCGGGGGACTTCAACCAGGCCCTCATGGAGCTGGGGGCCACCCTGTGCACGCCCCGGGCGCCGTCGTGCCGGGACTGCCCCCTGGAGGAGCTCTGTGCGGCCCGGGCCAGGGGGGCGGAGGAGGAGCGGCCCCTGCCGAGACGAAAGAAGGAGGTGCCGGAGGTGGACGTCGCCGTGCTGGTGGCGGTGGCCTCGGCGGAGCCCCCCGGCGCCGGAAAGAGCCGCCGCGATGGGGTACCGGCGTTCTCGCTTCCGGGGACTTTCCGTTTCGCCTCGTCCGGCCCGCCTTCCACTCCCCGTCTTCTGGTCCGAAAACGGCCGGCCAAGGGGTTGTTGGCCGGGATGTGGGAGTTCCCGGGGTGGGAGGAGGAGGGGACCGGAGACGCCCCGGACCGTTTGCGGGACGGTCAGGAGTTGCCCGCGGTCCTGCGGCAGGGGATGAAAGAGCTGGGGCTGGAGCCTGTGTCCGATCCCGGGCCGGAGTCCCGGGCTCACCGGTCCGGGGCCCTCTCCCTTTCCACCGTGACCCACGTCTTCAGCCACCTGAAGGCGCGGTACCGGGCCCTTCTGGTCCTGGTTGCGGGTCAGCCCCTGGTGGACGGCTGTCGGTGGGTGTTTCCCGAGGAGCTGGACGAGTTGCCCCTCCCCGTGGCCCAGCAGAAGATTGCCCGGGCGGCCCTGGAGGCGCTGGGCGTGCCGGGACCCGGCGCACCGGAAGGGAACTTCGGGGGAGAGATCTCTGAACAGAAACCTTTGACTCCCGGGGGGCCGCGCGAGCAGGGGGAGTGCACACCGCCGGAACCGGGAGATCACGAGTGAGCAAGAAGCCCGATCCCGGGAAGCCTCGCCCCAACCCCGAGCTTCGGGACATCGAGAAGGTGATCCGAAGCAACTACCGGGACTTCAAGCGGGGAAAGGACCACATCCGCAAGAAAAGGGCTCCTACCTGGTTCTCTGCGATCCGGGGGGGGGGTACTGCGAAGGGCGAAGGACCATGCTTGCGGCAAAGTACGTGAGCGAGGCCCGGGCCCGGACCAAGGCCCAGGCCTGTGCCGACGCCTTCGGGATCCGGTTCTGTGTGGCCAGGAACCTGGCCCGCATCGATACACACTGACACCCGGGCCAGGGGGGATCCCGTGTCCTACCGATCCGCGCAGCCTCTTTCCCCCTCCGGGGAAGCCGTCCCCTGTCCCTCCTGCGGTGAGGAGGCAGAGTTGTTGGCCGCACCCTTCTACGCTCACGCCCTGGGGCCCCGGAGGAGTCTCAACCAGCCATCCCGTCGCCCCGGTCGCGGCTGCAAGCCGGGTGTGTGATGAGAAAGCAGCAGTCCCAGCTGCCGGAATGGGGGTAAGGGCCTCCCCCGACGCCCCGAAAGCTGATCGATGCCTTGTACGTAAAACAATAGCGTGATATTCTTTTGGTGTACTTACTAAATCTTCATCGATCGGTATTCTATATGAATGTCGTCACCGTCTCGTCCAAGTACCAGATCGTGATCCCGAAGGAGATAAGGGAGCGAATGGACATTCGCCCCGGCCAGAAGATCCAGGCCTTCGAGTTTGAGGACCGCATCGAGCTGGTTCCCCTGCAGCCGATGGACTCCATGCGGGGCTTTCTCAAAGGCATCGACACCACCATCGAATCGGAGCCGGACCGGGAATGAACGTCGTGGATTCGTCAGCCTGGCTGGAGTATTTCGGGGATGGCCCCAATGCCTCCCTCTTCGCCGGAGCCATCGAGCATCCTGAGGAGCTCCTCGTGCCTAGCGTCTGCATCCTGGAAGTGTTCAAGAAGGTGCGGGCTGAGCGGGGTCACGACGATGCCCTCCAGGCCGTGGCGGCCATGCAGCAGGGCGAGGTGGTGAGCCTGGACCCGCCCATTGCACTCCTGGCGGCCAAGCTCGGGTTGGAGCACGACCTGTCCGTGGTGCCGTCCGTAGTCCTGGCGACCGCCCGGCGCTTCGACGCCGTGCTGTGGACGCAGGACCCGGATTTCGACTGGCTGCCGGAAGTGCGGTAGCTCAGTCGCAGCTTACTCCGCGGGCGGGAGGAGGAAGGCGGCCCCATCGGCGAGGATCACCAGGCCCCCCAACCCCCCCCGACCGTGCAAGTTCGTGCGGCCGAGCACTTCCCTTCTCACCCCGCCGGCCAGAAGCGGACCGCCACACCAGCGAGCCTCATCTGAAACCCCTCGCACCTTCCCGGTGTTACCGACCCGCACCGGAAATCACAGCCCGCATGGCCTCTTCACGACAGTATTGGCCTGAGAGGGGTGAGGCGTGTAGCCTTTGGGAGAGACTCCTCCGAGGAGGGCAGCCGGTAAGGGTCGTTACGAGTCGAGTGCGGAAGCTGGAGTCATACCGCAGGCGGGGGCCGCAGAGAAGCTACGAGACCTTCCTCACTACATCGAGGACAGCCTTTGGGTGCTTGGACGCAACCCGAAGAAGCACCTTCGCCGGGCCCTGGGGCTTCCTCCGCCCCTGTTCCCAGTTCTGCAGGGTCCGCACGCTGATCCCGAGGAGTGCCGAAAATTTCACTTGAGAGAGGCCATACTCTTCGCGGATCGTCGCAACGTCCGGCTCCTCTACGACGAACGTGCGAGCCGCATCCTCCTCCTCCCGGAGAATCGCTCCCCCTTCGCGCACGCTGGCGACGAGTTCGTTAAAGAGTTCGTCGTCCATGGGTACTCCACCAGTTCCTCGTATCAGGTTTCCGGCGTCGGGCTCGGCAACAAGCCGGAGTTGCAGAAGTCGATAGGACTCTCTGTCCAGAAGCTTCTGGACTTGTTTGGTGAATAACGACGTTTCCTTGATGACCATATCGACGAACACGCCAGTGGCGCACATACGTCAATGGCGTAGTCAGGAACATCCTCGGAGGTTTGTTTGAAGGGACTATGCCTGCCAGGTTCACTCGACGTCGTAACGCATAGTTCCCGCTCCGGGCCTCAGCGCTCTCTTTCGCTCTGAGTTCGTGAGGCAGTATCCTGGTGAGCACCGGCCCGGCCGCTGGCGCGGACCTTGGCCGCGTGAGTCATAGAGGGAGTGCCACCGTCAAATCGACGCACGGCCCGCTCGGGAACTAAATGGGTCGTTACAAGAAGAACCGGTGAGCAGAACCACCGCGAATCTTCCGGAGGGGCCGAATATCGCCCTAGGAGGCCGATCCGAAACCCGGTGTGCGGGCGACGGGTGAATATGGGACTGGAATATTCGGGAATGTCATCTCACCAGCCCCTTGGCCGAGGGAGATCCCTCGGATATCGCACGACCGACCCCGATGGAGCAATGGGTCTTCTTCCCCCTTTATGCAGCGGCCGCGACAGGTACCATCGGAGGCCCGGTTGCCTCTCTCTGGTCCCGAAGAACGGCTCCGCGGTGAGCGACGTTACACACCAGGGCTGTAGCGAGCGCCTGGAAGCGGGTCTTGGCCACCCCGACGTATCGTGCCTGGCGCCGACCATGCCCCATGAAATGGCCGATGGTCCGTTCCACCAGGGGTCGTCTGGCGATGAGTTCCTCGAAGGTCGGAGCCCCTTCTTGGGCTCGAGCCTCCTGAAGCAGGTCCTCCCGGCGGTGGACACTAATCGTCCGTCCCATCCCTGTGGAGCGCATCGTCTCCGGATCCTTCGACGTGCATCGCTCCCGAAGGGGACAGACCGCACAAGAACTCCCCTCAAAGAGGAAGATCCCACCCCGGTCCTTTTGGTCCCGTCTCCGGTCCGTGGTACGGCCGGCCGGACAGGTGGCCGTGTCGGCCTCCAGGTCCAACGTGAAGTCGTCCTTGCTGAACAAACCCCGCCGGTTCGCCGTCGGCGGAACTCGGGCACAGACTTGGCCGTCCCGGGCCTGTGCCGCCTCCCGAAATTCGGCTGCGCTGTAGGCCATGTCCCCCACCCAGGCCACGGGCTTCAACCCTCGGGTTTCGGCGGCCTCCATTATCCCTTTTCCTGCTTCCGCATCCCCGGCGTTGGCCGGCGTCACGTCCACAGCGGTCACGAACTCCGGCTCAGCTGCCACGCTGATGTGGCCCTTGTAGCCGTTCCTCTCGCTGTGGAGTCCAACACCTGCGCCTCCCTTCGGTCCAGAAGCCCCCCTTCCACGGCCCGCTCCAGGAACCGCTCAAAGGCCTCCTCCATCTTGTCGTGCACCTGCAGTTGGGCCCGGAACTCCACCAGCGTCGACTGGGCCACAGCCGGCTCGCCCACCTCCATGCCCAGCACCGCCTTCCAACGAAGGTCGAAGGCCATCCGGTCCAGGGCCTGCCGGTCCGACAACCCCTCCCAGTGCTGCAGAAGCACCAGCTTCATCATCCGGCTCGCCGGCACACTGGGTCGATCGTTGTTCACCGTGTAGCACTCGGTGAAGAAGTCGTCGGGATAGAGTTCGGGACCCCCTCGGAAGAGCGTCCCATGAAAGTCGTCCCTCTTCAACAGCGGGTTCGCCGCCCACGCCGCGTCCAGGAAGGAATGCTGCGGCAAATCACGTCCAACCATAAGTATCACCATCACTTACGGATTACGCTCATGACCCCCGACAATATAGATCGCCCCGATCTCCGCCGCGACCCAAAAACCCGGAACATCCGCTCCCGCAGAGGGGGTTTCCGATCAGTTTCCTAGGTCCTCGAAGATCCCGCCATTCCGAGAAATACCAGCATCGCTCGATTGAGACGAACCATGTCTTCTTCGTCGAGGCGACCAATCCTGGACCCTAACCGCTCTTTGGAAATGGTCGTAAGCTTGTCCACCATCAGCTTGCTGGGCACTCGCAACCCGTTCTGTTCCGAGGGTTCAACCCGGATCCGAAGTATGGGGGCGTCGGTAGGATCGGTCGTGAAGGCACAGATGGTGACCGAAGCCGTGGCGTCAAAGTTGTCATCCTGGACAATCACGGCTGGACGCGGTTTTCCGGTGTAGTTCCCACCGCCAGCGATGGTCCAGACCTCACCACGCCTCATGCCGAATCCAGTTCGGACACAGCGTCGATGAAGGCCTGGTCCTCATACGCCATGGCGCTCTCCGCGACAGCCACGGACTGACGGTGCGCCTCAACCCGAAACGAAGGAGCCCGCACATCAGGGACCCAGATCTGGATTGGCCGCAATCCCTTTTTCCGCAGGCGTTCACGGTACCTTCGTACCTTCTCCCGCGATGACTTTGGCTTCCCTGAATCAGGCATCGTTACTCCTTTTCCATTGGTTACATGTAACCTAGATCGGAGGTGGACAGCCGACAAGGTCCTATCCCCGTGTACCGTCAGATTAGCTGGGCATCTGGGACAGCGGAATGGCGGAGCCGGTACCCCGGAATACTTTTAACGGATTAGGCCAGGGATCGGTATTCCGTCGTAACGCCCGGCTGGCCCGCTTGGGCCCTCAGCGCTCGCTTTCGCTCTGAGTTCGTGAGGCAGTATCCTGGTGAACACCGGCCGGCCGCTACGCGGACCTACGCCGATTGGACGTTCCAGGAGAGCCGCGAGAACGAAGGCGGCTCCGGCCGGGAACCGGATGGGTCGTTACCAGATCAACTGGGTCATCGGTTTCTCTTCTTACCGAACTGTCTATCCGCGAATGTCACTGGCATCCGCGAACTTCTCGTCGTATGCTGGTGCTATCTCCTCGGCCAAAATGCAGCCCTAATCGACATTGGGGGGTCGAACTATGAGGGTGTCTGATGCCGTAGAGCTTATGACAAAGGCCTATCTTCACCGAGTCATCGACTCATTCACGAAGGACCTTCCCAAAGGTGAAGAGGAGAAATCGAGGGAGTTGACCCTCCTCAAGCGGCTGCGTGCGAAACTGGGAATCCGCGAGAACAGCAAGCGCATTATCCTTGCCCGCCTCAACCATTTCCCGAGAGGTGGAAACCGGATCCACACGCCATCCGAATTTAGGGACGTGCTACTCGACCTCCAGCGTCGCGGCGTGTTGTTCTACTGCAACAAGATGAACGGCGGCACCTATGTGCTTCCGGATGAAATCGTAGCGGGCGTAAAATCCGCCATGGGAATCGAGTTGAGTAAGGAGGCGTGGTTCGCCCTCCTCGGCCAGCTGTCCAGGACAGTCCTTTCCGACATCCTCGACAACGCCGGTTTGCCCAAGTCGGGGAACAAGGACGCTCTCCGCGATCGAATCATCGATGCCGGCATTCCTCCTAGTCTCGCGTTGGAAGGCCTGTCCACAAGAGACCTTTACGAGGTCCTGGATTCCCTCCCCGGAGCGAAGGTCAGTGGGTCGAAACAGGACCGGATCGATCGCATCATAGAGTATTTCGCAAACCTAGTTCTCAGGGATGTCCCTGCCGAAGCCGAACCCGAGGTGAGGTTCTATCGCTACTTGGTGGAATTAGCGAGCCGGGATCGGGAGAACCTCCTGGCGAATAAGGTGATCAAGAAGGACATCGAGATTGACAGGGCCTTTGAGGAGGGCACTCGGTATCTCTTTGGAACCAAGCTGGGACTGGAACTCATTCATATGGAAGGAAGTGACCATCCAGATGGGTGTTTTGAGATCGGCCGCCATGGGGACGTCTTGATGTGGGATAACAAGAGCAAAGAGTCGGTCTACGAGTTCCCTGCGAGCCACCTCAGACAATTCAAGCGTTACATCCGCGACTCCGAGCGTCGAGTATCCTGCTTCCTCGTGATCGTCCCCTCCATCGGATCGGGTGCTGCCCAAGCAGCAGCCCGTCTCAAGATCGAGTCTGGCACCGACACGGATGTCTCCATTATCACCGCCGAGGACTTGGTTTGGGTCTCCGAAGAGTGGGGGCGCCGTGCGAGGAACAAGCCTTTCAATCCGGAGGTCTTCAACGTGACCGGCATCCTCGACCGGCAGGTGGTTGAGAGCCGGATGTCACTGTTTTCGTGAGGTCCCACTCAGGTCCTCCAACTCGTTGTACGTTGATCTTGGTAACGCCCGCTTCCACGCTCGCGCTCGTGAGTGTGCTCACGCGCAGGAGCCGGTAGACTGAAGGGGGCCTTCGCCCGCCCGCTTCGCGGAAGCTCGCCGAAGAGACGTTTCAGCTGAAACGCCATCGCACGGACGGCTTACTTCGGGAACAATGAACAGGTCGTTACCGATCACCTGGGTTTCTGCTCTCCCCGTTCTTTTTCCAAGTCCGCCGTATTCGAGCACCACATTCCGCAGATCGAATATCGAATTTCTCCTGAATTATCACGGTGGGGTAATCCTCAGCGATAGACCGACGGAGGGACGCCGAGGAGGGTGAGGACCTGGGTCTGGAGTTCCGTGAGGTCGGGGCTGAAGACCTGCATTTTCTTTTCGGCCTGGTAGAGGCGATGGCGCTCAAGAAGGCTGAACAGTCGTAGAACCTGCTCGGCCGTGGGCCGCTTGGTCTTGCGCTCTTCGGGATAGAGGGGGCGCTCCTCGATCTCCTTCCGGGCCATGGCCCGGTGCAGCTCCCGCTCCAGGAGGGCTGTGACGAGGAGCGCCACGAAGTAGAGGAAGAACAGGGCTTCGATGCGCCCCTGGTTTTTAAGCAGAACCGGGGCGATCTCGTGCACGGTCTTGGTCTGCTTGAAGCGGTTCTCGATCAGCGGCTGACGTTGGTGGGCTTCCAGGACCTGGCGCGGGGTGAGGGAGCGGTCGTTGGACAGCAGCGGGTACATGCCGTCGCACTGGTGATCATAGGCGATGGCCTCCTCGTCGACCTGCCACGTGATCTTCCACCGCTGCTTGGTGATACGCCTGTACTTGGTGTCGGGACCCGGTCGGCCCCTTCGCTCCTGGCGGAAGGAATGCTCCTCCTCGGCCCGGGCGATCCTCTCCCGCCGGGACTCGGCTTGCTTGTGACGCAGCAGAGAGCTGAACACCCAGACCACCGGCCAGCCCGGCCCATGGCGTCGTCGTCCAGCTGGGAGGCCTGCTCCTCGGTGAGGCCGAACCTTTCCGGTGCGAACGTGTCCACCACCGCTCCAAAGTTGAGGAGCGGCAGGGGCCCGAGACGCTGGGTCCTGAGTTCGAAGGCCGGTGTTTTCATCTTGACCTCCTGGTTCTCTGGCGATATAGTCATCGCCAGATAACTCATAGTCAAGAAAAATCATGGCACCAAAGAGAAAGAACTCCGGCCCCTCCGAGAAGCAGCCGATCCGAGCCCTTGTGGACCAGATCGCCGGGCTCGGCCTGATCTGTTCTGGGACCCTGCTGGAGCGGACCAAGACCTGCGGGAAACCAAACTGCCGGTGTGCCAGCGACCCCGAGGCCCGTCACGGACCGTACCACGAGTGGAGCTGGCGGGAAGGGGGAAGGCTACGCCACAAGATCGTGCCCCCTGAGAAGGCGGACCTGCTTCGAGAGGCGATCCGAAACTACCGGACCGTTCAGGAGCTCCTGGGCCGCTGGGAGCGGGAAAGTGCCGCAATCATCTTCGAAGGCCCTGATCGTAAATCAAAGCCAGGCAAGAAGATAAATTAGAAGATAGTGCCTCCGCGATCTGCGGAATGTGGGTCGAGCTTCCCGGAAGCACCTATTTGCTGGTCAGCGCTTCCTTGACGATCCGTCCATCTTTATTCTGTTGCCCACCGGGAACCGGACTCGCCACCGGGGTAAAAACCCTTCCTGTCGGGAGATGAACTTTCACTGTGGATTCCAGGGAAAGGATGGCAATCGTGGCTGACAACACGCATCAGGACATGAGGAAAGGGCACCACGAAGCCCTTCTCGAGCACATGGCCTGGCTCGGCGAGATCAGGCAGTGGCGGCTCGACCACGCCGCCGCCGACTGAGAACAGGCCGTGCCTCCCACCTCTGCTGTGACCGGCCCCGGACTTGGCTACGGGGAGTTATCTCCGTCGTGATCACCGGTGCCCTGACCGGGAGGGCCAAGGCCCGTCCGTGGACCGCCGCCCTCCGGTTGGTCACGGCCGTCCTGTATGTGGGCCTCAACGTGGGGCTCGTGGGGCTCCACGCCAACGAGGATTTCTTTCCACACAGCACGAGGACGGCCTGGGTCGATCCGGCAGCCCACGATCACCATGGGCACAACCACGCCGCCTGTGTGGTCTTCTGGAGTTCGGCCCCGTCTGTCGTCAGCCCCCCGGCTCCCCCTCCGGTCTTCGCCGAGGCCATGGCCTCCCGGATCCTGCAAACGGCAGAAGATCCCCCCCGGCCTTCCTGGCGGAAGCAGCCCCCTCCCCGCGGTCCTCCCTTCGACGCCCGATAGTCCAGATCAACCAGAACCTCACATGCCTGGACCCACGCATTCGTGGGCCGGCATGACACTATCGGTACGCCACTTCATAGGAGTGACCGCATGTCACGCATTCTTCATGGGCAGGCGGGGTCGGGACCCGTTCTGCGAACAAGGGACGCCCTTGAGCCCCGCCACGTTGCCGCACGCAGTCCCGTCCTGCTGATTCTACTCTTGTGCATGGGATTTCACCCCAGCATCGCATTGAGCCAGGAGCCGCCAGTTCCTCGGGCAGCACTGGCCGGTACAGTCGTCGATACGGAGAACCGGCCCATTTCGGGGGTGTCGGTGAGGGTCCCCCTGCTGGGGCTATCGGTCCTCACCGGCGCCGACGGGAAATTCCTGCTGAAGGGCCTGCCTCCCAGAACCATGCAGGTGAGCTTCGAGGGAATCGGTTTCGGGACGCGGCAGGAGGAGGTGGAGCTCCGGGGCGGGGAGACCACTTCCGTGGTCATCACTCTGGATCCTGCTCCGGTCCCCCTGCGGGAGCTGGTGGTCACGGGGACGCCGGGGGTCCGGAGCGCCATGGAAACCCCACAGAACGTCAGCGCCGTCGGGGAGGAGGATCTCAGCGCCTATCGGAGCGCATCCCTCGGGGACCTGCTGGCCCGGACCGTTCCCGGCGCCGCCAGCATCCAGACCGGATCCCAGGTGGGGATCCCCGTTCTCAGAGGGCTCAGCGGAACCCGGGTCCGGGTTCTTCAGAACGGGGTGGGACAGGAGTTCTACCAGTATGGGGCGCGCCACCATCCCACCACCTCTCTGTTTGAGGCGCAACGCGTCGAGGTCGTGAGGGGACCCTCCAGTATCCTCTATGGCTCCGATGCCCTGGGCGGAGCGGTGAACATCCTCACCAAGGAGCTACCCTCGGCGGCAGAAGGAGAAACCCTGTTGGGAGGGGACCTGGCCACCCAGTACTTCTCCAACAACGGAGAGACGGCCGGGCACCTGGATCTGCACGCGGCAAGGGGCGGATTCGGGTTCCGGGGCGGGATGGAGATTCGAGACGGGAACGACGCTTCGGCACCGGATGCTCCGGACTTCTTCGAGACCACCGCAGCCGGTACGGCCAGGACGGGAAAGTTCGGAGATCCAAAATACACCGGGTCTCTACCCCACACCGGTTTCAACCAGTGGTCCGCCTATGCTCAGGCGGGCTTCCGGGGAAGATCGGGTAATGGCGAGCTTCTCGTCACCCACTGGGACAACGAAAACAACTTCCTCCTCCCTGCGGGCGGGCCGAAGGGGAGCCAGACCAATCCACCCCTCGGCGTGGGCCTGCACCTGGCCCAGACCAACATCTCTGTAAAAGGTCACGTCGTTCTGGACCAGGTCACCCTTCGTCCCACCTTCAGCTATCAGAAGGCCGTGCGGCAAGCAGCGGCGCCGGGGAACCTGATTCAGAACGATCCGGATTTCAAGGTGGATCTCAGCAAGGACGTGTTCACAGGTCGCCTGGAGATGATCCATGTGCCCCTGAAGGGGCTGGAAGGTACCCTCGGCGTGGAGTGGAGCCTCCAGGATGGGGAGTCGCTGGGGCCGGTGAAGCTGGAACCCGGAGCCCGGGTGAGCAACCTGGGGCTGTTCGTCTTTGAAGAGAGGGAGGCGGGACCCTGGGTTTTCTCCGCCGGCGGCCGAGTGGATCGGCGGTCCATGGAGGCCGATGCCAACTCCCTGACCCGGGACCAGGACCTTCTTCAGCAGGACTATCTGGTGGCCTCGGGATCCCTGGGCGCCGCCTACCGGCTGGACAGCGGCGTGACCTTCACATCCCAGATCGGCACCGGCTTCAGGGCCCCCACCGTGTTCGAGCTCTTCGCCAATGGAGAGCACGGGGGTGTCGCTGCATACCAGCGTGGGGACCCGGAGCTCGATCCTGAGCATGCACTGAACCTGGAGGCATCCATCCGCCTGTCCCGGGATCGGGTTTCGGGGGAGCTCACGGGCTATTGGAACCGGATCGACAACTACATCTACCTGAAGAACACCGGAACGGAGACGGAGTCGGGGCTCGCCGTCTACCAGGCGGACCAGACCAACGCAACCCTCAAGGGGCTGGAAGGGAACCTTGCGGTCTCCCTCCTTTCGTGGGCTTCCCTGGGCGGTCACTTCTCCCGGGTGGAGGGGAGCGGGGACGGCCTCGGCAACCCGGCCGGTGGGATTGGAGACGGCCCGCTTCCACTCCTGCCGCCAACCCAGGTGGGCGCCTTCCTGGAGGCACGAAATGCGGCCAGGGGCGCATTTCGGGGATCCTCCTTGCGCCTGAGCGTCAGCCGAGCTGTGGAAAAGGATGCTGCGGGAGTCCTGGAACCGTTCTCTCAGTTCGACCGGATTCCCTTCGGGACCGCCTCCACGCAGGGGTTCACCCTGGTGGCGCTGGAGGCTCGCACCACCGTGCAGATGGGGCCCACACCGGTCCTCGTGAGCCTCACGGTGGATAACCTGCTGGACGAGGCCTATCGAAGCTTCCTCGATACCTACAAGGGGTACGCACTCTCTCCGGGACGGAACATCGGATTGAGGCTTTCTGCGCCCTTGAGGTTGTCGAGGTAGGGTAAACCCGGAGGGTCGAGATCGGGCCTTCGCCACCGGTTGTGTGACAGTTCCGCAATCAGCCGGCGGAGGCCCTGATTTCAGAACCTATGGCGTGACCTTGGAGTTGTAGGAAGACCGAAGAGGCGGGAGATGGAAGCCCGCGGTGCTGTATTGGCACCGCGGGCTTCACCGCGTCGGGGTCCCGTATTGTCTGAGGGGAGGGCAACGGAGATTCACGCCCAACAACTCTTCTCGGCCGGCCCTTCTTGCCGGGCTGACTCTCGATAACCCCTGGATCTCCGAGCCACAACTCCCGCCACCGCTCTTCTCCGGAAGCCCTTTCCGTTGGATCCGGAAACCCTTCTACAACGAACCGCTTGCTTCGGGAAGACGTTTCCTCTAAAATGTCTCCGTGATGAGAATGAGGTTCATTCTCAGGTATTTTGAAATTGAAATATCGCAACTACTGGTCTGTTCAACCAAGGAAGGGAATGCCCTTCCCCAGGGCTCAGGGCCCGGGCCCATCGGAGCTCTTACCTCGCCGGTCAAAGGAGGACGGGATGATTAGTCGTTGGAGATTGTTGCCATTCATGGTTTCCCTAGGACTCGCCTGGCTTTCGACCGGGCCCTCTCCCGGGCTGTCTGCTCAGGATGCAGGAGGACTGGTACTCCGGGTGAGGGCTGGAGAAGCAGCCAATGCGGTGGAGGGGGCTCTGGCGACCTTCCATGGCCCAGGCACTTTCCAACTCCGGACCAACCGGTCCGGAGAGATCCAACTGATGTCCATCCCAACCGGTGAGTATAGGATCGAAATCCGGGCTCCGGGTTTCCATCCGAAGGACCTCATGGCGGAGGTCCATTCCGGGGCACCGCAAACCTTTCAGGTGGCTCTGAAGAGATCCCAAGCCCCCATTGAGCTTGATCCCCTGACCGTTACGGCCAACCGGACTGCCCTGGCCCGTCTCAGGACCCCGGCGTCAGTCTCGGTGAGGGAGGGGGAGGCCCTCGCCACCCTCCAGCCCAAGAACCTCGACGACGCTCTCGGGTCCCTTCCGAATGTAACCACGGCGGGGGGTCCTAGAGCTATGGCTCAGGAGCCGCAGATCCGGGGCCTCGGGAGTAGCCGAATCGTCCTGCGGGTGGACGGAGGTCGCCAGAACTTTCAGACGGGACATAAGGGGAGGGTTCTTATTGAGCCTGGCCTCCTGAAGCGAGTCGAGGTGGTCCGGGGGGCGACCTCTTCCCTTTACGGGAGTGGAGGCTTGGGTGGAACCATCGCCATGGAAACCAGGGACGCCCCGGACCTTCTTTCGGCCGGGGAAGCGCTGGCCTTAGAGGTTGCGCCGGGCCTCAGGGGCGCAAATGACGAGACATCCGGCCTCTTCGCGGTGGCGGGCCGCGCGGGGTCCGCCGACGCCATGGTGGCCTTCGTGGACCGGGACGGGGAGGACATACGACTGAGTGACGGTGCGAATCTGCCCTTCTCCGCCGGCGAGTACCGAAGCTGGCTGGCCAAGGTGGGGATAGGGTTCAGGGAGGGGCACCGCCTGGGGTTGCAGTTCCGGCGATTCGGAGAGAACAGTGTCACCCCTTTGAACGCCACCACCAACACCACGGATTCGACCTCCCTCGGCGACCGATCCTCGGACGCCAACTCCTTCTCCTTCATCTATGATGTCGCGGATCCAGCTATCCCCTGGTTGAACGTGCGGGCCGTGGGGTACAGGGAGGGGTCTGAGGTGAAAGAGAAGCGCTTGAGCGACGGCCGGAGTGATACCCGTAGCGTTTCCACTCTGGGCTTCGATTTGGCGGGAACGGCCAGATCTCAGTTCTCGGGATGGGTTGGAATTGCCCTTACGGCGGGGTTCGAATACTTCAACGACGAGAACGAGGGAAGCAGGGACAGCGAGGCCCTCGCGAGCTTCCCGGATGGCGATGCCTCCTTCTTGGGGGCCTTTGCTCAGGCGCGCATCGAACTGTCCCGTTACCTGAGCCTCGTGCCGGGCATCCGGTTCGACTCCTACGAGTCTGCCAGTTCCAACGCTGACAACCGGGCCAACGCGGACTCGGAAACGCAGGTCAAGGTCGCCGCCCTGGTGCACCCAACCCCTTTCCTCACGCTCTACGCAAACTACGCCGAGGGCTTCAACGCTCCCCGCCTCCAGGACCTCTACATCGGTGGGATGCACTTCCCGTCGTATCCCGGCGCCCCTTTTCCCAGCAACTTCTTCGTTGCCAATCCTGACCTGATCCCCGAGCGCGCCGACACCTACGAAGGGGGATTCCGGCTGGGCCTTCACAGCGTCCTGACGGAGGAGGACGGCGTGGAAGCGGAGCTCACCTACTTCGAGATCAAAGCCACAGATTTCATCGCTCGAGAAGTGAACCTCATGGGCGGGACCACCACCTTCCAGAACCTGGATGAGGTGGCCCTCCATGGGGTGGAAGCCAGGGTAGCCTACGATGCCCACATGGTCTTCGGGGCCCTGAGCTTCGGCCGCACCAGGGGCCACAACATCACCGATGACCAACCCGTGGACGACATGCCCGCCGACACCTGGATCCTGGATCTGGGCGTCAAGCCCTTCGGTGGCGATGTCATTCTGGGTTGGCGGGCTACGAAGGCGGCAGACCAGAATCGCGTTACCCAGGAAGACTACGAGACCCCGGGTTACACGGTCCATGATGCTTCCGTGCACTGGACTCCGCCCATCGGCGGGTTGGATCTCTGGTTACGGGTGAACAACCTCTTCGACGTGGAGCACCGGCGGCATGGTTCAGCCCTCCCCGCCCCGGCGCGGGACTTCCGGATTGGAGCCACGTACCGCCTGGGCTTCGTGTGGTGACGAAGAAACGGACCCCCTGCGCCGAGGGTGATGACGGTGACGCCGGTCGGGAAACCTCCCCGTTCCACAGGCGGCCTCGGCGCGGAAGCGTCGAGGGCCCGGCCGGCTTCACTTCTGCCCCTCCTGTTTATCGGATGAGGGCGAAAAGATGACGACCCTGTTCCTCGCACTCACCCTGTTGGGGCTGTCCGCCAGCGTTCTCACCGGCTCGCTGGTCATTTCGCCCCGAGGGAGAGTCGGCTACAGTCTCCTCCAGGCAGCGCCGGCCCTCGTCCTCCTGCCGTTGATCCTGCGGACATCCCTGCCGGGCCTCATCGAACGGGTCGAAAGCCCCCAGACCCTCACCAACCTGGCCCTGGTCCTGATGGCGGAGAACTGCCTGGCCCTCTTCACTAGCCTGGCCGCCCTGAAGGCCCATTTCGGGCTCCAGGGGGCCCGGGGCAGCCGATGGTTCTACCTCCCGTCCTTTTCGGTCGTCGCAGGGGCCGTTCTGGTCATGGCCTTGGTCATGAATACCACTGCGGGCGTCAGTTACAGCCTCATCGGCAGTGGGGGAATCCTCTTGCTGGTCCTATTGGTGTTTGGAGCCGCCTCGATCACCCGGCGACTCGTCTCTTCCTGGGCTATGCGGCTGGAACTCAAGGCCCTGGCGAGCATTACGGCCGTCCTTGTCAGTGCCGCCATACCCCTACTCAACAGTCCCCTGGCCCTTCAGGGTTCGGCCGTGGCCATACGGCCCTCCGACCTGGTGATCCTTGCCCTGGTGCTGATCTGCGGATCCGGTGCCGGATGGGGGACCTACATGCTGCAGAGCAACCTGAGGTTCCGACGTGAATACCGTTAATGCCGTTCTGTTCTTCCTCTCCACCGCCATGCTGCTCCCGGTCATCATCCTCCTGCTCCTGCTCTTTCTGAGGAGCCTTCTCCTGATCGGGGGCTTCTTTGGCATAGCCGCAGGCCGCATGAGGCTCCGGTCCCAGGTTCGGCTCGTGATTCGGAAGGACCAGGTTCCGGAATTCGGGGCTGCGGACCTGGATTCACTCGCCAGGGGCCGGAGCCTCTTCTCCTCCTATGTGAAACGCCTGTTGGCCTTCCGCGGCGACCCCGCCCTGCGGGAGCACCTTCTCACAGAATACGAGCTGGAGGCGGCGGCGGACTTCGAAAAGAGCAAGATCCTCATGCGAGTCGGCCCCATGCTGGGGCTGATGGGGACCCTGATTCCCATGGGCCCCGCTCTCGCTGGCCTGGCCTCCGGGGACCTGGCCATGATGGCGCAGAACATGCAAATCGCCTTCGCCACCACCGTCATCGGCATCTTCTGCGGTATCGTGGGCTTCACCCTCAACACCATCCACCGGCGCTGGCACGCTGAAGAGCTCGCGGACCTGATCTGGATCGAGGAGGCTCTCCCCCATGAAGCTTAAACGAAGGAGGCCCGCGAGCCTGCTGGAGGAGGAGGGCGGGGACGATCCATTGACTGCCCTCGCCAACCTCTTCGACGTCTCCATGGTCTTCGCCGTAGCCCTCATGGTAGCCATCGTCAGCTTCATGCAGATGTCGGAGCTCCTGACACAGGATGACGTGACGATCATCAAGAACCCCGGCCAGGAGAACATGGAAATCATCCGCAAGGACGGGAGGAAGATCGAACGGTACGTGGCCTCTTCCAGTACCAGCGACGGAAACGACATGGGGCGGCGTATCGGCACCGCCTACCAGCTTGAGACCGGAGAAATCATCTACATACCGGAGTGAATCCGGCGCACCGCAGTTAGCGGGAAGGTTCTCATGAGACCGTTTCGGAATAGAAAGAAAACACTGCTCCTCCTGAGTGGCGCTCTGGTGGGCCTCGCGTGCCTCTCGGCCCTCTGGACCGCAGTCCGGCCCACCCGGATCGCCTTCGTCAACTTCCGGGATTGGCAGGTTGCCGAATACCTCGATGCCGCCGAGAACCCCTTCATCCGCATTCACAGGCTGGACATCCGCGATGGCTCGGCCCCGGACTTCGCCGACCATGACGTGACCGTGTTCTTCGGAATGGGGTTACGGTTGACGGAGGAACAGCAAGCGGCCGTTCAAGAGGCCACACGGAAGGGGGCGGCGTTCTACGTGCATGCCTCGTCTTCCCAGGACAGCGACCTGACCAGCCTGAGGGGCGAGACGCTTCAGAAGGTGCGGAACTACCTCTCCTTCGGCGGCCGGGACAACCTCCATCAGTTCCTCAACTACTGCAGGCGGGAGATTCACGGCAGGACTCTCTTCTCATCCGTCCCCGCGGATCCGGTGGAGGCACTCTCGGACTACTACTTCGATCCGGACATCGATGAGAGGTTCGAGACGCTTGCCGCCTATGACTCGGCCGCCACGGCTTCAGGTCGATTCCTCCCCGAACGCCCCCGGGTCTTGATCCTCACCTCCAACATAAGCCCTGACAACGAGTCTACCGCCCGTCCTTTCTTGGCTCTCATGAAGAGCCTCGAAGCCCGGGAGATCAATGCCTACGCGGCGGCGGGTTTCGGCCGGCGCCTCGAGATGATCGACGAGGTGGTGCCCAATGTGGTTCTGCTCTTCGCCCACGGGCGATTGGTCCCGGGCCAGGCCGACTCGGCTCTGGCTCTCCTCGATGGCCACAACGTCCCCCTCTTCACCCCCCTCATCGTCCATGAGCCCATCGCCCAGTGGGAAGAACGTCAGCAGGGGATGCAGGGGGGTATGCTAGGGCAGAGCATCGTCATGCCGGAGATCGACGGCGGTGTGAACCCCTTCGTCATCGGTGGACTGGCGCCCAACGAGGAGGGGTACCAGGTCTTCACGCCCATCGAGGCCCGGGTGGAGCGGATGGCCGACATGATCGAGGGCTACATCCGGCTGCAGAAGAAACCCGCCCGTGAGAAGAAGGTCGCCATCGTCTATCTGAAGGGGCCCGGAAAGAACGCTCTGGTGGCCGAAGGGTTGGAAGTGGTGCCGTCCCTCCTGAACACCCTGAAGCACCTACGCTCCGAAGGGTATGAAACGGGTGACCTGCCCGAGACGCCGGAACGGCTGGGTTCCCTCATCGACTCTCTCGGTCCGGTCCTGGGCTCCTATGCCAAAGGAGCCCAGGCACGTTTCGTCGAACGGCACGGCGTCACCCGCATCTACGTGGATACCCTCACGGCCTGGGTGGATCGTGGCCTTCGCCCCGAATTGGCCGATTCCGTCAAGGCCACGTACGGGCCCGCTCCCGGTCGCTATCTGGCCGGCCACGACTCCCTGCAGGGCTACTATCTGGCCCTCCCGGCCATCCACTTCGGCAACGTCTTGATCCTGCCCCAACTGCTCCCGGCCCTGGGAGATGACGCTTTCAAGCTGGTGCACGGCGTCAAGATGCCGCCTCCATGGCCGTACCTGGCCACGTACCTCTATGCCCGTTATGGCTTCGAAGCCGATGCCCTGATTCATTTCGGAACCCACGGCAGTCTGGAGTTCACGCCCTTCAAGCAGTCGGCCCTCTCTTCCCTGGACTGGGCCGATGCCCTTACAGGTGAGCTTCCCCACTTCTACCTCTATACCATCAACAACATCGGCGAGGCCATCATCGCCAAACGCCGAGCCTACGCCGACCTGGTCTCCTACGTGACTCCTCCTTTCCGGCAGGGCGATCTCTACGGCCCCATCCGGGAGGTGGACCGCCTGGTGCGGGAGGCTGAGGACGCCCAGGATCCTGTGGTACACGCCGCCGCCATGGAGTTGGTGCGCCAGAAGGTCGTCGAGGCGGGGTTGGACAAGGATCTCGACCTGCCGGAACTCCACACGCCGCCCATCTCCGATAACGACTTCGAAGCCATTCACCGCTATCTCCACATGGTGGAGGCGGAGAAGATCACCGAGGGGCTGTATACCATCGGTGTGCCTTTTACCCCAAAACAGGTTCAAAACACCATTGCCCAGATGTTCAGCGATCCCTTGGCATGGAGCCGCGCAGAGATCGCGGTACTGGAAGGCCGAGCCACCCGGGAGGAGCTCCGGCAACCCCACATCTTCGAACGCAGATTCAGGATCCAGGCCTTCAGGGATATCGCCGCTCTCTCAGCAGGCCGGACGGTACAAATGGTATCACCTTCCGTTCAAGCCAGGTATGCGGAGTTGAAGGAGCGTCACGGTGAGGCGGGGCCCGACGATGTGATGGAGGTCAGGATGTCCATGGCCTCTGCGGGCGAAGAAAGACCCAAAAACCCGACCACCCTTTCTCAGGATTCCCTCCTGGAGTCATTGAGCGCGATTTCGGCCGATGCCGAGCTCAGGGCGTGGTTCTTGAGGCTGGAAGACCAGGAGGAATTCGAGAAGACCGCGGCGATGTTGGACAGCCTGACCCTTTCGAAGGTGGGGAAGCTGGCCCGGGCCGTGCCGGCCATGGACCAGGGCCTGGAGCAGTTCGAAAAGCCCCTTGTTCGGCCTGTGATCGCCCACATGGCCGCGGAACATGACAATACGGCCGTGTTCCAACTCCTGAAGAGCGACTCCGTCCTGGCCATGGCCAGAGCCAGGCAGGCTCAGCTTCAAACGGAGGCAGTCAATCGGTTTTCGAAAGCCCGAAACACCGATGCCCTCCTTGCTGGAATGGCGCCCAACGGATTCGAACAGGAGGTGGAGACGCTGCAGGACCACGAGGTCAGGGAGTGGCACACCCTCTTCTCCCACGCCCTGAATGTACCGAACGGCTTCTGGACCGATTCCCGGCTCCCCGAGCCAATGCGTGCAGGCATGAACCGGAAAGGCGGATCCGAGCGGTTGGCCTCGAACCTCCATCTCCTGACGAGCCGAGTCGAAGAGATCAACGAGTGGGAGGAGAAGTACATCGAGGCGGTGGAAACCATTGCCGAAACCGGCGACGCCATCGAAAGGGCCATGGACGGGCTGGCTCGCAGCGGGGCTCATGAGCTGGATGGTCTGACCAATGCCTTGGACGGTGGGTTCATCTCGCCCTCCTCCGGCGGTGATGCCGTCCACAACCCAACGGCCGTACCGACGGGCCGGAACCTCTTTGGCATCGACGCGGAGAGCACTCCTGGAGAGGCAGCGTGGGCCAACGGGATCCAACTGGCCGATGCCATGCTCGAGAAGCTGAGGGAGAAGAACGGCACCTGGCCGCGGAAGGTGGCCTTCACCCTCTGGGGAGGGGAGTTCATCCGGGACGGGGGCACGACCGTGGCCCAGATTCTCTATTTGCTGGGTGCGGAGCCCGTTCGGAACTCTGTAGGTCGGGTCTACGACGTGCGGCTGGTGCCCGAGGAGGAAATGAACCGGCCCCGGATCGACGTCCTCGTCCAGACATCGGGCCAGTTCCGGGACATCGGCGCCACCCGTCTCTACCTCATCGACAAGGCCGTGAAGTTGGCGGCGGAGGCGAAAGCGGTTGAGCACGAGAACAACGTCGCCCGGTCCACCCTGGACGCTGAGCGGGTTCTGAAAGAAAAGGGGCTGTCCCCCCTGGAAGCCCGAGAACTCTCAACGGCGCGGGTATTCGGGGGCGTCAATGGGAACTACGGGACCGGTATCATGGGGTTGGTGGAATCGGGAGACCGCTATGAGTCCGATACGACCATCGCCAACCAGTACCTCGAGAACATGGGAGCCGTCTACACCGAGGACCGATGGGGAGAGTACACACCAGGCCTCCTGGAAGCCGCGGTTCAGAATATCGACGCCCTCATGCACTCTCGCACCTCCAATGTCTCGGGCCCCCTTTCCCTGGATCACGTCTATGAGTTCATGGGCGGGTTGAACACGGTCATCAAGAAGGTCACGGGCAGGGATCCGGATGGCCTCTTCCTGGACATGCGAAATCCCTACAACGCCCGGGCGGTGGACGCCAAGGAGGCGATCTGGATGGAGGCCCGGTCCACTGTCCTGAATCCGGCGTATCTCGAACCCCTGACTCGAGGCGGGGCCTCCTCCGCCGAGACCCTGGCGGAGACCACCCGGAACACCTTTGCCTGGAACGCCACGAAGGAATCGGTCATCGATGAGGAGCTGTGGGACCGGTATTTCGAGACGCTGGTCCGTGACACGCTGAAGCTGGGCCTCCGGGACTTTTTCGAGACACGAAACCCCTACGCCCTCCAGGAGATCACCGCCGTCATGCTGGAGACGGTACGGAAGGGGATGTGGTCCCCGGACGAATCGGTGACCCGGGAGCTGGCGGAGATCCATGTGGACCTGGTGAACCGCCACGACGCCGGATGCAGTGGCTTCGTCTGCAACAACCCCAAGCTGGCCGCCATGATATCCGAGGCTGTCACGCCGGAGCAAGCCGACGCGTACAGCCGCAGGATCGAGGCCGTGCGGAGCGCCGGGGATCAGGCTCAGGAGGCCGTGGTGCTGGAAAGGGAGACCCTGACACGGACTCTCATGGACATGGCCCGGAAGAATGCAATCGCTCTGTCCGTCCTGGGGGTGATGGTCGCGGTGTTTACGGCATCCTATGTCCGTACCCGCATGATCCATGGCCATGATGAGGACCAGGGGGACTCTGCCTGAGCCCAGGCACCCAGTCCAGTGACCTCCATCCCTGGTTGCCTCCCCTGGGGAAGAAACCGATTGGGGAGAGAAGGAAAAACCCACTAACCTGAAGCTCGGAGGATCCATGCCTTCCCGTTCAATTGCGTTTGTCGGCTTCGGCCTTTTTACCTTCCTCATGGCCTGCGCAGGGCCGGAGGAATCCTATGCCCGGTACGGTGACGTCCTGTCCCTCACCGAGACCACCAGCGTCTCGGCCATCCTTGCTGATCCCGAGCTTTACCTGGGCCAGCGTCTCCGGGTGGAGGGAACCATAGTAGGCTCTTGCAAGAAGCGGGGGCATTGGATCGGCGTGGCCGGAGAGGGGGAGGGAGAAGAGATCCGGATCTGGGCTCGCGAAGGCCTCGCTTTTCCGGTGGATGCCCTGGGCCTTCATGCTAACGCTGAGGGGGTCTGGGAAAAGGTCGAGCTCACCATGGAGCAGACCCTTGCCCATGCCCAGCACCAGGCGGAGGAACACGGGGGGGAGTTCGATCCCTCCACCATCACCGGACCTTCGATCCTCTACCAGATCCTGGCATCCGGTGCCGAAATCGAAGTGGCCCGGTAGGCGACTCATGGCCACCATCCAATGGAGAAAATGGAACCGGCTCATTCACCGGGACCTGGGTTACCTCTGCGCCGGCCTCACCGTGATATACGCCGTGTCCGGCCTGGCCGTGAACCACATGGGGAACTGGAACCCCAACTACAAGATCACCTCGGCCACGGTGAACATCGGCCCGGTGGTGGCGGACGATCCCCGGGACCCGGCCACGGTGGAGGGAATCCTTCGGAGGGCCGGGCTGAGAGGGGATTTCCGGGATTCCTTTCGACGGGATGACGCCACCCTGGACATCTTCGTGGAGGAGGGGCTGGTCCGGGTGCACCTCCCGTCGGGGGAGGTGGATATGGAGCTCAGGGAGGCCCGCCGGGGCCTCCGAGAGGCCAATTACCTCCACCTGAATCACGCCCAGGGGCTCTGGACCTACATGGCGGATCTCTACGCCCTGGCCCTTCTGCTCCTGGCCGTGACAGGCCTCTTTGTCATCAAGGGAAAGAAGGGAATCACCGGCCGTGGAGCCTGGCTTACGATCATGGGAATCGTCATTCCACTGCTCTTCCTCTGGGTATACCGATGAGGGAAACGACCGGGCTTACGTGAATCTCCGAAACCCTCCTGATTACCCTCTGGGCAACGACCACGAAATAATAATGGGGGGGATCCAACAGGTCCTTCTGTCCCAGGGGCCCGTCCCCTCCCCTGTCGAATAGGAGTCCATGGCAAGGGGTTGAATCGATGCAGATCGGACAAGACGGTACGCGGGTGAGGATCTGGGATGTGCCCTCGATTCTCCGATGCCCCATCGTGGGCACCTGCCTCTCAGGGAAGGAACTGGCCAAATTGATCAGGAAGGTCTGCCAGCCGGTGGATGGGTTCACCGCCTACGAGATTCACATGCTCGGGGTCCAGAGCCTGAGAGGGAGGTGTCCACTTGCCAAGGCCATGGAGAAATACCTGGACAAGAAATATTCCCTGAATGTCAAGCAGGTAGCCCGATCAGAACCGACCGAGCTCCTGGGGTACTGGGAAGCGGCGTTGAAGGATGGGAGAGTGTCAGGGCCGCTCTGGGCTCTTGCCACCAGGAAGGACACCCCCGAGGATGTCATGAAACGGGTTTTCGAGGACGTACATATGATGTCCCACCTCCTGGGGGCGGAGCGAAGGGCGGACCTGCGGGAGGCGGCGGAGCTCAGGGAGAAGATCC
Organism: uncultured Gemmatimonadaceae bacterium; assembly: GCA_964464555.1. Classification (GTDB taxonomy): domain Bacteria; phylum Gemmatimonadota; class Gemmatimonadetes; order Longimicrobiales; family Gaopeijiaceae; genus CAYXGM01. Next base: position 6,109 of record CAYXGM010000030.1, on the reverse strand, counting down.
GGAGCCTCACGGCCGAGAACGACCGGCTCCGAAAGGCAACAGCCAGGGCCAAGGAAAGAGCGGATCACCTTCGAGATCGGAAGTACGTGGTGGAGGAACAGGTCCGGGCCTTCACCCGGGAGAACGACCGGCTCCGGAAGGCGAACATCGCCCTGGACGGGGGGGACGAGGTGAAGCGCCTGAGAGATGAGACGAGCCAGTTGGCCACGCGGGTGCAGGAGAAGGACCGGCAGATCCGAGAGCTACGGCGAGCCACAGAACGGCAAGCCGCAATAATGGCAGAGATGGAAGAGGGAATCGAGAAGCTGGAGGAACTGAGTCTGGAACATGTTGAGGAGACCCCTTCCTGTCCCCTCAGGGACAAACAGGCCGAGGCCTGCGCTCGCCGGGTGCTCGGAGATAGGCGAGTGCTATTGGTGGGTGGGAGAGAACAGCTGGCCCCACACTACCGGCGAGTGGTGGAGGAGTTCGGGGCATCGTTCATCCGACACGACGGTGACGTTCGGAATGGTCAAACCCTGCTGGAAGAGCAGATCTCCGCTGCGGATCTGGTGCTCTGCCCCGTGGACTGCAACAGCCACAACGCTTCGAAGTGCGTCAAGGAAACCTGCAAGCGGCTCGAGAAAACCCACCTCTTTCCCCGGAACTCCAGCGTAAGCATGTTGAGCCGTTCACTCCGGGCTGTGTCGGAGGATTCCATGGCCTTCTGACGACCTATCGCTTTCGCCCCTGGACAGATTTCGCACCCCGATTCGGTCCCTTTCCACAGGTTAAAGATCCATCAGTAGTGTCCGGTCACAAGTCGAAGAGTGACAACTGGTTGTGAATATCGGCAATCTCGAGAGTGTAATCGAGATTCGAGAGTACTTGTGCGAGAGGGGCTTTCTCGAAGGCATAGGAGCTCCATGTAGATGGTTCCCGTCTCGTTCAACCGGTAGCTGGCCGAGAAATCCAACTGGTGCCGGCTTCTCACGAACTCGTCCTCCGCTTCTTCGTCGCCGTAGGCGTCGATGTAGGAGTCACGGAAGTTGAAGCTCACCTGCCCCGAGAAGGCACCTCGCTCGTAGCTGACGGCGGTGTTGAAAGCGTGATCCGCCTGGCCCGCCAGCTTGGCGGACCGGCCGTCGGGCAGCGTGCCGTCCGAGTCCGTGAAGGTGTAGTTGGCGTAGATTCCCAGTCCCGACAGGGCTCCCGGAAGAAAGTTGAGCTGCTGCTGGGCCGAGAGATCGAAGCCGAGGATGTTGCCCGACTCCCCGTTTCGGGGCTGCTCCGTGTCGCCACCCAGGTTGTTCTCCTCCACGAAGGTGAAAATGGGATCCTTGATGGACTTGTGGAACACGCCGGCCGAGAGCACACCGATGCGGGAATCGTAGTGCTCGAAGAGGAGGTCCAGGTTGCTGGAGGTGGTGGGATCCAGCTCAGGGTTTCCGATCGCCAGGTCCTCATCGTCCCTGACACGGTAGGGCACCAGGCTGAAATAGCCGGGCCTGGCGATGGCGCTGGAGTAGGCCGCCCTGATGTTGGTCTGGTCACTCAGACGGTAGCCCAAATGCTGATGGGGCATCGAGATGGCGAGGTATCCACATGGTGCAAAATATACGATGGCCTCGCATATGTTGCAGTGCTTTGTCGATCCTCCGACGTCGGCACCATTCGAGGTGCACGACTTCATCCGTGGCTCCCCGGTCCATTCTCCTGCCCCGTCCTTCGGCCCTCCTTGATGTCGAGACGTTCCACCCTGTTCCTCTCGACATGCCGGGCCGTCGGTGGCCACACAGACCCATCCCAGCCAGAGGAAGATCCGCTGGTCGGCTCCCGCTCCGACCCAGCCCTCCTGCCCCCAGGCCCTCCAGGCCACCCTGAGGAAGGCCTGCCCCACCAGCGTCCGCATCGAGGCCACCGACCGGGACGGCCCCGAGCGCTTGATCCGGTGTTGTGCCAGGCCCCCCTTTGCCCTCGACCGGCTCCACCTGGTCGGCGGCCGCTCTGACCAGATCCTCTACATCCTGCCGAAGCCCGACCCCGCCGGCCGCACCGCCCTGCCCCTCTCCGCCCTCGAGTTCTTGGATCGCCTCGCCACGATCCTCCCTCCACCCCGCATTCATCGCCACCGTTACCATGGGGTCTTTGCCCCCAATGCGCCCCTGAGACCCCTCGTCACCGAACGGGCCCAGAAGGACAACGCTCTCCTCGTTCAGCTACCCGGTCCCCCCCCCTTCCTCTCCCGACACCCCCCACGGCCCCGGCTCCCCAGCCAGAGGGGGTACAGGCGCGGACACCGGATACCGCCCCCTCCCGGGCATCCAGGTGGGCCGCTCTTCTGGCTCGGATCTATGAAGTCTTCCCGCTGATCTGTCCCACCTGCCAGACGCCTCTCACGTTCATCGCGTTCCTCATCGATTCCGACCCGATTGTCCAGATCCTGGCCCATATCGGCGAGCCCACCTCCCCCCCGCTGATCCACCCCGCCAGGGGACCACCCCAGACCGAACTCGACATGGGGCCGGACAGTGGGAAACACCACGAGGTCGCCTACGAATCCTTCCCCGACGACCTCGATCAGTCCCCCGGGTTCGATCCCACAGACCCCGAGCCCATTCCGGAGGACCACTTCGATCAGAGCTGGGAGGCTTGACCCCTCAGGCCCGCCGGCCCCGCCGCAGGTGCGCCCGGATTCCCCGAATTCGCCACCGCCACACCCAAAACTCCACCCTCCCTGCCTTTCTTGACCTGCCCCACTCACCTCCCCCGAAGGACGCGCTGCCCCTATGATGCCTATCCTTTCGACGCAGGCGCAGAAAAGGAGGAGGAGGGCCCCAAGGAGGGGCGTCCATGGGTGGGGTTTCGGCTGGGGCATGGGGATGCCTCCAGAAGGAGGGTGGGCAGCCGGGGCCGGTGAGGGCGATGGAGAAGCTGGGTCCCTCAGCCGCCTGGGCGCAAGGAGAGGTCGGGTTTGCCGAATCGGCCGCAGGGTGGGATTCTAGGAACCATGAAACGCTACCGCATCGCCCTCATCCCCGGCGACGGGATCGGCACCGAGGTGGTCCCGGAAGGAGTCCGGGTCCTGGAGGCCGCCGGCTCCCGCTTCGGCATCACCTTCACCTGGGACGAGCTGGACTGGGGCACGGACCGCTTTCTGGCAACGGGCCGGTTCCTCCCGGAAGACGGGTTGGAGTCCATCCAGGGCCACGACGCCATCTTCCTGGGTGCGGTGGGGGATCCCAGGGTTCCGGACCACGTCACTCTCTGGGGGCTCCTGATCCCCCTGAGGCGGGTCATGCGCCAGTGGGTGAATCTCCGCCCCGTGCGCCTCATGGCCGGGGTGCCCACCCCCCTCCGGGACCGGGGGCCGGAGGACATCGACTTCGTGGTGGTGAGGGAGAACAGCGAGGGGGAGTACTCGGAGATGGGAGGCCGCCTCGACGTGGGAACCGGCGACGAACGGGTGGAGCAGGTGAGCGTCTTCACCCGGAAGGGCGTGGACCGGATCCTCCGCTACGCCTTCGAGCTGGCCCGAAGCCGGCCCGAGAGGCACCTGACCTCCGCCACCAAGTCCAACGGCATCGTCCATACCATGCCCTACTGGGACGAGCGCTTCCGAGCGCTGGCGGCGGAGTATCCGGAAGTCCGCACCGACCAGTACCACGTGGACATCCTGACGGCCAACTTCGTCCTGCACCCCGACTGGTTCGACGTGGTGGTGGGGAGCAACCTCTTCGGGGACATCCTCTCGGATCTGGGGCCGGCGGTGGCCGGGACCATCGGCATTGCCCCCTCCGCCAACATCAACCCGGAGCGCACCCACCCCTCCATGTTCGAGCCCGTCCACGGGTCGGCGCCGGACATCGCCGGAAAGGGGATTGCCAACCCGGTGGGCCAGATCTGGTCCGGGGCCCTCATGTTGGCGCACCTGGGGGAGGCGGAGGCGGCCCGGGTCGTTGAGGAGGCCATCGAGGCGGTCCTGGCCGACGGTGGGTGCCTGACACGGGACATGGGTGGAAAGGCCTCCACCCGGGAGCTGGGGGAGGCCATCGCTGCGGTGGTTTCCGGTTCCCGATGGTAGGAGGGGGGAATCCGCCATGATTCCAGTCTTCGAAGCGTCCGGGAGGCCCTTTCGGTCTGGCCTCGAAGGGGCCACTCCGGCCGGAAGGCTTCTGGTGCTTCTGGCGGTCCTGTTGGCCCTCGTGGGGGCCAATGTCTTTCTGGAAATCCCTCTGCCGGGCACCGGCGCCGACGTACGTCCCCAGATCGCCCTCATTCTTCTGGTGGGCTACCTCTGCGGCCCTCTTTCCGGGTTCCTGGTGGGGTTTCTGGGAAATACCCTTTCGGACCTCATCATGGGGTACGGGTTCGAGTTCTTTCCAAGCTGGTCGGTGGGGAACGGACTCATGGGACTGGTCATGGGCTTGTTCCCTCAGAGGATGAAATCTCGACTGAACGACCTGGGAGACCTGGTACGCCTCCTCCTCTTCATCCTCGGAGCCAACCTCGCGCTGGTGACCTACTCGGGGGTGTCCGGGGGCATCCTGGACCGGAACCTGGAGTGGCCCGGAAGCCTTCAATACGTGCTCCTGCCGGAGTTGAACTCGAACCTCCTGGCTTCCCTCCTCCTGGTACCGGCCACGCTCTATGGGCTGGGCTGTTTCAGGAGGAGTTACTCCATCAAGCTTGCTCTCTCCCTCTTCTACTTCAGCGGCCTTCTCCTCTTCCTCTCCTGGATCCTTCTCTTCGCCGGCACCGATGGAATGGGAGAGGTGGTCGGCGTGGGAGACGACCGGGCCCTTCTGGATGCGTTCAATCGTTGGACCCTCCTCCTCGTGGCTGTTCTTCTTCTGGCCCTTCTCGCCGCCACATTTCTTTCGAAGGCCGTGACCAAGCCCCTTTCCGACCTCGAATCCGCCGTGGTCCGGCTCCTGCGCGGTGATGAGACGCTGGCTCAGGGGGAATTCGATGCTATGTCCGGCCGGGAGGATGAGGTCGGACTCCTGGGTCATGCTGTGGGACTGCTTGGAGAACGGATCTGGGAAAACCAACGGCTCTTCAAGGCGGATTTTTCCAGGAGGATGGGCTTTTCGGGGGGCGAGGACCGGGTGGAGGAGGAATACCTGGCCGGATTGGCCTCCCTCCTGGGCCGGGAATCGGTCCCTCGCAGGGACGACTCCTCGGCCCCTTCTCCCCCGGAATGCCTGAGGGGAATCGACGCCATTTCCATTGCGGTGACCATGGGCGGGCTCAGCGAGCTTGCCGACACCTATTCAGAATCCAAGGTCGAGAAAAGCCTCGCCCAGGATCTCGTGCGTGACGAGGATTTTTCCAAAGAGCAGCTCCGGAGGTTGGCAGTGGCCGTGGACCTGAACCTCATCTTCAGGGGGATGCTCCGGTCCACGAACCTTCGGGACCCCCTGGAAGCGGATCTGGCCTGGCACCTCCTCTACCGGATCAACACCTTCTTCAACCGCGAGCAAAACTCCATCGGCTACGTTACCGAACCGGGCATCGCCGCCCGGTTGATGGAGGCATGGGAGAGGGGAGAAAAGGTCCGAACCCCCGAATTGGAGTCTGTCTTTGACCGGGCCATCGCGGGAAAGGCCATCACCGGTTATCACATCAAACGCGTGCGGGACTTCGCCAACTTCGAACGCCGCCTGAAGCTCTCCTACAGCCACAGCGACACCAAGCACCTGAAGCAACTGACGGGCCTCCTGATAGGGGAGCACCTGCAGGCCAAGCTGCAGCTCGAGATCAAGCGCTCACACTTCCGTTATCTGCCCTCCTGGGAGAAGCGGAGCGAGGCTCTGATGGAGCACGGACCCGGTGGGGTCGATATCCTGCGGAACGACGAGTTTGATCTGGTGATGGAGTTCACCACCCCGGAGGGCCGGGACCGGTTTCGGGAGATCGTCGAGAGGTGGGTGAGGAGGGGTGGACCAGGGCGGCCGCAAGTGCTTTACGAATCGTGGGTCCAACCCCTCTACTTTTCCGAAACCCCCGGTGAGGGGTACCACCGTGTGGAAGACCTCATGGTCAGAAGCGGCGACTACCTGGTTCAAACCTACGTCATCACAGGGAGAATCCAGGAAGTCCAGGCCCATCTCCAGGACCTGTTGGA
>CAYXGM010000029.1:3812-45667 GCA_964464555.1 uncultured Gemmatimonadaceae bacterium | reverse complement strand
TCTAGAAGGGTGTTGCGAGGGGGGGGGTGCAACTCCGCGGAGGTCGCTGAAAAAGGAAAAAGACGACGACCCTTGCGGACCGCCGCCTTTTTCGTCCCCCCACGGAGGCACCCCGTGGGAAAGAGAATGGAGAGGTGACCAGTCTCTCCATGTTCGGATTACGCGCCGAACTCCGCGACCTCATACTCTTCTTCCAACCACCCCATCACCACCCGTCGTGTTCCTTCGTCCTTCACCCTGTATGACGTGCTCGGGGGGTGAATGGTTGCCTCGGGCCTGACCGCCCCTCGGTGATCCCGGCTCCTTCATTCGTCCCGGTTCATCACTCTACGGCGGGGAGATGAAAAAGATTCAGATCCAGCGTACCTTGTCTTCGGCCTCCACGGAGAAGCCGTAGTAGAGGCGCCCCCTCACCATCACGGGAGCAGGTCATGTCCGAAGCCCAGGCTTTCATCGACCGGGAGCTGAATCGGTTCCGGGACGAGCTCTTCGATTTCCTCCGGATCCCTTCGGTCAGCGCTCGTAGCGAGCATGACGCCGATACACGCACCGCCGCCGATTGGGTGGCGAACAACCTGAAAGCAAGCGGGCTCTCGGTCTCGGTGGTGGAGACCGAGGGGTATCCCGTGGTGCTGGGGGAGTGGAGGGAAGCCGGACCCGACGCCCCCACCCTCCTCATCTATGGCCACTACGACGTCCAACCCCCGGAGCCCCTGGACGAGTGGATTTCTCCGGCCTTCCAGCCCACGATTCGCGACGGTGACGTCTTCGCCCGGGGAGCCTCCGATGACAAAGGTCAGATCTTCATTCACATGAAGGCCCTGGAGGCCCGGCTCCGGGCCACGGGCAGCCTTCCGGTGAACGTGGTGGTCCTGGTGGAGGGAGAGGAAGAAGTCGGCTCCCCCAACCTGGTCCCCTTCGTCAAGGAGTACCGGGATCGGCTGGCCTGCGACGCCGTGGTCATCTCCGACTCCTCCATGTTCGGTCAGGGGCAGCCCTCCCTCCTCTTCTCCCTCCGGGGACTGGCCTACTTCGAGATCCACGTCCGGGGCCCTGCCACCGACCTCCATTCGGGAACCTACGGGGGTGCCGTGGTGAACCCGGCAAACGTCCTGGCCGGCATCGTGGCCTCCCTGAAGCATCCGGACGGAACCATCGCCATCCCCGGGTTCTACGACGACGTCATGGACTGGGACGAGGCCACGCGGGAGGCCATCCAGGCCCTGGATCTGGATCTGGACGCATTCAAGGGGGAAGTGGGGGCACCGGGCTTGAACGGTGAGGCCGGCTACAGCCTCCTCGAGCGCCTCTGGATCCGCCCCACCTGCGACGTGAACGGGCTCCTCTCCGGCTACACGGGAGAGGGTGCGAAGACGGTCCTCCCGGGCCGGGCCATGGCCAAGGTCAGCTTTCGCCTGGTCCCGGATCAGACTCCTGCGCGGGTCCGGGAGCTTCTCACGGTCCACGTGCGGAAGATCGCTCCCCCGGAGGTCTCGGTCCGGGTGGAGGAGCTTCACGGCGGGCGGCCCTGGAAGGCCGACCTGGAGGGTCCCTTCTTCGAGGCGGCCCGAAGGGCCCTCGAAGAGGCCTTCGGCACGGCCCCGGTCCTCACCGGAGAGGGCGGCTCCATCCCCATCGTGGTGGACTTCCAGGAGATCCTCCAGGCTCCGGTCCTCCTCCTGGGGTTCGCGCCCCCCGGGGCGAACATGCACGCACCCAATGAGTGGATCCCCCTGGAGAACTTCGAGAAGGGGATCCGGGCCGCCGCGGCACTCTACGGGGAGCTGGAGGGCTAGAAGGGTGGTGCGGCTCAGGGAAGCATGGATCCGGCCCGGAGGAGGGCCCTGGCCTTGTTCAACGTCTCTTCGTACTCCCTGGCCGGGTCCGAGTCCGCCACGACCCCCGCTCCGGCCTGGACGTAGGCCTTCCCTCCCGTCACCAGCACCGTCCTGATGGTGATGGCGGTATCCATGTTCTGCCCCCCGTAGCTGAAGTAGCCCACGGCCCCGGCGTAGGGCCCCCGCCTCACCGGCTCCAGTTCGTCGATGATCTCCATGGCCCGGATCTTCGGTGCGCCGGACACCGTTCCCGCCGGGAAGCAGGCCCTGAACACGTCCATGGCCGATAGCCCCTCCCGGAGGGTGCCCTGGACCTGACTCACCAGATGCATGACGTGGGAGTACCGCTCCACCACCATGAGATCCGGTACGCGCACGGTCCCGTAGCGAGCCACCCGGCCCACGTCGTTGCGGCCGAGGTCCACCAGCATCCGGTGCTCGGCCAGCTCCTTTTCGTCGGCCTGGAGCTCCCTGGCCAGGGCCTCATCCTCCACGGGCGTCATGCCCCTGGGGCGGGTGCCGGCGATGGGGCGCACGGTGACCGTCCCTCGGTCGGCCCGGACCAGAACCTCCGGTGAGGCTCCCACCAGGGCCAGCTCCTCGGTCTGGAGGAAGTATAGATAAGGGGAGGGGTTCACCGTGCGTAGCACACGGTACAGGTCCAGGGGGCGTCCCCGGAAGGGGACGGCGAGACGCTGGCTGAGGACCACCTGAAATGCGTCCCCTGCCAGAATGTACTCCCGGATCTTCTTCACTCCCTCCAGAAACTCCTCCCGCTCCATGCTGCTGGAAAAGGAGGGATCCTCCTCCGGCTCGGGTTTGAGCTCCAGGGGGTCCGGCCCCGTGCCCGTCCCCAGGCGGTCCACCAGATCCTCGGCTCGTTCGGCTCCCTCACGATAGCGCTCGTGAAGCTCCTCCTCGTCCAGTCCGGGCTCCACATCCACCGCCGCCACCGCCATCCCCCGTCCCAGAAGGTTGTCGATGACCAGGACCACGTCGGTGAAGAGGAAGATGCCGTCGGGAAGCTCCAGGTCGTCCGGGGGAGGCTCCGGAAGGGACTCCACGTGCCGAACGACATCATACCCGAAAAATCCCACGGCACCGCCCCAGAACCGGGGAAGCCCCGGAACCCGGGCCGTTTTGGCGGATCGGAGGCGCTCGTCCAGATCCCGGAGGGGATCTTCGGCGGCCACGTCCTCCCACCCGCCTTCGGGGTGCCAGAGGCTCACCTTTCCCCCGTGCAGGCGCCAGACTTCCCGGGGGCGACTTCCCAAGAAGGAGTATCGGGCCCATTGTTCCCCTCCCACGACGGATTCCAGGAGGAATCCGAAGGGGGGCTCGGCCAGCTTCGCGTAGGCCGTAACCGCGGTCTCCGTATCGAAGAGGAACTCTCTCCAGACGGGGAGGATGCCAGGCTCGTCTCCCAGGGACCTGGCGAGGGAGCGAAAATCGGCAGTGGAAGGAAAGGTCTGCATGTCTCGGTTCAACCGGGGACGGAAGCCGTCCCCTCGGCGGATGACCAGAAGAGCGGAGCAGGTGTGAATGTCCCCGGGTAATGAGTCCCCGTCAATGGCCGTCCTGGCAGTGGACACGGGTGGGACCTTCACCGATCTCCTCCTCCTCTCCCGGGGAGATCTCCGAACCCTCAAGGTTCCCTCCACTCCCGGAGATCCGGCGGAGGCCGTCCTGGCCGGCGCCGCGCAGCTCCTGGGCGATCACCGTCCCGCCTACCGTCTCCTCCACGGCTCCACCGTGGCCACCAACGGACTCCTGGAGCGAAAGGGCGCCAGGGTGATCCTGGTTACCAACCGGGGCTTCGAGGATGTCCTGGAGATCGGTCGCCAGAACCGCCCTCAGCTTTACGCCCTCATGGGGCATCGCCCCCCGCCGCTGGTGGCCCGGGAGGACCGGCTGGGCATCGACGGCCGTCTGGACCCCCAGGGTGAGGAAATCCGGCCCCTGGAGCCTGAGGAGCTGGCCGCCCTGCCCGGGAAGGTCGCCGGGGCGGACGCCCTCGCCGTCGTCCTCCTTCACGCCTACGCCAACGGCGACCATGAAGAGGCTGTGGCCTCGGAGCTGGAGGGACTGGGCCTTCCCCTCTCCGTCTCCTCCCGTCTCCTCCCGGAGTACAGGGAATACGAGCGCACCTCCACTACCGTGGTGAACGCCTACGTCGCCCCCACCATGTCCCGCTACCTCCGCCGACTCGAGGAAGAGAGCGGCGCCGGCACGGTTCACATCATGAGCTCCGGCGGCGGGGCCGTTCCCGTGGAACGGGCCATCAGGGAACCGGTCCACACCGTCCTCTCGGGGCCCGCCGGGGGGGTGGTGGGGGCTCTGGACTGGGCCCGCAGGGCGGGCTTCAAGGACATCATCACCTTCGACATGGGGGGAACCTCCACCGACGTCTCCCTCTGCCCCGGCCGCCCCCTTCACACGCGTGAGTTCGAGATCGCCGGCCAGCCCGTGGCCATCCCGGTCATCGACATCCATACCGTGGGAGCCGGAGGTGGATCGCTGGCCCGGGTGGACGCCGGAGGCGCCCTGCGGGTCGGGCCCGAGAGCGCCGGGGCCGATCCCGGCCCCATCGCCTACGGCCAGGGAGGGAAGGAGCTCACCGTCACCGACGCCCACGTGTGGTTGGGAAGGCTTCCCCCCGAAGCCTTTCTGGGGGGGGATCGGGCCCTGGAGAGGGACCGCATCGCTGGGCCGCTGAAGGCCCTGGCCCAGCGTCTGGACGTGACGCCCGAAGAAGCCGCCGAAGGCATTCTGGCCGTGGCCAACACCGCCATGGAGCGTGCCCTCCGGGTCATCTCCGTGGAGCGGGGGTTCGACCCCCAGGAGTTCGTCCTGGTGGCCTTCGGGGGCGCTGGCGCCCTTCACGTCGCCGAGCTGGTAGACCGCCTGGGCGCAGCCCGGGCTCTCATTCCACCGGATCCGGGTCTCCTGTCGGCCTACGGGATGCTGGCGGCTCCCCCCAGCCGTGAGGCGTCCAGAACCCTCCTGGTCTCTTCCCGGGACGCCGAAGGGGAGGAGCGTATGGCCCGGGGCTTCCACGAGCTTCAATCCCAGGCCGCGGGCGAGATGATCGCTGAAGGCAACGACCCCGACGACCTCACCCTCATGCACTGGGTTGACGCCCGGTACCAGGGGCAGAGCTTCGAGCTGCGGGTGCCCCGGGACGGATGGGTGGAGGCCTTTCACGCGTCTCACCGGGAACGGTACGGCTACGCCCGGGACGAAACGGCTGTGGAAGCCGTTACCCTTCGCGTCGTGGCCCAGGCTCCGCCCCTCCCCCTCTCACCCCCGGCCCTACCCCGAGGGGAGGGCCATCCGCCCGCCGAAGAGGGAAGGGTCTTCCACTCCGGGAACGAGACGAAGGTTCGGAGAGTATGGCGTAGGGAGCTGAGAAACGGGCATGCCCTGGAGGGGCCGGCTCTGGTCCTGGAGTATTCCTCCACCACCTGGCTCCCTCCGGCCTGGTGCCTGGAGGTGGATGAATGGGGTAGCCTCCACCTCACCAAGGAGAAGGAGTAGGACTCACGTGAAATCCGTGTCCGAAGCCAAGCCCGTGGAATCCGTGAAGCCGCCGTACGGTTGGGCCCTGGTAGCGGCTCTGGCCGTGGGCGCTCTCTACGCGCTGACCCTCTCTCCCACCACGGCCTTCTGGGACACCAGCGAGTACATCGCCACCGGGCACATCCTGGGAATCCCCCATCCGCCGGGGAACCCTCTCTTCGTGGTCCTGGCCCGGGCCTGGACGGTGATCCTGGACCCCCTGGGGATCCCGGTGGCCGTGAGGGTGAATCTCTTCAGCACCCTCGTGAGCGCCCTGGCCCACGGATTCTGGTTTCTGGTGGTCCATCATATTCTGCAGCGCTTCTCCGGGAGTCGCGTCTTCCCCCTGGTGGGAGCAGGGATCGCCGTCCTGGTGAGCGCCACCGCCTTCACCGTCTGGAACCAGTCCAACGTCAACGAGAAGGTCTACACCGTCAGCCTCTTCACCATCGCCCTCCTCTCGTGGCTGGCCTTCCACTGGAGGGAAAACCTGGGGAAGGGCAAGGACGACAACCTCCTCATCCTCATGGTCTTCATCCTGGCCCTGAGCGTGGGGAATCACCTGATGGCCTTTCTGGCGGCCCCGGCGCTGGCCCTCTTCATCCTCTTCGTCCACCCCCGGACACTCCTGAACTGGAAGCTATACCTGGCCTCGGTGGTGGCCCTCTTCCTGGGTCTCTCCATCCACCTGTTCCTCCCCCTCCGTGCGGCCCTGGACCCCATCATCAACGAGGCTTCTCCCACCTGCGAGACACTGGGTGGAGCCTTCGTGAGCATCCTCACCTGGGGCCAGGCCGGGTGTGAGAACCTCTCGGCGGCGCTGAGCCGAAGCCAGTACGTGAAGCCCCCCCTCCTTCCCCGTATGGCACCGCTGCACCTCCAGTACGTGAACTACCTCCAGTACTTCGACTGGCAGTGGGCCAGGATGCTGGACGGCACGCAGGTGGTGTTTTCCCTCGCCCGCCTTCCTTTCACCCTCCTCTTCACGGGGCTGGGCATCTACGGGGCCGTGGAGCATTTCAAGCGGGATCGGGCCACCTGGCTCTACGTCCTGGTTCTCTTCGCCACCCTCTCCGTGGCGCTGGTCTACTATTTGAACTTCCGCTACGGCTACACCATCCCCGACCCCTTCGGAGAACTCGGCGCCCACGAGGTCCGTGAGCGGGACTATTTCTTCATCGTGAGCTTCTCCATCTGGGGTCTCTGGGCGGGAATGGGCATCGCCGCCCTCTGGCAAAGACTGGCCAGCGAGGTCCAGGGAGGGTTGAAGAGGGCTTCTCCGGTTCTGGTGGTCGCCTTCATCCCCCTGGCCCTCAACTGGTCCTGGGCCAGCCGGGCCGGGGACTACTCCACCCGGGACTGGGCCTACAACCTCATCATGAGCGTGGAGCCCTACGGCATCCTCTTCACCAACGGCGACAACGACACCTTCCCCCTCTGGTACCTCCAGGAGGTAGAGGGCATCCGACAGGACGTCACGGTCATCGTGACCTCCTACCTGAACATCGACTGGTACGCCCTCCAGCTCCGGAAGCTCACCACCCCCTGTCCGGAAGGTGTGGACCCCCGGGACGATCCCACCCGCATCATCTGCCAGCGACCCTACACGGCCCAGGGATCCCCGGGGGCGGAGTACGTCACCGCCGAGGAGGCCGCTGCCGTCCGTGAGGCAGGAAAGACCCCCCTCATCGTGGACGAGCCGGTCCGTCCCCCCGGTCGGACCATCCTCCCCCTGGAGGACGAGATCATCAACAGGGTGTCTCAGACCGTCACGCCCCTCAGGGAGAGCCGGACCGTGAACCTGGGGAACGGCGTCGCCGCGACCCTCCGGGCCAACAGCTACGTGGAGCCCTGGCATCAATTCGCCCTGGCCATCCTGAGCAATGCCCTGGGTGACCGGCCCGTGTACTTCGCAACCAGCGGGAACGCGGCGAACGAGCTCGGCCTGGGACCCTACCTGGTTCGGCAGGGGCTGGCGTACAAGGTCAATCAGGGGATCCCCGACCCCGAAGGCGATCCCGGCGTGGTGGGTCTCCGGGCGTCCCGAATGAGTGGCCTGACGGGGATCTGGCTGGATGCCGACCGAACCGAGAAGCTGGCCTGGGAGGTCTTCGTGCACCGGAACGGCCTCCCCGAGGGCCAGAACCTGTGGCGGCACCGGGCCGTCCTGGGCGTGCCCTCCTACTACGCGTGGGTGCACTACGCCCTCTTCGCCTGGAAGGAGGAGGAGGGGTTGGAAGAGGAGGCGGAACGGAACATGAGGAAGGCCGAGGCCTGGGCCCGACTGGCCAACTGACCTCGCCCCCGGCCCTCCCCGTCAGCGGAGCTTCAGGATGCCCACGCCCGAGGGAAGGGCCCGGAGGGGTGGGAGGCCCCGAGCCGGATCCTCCCGGAACTCGAAGAGGCCGTCGAAGAACTCGGGAGCCCGCTCCACCACCGATCCCCGGGTAAGGAGAACGATCTGGGGAATCCGGGACAGAATTCTGCGGAGGAGGTTCAGGGCCCTCACCTGATCCTCCACGCCCATCCGATCGAAGGGATCCCCGAGGACGAAGGATCCAAGGGGGCTCCAGTCCTCGGCAAGGAGCTCGGCCAGCGCCATTCGCAGTGCCACCAGCGCCGCGGCCCGGTCCTCATCCGCCTCCACCCCTGCCGTGCTTCCCCCCTCGACGAGATTCACCGATCCGTCGTCATCCTCCCGCTCCAGTCCCAGAATCCTCCCACCGCTGAGGCGGTTCAGCCTCCGTCCCCCCCGGTGCATGAGGCGGACTCGGCACTCCCGAAGAATCTCGTCGTGCAGGGTCCCCGCCACCTCGAAGAGGGCACGCGCCTCCTCCGGGGGTTCGGGTCCGTGCCATCCGGCGCCCTCCTCCAGGATGCGGGTGTCCTCGTCCTCCTCCCGACTGCCCCGCTCCTCCCGGGCCAACAGCTCCAGACGGCCCGAGATCTCCCGCTCCCGCAGCCGAAGATCGTCCATCTCACGGAGGGACGAGCGGGCCTGTTCCAGTCGCTCGGCACAATCCTCGATGTGGTTGTTGATCCGGAGATTCCTGCTCTCGAGGTCCTTCAGCTCCTGGGGCTTGCCCTCGAGCTGCTCCCACCGACGACGCCACCAACGCCCGTCCTGAACGAGAGCCTCCCATTCGTCCCGGAGCTCCTCCCTCACCTCCTCGAAATGGTCGCCGAGAATGCGGCCGCAGGTGGGACAGGGGCTGTCTGCCCGGAGAGAGTCCAGCTTGGAGATCCGGGCCTTGAGCTCCCGGGCCCGGTCCCGATACGCACCCAGGTGGGTTTCGGCGTCCTGTCGCTCCCGGTGCCAATCCATGGCGCCGGCCTCCAGGTCTCCGGCCACCTCCGCAGAGCTGGCTCTGAGCTCCTGAAGCTCGGCTTCCAGTCCTGCCACGAGCTGGGGAACATCCTCCAGAGCCCGGAGCTGGATCATCAGGTCCGAGAGTTCCGACTCCAGCCGGAGTCGCTCATAGTCCCGTGCCGAGAGCTCCTCGAGAGCCGAATCCCTCCGGAGCCCGGGATGGCGCTCCAGGAGCTCGTCTCTCAATGCCGCCAGCTCTTCCACGCCCCGGGCGGTGGCCAGAAGGGCACCCCCGGTGTCCAGGACCTCCTCCGGAGAATCCCCGCCCGCGCCGCACCAGGCCAGAGCCACGCCCCGGGCCGGAAGGCCCCACTCTCGCCCCGCTGGGCCCGGGCTCTCCGGGTTGTCTCCGCCGTCCCCCGCACCCTTCCTCATCCAGAAGCTCCCGTCCCGGATCCCTATGCGGATGGCCGCACCGGGCTCGGCCTGGCTCTCCGACGGCATAGGAGGCCCCGGGAGATCGGACTCGAGCCCCACGGCCCAGAGGAGGGTCCCGGTGAAGGCCCGGAGAATTCGGCCGTCGCCGCCCATCCAGGCCAACAGACCCTCCTGTGCTTCCATGGCCACCGAGCCCAGGTAGGGTAGATCCGTCCCTCTGAGCTCCCTCAGGAGGAGCTCCTCCTCCAGCCCCGGCGGTTCCCCGGAAGACGTCATCTCCCCCGTCATCTCGGCGAGAAGGGAAAGGGTACCCTCCCCTTCCACCTCCCGAACTCGATCCCGAAGAGTCCGGAGGGCGAACCCTCGGTCCCGCGCCACCAGGGGTAGAGGATTGTCGCTGGCCTGGCTGTGGAAGTCGTCCACCTCGATGGCCAGGTGCAGGGCCTCCTCCCGGAGGGGAGCGAACAGCCCTCGATCCTGCTCCTTCACTTCCTGCGGCGAGAGCCCCTCGATACGAATCCGAACGATCTTCCCCTGAATGCCTCCGGGGACTTCCCCCAGGACCTCCCGGACCTTTCCAGGGAGCTGGCTCGCCTGTCCCTGGGGAAAACGGATGGGCGCCAACGAGACCACCGGCCTCCCCTGGATGGGGTGGAAGCGTGGCTCTCCGGACTCCAGGTCGAAGGTCAGAAACCCCTTCTCCTGAGCCGCCTCCCGCCACGGTTCCGGACCCACCCGCTCCAACGAACCGGAGTAGTAGACCCGGGGTGCCACCTCCTGGTACTGATGGAGGTGGCCCAGGGCCACGTAGTCCCAGGGGCCCGGATCCAGGGAAATGCCCGGCCCGGCCCCGGTGCCCACGCCGGCGTAGGCCAGGAGGATGTTCCACCGGGCGTCGGGGTGGGTCCGGATCTCCGGATACGGCCGGCGCACCACCGCCCCGTGGGGGACCAGGTAGAGGTGTGTCTCCAACTCCTTCAGGAAGATGGAGCGGGCGGTGCCGGTGATGGCCTCGACATGGGGAAAGGGGTCCAGGGCCGCCAGGGCTCCCGGATCCGTCATGGGCCTGGGGGTGTCCCTGGCCCCCGCCACCATGAACACCTGGGCCGAAGGAATCGCGCTGCGAAAGGCCTCCAGCCCCCGGGCCAGCGAGACCAGCGCCCCGGGGGGCGGGTCAGGCCGGTCGAAGATGTCCCCCACCAGGAAGATCAGGTCCGGCTCCAGCGTGATGACCTCCTGGACAGCCCTCTGAAAGGCCATGGCCACATCCGTCTCCCGCACGTTCCTCCCCCCCTCGGCCCGCTCGTAGGCTCGGTTTCCCAGGTGGAGGTCGGAGAGATGGGCCAGGAGCATGACGTCAGGCGTCGGGCGGGAACGAAGGGGACATGAGCCGGCCTCTGTGGAAGAGGAGGGGATCCCCTCCCGGCTCGTCGCCGGTCAGGACCTCGCCCACGATGATGTGGTGGTCCCCCCCGGGATAGACGTCCCGGACCCGGCACTCCAGCCAGGCCACGACTCCCGGGAGGAGGGGAGAGCCCCGGGGAGCATCCCGCGTCTCCAGACCCCGAAAACGCTCCTCTGCCACGCCCCTGGAAAAGAGCAGGGCCAGGCCTTCCTGGCTCGCGCTCAGGACGTTCACTGCGAAGTATCCCACCTCCAGAAGAGGATCGTGGCTGGCGGCCGCCTCATGAACGCAGACGAGTACGAGAGGGGGATCCAGCGACACGGAAGTGAAGGCATTCACGGTCAGGCCCGTGGGATCGCCCTCCCGATTCCGGGTCGTCACCACGGTCACACCGGTGGCGAAATGCCCCATCACGCTGCGGAACTTCTCTTCCCCGACCATCCCTCTCCCGGTAGCTTGGCTTCGTTTTGCCTCCCGTCCCTCCGGGCCCTAGCTTTTCTCCGCTATCCTGCGGCATCTTCCCGGGCGCGGACGACTCCGGCTCATCCGCCGGATTCTGCGCTCCCGGCTCACCGGGGGAAATCGAAGGACACTGATGATCGGAAGAGTACCCCGCTGTTTCCTGATGGTTGGGATTGTAACCGCAGCCTCGGCCTGCGACAACGTAGCCTGGGGCGGGTTTCACATGCACCTCCAGGCACCCTCCCAGGACACGGCCGTGGCCCCGGCCCCGGGGGAGGAGTCGCCTCTCGACCCGGATGCGGAGGTGGCGCTCCCCCCCACCCTTCCCCTGGGGCCACTCCTCTACGCCGGAGCCCGGGTGGGAGACTCGGCCTGGCTGGTTCCCGTAGCCGAGGTGGGGAGCGGCGGTCTTCACCCTCTTCCGGCAACGGTGAGCGGAGGGGACCTCACGGAGCGGGTCCTCTCCACCCGCCTGCGTCCCGGCCAGGAGCTCACTCTCTTCAGCGAGGGGTCTCGCGTGGGGACCCTCGTCGTCGGCGAGGGCGGCCCGGCCCCGGACCACTGCGCACCCCGACCCCGGGCCCGGGGCCACCTGGAGCTCGTACCCGGGGCGTCGGAGGCCACACGCTTCCTGGCCGTGGAGAAATCGCTGGGACGAACCGTTCCCGTGGAGCCCTTCCGGCCCCTCCGGGACCGTTATGAGCAACGTGTGGGCTCTCTGGACCTGGCCACCACCGCCGTGCCCCGGATGGGGGCACCCTGGCCCCCCTCCCTCCTGGAGATTCGAAGCCATCTGAAGATCCTCGCCCTGGAGGGTGCCCCCGGTCCGGCCGTTCTGGCCACGTTCCTCTACGAGGACCGGATGCAGGTGGCACCCGCCCCGGCCAACGCCTACGCCCTCATGGTACTCGGCGAGCCCATCCCCTCCCCATCCGACGAGGCGGCCTTCGAGCTGGTGTACGCCTGGTACAGGCCCGTGGGGGAGGAGGGAAAGGGAGCGCCGCGCTACGCCGGCCACATGGACTGGGACGGAGACGGGGAGGATGAGATCCTCCTGGAGGTCCTGGGTGGGGAGAGCCGTTGGTTTGCAGCCCTGGACCGGACGCCTCAGGGGTGGGCCCTCTCGTTCCAGGATCCCTGCGGGGCGCCCCCGGGCGGTGGCGGGGAGTGATCCGGACCGCTCTCGTCTGCCTCCTCCTGGCCACCGCTGCCTGCAACGCCGGGGAGGAGGGTAGCCCACAGCGGGAGCCCCCGCCGCCGGCGCCCCGGCGCATCGTCTCCCTGGTTCCCTCCGCCACCCTCACCCTCCAGGCCCTGGGGGCGGCGGAGCTCCTGGTGGGGAGGACCGACTACGACTCGGCGGCCTCTCTGGCCCACCTCCCGTCGGTGGGTGGGGGAATCCACCCGAACCTGGAGGCCCTGGTGGCCCTGGAGCCCGACCTGGTGATCCGCTTCGACGGAGAGTCGGACCCCTCCACCGTGGCCCGCCTCGATGACCTGGGCATTCCCCACCTGGCCCTCCGGCCCGACGGGATCCCCCACGTCCGCGAATCCATCCGGATCCTGGGGGAGGTCGTCCACCACCAGGAAGAAGGGGACAGCATCCTGGCACACCTGGACGAGACGCTGGACCGGATCCGTCGTCGGGTTGACGGGATGCCTCCTGTTCGCGTGGCCTACCTCCTCGGGGGGAACCCGCCATGGGCGGCGGGACCCGAGACCTTCATCGGGGAGCTCCTGGAAGTCGCCGGAGGGGTGAATGTCTTTGCGGACCTGGGCGGCCTTTACGGTCCCGTGAGCCAGGAGGAAATCCTGGCCAGGGAGATCGACCTCATCATCGCTCCCCGGGGCAGCGAGCTTTCCCTGCCCACGTGGGAGATTCCCGTCCGCAGGGTCCCGACGGAGCTGGAAATCCCCGGCCCGAACCTCCCCGAGTCGGCCCTGGAGCTGGCTCGAACCCTTCGACCCGAGGCCTTTCGATGAGGCGGAGCTTCCTCCTCGTCGTCCTCATCCTGGCCGCCGTGGCCGCCCTCCTCCTGAGCCTCCGGTTCGGCAGCGTCTCTCTCTCCACCGAAGAAGCCCTGGCGGCCCTCACCGGAGGTGGAACGGAGCCCCACCGGGACATCGTTCTGGGCCTCCGCCTCCCCCGGGCCCTCCTGGGGCTCCTGGTGGGCGGAGGGCTGGCTCTGGCCGGATCCGTCTTCCAGGGGCTCCTGCGCAACCCGCTGGCCGAGCCCTACATCCTGGGCATCTCGGGAGGCTCCGCCGCCGGCGCGGTTCTTGTCCTGGCTCTCGGGTGGGTTTCCATCAACTCCGCTGTCCTTCCCGCCGCCGCCTTCGCGGGAGCTCTGGTGGCCATCGTCCTGGTATTCCGTGTGGCTGCAGCGGCGGACCGGACCCTGGACGTGCGGGTCCTCCTCCTGGCCGGCGTGGTGGTGGGATCCTTCTTCACCGCGGTCATCGCCCTTACCCTGTCCCTGGCCGAAGCCAGGGCGGTGCGGAGCGCCGTACTCTGGATGATGGGGAGCCTGGCCGGCGCCGGGTGGGGTAACGTGACGGTGGTGGCGGCCTACACCCTCCCCACGGCCCTGGTCCTCCTGGCTCTGGCACGGCCCCTGAACCTCATGGCCGTGGGAGAGGAAACGGCCAGCTACCTGGGCACCGAGGTGGAACGGGTAAAGCGGCTGGCCTTCGCGGTGGCCTCTCTCATGACCGCAGCCGGGGTGGCGGTTGCCGGGATCATCGGCTTCGTGGGGCTCATCGTCCCGCACGGCGTGCGCCTCCTGGTGGGCTCGGATCAGCGGGTCCTCCTCCCCTTCTCCTTTCTGGCCGGCGCCGCATTCCTGACCCTGGCCGATCTGGTCGCCCGCCTTGCCCTGGCCCCCACCGAGATTCCCATCGGGGTGGTTACCGCCCTGGTGGGCGTGCCCTTCTTCCTGGTCCTCCTCCGCAGGAGCCTCGCACGATGAGGGCAACGGCTGAGGGGGGAGAGCCGGAGGGCGGGGAGACCGGACGAGGCCCGGAGGGGTGTTGCGTGACCTTCGAGGCCGTGGATCTGCGGGTCCGCTACGAGCAGGCGAATCGCTACGCCCTCGAGGGGATCACCATGCGGGTCCCGGAGGGGACGCTCTACGTGGTGCTGGGCCCCAACGGATCGGGAAAGAGCACCCTCATGAGGGCCCTCATGGGCGTGACTCCCCTCGAGGGCGGGCGGGTAGCCATCGGAGGGAGGGAAACCCGAAGCTGGACCCGGCGTGAGCTGGCCAGGGTCGTGGGCGCGGTTCCCCAGGCCGAGCACCTGGCCTTCCCCCTGAGCGTCAGGGATTTTGTGGCCATGGGCCGATACCCCTATCTGGGAGCCCTGCAGCCCGAAAGGGAAAGCGACAGGGCAGCCATCCAGAGGGCGCTGGAGCGTTGCGACGTGGAGGCTCTCGCCGCCCGCAACGTCAAGACCCTCTCGGGGGGCGAGCTGCAACGGGTGCGCATCGCCAGGGCGCTGGCCCAGGAGCCCTCGGCCCTCATCCTGGACGAGCCCACGGCCAGCCTGGACCTGCGCCACGAGATGTCCATCTTCCGGCTCCTCGAGGACTCGGCCAAGGGGGGAATGACGGTCCTACTCATCACCCATCACGTGAACATGGCGGCCCGGTTCGCCGACCGGATCCTCCTCCTTCACGAGGGCAGGGTTGCCGCAGAGGGATCGGTGCAGGAAGTCTTCACCGAGGAGGTTCTCACCGCTGTCTACGGGTGGCCGGTAGCCGTGCGGGAAGACCCGGTCTCCGGCGCTCCCCAGGTCACGCCTCTCATGGAGGAGAGCCGGAACGGGCTGTAAGGAGCCCTATCGTTCCTCGGCTTCCCGCACCAGCGTGGAGTAGCTCTCGAAGCGGCCCCTGTCGATCTCTCCCCTCTCCAGGGCGTCCCTGACCCCACATCCTGGCTCGTGGATGTGGCTGCAGCCCCGGAAACGGCACATTTCCCGGTGGGGTGAGAAGTCGGGGAAACCGGCTTCAACCGCCCTGGCTTCCACTCCCCAGAGGCCCACATCGGAGAACCCCGGGGTGTCGGCCACCAGACCGCCGGAGGAGAGGGCCAGCAGACGAGCGCTCACCGTCGTGTGGCGCCCCGTTCCCTTACGGCGACTCAGCTCCCCGATCCTGAGATCCAACCCCGGCTCCAGGGCGTTCAGGAGGCTGGATTTTCCCGCGCCCGAGGGCCCGACCAGGGCGGTAGTCCCCGTGGACAGGATCTCTCTCAACGCTCCCAGTCCCTCCCCCGTCACGGCGCTGGTCTCCAATACCGGGTATCCGATGGTCCGGTAGAAGTCGTGCAGCTCCGGGGGGAACCTGCGGGAAGGAGGATCATCGCCGTGGAGGAGGTCCACCTTGTTCAGGACCAGCACCGTCTCCAGGTGGTTGGCCTCTCCCACCGCCAGAAGACGATCCACCAGGGATTGCCTGGGGACCGGGTCCGCCACCGCCACCACAGCCATGAGACGATCCGCATTGGCGGCCACCACCTTCGGCCGCCGGCCTCCGGGACCCCGCCGAACCACCTGGGAGGTCCGGGGCCGGACCCTCTCGATGGTGGCGGTCCCCTCCTCGGCCACCCGCACCTCCACCCGGTCCCCGATGACCACCCGGTCTCCGGTTCGCGCCTCCCGCTTTAGACGGCCCCGAAGGGATGCCTCCAGGTACCGGCCGTCATCCAGCCGAACGCGGTACATCCCCCCTTCACTCCCATGCACCCTCCCCGTCAGCATCCCGGAGTCTCCCAAAAAGGAAAACCGCCTTCCGGTTTCCCCGCTCCCACGGGGCGCCGAAAGGCGGTTTGGTTCGTCCGCCGCCGGGGCGGGCGAGTCCTGGGCATCAGGCGGCGAAGGACTCCAGGGCGATTCCCTTGTCCCCTTCACGGAGGCGGC
The DNA here is from genome assembly GCA_964464555.1 of uncultured Gemmatimonadaceae bacterium. GTDB lineage: Bacteria > Gemmatimonadota > Gemmatimonadetes > Longimicrobiales > Gaopeijiaceae > CAYXGM01. Next base: position 29,738 of record CAYXGM010000029.1, on the reverse strand, counting down.
GCAGGGCCCGGTCCCGGAGCTGTCGGATCCGCTCCCGGGTCACGCCCAGCATATTCCCGATCTCCTCCAGCGTGTGCTCCCGCTCACCCTCGAGGCCGAAATAGAGGCGAAGCACCTTGGCGTCCCTGGGCTCCAGCGTCTCCAGGGCCTCGGAGATGGACTCGCTGAGGAGGCGGCCCTCCACCTCGACCTCCGGCTCCGCGGCCTCCTCGGTGATGAAGCGCTCCACCAACTGGGAGTCCTCGCTGTCCCCGATGGGGGCATCCAGCCGGATCTCGGCGGCGTTGAGAGTCTGGAGGGATTCCACCAACTCCGGGGTGAGATCCGTGGCCTCACTGAGTTCCTCCGCCGACGGCTCACGCCGCAGCTCCTGCTTGAGACGCTCCTTCTCCCGGAAGATGCGGGCTAGATCCGAGGCCCGGTTCAGGGGGACCCGGACGGCCCGGCCATGGTTGGCCAGGGAGGCCAGGATGGCCTGGCGAATCCACCAGACCGCGTAGCTGATGAACTTCACGCCCTGCTCGGGATCGAACTTCCGGGCCGCCGTGACCAGCCCGACGTTCCCCTCCTGGATCAGATCGGTGAGGGATACCCCACGGTTCTGATACTTCTTGGCGACGCTGATCACGAAACGGAGGTTGGCCCGGGCCAGCTCCTGGACGGCGTCCTCGTCACCCTCCTGGGCCAGGGCTCCCAGCTCCTTCTCTCGGTCCGGCGAAATGAGTTCGTGGCGGCTGACGTCCCGGAGGTACTGGTCCAGGGCGGACTGCTCCTCGACGGTGGCGCTGAACCCCGAAAGGGGGTTCTTGCGGCCCTTCCGCTTGGAGGACTTCCGCGTCTTGGTGGCTGCGGTGCTCATCAACTATCTCCTGAAGGGAGCCGGGGCTCCCCGGATGTTCGTATCGCTCAATTCCAAAACCATCAGCCCACCGCATGACTGCTGCGGCGGGGGAAACATCACCGATCCGCCTTCGCCAGGGAAACCGATGGAATTCAGCCATCCAAGGTATCAGCGTCATCCAGCGGTGTCCAGCCTTTTCTCGGCCTGTTACACACCCTCGGCGGAGGAAGGTTCCCTGGCCAGAAGAGCCAGAAGCGATGTCGGCTCAATGACCCGCCGGTGGAACGTGAATACCCGCAGCACCCTGGCTGTCCGATAAAGTTCTTCGGTGACCCGGGGAAGGTCGATGACACCCGAAAGACCGCCGGGTCCCACCCGGGCGACCGTTCCGTTTCTGCGCTCCAGGAGGATGTTGAGCTGGAACATGGCCGCCTTGGCCGGATAGTCCACCATCACCTCTCCTTCGGCCAGGTCCAGCTCGGCGGCCAAGCGGTCCTCCAGCTTCCTCTTCCTGGGACAGTCGGTTCCCAGCCATCCAGGAAGGGGCGTGTCGCCCAGGTCGCCGGCGGTGAGCTCCAGCGCCCGCTTGGGGAGCCGGCGGTTCTTCAGGGCGGGAAGCCACTCCCGGGCGATCCGGGCGGCCCCGGGGGTATCGGACTCTCCAGCTCGTCCACCGATATCGTGGAGGAGCTCCTCGTCGGTGGGTCCCAGCAGCCCCTCCTTGGTCACCAGCTCCTCCTTTACCGCCTCTTCCACGATCCGTTTGTAGAGGGCGGTGGCCGCCCTGACCCCATGGTGCCAGTACACATTCCGGAACATCTGGTACTTGGCGAAGAGGAGGGACTCCAGGGAAGCCACGGCCTTCTCGTGAACGCCCACCTCCCACGCTCCGCTCTCCGGATCCCGGAGGAGGGCGAGACCCTGGAGAAGGCGGTCCACGTCCACCTCCCCGTAGGGAACGCCGCAAAAGCGAGCATCCCTCCTCAGGTACTCCATCTTGTCCAGGTCCAGGCTCCCACTCACCAGCCCCCCGAGGGGAAGCCGTTCCCTGCCCCGTATGAGACCGTAGATGATCTCCCCGGCCCCGCTCCCGAGACCCCTGAGAGCCTCCTTCAGCTCCGGTGACTCGAAGAAGTGGGCGCTCACTGCCTCGTGATCGCCCGGGAGCCGGTCCGACTCCAATTCTTCCAGGGCGTGAGAGAAGGCGTAATGCCCGATGTCGTGGAGAAGTGCCGCGTAGGGAATCAAGGCCTCCCCCTCCCACACTTCCTCCGGAACCGCCCCCCTCTCCTTCAGATATCGCAGGGCCGTCCGGGTCAGGTGGTACACCCCCAGGGCATGGTCGAAACGCGTATGGGTAGCGCCGGGATACACCAGGTGGGCCAGACCCAACTGTCGAATGTATCGAAGGCGCTGGAATGCGGCCGTGTCGATGATCCGAACCGCCGTGGGATCCAGACGGATGGTATTCCACAGGGGATCACGGATCACGGTGAACCGGGGTGTCTCGACCATGGCTCGAGAGTAGCCCAGGACGGGGGGCGGAGCAATGGAGGTGTGGGCCCCGATCCCGCCCCTACCGGTTCCTGCTCCGGGCCGAAGGACAGGAAAGGGGGAAGGGGCCCTTGGAGGACGCCTACCCCGGCTCTATCTTGACCCGAAGGAAAAACGAAAGCCATGATCTCAACCAGGACCCTCCGCAACCGCGTCCGGCACCAGGCCGAGGACCGTCCCGGCATCTACAGGATGCAGGGGCCCGAGGGCGAGGTTCTGTACGTGGGGAAGAGCATCCGCGTCAAGAGCCGCCTCCTCTCCTACTTCCGGGCAGAGCCCGGCGAGAAGGCGGCCAAGCTCATCAAGAACACACAGGCCATCACCTGGGAGTACGTCCCCAACGAGTTCGCCGCCCTGGTCCGGGAGCTCCGGCTCATCAAGCGCTACCGCCCCCGGTACAACGTCGAGCACAAGCGCAAGCGACGCTTCGCCTTCATCAAGATCACCCGGGAGCCTGCCCCCAGGGTGATCCCGGTGGGTCGGATCCTGCCCGACGGCGGGACGTACTTCGGACCCTTTCCCCGGCCCAAGTACCTGGCCCTGACCCTCAGGGAGCTGACTCATGCCCTGGGCCTGCGGGACTGCCCGGGATCGGTCCCCGTTCTCTTCGACGATCAACTCGAGATCTTCAACCGGGGGACGACCCCCCGGTGCATCCGGGCCGAAACGGGAAGCTGCCTGGGAGCATGCTGCGGCAACTGCTCGTCCGGGGAGTATCACCGGAACGTGGAGACAGCCCGAAGATTCCTGGAGGGGAGGAGCCGGGAGCCTCTTTGGACCCTTCGGAAGGAGATGGAGGAAGCCTCCGAGTCCCTGGAGTTCGAGTACGCAGCCCTGGTCCGGGACAGGTTGGAGCGCCTGGAGTCCCTCCAGCGGGAGATGGTAGCCTTCAAGGGCCGGGTGGAAGGGCTCTCCTTCGTCTACAGGGTGCCGGGATTCAAGGGCAACGACCGCCTGTACATGATTCGCAAGGGCCTGGTAGAGGACGAGATGGCCCATCCCAGGGGCGAGGCCGCACGCGGCAAAGCGGTGGCGAAAGTTCGGAGGGTCTTTGCCGCCCCTCCCCGGCAAATGGGAACGCTCACCCCGGTGGCAGCCTCGGAGATCCTCCTGGTAGCCCGGTGGTTCAGGCTCAAGGAGGGGGAGATGGAAAGGACCCGGAGCCCGGAAGAGTGGCTGGAACGCTACGACCCCGACGGGCCGGTCCCCCTCGGGGCCCCCGCCGCCTGAGGGTGAAGCGCGGCGCTACTTCTTCTGCCCCATCGTTCGGATGAGCCGGAACTCGTCCTTCTCCACCGGTTGCACCGAGAGGCGGGCCCGGTACACCAGAATCATGTCCTGGAGCTCGGGGGTATCCTTGATCTCCGCCAGGCTCACGATCTCGTCGGTGGTTCGGTTCTCGTCCGCCCCTACCCCCGGGGCCGCAGAAGGAGCCGTTCACCGGCCACCGACTCCACCCTGGGCCGGCTGAAGAAGACCGGATGAAAGCCGTCCCGGGCCCAGAGCTCGAAGAGGTTCTCGTAGTGGGGATGGCCGGGATAGCCCCCCTGTCCCGGGTTGTTCATGCCCACGGCCCGGTCCCAGTCTCCGGTGTCCACGATGATCCGGAAGGAGGCTCCGGAGGTCTGATTGTCTCCCCCGCCGGTCTGGTTCAGGGTGTAGGAGTAGCCGCCCCGAGGGACCGGCCCCACCTCCAGGCGGTCTCGCCACTCCCGACTCACCACGCGACTCAAGGGATGACGGAGGAGGATGTGCTTGTAGTCCTCCTGGCCGTAAACCCATCCCTCGGGATCCGACCCGAAGCGCCGGGTGAGCTCCTCCACCGCCTCCTCCAGGCTGCCGAGAACGAGAGCGTCCCGCCCCCGGACGGGGTCGGGCCCGAAGGCTCCGGTGGGGGAAAGGAGCCAGTCCATCTGCCGGCTCAGAGGCGCCGAGCCCAGGTGGGGCTTCACCTCCGACGGAATCATGACCTCGCTCACGTTGTCCCTCAGGTGGTCCTCCCAGGCAACGTAGATCCCCGCCGCCACCGACTCCCTGTCCAGGACGAAGTCCCATTCCAGGAGGCTAAGGCGGGCCGCTTCCACCTCGGGCCGGGCCGAGGCCACGTTCCCCAGGAGGGGAACCAGGGTCCGGGCCGGGATGGAGAGCTCGTCGGTCTGGAGCTTCATCATGTCCATGAGATTGAATCGGCGCCCGCTCGCCAGGACCTCCACGGCCCGAAGCCACCGGAAGGGATCCGACCACTCGTAACCCACGGCATCCGGGAAGGGATAGTCCGGCGGTACGACGTCGTTGTTGGCCGTGGCGAAGTAGCCCTCCGGGGGGTTCAGCAGGTGGGGTTTGGCCCGGATGGGTAGGTAGCCGTCCCACTCGTACCGTCCGTCGCCGGGCACGGGCACCAGCCCGCTCCAGTTCCGCCGGATGGGGGCAATGCCCACGGCCTGCCACCCGATGGTCCCGTCCCGGCCGGCCCAGACCATGTTCTCGCCGGGAATGTTGGAGTAGGTGCATGCGTCACGAAACTCGTCCCAGCTACTGGCCTGGTCCATGCGCAGGGAGGCCAGGTAGGGCGCCCCTCCCGCCTCCATCCAGGCGGCCCGCACCGCGTAGGCGATCCCGGCATCCCGGTCCCTGTAGACCACCGGCCCATGACGGGTGTAGCGGTGCTCCACCACCTCCGGGGCCCGCCCGGCCACGGAGATGGTATCGGGGATCACGGTCATCCGCTCCCAACCGTCCAGGTAGCGGTAGAGATCCCCGTCGTCCGGGTGGAGCTCGTAGACGTACAGATCCTCCGAGTCGGTTTGGAAGACCGTGAGGCCCCAGGCCCCGTGCTCGTTGTGCCCGATGGACACCCCCGGGAGGGAGGGCTCGCCGCCCCCGATGACGTTCCATCCCGGCCCCACCAGATGAACCCAGTAGCGCAGGGAGGGAGCCGCCTGCCTCCGGTGTGGATCGTTGGCCATGAGGGGGAAGCCGCTGGCCGAGCGTCGCCCGCTCACGATCCAGTTGTTACTGCCCAGCTCCGTCCGGGAAATCCCCTCCGGGTCGGGGTGGGCCGGCAGAAGGATATGCTCGGCCTCCGGGGGCGGGTTGAGGAGGCCGAGGGTTCCATCCACCTCCGTCCCATCCTCCTCCCCCGCCTTTCTCCTGAACTCCGGTCCCACATCCTCGGGATGAAAGCGGACCGAGCCCCGGAAGGCTTGGTAAAGATGGAGGATGTCGTGCTCCCGGAGGTGCTCGGTGTCGATGGCCGGATCCAGGGCGAGCTCGGGATCGGGGGGCCGAAAGGCCTCGACGGTCCTCACCCAATCCGGGCCCACGGCGGCCACGGCTCTCCCGTAGCGGAGCTCGGAGCCGATGTTGGACAACAGTCCCTGATGCCGGGAGATCACCACCCCGGGGGTCCAGTGACCCGGGAGGATTCCCAGCATCTCGAACTCCACCGAGAGGAGCTCCGGATGGGCCAGGGCCCGGTCCACGTAGGCGTTGATTCCCTCCACGAAGGCCCCGACGATCTCCACGCCCCGGGGGTGATAGCGGCGGAGCTCCTGCTCCAGATCTCCCCTGAAGCGAAAGAGGCGGGCACCCCGGTCCCGGTCCAGCTCCCGCTCTCCCAGGATCCCGGCCACCGTGCCCGTGGCCCGCCTCCGCCACATCTCCAACTGAAAGAGCCGGTCACGGGCCGCACTCCACCCCTGGACGAAAAAGAGGTCGTGCTCGGTCTCGGCGTAGATGTGGGCGATTCCCCAGCGATCCCTGAGGATCTCCACCGGGCGCTCCAGACCCGGGAGGGTGAGGGTCTCGGCCGCCGGCAGCTCCTGAGCCATCGCCGGGCCTGCCGGGACCTCGGTAGCCGGCAAGTCCTGGGCCCGGGCCTCCGGGGGCAGGAGTAGCGCTCCGAGCAGTCCCAGGATGGACAGCCCCAGATTCCTCGTGATCTCTGCTCTACACCGAAGCACTTCGAACCTCCTCTCTTCCGTGACCCCCGGTCCCGCCGTAACCACCTCCTCGTCCCCCCCGGCCTCACCACACCAGATGAAAGCGGGTCTGCCTCCTGAAACCCCACTCCTTTTCCCCGCTCTCCAGCACCATGACGCCCTCCTCCTGGCGGCAGGAGATCTCCTTACCCCCCCACTCGGGGATAGGGACCCGGGCCTGGAGCTCCACGGCATGCCAGGTGGAGGCCCGCAGGAGAAGGTCTCCCCGAATCGGCACACCCTCCTGGGCGTCCCACCGCCCGATGAGAGGGCCGGCACCGTGGCCGTGGTCCCCCACCGGGTGGTTGTAGATGGTCCCGTTGATGCCCTCGGCCTCCACCCTGGCCCGGGCCCGGGCCAGGATCTCGTTCCCGGCGCGCCCCACCACCATCTCCTCCAGGACGATGTCCTGCATACGGTTCGACGCTGCAAGGCAGGCCTGGAGCCCCTCCGGGACGTCCGTCTCCCCCTCCTTCAGCACGTAGCCCATCTGTTGATTGTCGGTGTGGAGGTTCATGGCCACCGTACCCAGATCCGTCCACAGGACGTCCCCCGGCAGGATGACCACGGGTCCTTCCGCCGGGATCTCCCCCTCCCGCTGCACGTCCAGGGAGGTATGGAACCAGGTGGTCATCCCCAGATCTTGGGTCTTTTGCCTGATCCACCACCGGACGTCCTCCACCGTGGTCACGCCGGGGGTGATGACGGCGTTGGAGAAGGCCTCGGACACGATGGCGTGGACGGTCTCCTCCCTCTTCCGGAACACCGGGGCCATCCCGGGGAGGCGATGGGCGATGAACTCCACGGCCAGGCGGGGCTCACGCCGGACCCGGGAGAGAAGCTCGGGGCCCAGGGCCCGCTGAAGCGCTTCCCACTCTCCGGCGCCCAGGCCGTCGGCGAAGGACCAGTGCTCGTCGATGTTCACGGCGATGACCTCGGGGTCCCGGTCCTCCACGAGCTCTCGAAGAAGCCGCCACTGCTCGTTCCCCACCAACTCGGCCTGCTCCTCGTCTCTGGGGGAGGGGCGGGAGGAGCGATAGGCTTCGAAGATTCCACCCTGGCTCCCTCCACCCAGGGCCAGCCGCTCCACCCCCTCTTCCGGACCCCGGTCGAAAAAGACGTAGATGGAGCGCCGGCGGGCGGCCATGGTGGTGGGCGACTTGATGGCCCAGAAGACCGGGTCCTCGCCGTACTCCCGCATGGAGAGGACCCACATGTCGATCCCGTACTCCCGCATGAGGCGGGGGAGGACCTCCATGACCCGCTTCTCGGCCCAGGCCTGTTCGATCTCGGCCTGTTGCCTCAGGGGAGGAAGCATGTGGTAGCGGGGCGGCGCATCCTGCGGCACATAGCCCAGGGTCTGAGCGACGGCAGATGGAGTGAAGGCCGGGGCCAGGAAAATTGCGAAGAACAGGGCGAGGATGGAGGAGACCATTCCGTGACGGATGGCACCAACGGTCTCAGTGCGGTTGTGCGGGGTCATGATCGCTCTCGGTAGAGGAAAGGGGTGACGGGCCTCACCCGAGACAATGTGCGGGCCGGGAGGCCACGCCGCATCCCCGGCCGGGGAAGACAGCTCGTGACCTGGACGCCGGAATCCGCTAACGTCCCGGGCATGCTCTCTTTGCGCGGCACCATCCGGGGACGCCCCGCTACGGTTCTCCTGTCCATGCTCCTGGCCTGGAGCGTGGAGCCACCATCCCTTTCGGCCCAGGAGCCGACCTCCCATCGATCTTCCGGGAAGATCGACCCCCCCCGGGCCGTGAATGTGGTGGAGCTCACCGCCGGGCAGATCCGGGCCGACTACGCCGCCGGCCGCTACACCACCGCTGAGCTCGTGGGAGCCTACCTGGACCGCATCGCCCGGTACGAAGAGGGCTACAACGCCTTCATCTCCCTGAACCCGCGGGTCCTGGCCACCGCCGAAGCCCTGGACGAGGAGTACCGGACCGTGGGCCCAAGGGGACCGCTTCACGGGGTTCCGGTGGTCATCAAAGACAACCTGGACATGGCGGGCATGGTCACCACCGTCGGTTACTGGGGCTTCAACACCGCGGCAGGAGGGGTGGACATGATCCCGGACGACGATGCCGCCGCCGTTGAGCGGCTCCGGGAGGCCGGAGCCGTCATCCTGGGGAAGACGAACCTCCCGGACTTCGCCGGCCACGGGACCAGGACCCGGAGCACGGTGGCCGGCCTGACCCTCAACCCCTACGACACCACTCGCGTGCCCGGAGGCTCCAGCGGCGGGACGGCCACGGCGGTGAACGCCTCCTTCGCCGTCCTGGGCCTGGGAACGGAGACGGGAGGCTCCATCCAGAACCCCGCCTCGGCCCAGGCCCTGGTGGGGGTGAAGCCCACCTACGGTCTGGTACCCCTGGAAGGGGCCTTCCCCATGAGCGGGACCTACGTGGACGTGGTGGGTCCCCTGACCCGGACCGTCATGGACGCGGCCCTGGTCCTGGACGTCATCGCCGGGCCCACCCTCGAGGATCCGGCCACCTACGCAGCCGAAGGGCATATTCCCGCGGAGGGGTATGCCGCGACTCTCAGCGACAGCTCTCTGCGGGGGAAGCGCTTCGGGCTGGTGGGCCCGGGGTGGCGAAGCTCCTTTTTGCCCCTGGCCCCGGAGACCGAGGTTCTCTACCGGGAAGCCGTGGCCGTCCTCCGGGCCCGGGGTGCCCGGGTGGTGGCCGACCCCTTCCGGGACTCGGGATTCCGGGAGCTGTACCGGGAACAACCCCGCGTCGGCACCGGGGCCTATGACCGCCACGTCTATTTCCGGGGACTGGGTCCCGGAGCCTCCTTTCACAGCGTCGAGGAGTGGGAGCGCCTCACGGGACGGCGTTTCAGGAGCGGGCCAAAGGAAGAGGCGGAATCAGAGCGACGATCCAACCGGGAAGGACGCGCCTCCCGGGGACCCGTGCGTCCCAGCGCCACCGAGGAAGGAGACGCCTTTCAGGCCTGGAGAATGCAGATCCGGGCCCTCTTCCGGAGGGTCATGGAAGAGCACGAGCTGGACGGTCTCTTCTTTCCCCAGGCAGGCGCCCCCATCCCGCCGATAGTGGAGGATCCGGCCCGCCCCGAGTACCGGCCCAACAACCATCCGGAGCTCCCCAGCAACATCGTCAACGCCATGGGACTCCCCACGGTCACCCTCCCCTTCGCCTACTACGACGACGGAACCCCTTTCGCCCTGGCCTTCATCGGGGACCTGTGGAGCGAGGCCGACATCCTCTCCTGGGCCTACGACCTGGAGCAGGCCGCCCGGACCCGCCGTCCTCCCGAGCTCGTCCGGTAGCAGGATCCTGGGAAGGGGGGGGGCGACCCAGCCGGCACCCCCTTGGCCTCGCGCTTCCTCCCCACCAGACTCCTACCCCTCCACCCCGTCGGCCTTGAGCACGGCCTGAGCCGCGGCCAGGCGGGCCACGGGAACCCGGAAGGAAGAGCAGCTTACATAGTCCAGCTCCACCCTGTGGAAGAAGTCGATGGACTCGGCCTCACCCCCGTGCTCGCCGCAGATGCCCACCTTCAGGTCCCGGTTCGCCCTGCGGCCCTCCTCCGTGGCCATCCGAACCAGCCGCCCCACCCCCGTCTGGTCCAGGCTGTGGAAGGGGTCATTCTCGATGATCCCCTGGGCCAGGTACTCGGGGAGGAAGGTGTTCACGTCGTCACGGCTGAAGCCGTAGGTCATCTGGGTGAGGTCGTTGGTGCCGAAGGAGAAGAAGTCGGCCGCCTCGGCAATCTCCGCGGCCGTGAGGGCGGCCCGGGGAACCTCGATCATGGTGCCCACGGGAATCTGGAGATCCCCCTCGAAGCCTTCTTCCTCCTTGGCATCCTGGATGGTGTCCAGGACCAGGCTCCTCAGGTGGGCCAGCTCCGCCCGGGCCCCGACCAGGGGGATCATGATCTCGGGCATGGCGGGGACATCGTTCCGGCGACACTCGATGGCAGCCCGAACGATGGCCGTGACCTGCATGACCAGGATCTCAGGATAGGTCACCGCCAGGCGGCATCCCCGGTGTCCCAGCATGGGGTTGGATTCTTCCAGGGCGCTGACACGATCCCGGACCGCCTCGAAGGGCACGCCGAAGGTCTCGGCCAGCATCTTCTGCCGCTCCTCCTCCCGGGGAAGGAACTCGTGCAGGGGAGGATCCAGAAGCCGAATGGTCACGGGATGTCCCTGCATGGCCGTAAGGATTCCCACGAAGTCGTCCTTCTGGAAGGGCAGGAGGGCTTCGAGAGCCCGCTCCCGGTGCTCCGTGGACTCCGTCAGGATCATCTCCTGCATGGCCTCGATGCGGCCCTCCCCGAAGAACATGTGTTCCGTCCGTGTGAGGCCGATGCCCGCGGCGCCGAAGTTACGGGCCCGTTCCGCTTCCTCCGGCGTGTCGGCGTTGGCCCGGATTCCCAGCGTTCGGAACTCGTCGGCCCACTCCATGACGGCGGCGAAGTCTCCGGAGAGCTCCGGCTCGGAGAAGGAAACCTCGCCCAACATCACCTCCCCGGTGCTACCGTCAATGGAGAAGACGTCCTCGGGACCGAAGGTCCGGCCATTCACCGAGACCTTCTTTTCGCGAGCATTGATGTTGAGCTCACCCGCGCCGGCCACACAACACTTTCCCCACCCCCGGGCCACCACCGCCGCATGGGAGGTCATTCCCCCGGTGGAGGTGAGGATCCCGGCAGCATGGTGCATCCCGTCCACATCTTCCGGAGAGGTCTCCCGTCTCGCCAGGATCACCGACTCCCCCGCCTGGGAGCGGTTCACGGCCTCATCGGCGGTAAAGGCGAGCTTGCCCCGGGCGGCCCCGGGGGAGGCCGGTAGCCCCTTGGTGAGGACCTCGGCCCCGTCCTTGTCCTGGTCGGTGAAGCTGGGAAGGAGGAACTGGGTCATGGCTCTGGGTGGAATTCTCAGCAGAGCCTCCTCCCGGCTGATGATGCCCTCCTCCACCATGTCCACCGCAATGCGCACCGCCGCCGCGCCGGTCCGTTGCCCCCGGCGGCTCTGGAGCATGTAGAGATCACCCCGCTCGATGGTGAACTCCAGGTCCTGCATGTCCTTGAAGTGCTCCTCCAACACCCACTTCATCTCCAGGAGCTCGTCGAAGACCTTCTTGTCCCACTCCTTCATCTCCAGGACGGTGCGAGGCGTCCGGATGCCGGCGACCACGTCTTCACCCTGGGCGTTGACCAGGAATTCGCCGTAGAGTTCGTTCTCGCCGGTGGAGGGATTCCGGGTGAAGGCCACGCCGGTGCCCGAATCATCCCCCAGGTTCCCGAAGACCATGGCCTGCACCGTGACGGCGGTGCCCAGGTACCCGTGGAGGTGGTTGATCTCCCGGTACCGGACGGCCCGGGGCGTATTCCAGCTACGGAAGACGGCGTCGATGGCCAGCGTCAACTGCTGAAAGGGGTCCTGAGGGAAGTCCTCCCCCGTATGACGCTTGTAGACCTCCTTGTACTCCGCCACCAGCTCCTTCATGCCCTGGGCGGGAACCTCGGTATCGACACTGGCCCCGTGCTTCCTGCGGATGGTCGCGAAAACATCCTCGAAGTGTTCGTGATCAACACCCATGACCACGTCCCCGAACATGTTGATGAGCCGGCGGTAGGCGTCGTACGCCACCCGCTCGTCCATGGCCTCGGCCATCCACTCCGCCGTGACGTCATTGAGGCCCAGGTTGAGGATGGTGTCCATCATGCCGGGCATGGACACGGCGGCTCCGCTCCTGACGGAGACCATGAGAGGGTCCTCGGTGGAACCGAAGCCCTTCCCCATCTCCCCCTCCAACTTCTCGAGATTCTCGCGAACCTGGTCCATGAGCCCGGGGGGAAGCTCGCCGCCCCGATCGTCGTACTCGGCGCAGACTTCGGTGGTGATGGTGAATCCGGGGGGGACCGGAAGCCCGAGGGCTCTCATGTAGGCCAGGCTCGCTCCCTTCCCGCCCAGGCGCTCTTTGGAGAAATGGGTCCGCCGGGAACCGGATCGCCCGAAGTAGTGGATGCGCTTCTCCGGGGGGACCACCCTGATCTTCTTGTTCCTTTTCGTCCTGCTCGGAGCATCCTCTTTTTTCGCGGGTGTCATCTTCGGATCCTCTTCCGTGTTGGTTCTTCCACGTTACGGTCCGACCTTGGACTTCTTAGACCCTGCTCTTCTCGGCAGCGTCTACCGAGGCGATGGTGATGAGGTTCACCACATCCTGCATCGTGCTCCCCCTCTGGAGCACGTGGACGGGACGGTGCATGCCCAGGAGGACCGGTCCGATGACATCCACGTCTCCCAGCCAATCCATGAGCTTGTAGGCGGTGTTGGCAGCACCCAGGTTCGGGAAGACCAGGACGTTGGCCCCCCCGGTGAGGGTGGAGAAGGGATAGAATTCCTGAATCAGCGCGTGGTTCAGCGCGAAGTCGGCCTGCATCTCTCCATCCACCTCCAGCTCCGGGTCCTGCTCCCGGATGAGCTCCACCGCCCTGGCCACCTTCTCCGAAGCCGGATGAGGAGCGGAGCCGAAGTTGGAGAAGGAGAGGAGGGCCACCCTGGGCTCGATGTGCATCTCCCGTACAAAGCCTGCCGACAGCACGGCGGTCTCTGCCAGGGTCTCGGCATCGGGATCGATGTTCACCGTCGTGTCGGCGAAAAAGAGGAGCTTGTGGTTCGGCAGGGCCACCATGTAGAGCCCCGCCACCTTCTGCACCCCGTCGGCCTTCCCCACCACCTGCAGGGCTGGACGGATGGTCTCAGGGTAGTTGGACTCGATCCCCGCCACCATGGCATCGGCATCCCCCTCCCGAACCATCATCCCGGCAAAATAGAGGGACCGGGACATCCGGTCCCGGGCCTCGGCCAGGGTGAGGCCCTTCCTCAGGCGACGGTGATAGAGGGCTCTGGCATACTCCTCCCGTTTCTCGTCTTCCTGGGAGGGGTAGACGATCTCCGCACCGGTGAGGTCCACCCCCAGCTCCTTTGCGCGGGCATGGATCCGTTCCGGCTTTCCCACCAGGACGGGCTTGGCAACGCCCTCCTCCATCACCAGGGGAATGGCCCTGATGATGCGGTCGCTGTAGCCGTCGGGAAGGACGACCCGCCGGGGATCACGTCGCGCCAGGGCCGTCATCCTCTGCATGACCTCCTGGGCGGGCCCCAGGCTGGCCTTCAGGCGATCCCTGTACTCGTCCAGATCCACCTCGATCCTCGCCACGCCGTCCTCCATGGCCGCCCTGGCCACCGCCGGGGAGACGTAGAAGAGAACCCTGGGATCGAAGGGCTTGGGAATGATGTAGTCCGGGCCGAACTCGATGGGATCGCCCCCGTACGCCATCACCACCGACTCGGGCACCTCCTGCCGGGCCAACTCGGCCAGGGCGTGGGTGGCGGCGAGCATCATGTTCTCGGTGATCCCCTTCGCCCGAACGTCGAGAGCACCGCGGAAGATGAAGGGGAAGCCCAGGACGTTGTTCACCTGGTTCGGATAGTCCGATCGGCCCGTGGCCATGATGGCGTCGTCCCGGACCTCCGCCACCTCCTCGGGGAGAATCTCCGGCGTCGGGTTGGCCAGGGCGAAGATGATGGGACGATCCGCCATCGACCGAACCATCTCCTTGCCCACCATACCCGCCACCGAGAGCCCGACAAAGACGTCGGCCCCCTCCATGGCGTCTTCAAGGGTCCGGGCCTCCGTCTCCACCGCCCACTCTTCCTTGAACTCGTTCATCCCCTCGGCGCGTCCCCGGTAGATGACGCCCTTGGAGTCCACCATCATCATGTTTTCATGCTTCACGCCCAGCCTCTTGAAATGCCGGGCCGAAGAGATGGCGGAGGCACCGGCCCCGCTGAAGACCACCCGCACCCCCTCCACCTTCTTCCCCACGATCTCCAGGGCATTCAGCAGCCCAGCAGCGCCGATGATGGCCGTTCCGTGCTGGTCGTCGTGGAAGACGGGGATGTCCATGGTCTCCTTGAGGACCTGCTCGATGCGGAAGCACTCGGGAGCCTTGATGTCTTCCAGGTTGATGCCGCCGAAAGTGGGCTCCAGGAGCTGGCAGGTGCGGATGACCTCCTCCGGATCGTGACTGTTGATCTCGATGTCGAAGACGTCGATGCCGGCGAACCGCTTGAAGAGGACGCCCTTCCCCTCCATGACGGGCTTGGATGCCAGGGCCCCGATATCCCCCAGCCCCAGGACTGCGGTGCCGTTCGAGACAACGCCCACCAGGTTCCCCTTGGTGGTGTAGAGGTAGGCGTCATCGGGGCTCTTCTCGATCTCCAGGCAGGGTTCGGCAACCCCGGGGCTGTAGGCCAGGGAAAGCTCCCTTTGCGTGGCCATGGGCTTGGTGGCCTTGACCTCGATCTTTCCCGGCCGGCCGGCCAGGGTATGGTATTCCAGCGCGTCCTTCTTCGTGATAGCCATAGCGGTTCGTTCCTCAGCTTTCGCAAACGTCTGCGACATCCCTTCCCGCGGATGATACCGTCAGGAAAGACGCCTTCGACCACCCGTTCGTGGGGAAGGTCGAGGAGGTGAGAATAACCAAACGGGGGCGCTCATCACAGGCGTCCCACCCCACCGGTCCCCGGACCCTTTGTCAGCCCGGTCCCCCAGGACCTAGATTAGCGTTACAGGCTACTCCGGAGAGATCGACGCGCCCCACTCCCTCGAATGATCCGGTGGGCCTGGCAAACCCACGGCTGGAGGCAACATTGGAGATCAAGCACGGTCGTATGGTTCATCTCGGATATGGCAAGTATTGGCGCTCGGACGAAATCGTGGGCCTCTGTCCCATCGAAGAGAACAGAGGCCCCGGCAGACGGACCGAAGTCTACGTCTCCACCCAGGAATTACCGCTGGTCGTCTCCCGTTCCGAACGCTCGATTCTCAGCGACATGGCCAGCCTCCCGGACGGGGAATTCGAGGCTGAGGAGGCACGGAGCCTTCTCAGCGAGTTCCTGGAGGACCTGAGCGATGTGAATCCCGTGCTCAGGCGCATGCTGGAAAACGAGGTTCGCATGGACCTGGACCTCTGGGAGGGAAGAATGCGGGACCTCCTTCAGCGCTCCTCCGCCGCCGAGGAAGACGAGGACCAGGAGGATCTCTTCTCATCCCGGGAGTAGGAGCCTGTCCGAATGATGGGTGGTGAGGCCGAGCGAGGGCAGACGTGGAGGTGCGTTCCTCTCCCGGGGCTGTGGCTCTGTGTAGCCGGGCTCCTGGCTCTTCTCCTCCCCACCCCCGTGCGGGGGCAGGAATGCCCTCTGGGAGAGATCTCCTACGTCTTCATCGACAACCGGTCCATCTTTCCCACGTCGGAGATGAATCCCGACAGCCCCCTCACCTGGGTCTACCGGCTGGCCAACAGCCTTCACGTCCGCACCCGGGAAGCCTTCATTCGCGACGAGCTTCTCTTCGAAACCGGCCAGTGCCTGGACCCCCTTCTCCTGGAAGAGTCGGAGCGGCTCCTCCGGGGCTACACCTTCATCGCTCAGAGCGATGTGTTTTCCCTCCCCCAGCCCGACGGAAGCCAGCACGTCAACGTCTATACCCAGGACGAATGGACGACCCGGCTGGACGTGAAGGCCCGCTTCGACGGGAAGTTCGAACTGAACGGAGTCCGGGTCACGGAGGAGAACTTCCTGGGTCGGGGCGTCCTCCTGCGGGCTTTCTTCGAGGAGCAGGATGCCCAGCAGGACCTGGGCCTGGAGATCCAGACCCCCCGGCTCCTGAACTCCCGCTGGGACGCCAGGGTCGGTTTCGGAACCACGCGACGGGGCCAGTTCTTCGAGGAGGCCCTGAACTTCCCCTTCGTCGGGGAGGTGGGGCGCTTCGGAGCCCGCCAGACCTTCCTCCGGAGAGAGACCCTCTTCGCCTATGCCATCCCCGAGCCCGGCGAGTACTCCTTCCTCCTCGTCCCCTTTCTGGATGAAAGAGCCGACGTGGCCCTGGGAACCCGTCTGGGCCGCCCCGGGGATCTGACCATCCTCGGCGCGGGCTTCTCACGAGAGTCCTTCCGCTTTCGGAGGTTTCCCGACAAGGTCGAGTACGTCCCGGAGCAGGACTTCTCCAATACCGTGCCCGCCGACGAGGCGGGAATTGACGAGATCCGGAGCCAGGTCCGGAGCCGGAGGGCGAACCGCCTGAACGTCTTTCTGGGCCAGCGCAACCTCCGGTTCGTTCAGCGAAGAGGACTGGATGCCCTCCGGGGAATCCAGGATGTCCAACTAGGTGTCGAGGTGAAGCTGGGACTCGGGGCGGCGTTGGCCCCCCTGCAGGAGGGCGGCGCCCTCTCCTCCGAGGACCTGCATACCCAGATGGATCTCTTCTGGGGAGGAGCCCGCGGGGGCTGGATCTTCAATGCCCGGGCAGCGGCGGAAGCCCGACGAATTCCCTCTCTGGGCGCTCAGGCTTCCGGGTGGGAGGACGTTTTCGCCGAAGGGGATCTTTACGTGTACTGGCAGCCGGCTCCCCGGGGAGATCACACCGTCGTTTTCAGAGCCTCGGCCGGCGGCGGATGGGACGTGAGGACCCCCTACCAGCTCACCCTGGGGGGGCAATCCGCTGTGCGGGGGTATCACCGGAGCCGGTTCCCCGGCGGCCGGAGAGTGGTCCTGTCCCTGGAGGACCGTTTCGCCGTGGACTGGCCGGCTCCCGATCTCCTGGATTTCGGCTTCGCCTTCTTCGTGGATGTGGGCTTCATCCGAGCCGGGGGAGTGCCCTTCGGCGTGAACTCGGGATGGAAGGGGGCAGCGGGATTGGGGATTCGCACCGGCTTGCCGCCGGGCACTGGGCGAACCACGCGCATCGACCTGGCCGTCCCCCTGAGCAGGAAGATGCAGCTCAAGGACCTGATTATTCGAGTCTCCCTGGACGAGGTGCTGGGGATCCTCTCCGGTGTGCGGGACCGTCAGCTCGTCAGAAGCCTGCGAAGCGGAGTGCGGCCCTATCTGGGCACTCCTCCCTGGTAGGGCGCCGGCCCGTCACCCGGCGGCTCAGGGATGACGGTAGCCGCCGGGCACTCTTCTTGCAGAAAAACACGCGGGCCCCAAAACCCTTCTAAGTCACGTTGAAACCTTTGACTTAGCACACCCGGTTTTTTAACTTTCACGGACTTTTCCGCCAAACGTTTCCGGCGGCTGAAGGGTAGGCAGCCCGAAAATCATGAAGGCGATCTGGTCACTCTGAACCTTATATCGAGTTCCTATCCGTCATTGTCTCAGTCACGAGGTACGAAGAAACGGATGTTCTCAACTTCACGGGGTCTGGACTCCTTCGATCAGTATCTTCAGGACGTAGAGAAATACCCGCTCATTCAGAACCCCGAGGAGGAACGAGCTCTGGCTCGCCGAGCCAGGACCGGGGACAAGGAAGCCGCCGAGCGGCTGGTCACGGCCAACCTTCGCTTCGTCATCTCCTACGTGAAGAAGTATCAGGGTAGGGGACTGGGACTGGCCGAGCTCGTCTGCATCGGGAATGAGGGCCTGCTCAAGGCCGTCAAGAAGTTCGATCCCGACAAGGGCGTGAAGTTCATCTCCTACGCAGTCTGGTGGATCCGCCAGACGGTGCTCCAGGCTCTGGCCGAGCAGACCCGCTCGGTGCGGATTCCCCTGAATCAGAACTCGAACCTCGCCAAGCTGGCACGGACCAACACGGCTCTGACCCAGCATCTCGGCCGGACCCCCACCGACCAGGAGCTTGCCGGAGAGATGGAGGAGCCGGTGGAGACCATCAGGGCGCTGCGGAGGGTCGCCGCCAGCGAGCTGAGCCTCGACGCCCCCATCGACAGGAGTGACCGGGACAGCGCCAGCTTCGGAGAGCGGTTCGCCGGAGCCGAGGCCAGCGAAATCGAGGAGGACGTGGAGGCCATCGCTCGCAGGGACTACCTCGAGACCATGTTCGAGCAGTACCTCACCGAGCGGGAGCGGAAGATCCTCTACCTCTACTACGGCCTCGACGACGGCGAGGAACGGACGCTGGAGGAGATCGGATCACTCCTGGGGGTGACGCGGGAGCGGATCCGACAGATCCGGAACCGGGCTTTCGAGAAGCTCAGGGAAAGCCCGCACGGTGAGTCGCTGTCGGGATTCTGGACCGCCAACTGACGGATCCATGACAGCCCGGATCGGGTCCGGAGGCCCCGTCTTCAGGGAAGTCGGGGCCTTCTTGCTCGCCCTCGGATTTCTCTTTCTGGCCCCGGTTCCCACCCTCGCCGTTCAGGCGCAGGACACCACATGGAACGATGCCAGGACCCTCCGTCTCGTGGAGGATGCCCGCCGTCTGCGCCAGAGCTTCACCACGGACTCCACCCTCCGGTCCTACTCGGCCGATGCACGGGGGTACGTGTACTTCTTCCTGGATCGGGAGGACACGGGAGAGCGGATCCTGGTGAAGACCGACCAGATCGCGCTGGAGGTCTTCTGGAGAGCGCCGAACCTCTCCCGCCAGCGTATCGTGGGGCTCAGGGATGAGAAGAGCCTCCCCACCAACATCCGATACCACCTGGACCACCTCGTGGTGGTGCAGGACAACTTCGGCGATCGGATCCGCATCGGAGACGGCGACGAGGTGGAGTCGGTGGTTCACCCGGCGGCTCCCGGCTCCGGTGAGGTCTACGACTTCTTCCTGGCCGATTCCGTCACCCTGACCCTCCAGGGCGGAGGCGGGGTCGTGAGGGTCTACGAGGTGAAGGTCCGGCCCAAGAACTTCGACGAGCCCGGGTTCGTGGGAAGCATCTTCCTGGACCGGGACACCCGGGCCATCGTCCGGATGAGCTTCACGTTCACGCCCGCCTCCTACGTCGACGACTACCTGGACCACATCAGCATCTCCCTGGAAAACGGCCTCTGGCTGGACCGACACTGGCTCCCCTTCAGGCAGGAGCTGGAGATTCGCCGGGAGGTTCCCTACCTGGACATCCCGGCGGGGAGCGTCATCCGGGGCTGGTTCGACATCCGCAACTACCGGTTCAACCTCCCTCTCCCCCCCTCCCTCTTCCGCGGAAGAACGGTGACGGCCCTCCCGGAGTCGGCCCGGCGGGCCTTCCCCTTCGAGGATTCCCTCCACGCACAGCTCGACCGGGAGGGGCTCGAGGGCCTCCGGACTCCACCCACCATGGAAGAGATCCGTGCCCAGGCCATGGAGCTGGCCAGGGACCGGTACCTCTCGGGGTTGAGGCGCTTCCGCCTCTTTCTTCCCGAGCCCACCGTCTCCTCGGCCCTTCGGTACAACCGGGCCGAAGGGCTCTTTCTGGGAGGCGGATTCTCCTACGGCGTATCCCGGGGTCTGGGACTGGGCCTGCACACGGGGGTCTCAATGGGCAGGGAGCGTCCCTTTCTCCAGTTCCGGGCCTGGGGCGGAGAGTCCCGGCCCGACACCCGCTTGTCGGCCTACTGGAACCGGCCGCTGAGCCGGGGACTGCGGCCCGCCATCAGCGGTGTCCTCAACTCCCTGGCGGGGCTGATCCTGAATGAGGACTATACCGATGTCTTTTTCGCCACCGGGATCCGGGGCACCCATGCGTGGTCCGGCCCGTCGGGGCGGACCCTGGAGCTCACGGCCCGGTGGGAAGAGCAGCGCTCCCCGGACAACGTGACCCATGACGAGGAGGGAGAATCGGGATTTCGTCCCGTTCTCCCCATCGACGAGGGGCGCTGGGCCTCCCTCCGCCTGGGGGCGTCCTTCCCCACCCCATGGCAAAGCATGCGTCTGCACGGAAACGCCGAGGGGATCCGGTTCCGGGACCGGACCCTCCTCGGTGTGTCGGGAAGCCTCAACTACCGGCGGGAATGGCTCACGGCGGGTGTCGAAGCCCGGGGAGAGCTCAGCGGGGGAATGTTCGCGGGCCGTCCGCCGCGGCAGGCCCTTTTCCTCCTCGGGGGCCGGGGAACCGTGCCCGGGTACCCCATCCACACCCGGATGGGCGACCGGTACTGGCTCGTGAAGGCCGAGGCCTCCCGGGCGCTGCTGGAGCCCTGGATGCGTATCCGGGCCTTCGGAGCCGCGGGCCGGGCCTGGGATCCGGATGTGGCCCCTTCATCGCCGGCAGCGGGCGCCGATCACCCGGGCGGGCCCACCTGCCGGGGCGAGGCCATGGCGTCCCTGGGGTTGGGGCTGGGCCTGGGATGGGACATCCTCAGGCTGGATGTGGCCCGGGGCCTCACCTCGGGCGGGAACTGGGAGCTCATCCTCTCGGTGAACCGGGCGTTCTGGCCCTGGCTTTGAGGTGGTGCCTCGAGAATGATCGTGGGCCGCCCCCTCCCCCCCGGGGCTCGGGAGGGAGGAGACGGAAGCCCGGGATGGTGTCAGTCCACCGCCTCGGCCACGGGACGCGGACTCAGGAGCACCAGCTCCCTCACGGTCACATCCGCCGTGGGGATGGTGACCCCGTCTCTCTCGTAGGAATCGTACTCCAGCCGGCCCTCCACGTAGATCCGGTCCCCCTTGGAGACATAATCCCCGGCGAACTGGGCCAGGCGATTCCAGAGCGTGAGGCGATGCCAGTCCGTCCGCTCCTTGGGTTCGTCCCCGTTGGCCGAGGTCCTCCGGTTCGTGGCCAGGGACAGATGCGCCACCTTGGTTCCGTTGGCCGTTTCCTGGATGTCGGGGTCCTGCCCCACATTCCCCACCAGGATGATCTTGTTCACCGATCGGCTCATGTTTCTCCTCCATGGCCCGGGTCGAAAATGGCCCACACGTCCGTAGCGGTGTGGGCGAGCGTGACCCAGTCTGCCCCGTGGATCGGGGCTCACCCATGGCGGATTCGGCCCATGTGCCCTTGCAGGGCGTGGAGGAGGTGCGGAGGCGACGCGGTGGGACACCGGCCGAATGCTCCGCCGACCCGCGTCTTCCTCAGGCCTTGCAGCTGTACCAACTTTTCCCGATTCCCGAGTCCACTGCCAGGGGGACGTCCAGCTCCAGCGCTCCCTCCATCTCCTCGGTCACCACCTCAGCCAGGGGCTCCACCCCATCCTCGGGGACTTCGAGGAGGAGCTCGTCGTGGACCTGCAGGAGGAGCTTCACGTCCGGGAAGTCCTCCTCGAGGCGGCTCTGAATGCGGATCATGGCCTTCTTGATGAGATCGGCGGCCGTGCCCTGGATGGGGGTGTTCTGCGCGATGCGCTCGCCGAACTGGCGAACGTTCCAGTTTTTCGCAGTGATCTCGGGAACATAGCGCCGACGACCATCGAGAGTCTCCACGTATCCCTGCTGCCTGGCCATCTCCACCTGCTGGTCCAGGAAGGCCCGGACCCCGGAGAACCGCCGGAAGTACTCCTCGATGAACGCCCTCGCTTCCTCCCGGGAGATCCCCAACTGCCTGCCCAGGGAAAAGTCTCCCTGCCCGTAGAGGGTGGCGAAGTTGATGGTCTTGGCTCTGGCACGCATCTCGGAACTCACCTCGTCCAGCCCCACGTCGAAGATCACCGACGCCGTCTGCTCGTGGACGTCGATTCCCTCCCGGAAGGCGGTGACGAAGGCCTCGTCTCCGGAAAAGTGAGCCAGGATCCGGAGCTCGATCTGGGAATAGTCGGCTCCGAAGAAGACATGCCCCTTCTCGGCCACGAACCCCTTGCGGATCCTCCGGCCGATGTCGGTGCGGATGGGGATGTTTTGAAGGTTGGGATCGCTGGAGGAGAGGCGGCCCGTGGCTGCCACCGTCTGATTGAAGCTGGTGTGGATCCGTCCCGTTTCGGGGTTCACCAGCTTGGGAAGGGCGGCAACGTAGGTGTTTCTGAGCTTTTCCAGTTGCCGGTATTCCAGGAGCCGGATGGGAAGCTCGTGGCCCATGGACGCGAGCTCCTCCAGGACCGAGGCATCGGTAGAGGGACCCGTCTTGGTGCGCTTGATGACGGGGAGCTCAAGCTTCTCGAAGAGGATCTCCCTGAGCTGGGGCGTGGAATTCAGGTTGAACTCCTCCCCTGCCAGCTCCAGGATCTCTCCCTGGATGACGGCCAGCTCCTCCTGGAGGTCCCGGTTCATCTCCTGGAAGAACGGAACGTCGATCTTGATCCCGTTGGCCTCCATCCGGGCCAGGACCGGCACCAGGGGCATCTCCAATTCCCGAAAAAGGGACTCCAGCTTCTGCTCCCTGAGCTGGGGCTCGAACAGCTCCTTGAGCCTGAGGGTGTAGTCTGCGTCCTCGCAGGCGTACTCCCCGGCTCGCTCCAGGGGAACCTCGTCGAAGGTCACCTGGTTCTTTCCCTTCCCCGCCACTTCCTCGTAGGCGATCATCCTGTGGCCCAGGAGGGTGACCGACAGGGCGTCCAGGGCATGCTGGCGCCGGTTCGGATCCAACACGTAGGACGCCACCATGGTGTCGAATGCCACGCCCCGGACCTTCACCCCGGCCCGCTCCAGGACGATGAGGTCATACTTCAGGTTCTGCCCGACCTTCTCCACCTCCCGGTCTTCCAGGAGCTCCACCAGGGGAGCCATGGCCCCGGAGTCCAGAGGAGGCAGGTTGGCCGGGACGCCGTCACTCCCATCGTCCAGGGCCAACTCCCCGGTACGTCGGTGGGCCAGGGGGAGATAGTAGGCCTCGCCGGCCTTCATGGAGAGGCTGATTCCCACCAGGTCTGCCCGGGTGGCGGACCGGCTGGTGGTCTCCGTGTCCAGGGAAACGACCCCCGCATCCCGGGCCCGGGCCACAAGGGCCTCCACCTCCCCCACCTCTCGCACCAGCGTATAGCGCACCTCCCCCTCGGGGGCCTCTTCCGGAGCCTCCGGCCCCTCCGAATCGGTGAACCGCTCCGCGAGCCGCCGGAACTCCAGCTCAACGAAGAGCTTCCTGAGACGCTCGGCGTCGGGCTCCCTGACCTTCAGCGCCTCCAGGTCCAGCTCGATGGGTACATCGGTCTGGATGGTGACCAGCTCCCTGGAGAGGCGGACCTGCCCGGCGTTCTCGGTGAGGGACTCACGGGCTCGTTTGCCTTTCAGGTCCGGAGCCGCCTCCAGGATGGCATCCAGATCTCCGTGCCCGGCGAGGAGCTTCACCGCCGTCTTGGGACCGATTCCCGGAGCCCCCGGCACGTTGTCGGAGCTGTCCCCGATGAGGGCCAGGTAGTCGGGGATCATGGACGGGGGGATGCCGAATTTCTCGTTGGCGTTGGACTCGTCCACCCACTCGGCTTCCACGCCCGTGGGCCCTCCCCGTCCCGGGTTCAGGAGGTGGATGCCCGGACCCACGAGCTGGTACAGATCCTTGTCCCCGGACACGATGACGGCTTCCAGCCCCTCGTCCCGAGCCTTTACGGCCAGGGTACCGATGACGTCATCGGCCTCATAGCCGTCCACCTCCACCACCGTATCGTTGAACCCCTCCACCAGCTCCCGGATGCGCGGGAGGCTGGCCTCCAGCTCATCGGGCATCTTCTCCCGGGTGGCCTTGTACTCGGGGTAGATTTCCTCCCGCTGGCTCATCCCCTTGTCGAACACGATGGCCAGGTAGTCCGGCTGGTGGTTCTCGCGGATGCCGAGGAGGAAGTTGGTAAAGCCGAATGGGGCCGAGGTGTTCTCTCCCCTGGAGTTGGTCAGGGGGCGGTTGATGAAGGCGAAGAAGGCCCTGTAGATGAGGGCATAGGCATCGATGAGAAAGAGGCGGGGCGCCTCCTTCGGGGGCACGTCGACCATGGGATGCTCGTGTCAGATAAGCAAAGTGACGATGTCGAAGCCGAAGCAGCCGCCGCGTCAGTGCCGAACCACGTTGGCCGCGTGGAGTCCGGCCTCCGTCTCCCGGATCTCGAACTCCACCTCTTCGCCCCGGGCCAGGGTACGGAGTCCGTCCTTCCGAATGGCAGAGTAATGGACGAAGATCTCCTTGCCGCTCTCGGCCCGAATGAAGCCTATGCCTTTGGACTCGCTGAACCACTTCACCGTGCCCTGGGGCATGCCGTGGAATCCTCCTTCGAGAAGGTTCGAGGCCCTGGTTCCGGAGACGGAACGCTCCCCTCGGCGGGGAACGCCCCGGACGGCTCCGACGAAAACCGAAGATGACGAGAAGACAACGGAACCGTCAAGGAAACCGACGGCGTGGCAAGCATCGGCCCGCCGGGATCTCACCGGAGTGAGGACGAGCGATCCTCATCCTCCTTTTCTTCCCCGACGGGGCCCTGCGGGTCGGGACCACCGTAGAGCCACGCGTAGATCTCCCGGTTCAGGAGGACGTTCCTCACGTACCCCCGGGTCTCGGAGAAGGGGATGCGTTCCACGAATCGCGGCAGATCGCCGGCCTCGGGGTACCGTCTCCACCGGTTGGCCCGGGTGGGTCCCGCATTGTAGGCCGACAGGATGAGGGTGGGATCCTCCCCGAACCTTCGTCTCATGTCCACGAAAAAGGCCGTGCCCAGATGCACGTTGATCTCGGGTCGGTAGAGGTGCTCATCGGCATCGAAGCTGCGGGGGCCTTCCCGCCGGGCCAGGGCCCTCCCGGTGCTCGGGAGCACCTGCATGAGCCCCCGGGCATCGGCCCGCGACCTGGCCCGGCGCCAGAAAGCCGACTCCTGCCGGATGAGCCCGGCCATGAAAAAGGGATCCACTCCCCTCTCACGGGACTCCGCCACGATCATCTCCCGGTAGGGAAAGGGGTAGATCGCTTCCAGAAGATGCCGGTCCAGGACCCGCCCCTCCCTCCGCACGTCCCAACCCAGGTTGATCCCCTCACGGGTCAGACCCCGGTGATTCAGCTCGTGGGCCAGGCGCAGGAGGAGGTCCTGGCCGTCCGCGCCGTCGGCGAGGCTCCGGGCCGTTGCCTCCAACCGCTCCACGTCCCATTCGACGCCCTCCTCCAGCTCCGCGGCCCGGAGGCGGTCCAGCCTCGCCAAGCCCTCCCGGAGCTCCCGAGGAAAGGGTAGGGTGTCTCCCCGGAGCTCCACGGGAGGGTCGAAGGGAACCTCCAGGAGGAAGCCAGCCACCACCGCATGGTAGGAGAGCACCGATCGGCCACGAAGCTCCTCCAGGATCTCCCGGGCCTCTTTCACCCGGTCCAGCTCGAGGAGGGTGTGGCCGGCCCAGAAAGCCACCTCCTCCCACCTCCGCCCCCGGGGAAAATCCTCCAGATACGCCCGGTACACGGCGATTGCTTCCTCGGGGCGCCCCGAGCTCCGGTGGATCTCCGCCATCCGCATCCTGGCCTCGCCGGCCAGGTTGGCGGCGGGAACCCGGGCGATGACGTCCCGAAAGCCCCGGAGGGCCCCCTCCCGATCTCCCCGGCCACGGCGGGCGTCGGCCCTCCGAAAAAGGATCTCCAGGGCGGCCGTGCTTCCGGGAAACATCTCCACCAGGAGGTCCTCGGCCTTCCGGGCGTCGCCGGTCCTCCCCAGGACTCTCAGGGCCCGGATCCGGAGGCCGAGTGTCGCCACGTCCCCCGGCTCCTCCCCCTCCGCCAGAAGGGTGGAGATCAGCTCGAAGGCAGCCCTCCCCTCTCCAAGGGCCAGGTGCGACCGGGCCCGGCTCAGCCGCACCTCCACGGGCACGGGTCCACCCAGGAGCTCTTCATGGGCCCGGAAAGCGGCCAGGGCCTCCCTGTGCCGACCTACAGAAGCCAGCCGGCGCGCGCCGGTCAGGGCCGTTT
>CAYXGM010000029.1:0-3802 GCA_964464555.1 uncultured Gemmatimonadaceae bacterium | reverse complement strand
ATGGCCAGGAGGGCCTCGGAGGCCCGGAGAATCGCCGTTGCCGGGGCGGGCAGCTCCAGGACCCGGTGGTGAGCCGCCCTGGCTCCCTGGGAGTCCCCCAAAGCCAGGCGAAGAGCGGCCACCCTGTCCCAGGCCCGGGCCCGGAGCACCGCCGACGGTAAGGTGGGAATGGCGCTCCAGTATGCCGCCTCGGCTCCGGCAGTATCCCCACCGGCCAGGAGGGCTCTGGCCGGCAGGTCCCATCCCATCCCGAGGACTACATCCCGGGGCACCATCTCGAGGAGGGCCCTGGTCGCCTCCTTCTCCCCCCGGTCGGCCGCCTCTCTGGCCACCTCCAGCGCCAGCCAGGTCCCCACGGTCTCATCGAGGCGGACGACCTCCCTCACCTCGCTCACGGCGTCGGCGACGCGGCCGGACCGGCTCCAGCTTCTGCCCCTGCGAACACGAGCCTCCACGACGTTCCAGGAGCCCCTCACCGGGCCGTCGCTCCCCATGGCCCCCGAAACCCGGGAAAAGGCCTCCCCGGCCTCCTCCCACCGCTCCAGGCCCTCCAGGCTGCGCCCCAGAGCGAACCAGAGCTCCCCTCCCTCCATGGTTTCCTCCAGGACCGAATCCCGGAGAAGCTCCACCACCCCCTCCCAGTTCCCCCATCCCATCTCGGCGGCTACCCGGAGTCGGAGGCGGCGACCGCCGGGATCCATGACAGCATCATCCCCGGCGGAACGGAGGAGCCTGGCGGCATGCCAGTATCGACCCCGGGCCATCTCCGCCGTTGCCGAGTCCAGGAGCGTCGCCTGCGCCCGCACCGCCGCGGGAACCCCCGGGGAAGGCTCCTGAAGCTCCGTGACGGGGCCCAGGACGGCGAGGGAGAGGAGGAAGAACGAGATCATGACGGTTCAGCGGCGTGTGTCCGGGTCCCTCGAAAGGGGGTGGAATGGCCGGCCGGACCGGACCTCGTCGAGGGACCGCCCCGGAACATACAGAGAGGCCACCCCCGCCACGGGGGGTGGCCTCAAAATACCGATCTATGGTCGCGGCTACGAAGCGGCCGCGGTCCTGCCCCGCTCGATGGCGTGAAGGGCGTCGATCATCTTCTGCGCAGACTCCTCCATGTCGATGACCAGACTGTCGATCCGGGACACGAAGTAGTTGTGGAAGATGCTCATGGGGATGGCGATGGCCAGACCCGCAGCCGTAGTGAGAAGGGCGATCTTGATCCCTCCGGCCACCAGCGTGGCCTCCACCTCACCGGCTGCCTCGATGGACTGGAAGGCGATGATCATACCGATCACCGTACCCAGGAACCCGAGAAGGGGACCGATGTTGGTCAGAGTTGCCAACACCACCAGTCCGCCCTCGAGCTTGCTGAGCTCGATGAGGCCCTGGTTCTCGATGGCCTTCATCACCCGGTCCGTACCCTCCTCGTGCCGCTCCAGACCGGCATAGAGGATGTTGGCACCCGGGGTGCTGGAGCCACGGGTCAACTCGAGAGCCTCGTCAATGCGCTGGTTCGCCAGCAACTCATCGACTTCCTTCAGAACCTTCCTCGTGGCTCCACTCTTCGCCAACAGGAAGAAGAACTTCCAGATGATGACGAGAAACCCAATCACGAGGCAGAGGCCCAGAGGCCATTTCATCACACCCGTCTGGTCCCACGCGAAAGCAGCCCACTCCTGCCAGGTCATGTCTTGCACTTCCATGCCCGGAACTTGGAGCATTGCACCGTAAATTCTCATTGCGCCCACCAAGAGGACCTCCTGCCGTAGCGGTCATCGGGCTAAAAAACCGGTCCACCCATCTTTGCGGAGGGTGGACATCATTGTTCCTACAAGGGCTTGGCAAGATGGAGAGCCCCACAGGGCATGTCAAGGCCTGGTCCGAGCCCTACATCTCCTTCCAGCAAGCGATCCCCCAGCTCCCTTCCTCACCTTCCCAGGGAGGAGATACGTCAGCGCACCCCGAGTCCTTACGGGGGTGCGGACATCGGGGGTGGAACGCGCACCCCACCGGGGGATTTCGGGGATCGGGGGGCTCACCGGGAAGAAGCCGCCACAGCCCCTCCGCCCCATCCGAAGCCGCAGAGGGTTCCGCAGCCCCGAGGAGGGCTTTCGTGTACGGATGCCGGGGAGAATCGAAGAGAGCCTCCACCGGGGCCTGCTCCACCAGCCGCCCCAGATACATCACCGCCACCCGGTCCGCCAACTGCCTCACCACCGAGAGGTCGTGGGCCACCATCAGGAGGGTCAGGGAGAGGTCCTCACGGAGCCGGGCCAGGAGGTTCAGGATCTGGGCCTGCACCGAGAGGTCCAGGGCCGAGACGGGCTCGTCCAGGATCAGGAATTCCGGGTCCACGGCCAGGGCCCGGGCAATGCCAAGACGCTGGCGCTGGCCGCCGCTGAGCTCGTGGGGGAAGCGGTCCCGGTGATCCTCGTGGAGCCCCACCAGTTCCAGGAGGTCTCCCACTCGCTCACGAACCGCCGAAGGAGGCAGACCCCCTCCGTGAACCTCCAGCACCTCGGCCAAAACTGCTCCGGCCCGCATCCTGGGATTCAGGGACCCGAAGGGGTCCTGGAAGACGATCTGCGCCCTCCGGCGATAGGCCCGAAGCTCCCGGCGGGACATGCCCAGGACGTTGCTGCCGTCGAAACGGACGGTTCCCCCCGAGGGTTCCACCAGTCGAAGAACGGCCCTGGCCAGCGACGTCTTCCCGGAGCCGGATTCCCCGACCAGAGCCAGGCACTCCCCACGAAAGAGATCCAGATCGACGCCCCGCAGGGCCCGGAGCGTCCCTCCGGCCTCGAATTCCAGTCTGAGGTCTCGGACCCTCAAGAGTGGACGGCGGCCCTCCTCCCTCCCCCGGCTCACCTTCCCGGCTCCTCTCCGGTGCCGCCGGGGTGGAGCCAACAGCGCGCCTGCTCCCTGCGCCCCATGGGCGGCTCTTCCACCGCGCAGCGATCCACGGCCTCCGGACACCGGGGGTGAAACCGACATCCCGATGGCCAGCTCGTGGCCTCGGGCACCTCACCGGGAATGGGCCTGAGCTCCTGTCGCCGGTCCCGCAGGGTGAGGCGGGATCCCAGGAGACCCCGGGTGTAGGGATGGGCCGGGCGGCTCAAGATGAGTCGCGCATCCCCGGCTTCCACCACCCTCCCGCCGTACATGACGACGATGCGCTGACAGACCCGCCCCACCACGCTCAGGTCGTGGGACACGAGGAGGAGAGCCATCCCGCGCTTCTCTCTCAGGGCGTTCAGAAGCTCCAGAATCTGCGCCTGGATGGTCACGTCCAGGGCCGTCGTCGGCTCGTCGGCCACCAGGAGTGCAGGGTCTCCGGCCAGTGCCATGGCGATCATGACCCGCTGCCGCATCCCTCCCGAAAGCTGATGGGGAAAGGCCCTCATCACCGCCGCAGCTCCCGGGATACCCACCTCCTCCAGGAGCTCCAGGATCCGCTGCCTGGCCCCGGTTCCCCGCAACCCCTGATGGAGCCGGAGAGCCTCGCCCACCTGGTTTCCCACGGTATACACCGGATTCAGGGACGTCATGGGCTCCTGGAAGACCATGGCGATCTCTCCCCCACGGATCCGCCGCAGATCCTTCCCGGAAAGCCCGGCGAGATCCCGTCCGCGGAATTCGATGCTCGAGCCGGGACGAAGCGTCGCCTCGCCCCCCGGCTGGAGCCCCAGGATGGAGAGGGCCAGAAGGGTCTTTCCCGAGCCCGACTCCCCCACCCCCCCCACCGCCTCAACCTCCTTCACGGCCAGATCCACACCGTCCACGGCCCGGGCCGTTCCCCCCCGGG
>CAYXGM010000028.1:0-47499 GCA_964464555.1 uncultured Gemmatimonadaceae bacterium | reverse complement strand
GGCCCCCGCCCCGAAAAGCTCGCCGGGGGGTGGGAGGGCGGTGAGGGAACGCCGACGGTGCGGGTGGAGTGGGAGGCGGGGCCGGCGACGGTGACCGAGCGCTTCTCCTGCCCGGTTTCCGGGGAGCCGGAGGTCTGGCGGGAGGTGGAGGTGCGGGAGGATGAGGAGGGAAGCGGGACCGGGTTCACCCTGGTCTACCGGGTGGTGGAGGGGGAGGATGGCCCGGCCGTGGAAGTCCGTCGATTGGACCGGTCCGGGAAGGGAGGGAGTAGGGGAGGAGGACCGGCGCCGTCCGGGTGGAGGAATTCCGGCGAGGCCGACCGATACTGGGCCTCCCTCTCGACGGCGCGGACCGGGGACCCGGAGTTGGACCACCTCTTCCGGGCCTCTCGTGCGCAGCTTCCCGTGGTCGTGGACCGGCGGGGCCGCATGGACGGGAGCATCTGGCAGTACAACCTGGAGTGGGTGCGGGATCAGTCCCATGTGGCCGAAGCGCTGGTCCGACTTGGCGATACGGCGACGGCAGCCACGATGCTTGCCCGGCTTCTGGACGAGTTCGTATCGCCGGAGGGCGACACGGTGGACTCGGGCACACGGCGCACCCCCGATGACGTGGAGCTGGACCAGAACGGGGAGCTTCTCGGGGCCCTGGCCACCTACGTGGACTGGACCGGGGAGCTGGATCTGGTGGCCCGGCGGTGGGACACGGTCCGGGCCCTGGCCCGCTTTCCCCTGACCTCCCCGTTCCGGCACGAGCCCTCGGGCATGCTGCACAACCGACGGGAGTACTGGGAGCGGCATGGCGTCCACGGGATCCGGGATGGTTTCGAGCTCACGAGCCAGCTCTTCGTGTCCGTGGGGCTGGAGGGGGCCGCCGGACTGGCCGAAGCCCTGGGGAAGGACGGGGATGCTTCCCGGTGGAGGGAAGCGGCCGAGGAGCTGAAGGCCGCCTTCCTGGGGGACCCGGTCCATGGCCTGGTGGAGGACGGGCATTTCATCAAGCGGAGGGGCCTGGACGGAGCCTGGCAGCGGACCATCGAGATGAGGTCCCCGGAAGGACTCCCCCCGGGAATCCCCCTCCTGGAGGAGGGCCTCCACCTCCTGGATCCCGACACCTCCTCGGCTCTTCCCGTGGTCCTGGAGCTGGTGGACCCTGAGGGGGATCTGGCCGGAGCGACGCTGGAGCATGTGGAGGAGCTCTGGGATCAGGGATGGACCGGCGGCGGGTACGGGCGCTACCACAGGTCCAGCGAGCCCGATTCCCCCGGCGCGTGGCCCTTCCCCTCCCTCTTCGCGGCCCGTGCCTACGCCGAGCGGGGCGACGGGGAGAAGGTCCGCCGTGTCCTCCGGTGGCTGGCCCGGGTCCAGGGGGGGGTCGCGGGGAGCTGGTTCGAGAACTACGGCCCCCGCATCGCTCCGCCCTACCCCCAGGTCGGGATCCCTCCCTGGACCTGGGCCGAGCTCGTCACCCTCTTTCTGCATCACCTCCTGGGCGTCCGGCCGGACCTCCACGGCCTCACCCTCCGGCCTCGCCTTCTGGAGGGCCTGAATCCCGACGGGATGGAGGCTTCGGTACGGGTGAGGGGGCACCGGCTCAGGCTCACCGTGCGTCGGGCGGAGAAGGAGGAGCCGGGAGCCTGGGTCGCTCCCGGAAATCCGGAGGCCGTCGCTCGGAAGGGGGCCGGAGGGGAGCCACCGGGAGGAGAGCGGCGGTACCCCATGCGCGACGGCGCCGTCCGCTTGCCCAGCCCCACGTCGGACCTGGAGATTCAACTCGTCTGCTGAACGAGGATGCGCCATGACCCGACACTCGCCGGAGCCCACCGTCCACCTGCTCTGCAACTCCCACCTGGACCCCGTCTGGCTCTGGGAGTGGCCCGAGGGGGCCGGGGAGGCCCTCTCCCTGGCCCGGACGGTCTGCGATCTCGCCGAGGAGTTCCCCGGGTTCGTCTTCAACCGCAACGAAGTCCAGTTCTACCAGTGGATCCGGGAGTACGATCCGGCGCTCTTCGAGAGAATCCGCCGCCTGGTGCAGGAGGGCCGCTGGCACGTCATGGGAGGCTGGTACCTGCAGCCGGACTGCAACGTCCCCTGCGGGGAGTCCCTCGTGCGGCAGATCCTGGTGGGGAAGGCGTACTTCAGGGAGACCTTCGGGGTGGAGCCCACCACCGCCGTCAACGTGGACTCCTTCGGCCACACCCGGGGCCTGGTGCAGATCCTGGCCGGGAGCGGCTACGACGCTTACCTCTTCTGCCGTCCCAAGCTGCATGAATCCACCCTTCCCGCCGCCGAGATGGTCTGGGTGGGCTACGACGGGTCGGAGGTGACGGCAATCCTGGCCGAGTCCCACTACAACTCGGCGCCGGGCAAGGCCGCCGAGAAGATCCGGGAGTGGGTCGAGCGGGACGGGAACAAGGTGGTCAAACAGGTCCCCTGGGGGGTGGGAGATCATGGGGGCGGCCCCTCCAGGGAGGATCTCCGGGTTATCGCCGCTCTCATGGAGGAGTCCGGGGATGTGCGCATCCTGCACTCCACCCCCGAGGCCTACGTGGACGACCTGAAGGCCCGGGGTGGGGAGCTTCCCCGCCACGAAGGAGACCTGAACCCCTGGGCGGTGGGGTGCTACACCTCGGCCATGCGGCTGAAGCGGAGTCACCGACGCCTGGAGAACAGGCTTTTCGTGGCCGAGAAGATGGCCACCACCGCCTGGTTCCAGGGGCTGATGGCCTATCCGGACCGTGAACTGGCCCGGGCCACCCGGGCCCTCCTGGCCAACCAGTTCCACGACATCCTGGGGGGCACCTCCATTTCCTCGGGGGAGGAAGCGGCCCTGGAGGAGCTGGGCCACGGCCTGACCCTGGCCGAGAGGGTCCGGGCCCGGGCCTTCTTCGCCCTGGCCGGGGGGCAGCCGCCGGGGGAAGAGGGGAGCCATCCCGTCCTGGTCTACAACCCCCACCCCTACCCCGTCCGGACCCTGGTGGAGTGCGAGGTGCAACCGGCCTGGCCCCACCGGCCCGACGAATACGGGATCCCCGAGGTGAGGGGAAGGGGGCGCGGCCTCCCGGCCCAGGCCGAACAGCAGGAGAGCAATATCAACGAGGATCACCGGAAGCGGGTGGTCTTCGCCGCCACCCTGAAGCCCGGCCGGATGGACCGCTTCGACGTCCGGTTCCGGAAGGTGAAGAAGAAGCCGGCGTCCAGGGCCCGGATCCTGAAGGGGACCTTCCGTTTCAGGACCGACGAGATGGAGGCGGTGGTCAACGCCCGCACCGGCCTCCTGGACCGGCTGCGGGTGGGAGGGGTGGATCTCCTCACCTCCGGCGCCCTCCGGCCCCTGGTCATGGAGGACGATGCCGATCCCTGGGGCATGCGGGTGTCCTCGTTCAGGAGGCTTGCCGGACGCTTCACGCTCCTGAACCAGGAGGAGGCGGCCCGCTTCGCCGGGGTGGAAGGAGGGCGCCTCCCGGCCGTGCGGATCATCGAGGACGGGCCCGTGCGGACGGTGGTGGAGGCCCTCCTGGGCTACGGGGATTCGGCCATCTGTCAGCGGTACAAGCTCCCCAGGGAGGGGACCCGGGTGGAGGTGGAGCTCCGCGTCTTCTGGCAGGAGAGGGACCGGATGCTGAAGCTCTCCCTCCCCACCCCCTGGAGGGAGGGTGAGATCCTGGGCCAGGTGGCGTACGGCACGGAAGCGTTCCGGGACCAGGGCGTGGAGCTGGTGGCCCAGAAGTGGCACCTGGTCCGGTCGGTGGACGGGGCCGAGTCCCTCTCGGTGGTGAACGACTCCACCTACGGCTTCGATTTCAAGGATGGGGAGCTGAGGCTCTCCCTCCTCCGGGCCCCGGCCCACGCGGCCCATCCCACCGATTCGGGACGTCCCGTCCTGCGGCAGGACCGGTTCACGCCCCGGATGGACCAGGGAGAGCACCGCTTCCGCTTCTGGCTCCAGGGTGGCCCCGGGGCCGACCGGCTCCGGGAGGTGGACCGGGAGGCCCTCGCCCTCAACGAGGAGCCCTACGTCCTCTCCTGGTGGCCGCCGGGAGAAGGGGAGCCGGCGGGCGCAGGGCCGGTCCTGAGCGACAGCGCCGTTCAGCTCACGGCCTTCAAGAAAGCCGAGGAGGGAGGGGAGCTCATCCTCCGCCTCTTCGAGCCCACGGGACGGGCCCGCCGGACCACCCTCTCCCTTCCGGCCCTGGGAATCGAGGTGCCGCTGAAGCTGGGGGCCTTCCAGATCCGGACCCTCCGGGTGGATCCCCGGGAGGGATCGGTCCGGGACGTGAGCCTCCTGGAGAGGTGATGGACGAACCGGTCTCGGTGCTGGTGGTGGCCCTCGGGGGCTACGGGGAGGTCTATCTCTCGGCCCTCCTGGACCGGGAGACGGGAGGGGGCTTCCGCATCGTCGGCGCGGTGGACCCCCATCCCGAGAGGTGCTCCCGCCTGGGCGAGCTGAAGGCGCTGGGGGTTCCCGTCGTGTCCACCATGGAGAAGTTCTACGAGGAGGAAGGCGCCCAGCTCGCCGTGATCTCCTCCCCCATCCACCTCCATGCCCCCCAGGTCTGCCTGGCCCTGGAGGAGGGGAGCCACGTCCTGGTGGAAAAGCCCGCCGCCGCCTCCACCGCCGAGGTGGACCGGATGATCCGGGCCCGGGACCGGGCCCGCCGCTTGGTGGCGGTGGGATTCCAGTGGTCCTTCGCCCCCTCCGTCCTGGAGCTGAAGGAGGACATCCTGGCGGGCCGCTTTGGAGCCCCGGTGAGGGGTCGGTCCCTCACCCTCTGGCCCCGGACCGAGACCTACTACCGGAGGAACGACTGGGCCGGGAGGGCCCGGACCCCCGACGGTCGCTGGATTTTGGACAGCCCGGCCGCCAACGCCATGGCCCATCACCTCCACAACCTCCTCTTCCTCCTGGGACCCGAGGCGGACCGGAGCGCCGAGCCGGAGGATGTGGCGGCGGCCACGGCCCGGGTGAACGAGATCGAGACCTTCGACACGGTGGCGGCTCAGGTGAAAACCCGGGGCGGGGTGGATCTCCTCTTTCTGGCGTCCCACACCATCGCCGAGGAGGAGGAGGCGGCGCCCCGGTTCATCCTGGAGTTCGAGGAGGCGACGCTGGTGTATCCCGGCGGGACGGAGCCCATGGTCGTGAGGCGGGGAGACGACCCCCTGGCGTGGTACGACTGCCCGGATGCCGCCCCCCAGACCAGGAAGCTCCATGAGTGCGCCCGGGCCGTGAGGGGAGAGGGGGGCATCCCCTGCGGACTGGAAGCCGCACGGCCCCACGTGCAATGCATCGAGGCTCTTCGAAACGCCGCCCCCGAGCCCCACGGGTTCTCCGAAAGCGTGCTCCGGGTGTCGGATACCCCGGCCGGGCGCCTCCACTGGGTGGAGGGTCTTGCCGAGGCACTGAAGGTGGCCTACGACGAAGGAACATGGCCCCGCTGGCCGGGAACGCCCTCCCGGGCGCTCGGGCGGGGGGAGGGATACGGACCATGAGGTCTGAACAGCACGATGACCGGGGGTGCCGCGTGCGCTTCGAGCCCTCCGGGAGGGTGGCATGGGTTCCGCCCGGCACCTCCCTCCTTGCCGCTGCCGCCTGGGCCCGGGTCCCCCTGGCGTCCTCCTGCGGGGGGGAGGGGAGGTGTGGGGAGTGCAAGGTCAGGGTCCGGGACTGGGAGCTGGCCTGCCAGGTGTCGGTGCAGGAGGATCTGACCTGTGAGGTGCCGGAGCCGGCGGCGCAGCCCCTTGCCGTGGTGGAGGGCATCCGGCGGCCGGTGGCGGTGGAGCGGCCCGACGGGTGGAAGGCTCTGGACGCCGAGGCGCCCCTGGGTCTGGCGGTGGATCTGGGGACGACCACCGTGGCGGGAGATCTCGTGGATCTGGCTACCGGTGAGACGGTGGCTTCCGGGAGCCGGGTGAACCTCCAGAGCTCGGCCGGGGCCGACGTCATCTCCCGCGCCGCCTTCGCCCACCATCGCCCCGAGGGTCTCAGGGAGCTTCGCACCATGGCCGTGGAGACCATGGCCGGTCTGACGGGGGACCTCTGTGAGAGGGCAGGGGTGGAGCCGGAGGGAATCGGAGAGGTGGTGGTCACCGGCAACGGCATCATGCTCCACCTCCTCCTGGGGGTGGACCCCCATCCCCTGGGTGTGGCGCCCTACACGGCCGTCTTCCACGAGTCCAGGGAGGTGTCCCCCGGGGAGCTGGGGCTTCCCATCCATCCCCGGGGCCGGGTGGTGACCTTTCCCCTCATCAGCGCCTACGCCGGCGGGGACACGGTGGCGGGTCTCCACGCCACGGACGTGGTCCGGGGAGACCGGCCCGCCCTCCTGGTGGACCTGGGGACCAACACCGAGGTCGTCCTGGGGTGGGGCGGGCGGGCCATCGCGGCGGCGGCCCCGGCGGGACCTGCCTTCGAGGGTGGCGGGGTCCGGCACGGGATGCCCGCCGTCCATGGCGCCGTGGCCCACGTGAGGCTGGACGACCAGGTCCGGATGGAGGTGGTGGGCGGAGGGGAGCCCGGAGGGATCTGCGGCTCCGGTCTGGTGGACGCCCTGGCCGAGCTCCGGCGCACTGGGCTGGTGGACCCACGGGGGCGGTTGGCCTCGGCCTTCGAGGTTCCCGGGCATCCGCTGGGCGGCCACCTGGAGATGGTGCAGACCATGCGCTCCTTCCGCCTGGCGGAGGGGCTCTACCTGGACCAGCGGGACATCCGGGAGCTCCAGGCGGCGCTGGCCGCCGTGTCTTCGGCTGTGGGTATCGTCCTGGAGGTGGGGGAGGTGGCGCCGGAGGAGCTGGCCCACGTCTTCCTGGCCGGCTCTTTCGGCTCGGCCCTGGACCCGACGAGGGCGGCCAGGGTGGGTCTGGTCCCGGCCGTGGAGCCCGGGGTGGTGGAGGGGGTGGGGAACGCAGCCCTGGAGGGAGCCCGGGCTGCCCTCCTCTCCTTCCGGGAGCGGGAGGCGGCCTTCCTCGTACCGGCCCACGTGGACTACGTGGAGCTCTCGGGCCACCCCCGCTTCAACGACCTCTTTCTGAACGGGATGTCTTTTCCCGCCGTCGATTCCTGAAAAGGGGTGTCGGGAACCCCCGGCGCCGACCGTGCACACCCGGTCCCCGATGCGCTCCTTGGCCTCCCGGAGGTCCGTGTCGCCGCCCATGGAGGCGTTCCCGGGAGCTCATGGTACCGTGGGCCGCCCTCACACCGGCCGCCCGGCCTGGCGCATCATGTAGTCCGGGTCGATGAAGGGCTCGTCGTCCCGGTGGGCCTCCATGAGGCGGATCCGCTTGGTGAGAAGCGCACCGAGGTTCCGGCCGTGGATGAGGGGGGTCTCTCCCTTGTCGGTGGTGGCCATGAACTCCACTCCCTCCTCCAGAAGGCCCAGCAGCTCCCGGCTGTTGGCCACCTCCCCGCCCACCATCTCCCGGACCACCAGGCGGCAGTGCTGCTTCTCCTCCTCCGATCCGGCCTCCATGTAGCCCCCCACCCCCGCCACCCAGGCGGCCACGCTCCGCTGGGTCCGCATCCAGCAGCGGAGGGCCGCCAGGCGAACCCGCTGGTCGTGGAGAACGTTCTCCTCGCCCAGAGCCCCTCGGGCGTCCTCCTCGGCGCCGGCCAGGAGGGAGACGGCCTCATCCAGGGGCGTCCACACGTGGGCGTCCATGCGCTCCACGGCCTTTCGGCACTCGGGCACCGTGGTGAGCCGGAAGAGGACGTCACGGCTCAGGTCCACGTTGTTGGGATTGTGGGGTGTGGTGCACATGTAGTCCTGGTAGCAGGCCCGCTCCTTTAGGGGAATGGCCTCGATGTTCGGGACCAGGGGACGGGCCCAGAGACGGTACCAGACGAACCCGTAAAGGGAGTAGAGGGGTGTCACGTGAGGGAAGGCCAGGATGGCCTCTTCGGCCCGGGCCCAGGCATCCAGGAGGGTGTCGGCGAGATCGGTTGAAGTGCCGCCGTCTTCACCCGTCCACCGCGCCGCCAGGCGCCGGAGCGTCGGCTCCAGCTCCATCTCCGGGTCGAACTGGAAGGCCCGGAGGACCTCGTGGTTCACGTTGAAGGGGACCAGGTGGGGGGGGTGTGTCCCGCCCATGTGGGCCAGGTGCCTGACGCCGTTGGCGTGGAGGAGGCGGAGCCGCTCCACGGTGAGGACGGGATAGGGGATGCCCACCAGGGGGGCGAAGAGGGCCCAGGGCCCCGATGCGAAGTAGAAGTGGGCGTGGGAGCCCCTGCCCTCCAGCTCCTCGGCGGCCGTCCCCTCGTCGGGGTGGAAGGAGCGCTGGTAGACGGACCCGGCGGGGAAGGCGCTGGAGTCGGGGTAGCGGGGATGGTTGTAGGGCATCGCCCAGCCCCTGGCGGCCAGGGAGGCCGTCTCCACCTCCAGCCCCTCCTCCAGACCGCCCCGGATCACCTCGTGCTCCCCGTAGAAGGACTCCATGCGGGTGAGGACCCGGAAGTCCGGGTTTCTCTCCCGGCCGGCGTCCCGGAGGGTGCGGAGGAACCGGAGGGCGTTGTCCCCGGCGGCCCGGGCGATCTCGTCCTGGTCCTTCCACTCCCGGATCAGGTAGGCGCCCCCGTTTCGTCCCACGTATAGGGACTGGGTGTGCTCGAAGCCGGCCCCGCTGTCGTTGGTCCATATGGAGAAGAACCCCAGCTCGGGCACCCGCTCCATGAGCCGCCGGAGCATCTGGGCGTAGTGCTCCCTCACCAGGGGGTGGGCGATGGTCATGTTGTAGCGGGGCTTGAAGCTCCTGAAGGGGTGGTCCACCCGGGCCCCCCGGAGCATGGGGTAGCGACGGAAGAAGGCCTCGGGCACGGAGCGGGGCTCGAAGGAGAGGAGTCCAGGGACGAGGCCGTACTTCCGGGCCAGCTCGGCGTTCTCCTGCAGATAGCGGAGGTT
This sequence comes from uncultured Gemmatimonadaceae bacterium, assembly GCA_964464555.1. Taxonomy (GTDB): domain Bacteria; phylum Gemmatimonadota; class Gemmatimonadetes; order Longimicrobiales; family Gaopeijiaceae; genus CAYXGM01. The sequence continues at coordinate 38,605 of CAYXGM010000028.1, read as the reverse complement.
CGCCTCCAGGTAGTCGGCGGGGTAGAGGCCGGCTCCCGGGTCACTCTCCACGAACTGGTCCAGGGCCGGACAGTAGGTATAGAACATGGGATAGGCCTCACCCTCCGGCCCCGTCTCCAGGGCGGTGTGGAAGGCCAGCCCGTTCACCTCCAGGTGGGTGAAGCCCGATTCGGCCAGACGCCGGACGTAGCCTTGCCGGTCGAGTCCCCTCTGACTCCGCCCCTCCTGGGTGAGGAAGAAGTCGTAGGTGGGGCGATTCCAGGAGAAGGCCGGCCGGAAGACCTTCCCTTTCCGGACGGATTCCAGCTTCTCCTCCGGCAGCTCCCGCAGGAGGTGGGTCAGAAAGGAGTAGAGGTACCGGGGGCGTCCGGCTACCAGCCGTCCCGAGCCGTCCTCCTTCAGCTCCAGCGTGACCCCGTCCACGGCCTCCGCCTCCACGCCCACCACGAAGCTCCCGGGCCCGAGGGCGACGCCGGATCCGGGTGTGCCGGGGAGTCCGGATGCGGGCTCCGGGGCGGGCTCCGTGCCGGCTCCTGCGTCGGGAGTCGGCATCGGCTCCTCGCGGAGCTCGGCACCGACGAGGCGGGCCAGCTCCTCCCCCACCGTGCGGACCACCGGAGGAGGCGAGCTCCCGCCGGGCATGGGTGCGATGAGGATGGTACGAATCCGGGCCAGGGCGTCGCCGATGGTCATGGCTGTGGGTCCTCCGGAAGTCGGCCGATGGTCGGGTTGGTCCGGTGCCCGGGCTCGGGACCGAGCCGGGCCGGTCAGCTCCGTGCCGGTCAGGCGAAATCGATGGTGATCTCCGTCTCCCCCGAGACGTCGGCGTAGAAGTCCACGTAGGGGCTCTCCCGGACCTCCCGGAGCCGGAAGGGCGTGTCCCTCCCGGCGACCCGCACCGCACCCACCCGGGCACCTTCGGGGAGGAGAACGTGCAGGCTCACGTTGCTTCCCCGGTGCTCCGCCGTGATCCGGATCCCTTCGTCACCGGCCCGATAGTCGTAGGCGAACACCGCCCCCGAGGCCTCGTAGCAGAGGCGCACCTCGGCCTCCTGGACACCGGCGGCGGGCCAGCGGGGGGAGAGACGCACCTCGTCGAACCCCCGGCCCAGATCGTCCACCCCCGCCAGCCCGGTGGTGAGGGCCCAGAGCATGGCGCTGGAGCCCCATCCGTCGGTGGGTTGGGCTTCGGGGCTGGTGCTGGTCTCAACGCTGGCCGGAGTGCCGTCGGGGAAGTACCAGAGGTAGCTCTCCTCCTTTTCGGCGATGAGGGCGTGGTAGCGGGTGAGGATGTCCACGCCGTACTCCTCGAACCCGTTGTCGAAGGCCGCCCGGGCCAGCTCGCCTCCCACCAGGGGCATGATGCCCCCGTTCACGTAGGCCCCTCCCACCAGCTTCTCGTCGCCGAAGATCCCGTCGGGGAAGGGGGGATCGACGGAGAACCACTCGGCGAAGGCGTCGGTCTCCTTCCTCCTCCGCCGGTATTCCCGGAGGATGGAGACGGCCATCTCGTGATCGGCGATCCCCCGGTTGATGTCCATGGGATTGCTGAGGCTGAGCTGGGCCGATTCATCCACGCCGGCGATCTCCACCGGCGTCTTCTTCACGAAGTGGGTGTAGAAGCTCCCGTTCCAGCATCGCCGGTTCACCTTTTCCCTGAGGGTCGTGGCCCGGTCCTTCCACCGCCGGGCCCTCCAGGTGTCGCCGAAGCGCTTGTACAGATAGGCCATGAGGCGGAAGGCCTCGTAGTAGCCGCTGTTGTCCCCGTGCATGAACCCCCAGAAGGTGTTCTCGTCGATCTGGAACTGGAGCCAGTCGTGGGAGCCCGCCGTGTAGGCGAAGTCCCAGGTGTCGATGGTGTAGGCCCGCTTCACCAGCCCGGCGTCGGCGTCCCAGTACCAGTCGTGGTCCAGGATGTAGTTCAGCGCCCGCTCCATGGCCGGCATCAGGCTCAGGATCCAGCGGTCGTCTCCCGAAGCCTGCCAGGCCAGGAAGGCTCCCTTCACGAACCGGTACTCCACGTCGGCTTCCACGGGGACCCGGACGTACTTGCTCCAGTTCTCCTTCTCGCAGGGGAGCTTTTCGGGAAAGGTGGAGAAATAGTCGAAGATCCTCCCCGTGGCCGACTGGGTGTCGCCGAAGTGCTGGACGGCGCTGGTGACGTCGTCCAGGAAGTAGCGGCCGGCCCGGAGCATGTCGGCGTGGTCCCTGATCCACAGGGACCTGGCATCGGGGGTTCGGAACCCCCGGACCCGCCGGCCGTCCAGGTTCATCTCCAGGACGTCGGCTTCCAGGAAGGACTTCACCAGGGTGAAGATTCCGTCCAGGGCCGGAGCACCGGTGCGGATGTAGCTCTCCTTGCTGCTCATGGTTCCATCTCCAGACTGCTCATCGCTCCACGCCCACCGTATCTTCCCAGAAGCGCCACTTGGGGGCGCCGAACCCCGTGGCCCAGTCGTCGGGCTCCAGGGTGAAGGTGCTCCAGGGGGCGGCGAAGAGCTCGGTGTCCCCGTAGCGGGCCCCCGTCAGGTTGGTTCCGGCCCAGTGCACCGACCCTTCTTTGACGCTGGCGAAGAAGAAGTCGGCGTCGGTGGTGAAGGAGCCGTAGCCCACCCTCCCTGATTCGAAGGTGTAACGGGGTCGCTTGTTGGAGGCCAGGATTCCGTAGAGGAGATCGGTCTTGGCCGCCACAACGATCTCCTCTCCGTCCAGCTCCAGGACCACCCCGATGCCGGCCCGCTCCCGGGGAGGGTCCAGGACCCGGATGCCCCGGACGGGGGTGTCGCCCGGATCGCTGCGGGGCACGGGGGTGAGGACGGTGACGAAGCTCTCGGTCTGGCCCGCCAGGTAGTGGCTGGCCAGGCTCTGGTAGACCGTCACGTTGTCCTCGTTGTTCCGGCGGATGGGGAAGCTTCCTTTCCGGCGCGTGTCCTCCTGGGGCATCTCGATGCGCAGGACCGTGTGGCCCGGCTGCTCCTGGCCCCGGATGAAGTCCACGGCGGTGACGAAGTACTCGTCCCCTTCCTCCAGCACCGTGGTGCCGTGCCAGAGGCCGGCCAGGGTGTAGTACCCGCGCTCCAGGAACTTCACGATGTCGAAGACCACCCAGACGTTGTGCTCCTCGAGCCAGGCGATGACCCGGTCGTGCTGGACGCCTTCCCGTTCGTCGGTGACCCGGGTCCGGCTCATGTCGAAGGCGTCGGTCCTGTAGAAGTCCACCTTCTGAGTTTCCACGGAGCGGTGGCTCCCGGCGTGGCGGAGGAACTCCCAGAGGTCCTGCTCCCGGCCCAGCTTCCGGGTCCTCCAGACCAGGCGGTTGTGGAAGTAGTCGGCCCGGTACTCGCCGTAGGGACCCGAGGGCATCCGGGGCCGGTAGCCGGCCTCGTTCAGAAGCACCGATCCCTCGCTCATCATGAGGACGATGGAGTTCTCGTCGGAGTGCCCGTGGTGCATCTTCTCCTCCTCCACGGGAATGGTGTGGCGGAGGTACTCCCGGGCGGTGAGGGCGTACGGACCCTCGTCCCGGTAGTTCAGGAGGAGGTAGTTGGCGTCGGCGTCCCACCCGTCCCGGAAGACGATCTTTTTGCCTACCAGGTCCTCCATCACCTCTTCGCTTCGGGCCGGAGGAGGCGCTTCGGGACCCTCCTCGGCCCACCGGTAGGCGTCCATGAGGTTCATCCCGTCCCCGATCCCCACGCGTTCACCTTTCCCGGGGGCCAGGGCGTGGAAGATGCGGTGGGCGGCCCAGCGATACTCGGGGCGGTCGTACTCGGCGGCGGCCCTCTCCAGGAGCGCCGTGTACCAGGACCAGTTGGCGTGCCAGCGGCCGTCCCCGAAGTCGGGAATCATGCCCGTGGGATCCAGGAGATGGGTGAAGTAGTCGAAGTAGTAGCGCACCGTGGGGAGCTGCCAGAACGACTCGTCCCCCAGGGCGTCGGCGTACCGGACCAGGCTGATGAGCCAGACGGGGTGATAGATCTGTGCGTCCTCCTCTTCCCACTTGCCCCAGCTGTCCCAGGCCAGGATTCCCGAGAGCTTCTCCCACCGGGGGGCGTGGGGGTGGTCGGGGAGGGCCCGGGAGGCCAGGAGGAGGGCGTAGGCCCGGAGCATGGCCCGGTTGTGGGGGCCCCACTCGGGAAAGAAGAAGACGTAGTCGGCGGCCTCGGCGACGCTCGTTTCGATGGCCTGGCGCTGAGCTCCGGTGAGGGAAGGGCTCTCTTTTACCAGGATGTAGCCCTCGATGAAGTAGGGGAGCTCGAAGAAGTTGGTGAGGGCCGGGATGCCCTCGGCGTAGTCCGGCCGGTAGTCGTGCATCTCCTCGGGGTACCAGGCCTCGAGCTCGTGGTGCGTGGAGAGGTACTCGATGGCTTCCTCGGCGTAACGCTCCTCTCCCGTCTGCCGGTAGAGGGTGCCGGCCAGCCGCGCGTAGTACGACGGTCCCCCGGGGGGACCGTAGCCCCACTCGGGGGTGGGCTCCCAGCTCTCCTTCCACCGCTGGATCTGCTCGGGGATGCTGGTCCGCCCGCCCTCGAAGGCCCGTTCGGCCAGCTCCAGGTAGGCCTCCCGCTCCTGGGAAGAGGCCGGGACGGGCCCGACCCATGGGCCCGTGGCCACGAAGAAGAGGCACGTCGCGACGGGGGTGAGGAGGAGGCGCGGCATGGCGCCGGGGCGGAGGGGAATCGCGAGGAAGGGGAAGCAAAACTTCCGTTGAGCGAGGAGCGTCTTCGCGAGGTTCATCTCGTTCTTCCTCTCGTCACAGGATCGTTCCCATGACATCCAGGAGCCGGTCCATTTCGGCTTCGGTGTTGAAGATGTGGGGCGAGGTCCGGACTCCCCCCAGGTCGGCCTCGGAGACCGGGCGTAGGCGAATCCCGTGGTCCCTCCGGATGCGGCCGGCCCACTCACCCCCGGTCCCTCCAGAGGCCGGGAGGCGGAAGGTGAGGATGGAGGCTGCGGCACCGGCCGGGGTCAGGATCTCCACCCCCATGGCCTCGAGCCCCTCCCTGAGGCGCCGGGCCAGGGCGGCTCCCCGGGCTGCCACCCGGTCCATCCCCACTCGCTCCAGGAAGTCGAAGGCGGCTCCGAATGCGAGGATGAGGGGGGTGCTCCGGGTCCCGTACTCGGAGGCATCGGCCGTTTGTCTGCGCCGGAAGACCCGGGCTTCGAGGTCGTAGACAGCGTCGGAGTAGGCGCCCACGAAGGTGGGCTTCCAGCGGTCCAGCCACTCGTCCCGGACGTAGAGAAAGCCGCTCCCCTTGGGGCCCAGGAGCCACTTGTGCCCCGAGGCCACGTAGAAGTCGCAGTCCAGGGCGTGGAGGTCCAGGGGGATCTGCCCCGGGACCTGGGCGCCGTCCAGGACCAGGACGATGTCCCGCTCGCGGCAGATCTCCGCCATGCGGGGCAGGGGCATGACCAGGCCGGTGGTGCAGGTGACGTGGCTTACCATGACCACCCGGGTCCGGGGGGAGAGGGCCCGGGTGAATCGCTCCAGGGTATCGTCTCCCCCCCTTCCCGGATCGAAGGTGCGGAGGCGGATGGCCAGGTCTTTACGGAGGCCGAACCAGGGCATGGCTCCCCCGGGGTGCTCGTGGGTGGTCATGACCACCTCGTCACCGGGGGCCAGCTCAAGCCCCCGGGCCACCATGTTCATCCCCTCGGTAGCGCTCCGGGTGAAGGCCAGCTCCCCCGGCCGGCAACCCAGGAAGGCGGCTGCCCGGGCCCGGACCTCCTCCCGCTCCCCGTGCCCCGTCTCCGAGCGCTCCTCCAGGCGGAGCCACGCCTCCTGGAAGGCCGAGATGACGGGCCCGGGGGAGGGGCCGAGGCCGGCGGTGTTGAGGTAGACGTAACCCGGCTCCAGGAGGAAGGCCTCCTTGAGAGACGCCCAGTCACCCTCCTGGATGTCTGCGGTGGGTGGGGGGTGGGGGAGCTCCGGGGCCCCGGTGTGCATGCCCGTAAGCCGGGGGAAGGCGGCACCGCCCGATCCGCCTACGCTCACCGCGGCACCACCGGCGGCCAACCGCTTCAGGAATGCCCTTCGATTCGTGTTCTTGTCCTTCATGGGACTCTCCCCATGGAGCGAATCCTCATGTTCCCAGGCCCGTCATGGTCCAGAGGAGCCAGAGGATGACGAAGACGAAGACGCAGCTTCCCCCGAATCCCGCCACATCGATCCAGCCGGGCTTCAGGATCTCCCAGTCCGATCCCGGCCAGATCTTCTGCTCCTCGAACATCTCCGGGTGACGCGCCGCTACCTCCACCGCCGCCTCGTCCTCGTCCTCGGTAGGCTGGATAGGAGTGTGAAGCTTCCCGAAGAACCGGTCCAGGCGCTCCTTCTGCACGGGACGGGTGACGAAGCTGATCCCGAAAAGGAAGAGGAAGGGGAAGAGGGCGTCGAAGAAGAACCGGGTGGCCTCGAGCTGAGCCTTGGTCCAGTGCGAGAAGTCGATGCCGAACCAGCTCAGGACCCAGATCTCGGCCTGGAAGCGCCCCCGCCCCTCCAGGGAAGAGTGCGGGTCGTCGGGATCGGTGCGCACCACGTCTTCGAAGAAGATCCCCGTGGCCTCGATGAGGTGGGGCTTTTCGATGGTCTCTCCCACGGTCGTGGCCCGGCCGGCCTCCACGTCTTCCTCCAGAGCTCCCGTTACGACCATGACCTCCCGGGGCGTGGTCTGGGCGGTGAGAGCCTCGTTGGAGCGGATGGCGGGAATGGCCGGGAAGACGTTGGGAATGACGGCGTAGATGAGGAAGGCGATGATGACCTGGGCAATGACGGCGGCCTTGGTGAGGCGCCGCCAGATCAGCCCCAGCCAGATGGCCCCTCCGAAGACGGCGGGAAGGGAGATGAAGTACTTGAAGAGGTTCAGGAGGTTGTCGGCCCAGAGGGCCGTGAGGATGCCTCCGACGAGGATGACGCCGATGACGATGCGCCCCACCCGGATGTAGTGGGCCTCGGAGCGTCCCTTCACCACGGGCTGGTAGATGTTGCGGACGAAGAGGGCCGAGTTGGTCACCGCCAGGGCGTCCAGGGAGCTCATGTTGGCGGCCAGGACCCCGGCCAGCATGAGCCCGATGGCGCCGGGGAAGAGGAGGCTCCGGGTCATGAGCCCCCAGATCTGGTCCGGGTCGTCCAGGGCGCCCCCGTACAGCCCGATGGCGATGAGTCCGGCCAGGGCCCAGAAGAGCATGATGAAGCGCTTGAAGAACATCCCTCCAAGCATGCCGATGCGGGCATCCATCTCGTTGGTGGCCGAGCCTGCCGTGGGCATCATGGGGGCCGCGGCGATGATGGCCACCAGGTTCGCCAGGACCATGGCGAAGATGGTGTACCAGGCGTACTCGCTGGTGGCCGCGGAGCCGAAGAGGGCGAACATGTAGTCCGGCACCCGGGCGTGGAGCCCCTCGAACCCCCCGAGCTCCCTCAGCCCGATGGGGATGAGGAGGAGGGAGAAGATGATGATGAGCACCCCCTGGATGGCGTCGGAGATGGCCGCCGCCGCGAACCCTCCCAGCATCGTATAGACGGCGATGATCACCGCGTAGGCGATGTAGAAGAGGAGGGGGTCGGTGTGGGAGATGAGACCCTTCAACTCCCCCCGCTTGGTCCGCTCCCGCAGCTCCTCGTAGCGGGTCTGCTCCGAGGCGGTGAGGCCCTCCGCCGCCCGGGCCTGGAGCTCCCGGTATTCCCGGAACTGCATGACCGAACGGGCCTCCTCCACCGTGTACTCGCTCTGGCCCTTGGGAGTCAGGGCCATCATGGTTTTCCCCGCCACCATGTAGGCGGCGCCCCCGCCCAGCCAGACCATGACCAGGGTGAAGGCGGCGAAGGCGGCTCCCAGGAACCTGGAGTCGAAGCGCTCGTCCAGGAGGTCGCCGGTGGTGATGAGACGGGCCCGCCGAAAGAGGGCGGTGGTGAACCAGTAGAAGGGGGTGAGGAAGAGGACCAGGTACTGGATCCACATTCCTCCCAGGCCCTGGCGGTAGATCTCCCGGCTCACCCCCACGGCCTGGTTGGCGTCGGTGGAGTGGCCGAAGTTCAGGAAGAACTGGTAGAGCTTGCCCAGCTTCCGGCCCGCCAGGTAGAAGTCCGTCTGGTCCTTCAGCCGCCTCCCCACCCAGTACCCGATCCATAGGATGACGACGACGTAGACGCCGAGGATGGCGACGTCGAGGATGTGGAGTCCGAAGAGGTGGAGGTCAGGCATCCAGCGCCTCGAAGAAGGCGTAGATGTTCTCGGGCCTGGCTCCGGGCCCGAACTCGCACTGGGCAATGAGGCCGCCGCCGTGATGGAAGGCGCCCTTCAGCTTCCGGGCGGCCTCGGCGATCTCGGCCGTGGACGCCCGGGGAAGGAGCTGCTGCCGGTCCATCTCCCCCCAGAAGGTGATCTCCCCTCCGAAGCGCTCCCCCAATTCCTCCACCCCCATGCAGAAGACCTGGCTGTTCAGGGCGTCCAGCCCGATCTCCACCAGGTCGCCGATGATCTCGGTGATGTGCCCGTCGGAGTGCATGAAGGCGTGCTTGCCGTGGGCGTGGGCCAGCTCGATGTAGTCGGCGTAGAGGGGTTTGAAGAGCTCCCGCCAGAGCCCCGGGGCCACCAGGAGAGCCTGCTGGCTTCCCCAGTCGTCCATGAAGGTGATGGCGTCCACCTCCGTTTTGGCCCAGATGGCCAGCTCCTCCAGGTAGAAGTCGTGGAGCCGCCGGATCAAGTCCAGGAGCTCGGCGGGAGGATCGTTCAGGTCCAGGTAGAGGGTCTCGGGGCCCCGGAGGAACTGGAGCCGCTCGAAGGGCCGAGGGCACGTCCCGGCCAGGACGAACTTCTCCGTACCGGCGCAGAAGGCCGCCACCTCCTCCAGGTCCACCTCCAGTCGTTCGGTGGGAAAGCGGAGATGGGCGGCCCGGGACCAGTCCTTCAGGAGGGGGTTCTTGACCTGACCGATGATTCCGTCCTGGAGGTTCTCGAAGGTGCATCCCCAGGCGTCGGTGAAGGTCCCCACGTCGTGGGCGTTGCCGCCGCCGGGGACGGGCTCGCTGCAGGTGAAGGGGATGGTTGTGATGTCCTGGGGGAAGGCCTCCTCGATGCGGGCCAGCTCCCCGGGGTGGCGCCTCTCGGCCCAGGGGAGGACCCAGATCTGGCGGGGGAGGCGGGGCGGGTCCCGGAAGTCCAGGGCGGCCTTCACGATCTCCCGGGAGGAGGGTGCGTCGTCCCGTTCGCCGGGGCCGCCGCCCTTTTCGGAAGCTCGGGCTACGGACGCTGCGGACTGCTCCTCGCCGTCCGCCGCCGGTTCCGGGTGCTCCCCCCTCCCCGCTCCCGGCGACGCCTCTCCCCCGGTGCCGGGCTCCGGTCCTTCCACCGGGCCGGGCTCCTCCCGCCCCGACCCCAGCACTTCCTTCGCCGCCTCCACGGCCCGGGCCGCGGAGGCCGCATAGCCGTCGGCGCCGATCTCCCTCGCGAAGGTCTCGGTGAGGGGGGCGCCCCCGACGAGGATCTTCACCCGGTCCCGGACGCCGGCCTCCTCCAGGGCCTTCACCACCTCCCTCATGGCCGGCATGGTGGTGGTGAGGAGGGCCGAGAGGGCCACGATGTCGGCTTCCTGCTCCAGGGCCGCGCGGGCGAAGTCGGCAGCCGAGACGTTGGTGCCCAGGTCGTGGACGGCGAAGCCACCGCCCTCCAGCATGGCCGCCACGATGTTCTTCCCGATGTCGTGGAGGTCGCCGGCCACCGTGCCCACCACCACCCGCCCCTGGGGAGGCACCTCCTCCTCGACCAGGAGAGGCCTGATGAGGGCAAGGGCCTCCTTCATGGCCCGGGCCGCGAACATGAGCTCCGGAAGGAAGAACCGCTGATCCTCGAAGCGTTGTCCGGCCTCCGCCATGGCGGGGATGAGGCCCTCGTCCAGGACCTCTTCCGGTGGTGTACCCGATGCCAGCACCGACTCGGTGAGGGTCCTGACCTCCTCGGCCCGGCCCGCCAGCACGGCCTCGCCCAGCTCCGCTGCCCAACCCGATGTCCTCATCGCTTGATCCGCCCCCCGGCCACCCCGGCCGCCAGCGTCTCCACCTCCGTCGGCGACACCAGGTTGAAGTCGCCTGAGATGGTCTGTTTCAGGCAGGAGGCAGCCACTCCGAACTCCAGGGCTTCGCCGGCGCTCTTTCCGGTGAGGATCCCGTAGATGAGCCCGGCGGAGAAGGCGTCCCCGCCCCCCACCCGGTCCACCAGTTGGATCCGGTAGGCCCGACTGCGAAGAAACTCCTTCCCGTCGAAGAGGCAGGCCGACCAGGTGTTCTCCGACGCCGAATGGCTCTCCCGAAGGGTGATGGCGGCCATCCTCAGACCGAAACGCTCCACCAGCGTCCGGGCCACCTCCTCGTAGGCCGGGATATCCAGATTCCCCGCGTGCACGTTCGTTCGGCCGGCCTCGATGCCGAAGACGTTGGCGGCGTCCTCCTCGTTCCCCACCACCACATCCACCTCCTCGACCAGGGGCGTCATCACCTCCCTGGCCCGCTCCCGGGTCCAGAGCTTGGACCGGTAGTTCAGGTCGGTGCTGATGATGAGCCCCAGGCGCCTGGCGGTCTGGACCGCCTCCCGGGTCACCTCCGCCGCGGCGGGGCTCAGGGCCGGTGTGATGCCCGTCCAGTGGAACCAGCTCGCCCCGGCCAGGACCGCCTCCCAGTCCACCTCTCCCGGGCCGACCTCCGAGACGGAGGAGTGGGCCCGGTCGTAGATGACCCGGGAGGGCCGCTGGGAGGCGCCGTGCTCCAGGAAGTAGATGCCGATCCGGTCACCCCGGCGGAGGACGGCCGAGGTGTCGATGCCGTAGGCCCGCATCTTGTCCACGGCGGCGCTTCCCAGGTCGTGAGCCGGAAGGGCGGAGACGAAGCGTGAGGGAAGGCCCCACTGGGCCAGGGACGCCGCCACGTTGGCCTCGGCGCCTCCGAAGGTGACGTCGAAGCGGCCGGTGTGACGGAAGCGCTCTCCCCTGGGGGGGGAGAGGCGGAGCATGATCTCGCCGAAGGTCACCACGCCCCGGCCCCGGGCCTTCGGGGGCTCGGGCTGGGTGGTGGGGGCCGCCGCCTCCATTCCCGGAGCCTGGGCCTCGGCAAGGCTCCGGAGCCAGAGATCCGAGTCCCGCCGGGCCAGCTCGGGATCGTCCAGACGCCGGGTCAGGGCCGAGCCGCAGAAGATGCCCTCGGGGTCCTGCCGGGCCAGGCGGCCCAGGTTGTGGGGGCTGACGCCCCCGGTGTAGACGAATCGGATTCCCGGGTACACGCTCCGCCAGGCCTTCACGGTGGAGCGGACCGCCTCCTCGTCGGCGGTGGCGGGGAAGATCTTGTAGATCCACTGCCAGGGCCTGCTGTCCCTCAGCTCCTCCAGGGTGCACCCGTAGAGCTCCGCCTTCTGGACGAGCTGCTTTCCGCAGTCCGAGAGCCCCCCTGGAATGCACATGACGTCGGCCTCGACGCAAGCCTCCACGACGCCGGGGAGGTAGTCCGCCGAGATCACACCGGCCACGCCGGCCTCCAGGGCCGCCTCGGCCTGGGCCCGGGTCAACACCGTTCCGGCCAGAATCCGGGCATGGGGGTGGGCCTGCAGGACGGCCCGGATGCCCGGGAGGGCGTGCTCACTCCGGAAGGCGATCTCCAGAACGATTCCCCTGGGCGCCAGGACCTCGTAGGCCGAGACACACACCTCGGGGCTCGAGGGGTTCAGGAGGGCGATGGACCGGCTTCCCAGAAGGTCTTGCCAGAGGGCTTCGGATCTGTCGGAGCTCATGCGTCGCTTCCTGCCTGTTGATGCCGCGATGGCTGTTCGTCTCCCGTGGTCCCGCTACAGCCGCTTGATGTTCATTCCTCCGCTGACTTCGAAGACGCTCCCCGTGGAGTAGGCGAAGTCGCCCCGGGCCAGGGCGGCCACGGCCTTCGCCACGTCCTCGGGCTCCCCCCACCGGTCCTGGGGAATGAGCCCCTGGGCGATGAGCGCGTCGTACTTCTCCTGCACACCGGAGGTCATGTCCGTTCGGATGACCCCCGGCCTCACTTCGTAGACCATGATGCCCCGGGACGCCAGGCCGTGGGCGCAGATCCGGGCCAGCATGCTGAGTCCCGCCTTGGAGATGCAGTACTCCCCCCGGTCCGGCGAGGAGGTGTCGGCGGAGATGGAGGTGATGAAGATGATGGCGGGCAGGGGCGGCGCATGGCCGGTTCCGGCCTCCACCATGTGCCGGGCCACGAGCTGGGTGAGGAAGAAGGGGCCCCGGAGGTTGATGCCCATGACCCGGTCGTAGCTTTCCGGCGTCGTGTCCATGAAGTCTCTACGCTGGAGGGGAGCCACGCCGGCGTTGTTCACCAGGAGGTCGATGCTCCCGAAGCGCTCCACGGCCGCCCGGACCAGCGCTTCATGACCGTCCAGATCGGCGACGTCTCCGGGGAGGGGGAGGAAGGAGACTCCGGCTTCCCGGCAGAGGACGTCCGTTTTGGCCAGTCCCCGGGAGGGGTCGTCGGGGTGGTAGCCGGTGGCGTTTCCGGCGATGTCGTAGCCCTCCCGGGCCAGAGCCAGGGCCACGGCCCTGCCGATTCCCCGGCTCGCGCCGGTGACGAGTGCGCACGGTCGTTCTCTCACAGCTCCTCCCGGTAGGCTTTCCAGACCTCTTCGAACCATTCTTCGCCTGAAGGTACGGGCCGGGGAGGCACCCAGGTGGTGTGAACCTCGTTTCCGTCCAGCCACACTTCCAGGATCTCCCTCTCCCCCCTGCGTTCCGGACGGCTCCTCCGGTAGCGCCACCGTTCCTCCAGCGTCGGCGCCGGCAGCTCCCCCCCCTCGTCCAGAACGAGGGCCGACCCCCTGGATCCCCCCCCGGCCTCCAGGTAGCTCCGGATGGCCTCCAGGTAGACCAGGTGGGTGAGGCAGAGGTCCGCGGCCCAGAAGGCCGTGTTCAGCCCCCGGACGTCACCCACCCTGAGCTCGGCGGGGAGCCGCCCCAGGAGCTCCCGGGCCTCCCGGACGGCGTTGCCGACCGTTCCGGCCTCCCGGATGTGGGCAGCGCTCTCCGACATCCGCTCCTGGATCTCCGCCACCACCCGGGCGGGGGTGATGCGTCCGCTGCCGTGGGTGGGGCTGCAGCACCCCTCGGCGAAGGCGAGGAGCTCCTCCACCTGGGAGCGGACGGAGGCGGCGAAGGCATCGGTCCCGGCGGGCGGGTGCGTCCTCCTTGCGGCGATGGTGCGGGCCGCCCGGGCCGCACCCACCTGACCCGAGTTCAGGGACGCGCCTCCGGGTCGCCGGACCCCGTGGGTGCCGCATACCTCCCCCACGGGAAAGAGCCCCCTCACGTTGGACTCCCACCCGATGTCGGCCCGCAGCCCCCCATTGTTGTGCTGGGCCGCGACGGCGATCTCCAGGAGTTCCGCGTCCAGGCGGATGTCGTGGTCCCGGAAGAGGCGGACGGCGGGCTCGTTCATGGCCTCGAGCCGGGCGATGGGCGTCCCGGCCATGGCTCCCGAGCGCTCCAGGTACTCCCGGGCCTCGCCGGTGAGGAGCTCCAGGGTGAAGGGCTCCAGCCCGTCGCCCCCCAGGGGGTTCCGGGTGAAGTCCAGGAAGACCCTCCGGCCCGCCTGGATCTCCCGGTGGACCAGGAGATCGATGACAGAGGATCCGTGGTTGGCGATCCGGCCGGCATCGAAGGGCCACTCGTACCCCTTGAGAAAGATGGCGCGGGTGAGGGTGGCCATGTCGGGGAAGTGGGGGTTGAGAAACTCCGTTCCGGCGCCGACACCGGTTGCGTCATTTCCCGGCCCCGCTGCCCCCGGCGGCGCTGCGCCGCTACCTGCCGGAAGGGAGACGTACCGGGGGATCACCTGCTGGTAGCTTCCCGAGAGGTTCCACCGGAATCCCACCGAGGCCAGACCGAACTGGGACTCGGTGAGGTTCTGGGCCACGGCCCCGGCCCGGAGGGCCATCCCCGTGGCGCCGCGTTGGCTCTGGGGGTAGACGGAGGTCCGGTACATCCCCCCGGGGCCCCCGGTGGCCAGGATCACGTTGCGGGCGTTGAAGACCACCAGCCCGAAGCTCCCGTTCTCCAGGGCGTCCCGGCGGATGGCCACGGCGCCGCAGACGGCCCGGGCCCCTTCTCCCGCCTCCACCTCCCCCGGCCCCGTCTCCCGGGTGAGGAGGGCCACCACCTGGTGTCCCTCCAGCACCGGGACGCCGAGGCGTTCCAGCTCGGCACCCAGCACCTGGCACATGAGCCGGGAGGTCAGGGGCCCCGCCGACGTGGCCCGGCCCCTGCGGTCGTTGTCGGTGCGGTATCCCGGGTACCCGCCGTAGCGGTCCCTGGGGAAGGGCACCCCCAACTCCACCAGGTTGAAGAAGGCCCGAGCCGACCCCAGGGCCTCGCAGAGGGCGACGTCGCCGTGCATGCACCCCCCGGCCCGGAGGTCCAGGGCCAACTCCCGGGGGGAGTCGGGGTCCCCGGAGGTGGCCACCTTGTAGTAGGTCTGCTTGTCCGAGCCGGCGTCGTAGGAGGTGCCTGCGTTCCACTTTTCGCAGGCGATGGCGATGTCGGTAACCCCCAGGCGACAGAGCTGAAGGGCGGCGTTCCGGGCCGCGGCCCCGCTCCCCACGACCAGGGTGTTCAGGGAGTGGACCGGGAGGTCGTGGCCTCCGAAGGGGAGTGCGGTAGCCGCCGTGCCGATGGTCATGCCGGCTTCCCGGGCAGGTGGTAGAGGTCCCCGTCCCGGACCACGCATCCGGTGGAGAGGCCCAGCTTCATGAGCTCGCTGCACCCGGAGCATCCCACACAGCTCTTGCGCTGCTCCATGGCGCCTTCCTCCATGAGATCCCTGACGAAGTCGGGGTAGGCGAACCCCATCCGGCCCACTCCCGCGATGGAGACGTGGCCGTCGCGGACCTCCGCTGCGGCCACATGGGGAAAGAAGTGGCGGAGCCAACTGTAGCCCGTCCCCACCAGGGGCAGGTCCGGAAGGCTGGACTGGATCTGGCCCGTGAGCTCCAGAAAGCGGGCGATGCCCACCAGGGGGTGCTCCGGGGCCGAGGGGGAGCCGGGCACCGCCCGGTTGTAGGGGCGGCCCAGGTAGGGCTTCAGGTAGGGAATGCCCAGGGTGATCCCCGCCAGGGGAGCTCCTCGTTCTCGAAGCCCTTCGAGGACGGCCAGGGGCTCCCGCAGGTCCGGGTCTTCGGGGTCATCAGGGGAGACGCCGAACCCGTGGGGGTGGGGGATCCCGTCGAAGACGTTCATCCGGGAGGTGACCAGGAGGCCCGGCACCTCGTCCCGGATCCGCTCCACCGTCCGCAGGAGGAAGCGGCTCCGACCTTCCAGACTTCCCCCGTAGCGCCCTTGCCTGGTGAAGGAGGCCAGGAGCTCCGAGACCAGGTAGCCGTGGCACGCCTTCACGTCCACACCGTCGAAGCCCGCCCCGGCGGCCAGCCGGGCCGCCTCCACGAAAACGTCCTGAAGGTGGTCCAGGTCCTCGTCGGTGATGACGGGGTGGTCCGCGTCGATTCCCACCATCTCGTCCAGCCGTTCCAGGTGGTGGGCGATGACGGGCCGGCGCTCCTCCCCCGGGCGAGACCACCGTCCCGAGTGGGTGAGCTGGAGGATGAGGAGGGGGCGGTGGTCCGTTCCGAAGGCTTCGAAGGCGGCCCTCCGGGTCGCCGACACCAGCGTCCGGAAGGCGGGGGCGGTGCCCCTGTGCAGGCAGAGCTGCCGGGGATTGGAGCGCCCCTCCATGACCACCGCCGTGGCCTCGAACCAGATGAGCCCGGCGCCCCCCGAGGCGTAGCGCCCGTACCGGCGGACGGCAGGCTCTCCCGGGCCGCCCTCCGCGTCGGAGTCGAACCCTTCCATGGGGTGGATGGCCAGGCGGTTGGGGAGGGGGTGGGGGCCCACGGTCACCGGCTCCAGGAGGGGGGAGATGTCGTCGGCCCACGGGATGGGAAGGCCCAGGGCCTCGATGTCGTCCCGGAGCTGATCCGGGCTCCGGTAGCGGAAGCGGCGGTGGCCCTCCGTCATCCTTCCTCCCTCATTCCCGTCACGAGCCTCCGGACATTTTCGATCCCCCTTCGGGTTCGCTCCTCGCAGAGGTCGGGCCACTCGTCCCGGGAGGTGATGGCCAGCTTCCCATCCGCCATCTGCTCCCCGCCCCTCACCCCGGCCGCCACCAGGCGGGCGAGCTCCCGGGCGTCCAGATCGGGAAAGCGGGGGAGGAAGTCCTCGTCGGTGAAGGGAGTGGTGAAGCTCCCCCCGTGATCCTCCACGGAGAGGTGGACGGGCCGCTCCAGCGTGCCCAGGAGGTCCAGGACGGACGGAAGGTCCACCATTCCCTCCCCGGCGCAGGTGGGAAAGGTGAGGAGGCCTTCATGGTCCAGGGCGGCGCCACCATCCTTCACGTGGGTGGAGACCACCCAGGGGAGCACCCGCTGGGTGCCCAGGACCGGGTCCTCCAGCATGGGAAGCAGGTTGAAGGTGTCCAGGCAGATCCCCAACCAGCTCCCGGGCTCGGCGTCCAGCATCTCGAAGAGGCGCAGGAGCTCGAAGGTGGTGAACTCGAAGTGGAGCTCCATGGCCAGGGTGACGCCCAGCTCCTGGAAGATGGTCCGCTGGGGCCGGAGTGCCCCGGCCATGGCCCGGAGGAGCTCCTCGGTGGCGGGCGCCGCTTCGCTCCAGCGGAAGAAGCCCCCGGAGCAGGAGCGGATCATGGTGGCACCCAGGGCGGCTGCCTCCTCGGCGGCCCGGCGGTTTCCCGGGAAGAGATCCACGGGCTCCCAGGTGGTGGTGTCGAAGGGCACGTGCTGCCCCCCGCCCCATTCCAGGTACATCCCGGCGTCCCGGGCGGCGCCGGCCAGCTCCGCCAGGAATCCTCCGTCTCGGCTACGGCCCGGGGGCAGGTGAACCTCGGAGAACTGAATGCCCTCTCCGCCGGCCTCGGCCACCCACTCCAGCATGGCGAAGGGATCCATGCGGAGGGGGTTCAGGCAGTAGCTGTCGATGCCGACTCTGAAGTTCGCCATGCTTCTCCGGGAGGCGGAGTGGCGGGCCCCTACCGGCGGGCCGTGGAGGGGGACCGGCACCACGCGTGGTCGGTTGGCAAAATGCCGGTGGTGGGGAAGGGGGGCAAGCGAGGTCCCGGGCACCCTTTGCGGCGGGGAGCAGACGTTGAAGTGCCGGCCGCCGTCTTGCCCGGGGCGGCCTTTCGGGGGAGGTTCCTCCGAACCGTATCGGCCTGCATCCGGAGGAGCGCATGGGTTCGGTTCGAGAGATGCTCCAGAGCGAGGACGTGGTACTCCTGGACGGAGGGATGGGGACCCTTCTCCTGAGGGCGGGCCTGCCTCCCGGCGCCTCGCCGGAGGAGTGGAACGCATCCCGGCCCGACGTGATCCGGCAGGTCCACGCCGAGTACCTGGGGGCCGGAGCCCGCATCCTTCTCACGAATACCTTCGGAGGAAGTCCCTTCCGGCTGAGAGGGCACGGGCTGGACGAACGGACCGAGGAGCTGAACCGGGCGGGAGCGGAGCTGGCGAGAGATGCGGCGGACCGCATCGCGGGCGAGGGAGCGGCCGGGACCGGTGCCGGCGCGTCCGCGGAGGCTCCTCCCCCAGGTGCCGGCACGTCCCCCACGGCGCCTCCCTCATCCGTCCTCGTCGCCGGTTCGGTCGGTCCCAGCGGGGAGATGATGGAGCCCATGGGGGTCCTCACCCCGGGGGCGGCCGAGGCGGGATTCGCCGAACAGGTCCGGGGGCTGGCCTCGGGAGGCGTGGACCTGATCTGGGTGGAGACCATGAGCGACCTGGCCGAGGTCCGGGCGGCCGTCCTGGGTGCCCGCTCCGTCTGCGACCTCCCGGTAGCGGCCACCATGACCTTCGACGCCGGGGGCCGGACCATGATGGGGACGTCCCCCGAGGAGGTCGTGGCTGCTCTCCTTGAGCTGGACGTGATTGCGTTGGGGGCCAACTGCGGGAACGGTCCCGACGAGGTCGAGGAGGTCATCCGGGCCATGGCCGCCCTGGATCCGCCGGTCCCTCTCATCGCAAAGGCCAACGCCGGCATTCCCACCTGGGTGGGTGGGGAGCTCGTCTACGACGGAACCCCCGAGGTCATGCGGGACTACGCTGTGCGGGTCCGGGACGCCGGGGCCCGCCTCATCGGGGGGTGCTGCGGGACCACCCCGGCCCACATCCGTACCATGGCCCAGGGGCTGGGCTGAGGGTAGAGACTGAAGCCGCGGCCCCTGCCGGGACTCTCCCCCTCCCCACCCGTCCGCTGGGCGTGGAAGCCTACCTTCCCCCCCGTGCTCCAGCGGGAGCGGCCCAGGCCGTTGCTCAGGCCGACCGACCGTGTGCTCTGGATCTGGCTCTGCCGGCACTGGAATCGGTGGCCTCCACCACGACGACCGCCTTGCCGCGTAGTTCAGGTTTCCTCACTGACGGTGAGGCAGACCGATCGGGTCTGGCCATTCCTGGTCACGTTCCCCAGCCCGGCTTGCACCCATCCAGGACCATGATATCCTCCTCGCGTGTAACTTGATCCCGAAGGAATCAGATTGTGGGACATACATCCCGCCCCCCTGAGCTACTCCAAATATCCAAGGATCTGGGCGGATGAGGTTTTCGGGGGGGCACGGCCCATCTGATCGGGTTTCAGCCGAACCGTCCCCTCGGCGAGCTTCCGCGAAGCGGCCGGGCGGAACTCCCCTTCAGTCTCAGAGCCCCAGACATGGCGCAGTAATCATCCGGACGGCGGGGGCTCAAGGACGAGACGCAGGTCGGTTCCCGGATACCGGGTGTCATATGAATTGAGGATGGTGCACAGGGCGCCGAGGGCTCGGTTGGATCGCCAGGTGGCCATGCCGTGAAGCCGGACGACGAGGGTGCCGGCGGCCGGATCGGGAATGAGGTCGGCCGGAAGTTGGAACACCTCGCGAAGAAAAGAGCGGGCCTCATCGCTGTGGTGGAGCCCGAGGAGGGGACCGACAAGCCAAGCCAGCTCGGTCTCGGCCCGGTAGGCCACCATCTTGATCTGGTCAATGAGCAGCTTGCGTTCCTGCTCGAGCCGGACGACGGTCCGGGGATCGCGGATCTGGCCGACCGGGACATGAGAGGGTAGGGCTTCGTGCTCCTGTTTGAGCGCGTTGATGCGTTGTTGCAGGGCGGTGATCCGCCCCTGGAGCACCTCGGGCTCGGTGCCCTCCGCTTCGGGATGGTTGAGGCTCGACTCGGCGTATGCCTGCTTGAGGCGAGCGAGGTCTGCGCGTGCGCCGTCCAGCTCCTTCTTCTTCTCCTTCTTCGCCGGGTTCGGCACCGGCCGCTTGGGATCGGCGGGCTCCACCCCGTAGGTCGGCAGGTGATCGAGGGCGAACTCGTGACGCATGTAGCGAAAGAAGTGCTCCTGCTGCCAGCGGCTGAACATGCGCTCCGCGATTTCGAGCACCGACAGGTCCGTGCGGGTCGTCACCACAGAGGTCTGGTGTCCGTCCTCGGTTCGGCAGCGTACCTCGCGAACCTCGAAGCCGTTGGAGAGCGTGAGGGGCTGCTCGGCCAGCTTGTACGTGACGCTTCCCTTGGCGCCCTCACGGCTCTCGTGCTCCTGAAAGTCCCCCTCCGGCCAGGGGTCGTAGCGTCCCTTGCGGTAGGTCAGCACGTCGAAGCCATTCTGGCTCCAGTTCTCGAAGCTCTTCGGGCTCCAGCACTCCCGGTCCATGACCAACGTGACGCGGCGCCCCGGGCCCACGAGCTCGCGTACGCCCGGCAGCACCGCCTCGTTCAGGGTCGCCAACAGCCCCTCGTTACCCGGAGCCGTCACATAGAACAGCGGGTCGGCAAAGGCGTCGTTGACCCAGTAGTCCGTGGTCGCCGGCATGCAGAGGCGCCTCCGGGGCACATGCGTCTTCGGGAGCGCGTGTTTGCGTCCGTGGTAGGGGCGTACGTGCCCGTCCACGTACAGGAAGCCCAAGAGCTCCGGCTGCTCCTTCGCCCAGCGCTCGGCAAAGGCCGCCTGGAACGCCAAGGCCTGCTCCCTATTTCCCATCTCCGCCACCTTGCGGCGAAGCGTGTTTACTTCCGGTGCCCGGTCCAGGCCCAGCACCAGCCCGAACTCGCCCGGGGCATGGGAGGAAAGCTGTTCGGGGGTCTTGATCCGCAGCAACGCCATGAACGCCAGCGTCGAGAGCACGGCGTTGAGCCCGAAGTAGCCGTTCCTGAGCTTGCCGTAGACCTGGTGCCCCACCTCGTAGAGCCCCTGGGCTACCAAGGCTGGAAGCGCCACCAACACCCCGGCCTTCGCTACGCTCTCCTGCGCCTCGGCGAACAACGGCGGCGCCTCGCTCAGGGCCCCGGCCGCCGCCAGGACGCGCTCTTCCGTCCGCTTGACCGCCACGCCGCTCGGGCCCTGTCGGTCTTCGTCGCTACGTTCCCGCGGACCCTTCGCCCCCTGGGCTGCCCCCCGCCCTTTCGGTCGCTTCAGCCGCCCCTGCTTGAGCGCCAGCCGTACCGCTCCCTCACTCACCTCCACCGCCCGGGCTACCGCACGGTTCGACTCCCCGTCGTCCAAGAGTGCCTGCGCCCGCTCGGCTCTCTTTCCCTCCAGCTTGTGGGGACCTTTGGGACCCGAGCGCTGGGTGAGCAGCCCCGCCGGCCCTCCCTCCAGGTAGCGCCGGCGATAGTCGAACACCATGCTCCGGCTGATTCCCAGCCCTTCGGCCACCGCCTTGGGGGCCGCCAGCTTCACCGCCGGTTGGCAGACGATGGCCGCCGCGAGCCGGCGGCCCTCCACGTCGTCCTCATCGAAGCACAGCACGGGGCCTCCGCCATTGAGCAGGATCACCCGGCCCTCGTCACGAACGAGGGCAAGCTCCGGGCTCAACAGCTCGGCATCCGGTGGCAGCAGAGAGAGTCGGGGTTGCAGGGCCATGGATCCGCTCCAGGAAAGGAATAGTATGAAAAAATAATACGCACCCCTTTCCAACAAAACAAGGCCCTTCAACGATCCCCGCGTGCCATGTCAGGGGTCCTGAGCTTCGAGGAACTGAAGTCGCGGATTCTTGAGTTGCCGCTCAGAATTCCTGTGTACCCGGCCTACCTGAACGAGACCTACCCACCCCCCAGGGTCAGGGGTTGAAAGAACTCATGAATCATCGCCTGCGCATGAAGTATTCAACCACGGCAGCAGACACCGGGATGACCACCATTGCGCCGACCCCCGCCACGGTGTCCGTATGAGGGTACTCCTGAATCGCCAGTGCCACGGGGACGGCTGCGGCAAACGCACCCAAAGCCAAACCCCCGATGGACACTCCCTCCCTATCCCCAATCGACCCGAATAGGGCACCCCCTAAAAAGGCCCCGACTGCTGGAATGAACGCGTCTGATGCCGACGCATCCACATCCTCTATAGCCCAGTCCCAGAACACTGGCCCATAGCCAAGAGCTCCGCCCAGTGTAGCTCCCAGCCAAATGCGGAAAGATGACGGCTCCAGCTGGGCACCGTGTTGGACCTGGATCCCGGGCCAGCGGATCGAACCTGGTGCGTACCGACCCCTCGACTCCCCATCGGGGAAGCCGACAGACAGCGGACCTGATGGTGGACTCGGGAGGTCAAGTTCCAGAACGGAAGATGAAGCCGACGGCCATCCGCTGGAACGTCCTAGGATCTGACCGCCTAGCTTCGGTCGTGGCGACGAAAGCAGTCCAGGTTGCCCCGCTTGAAAAGCGTTTTCTTTCCAGACCGCCGGAGCTTCAACCCACGTTGTAACGGCCTGGCCCTGAGCCTCGAAGGGGGAGATTCCAGCGACTAGAGCCAGAACGACGATGCAACGCCCGGACCAACGTAAAGCCCGCCGGATTTCGGGAGAGCCTGCCATGATTAGTACTCGCACTCCTCATCCTCGGGATCTTCCTGACAGATCGCCGGCAAGACGTTGATGTACTGAGACGTCGAAAGGGTGGTCCCATCGCTCAGGTCCGTGATCAGCAGTGTAAGCATAAACCCAGGGTCATCGTTCGGTCCTACGGTAACGGAAACCGTCGGCCCAGTCGTACTTCCGTGAGGCAGACCTTCGCCAACGGCCCAGCTGTAGGAAAAATTCCCGCTACCACCCCACTTGGTTGATTGGAATGAGTACGTGGTAGGCTGTTCTGGATACACGGACGGTACATTGTTCCCAGAGATCAGCAGGTGCCAGAGTCCTCCCACAGCCCCGAAGGCGTTCACCACCCCGTAGCCGAAGGGCTCCGCCC
The DNA here is from genome assembly GCA_964464555.1 of uncultured Gemmatimonadaceae bacterium. GTDB lineage: Bacteria > Gemmatimonadota > Gemmatimonadetes > Longimicrobiales > Gaopeijiaceae > CAYXGM01. The sequence goes on along the minus strand of CAYXGM010000028.1, from coordinate 16,361 downwards.
TCATCCCCAACCGGTGTCCGGCTTGACGCAAGCGAGACCTGACCTGTTCAGCCGTCAACGTCGGCTGCTCTGCCCAAGCGAGAGCCGCGATACCTGCAATAATCGCGCTAGCGTTCGAAGTCTTGTCAGTCTTCGAGAGGACGCTGGATGACCCACCCATCAACGGGCTTGAGGTCGTCGGTTGGCCGTCAAACGCCGCAAGCTCGACCTCAGGTCCGTAGAACGAGCCACAGGAAAGGCTCGGATTCCAGAACCCGCCCTCCGCACCGGTGACAGCGATTACTTCAGTCATTTGCGCCGGAAACACAACGTCATGTACGGTTGGGCAGAAGAGGTTGGTTCCGGCGGCTCCAACCAAGAGACGGTTGTTCGAGTGCCAGTACTGGATCGTATTCCGCACTAGCGAATTGTTAGCGGTTTTGAACGCCATCACGAGGATGTTCGCGCCGTAGGTTCCAGCCGCCAAGTTGATGGCATCCGACGTCTTTTGCCCATCAGTGAAGACGTCTAGGACATCACTAGCGTGTTTCACACTCACCAGTGACGCCTTCCATGCAATGCCGAGGAGGTTCGTGCCGTTCTTTGGTGCCGCAAGCGTCCCCGCCATGTGCGTTCCATGGCCGCAGTCATCCGCCCACTGCGGGTGCTGCCAAGCGTGACTGGCCGACGTCCAGTCGTTCGAGATCGTACGGCCCGTGCTGGATCCCGAAGAGAAACTGGCGTTCAGCTCCGGTTGGAGCGGATCAATCCCCGTGTCAATCAGGCCGATGGTGATTCCGCTACCCTGACTGCGGTCCCATGCCTGCGGAATGCCCATGGTAGCCCATTTTATCCCGCCGTAGTCGCCCTGGTAGTATTGTGTCTGGCCGGTCCACGTCTCATCCCCACAGCCTGCTGAGAACAACGTGAAGACTCCCGGCCGGTACATGGCGGGCTCAACGTACTCGACCGTTGGCCTGGCTCTCAGACGAGCGATCGCTCCGGGTGTGGAGACGTGGATCCGTACTGCGGGCTGGATCAATACCGTGTCGGAAAAACGAGTCTCGCTCTCTCCGAGCACACCTTCGCGTACATCCCGGAGTGCTTGGCCTTTCAGCAAGATCTGGCCTTCTCGAACCCCTGATTCCTCGTCAGCGGGTTTCAGGCCGACGATCACTGTCGTATCGCTCTGAGCGACGTAATCCCACAGTTCAACTGGGGTCAGTTCTGACCAGGTGCCCTCTGACTCTGCTCTTGTGTACCGGTCCTCGACCTGGGTGCCACCCGCTGCTTGCGCACCGGTTGTTCCCGAAGCTAGCGCAGCTTGTGGCTCGGGGGCCGTGATTTCGGGGGACGTGTCGTCGGTGCAGGAGTAGAGGAAAGGAATGACGAGAGCGGCGATGAAAAACGACCACCTTTTCGTGTACATATCTCCCCCTCAGAGGAATGGGGTTCGACGGAGGGGGGCGCCCGACCATACTCGGCGTGTGGTATGCGCGCAAGGTCCCACCGCACCCTGGTAGGTAGGTAGGAGGCGGCCGACCATCTCACGGCGTTCCGGAAACGGCCTCCCCTCCCACTGCGGCAATCCCACGAGATCCCATTGCGGGCCCTTTCTGTTTCTGGGGTCTTCGACGCGGCGTCACAAAATCGCCCGACCGGGGCCGTCGCGGGTCAGGGGTAGCGCCTGCGGATCCGGCTCAGCGAGTTCACCGCTCGGCAGTCGGGCTGCGTCCTCGATGAATGAAACCTCTTGGGCGAGGGTGGAGGCGGGGCCCGCCAGGTCCAGAATCGGATCATCGCCGACGGTTCAACCCCCGGCGGAACTCCCAAGCTGGGAGCGGATTCAGCGATGGTGATGCCTGCGGAAATACTCCCCCCCTACTTCTTCCTCCGCTTCAACTCGATGGGCGCCTTGGCCTTCTTCCGGAACTTCTCCTCCCACCAGTTCTGGTACAGGTCCACGCTGAACATGAGGAGGAGGGTGAAGAGACCCAGGATCGCGAAGTCGGGGTTGGCGTGGAGAAAGCGGGCCAGGGGAGCGGCGAAGGCCAGCATGAGGGCCACGGAGATGACCACCGAGCCCACCATGACGGCGAAGATGTCCGTCATTCCCACCACCGTCAGGATGGAATCCACGCTGAAGAGGAGGTTCATTCCCACGATCACCGCCATCACCTCTCCAAAGCTCTCCGTCTCCTGGACCTCGTCTTCGATCCCCTTGGCGTTCACCCGCAGCTCCTTCACCCCCTTCCAGATCAGGACCAGGCCGCCGATGGCCAGGACCAGGGCCTTGATGCTCACATCGGCTTCCAGATGGAGCCCCAGAAACGAGCCATCGATGGAGAGGAACACGCCCACGGCATAGGTCAGGAGCCAGCTTCCCATGGCCAGGAGGATGATGCGGAAGAGCATGGCGAGAATCAGGCCCACCTGCACGGCCAGCGCCTGCTTTCTGGGAGGGAGCTTGTTGGCCAGGATGGTGATGATGATGAGGTTGTCGGCTCCCAGGTTGAGGCTGGACTCGGCGTACGCCTGTTTGAGGCGAGCGAGTTCTGCGCGCGCGCCGTCCAGCTCCTTCTTCTTCTCTTTCTTCGCCGGGTTCGGCACCGCCCGCTCGGGGTCGGCGGGCTCCACCCCGTAGGTCGGCAGGTGATCGAGGGCGAACTCGTGACGCATGTAGCGAAAGAAGTGCTCCTGCTGCCAGCGGCTGAACATGCGCTCCGCGATTTCGAGCACCGACAGGTCCGTGCGGGTCGTCACCACAGAGGTCTGGTGTCCGTCCTCGGTTCGGCAGCGTACCTCGCGAACCTCGAAGCCGTTGGAGAGCGTGAGGGGCTGCTCGGCCAGCTTGTACGTGACGCTTCCCTTGGCGCCCTCACGGCTCTCGTGCTCCTGAAAGTCCCCCTCCGGCCAGGGGTCGTAGCGTCCCTTGCGGTAGGTCAGCACGTCGAAGCCATTCTGGCTCCAGTTCTCGAAGCTCTTCGGGCTCCAGCACTCCCGGTCCATGACCAACGTGACGCGGCGCCCCGGGCCCACGAGCTCGCGTACGCCCGGCAGCACCGCCTCGTTCAGGGTCGCCAACAGCCCCTCGTTACCCGGAGCCGTCACATAGAACAGCGGGTCGGCAAAGGCGTCGTTGACCCAGTAGTCCGTGGTCGCCGGCATGCAGAGGCGCCTCCGGGGCACATGCGTCTTCGGGAGCGCGTGTTTGCGTCCGTGGTAGGGGCGTACGTGCCCGTCCACGTACAGGAAGCCCAAGAGCTCCGGCTGCTCCTTCGCCCAGCGCTCGGCAAAGGCCGCCTGGAACGCCAAGGCCTGCTCCCTATTTCCCATCTCCGCCACCTTGCGGCGAAGCGTGTTTACTTCCGGTGCCCGGTCCAGGCCCAGCACCAGCCCGAACTCGCCCGGGGCATGGGAGGAAAGCTGTTCGGGGGTCTTGATCCGCAGCAACGCCATGAACGCCAGCGTCGAGAGCACGGCGTTGAGCCCGAAGTAGCCGTTCCTGAGCTTGCCGTAGACCTGGTGCCCCACCTCGTAGAGCCCCTGGGCTACCAAGGCTGGAAGCGCCACCAACACCCCGGCCTTCGCTACGCTCTCCTGCGCCTCGGCGAACAACGGCGGCGCCTCGCTCAGGGCCCCGGCCGCCGCCAGGACGCGCTCTTCCGTCCGCTTGACCGCCACGCCGCTCGGGCCCTGTCGGTCTTCGTCGCTACGTTCCCGCGGACCCTTCGCCCCCTGGGCTGCCCCCCGCCCTTTCGGTCGCTTCAGCCGCCCCTGCTTGAGCGCCAGCCGTACCGCTCCCTCACTCACCTCCACCGCCCGGGCTACCGCACGGTTCGACTCCCCGTCGTCCAAGAGTGCCTGCGCCCGCTCGGCTCTCTTTCCCTCCAGCTTGTGGGGACCTTTGGGACCCGAGCGCTGGGTGAGCAGCCCCGCCGGCCCTCCCTCCAGGTAGCGCCGGCGATAGTCGAACACCATGCTCCGGCTGATTCCCAGCCCTTCGGCCACCGCCTTGGGGGCCGCCAGCTTCACCGCCGGTTGGCAGACGATGGCCGCCGCGAGCCGGCGGCCCTCCACGTCGTCCTCATCGAAGCACAGCACGGGGCCTCCGCCATTGAGCAGGATCACCCGGCCCTCGTCACGAACGAGGGCAAGCTCCGGGCTCAACAGCTCGGCATCCGGTGGCAGCAGAGAGAGTCGGGGTTGCAGGGCCATGGATCCGCTCCAGGAAAGGAATAGTATGAAAAAATAATACGCACCCCTTTCCAACAAAACAAGGCCCTTCAACGATCCCCGCGTGCCATGTCAGGGGTCCTGAGTCTACTCGCCCCTGCGCGTAAGGGCACCCACGAGCCCGAGCGGGCACCGGGCGTTACCACAATTCCCGAACCATGTGAGCCCCGCAACCGACCGGGTTTCTTCCCGATCTCTTGGCCGAGTGGAGCTAGTCCTCGGAGACGGCCCTCTCGAGAACCGATTCAACGAAGGAATTCATGCTTACGCGACGTCTCGCGGCATGGATTGCAATCCTGCGGTGGATTTCAGGAGTGGTCCTGACGCTGAGGTTCCCCGAAAAGGGCTTTTCTGGCTCTTTCCCGATCTCGGCACAGAAAGCCAGATACTCTTCGACCGAGGTCTGCAGTTCTGCTTTCAACTCATCCACCGAGGAACCGTAGAACGAGATGACGTCTCTCGTATTCACCACGTAGCCGTGGAATTGGCCGAGTTCCTCATCAAACTCGAACACGCCGACATAACCCTTGTACTCAATCACGGTTTCACCCCCGCATTCAACAGAAACCGCCGGAGGTCTCGGACTGCGCCCTTATCGAGATTCGGACTCGGGTGAGGCCGGTGAAGCACAGCGGTTTGATCCTTCAGGTGGAACGCGACTCGGGACCCTGCTCTCTCCTGGATTTGAGCCCCGAGTCCCCTCAGCAGGGATTCGACATCACGCCACTTGATGTCCCCGGAGATGGGTTGGGCAAAGATCGAGGCCAGAGTACGAGTCTGCTTCCGATTCGTGGAGGTATGATAGCATAGGCTGCTATCACCGGCAAGCCTAAGTCCAACTCAGGTTCAGGGAGTTGGAAAAGGTTAGGATAGGCCAGCAGCGGCAGCATGGCGAGGTGCCCTCAGACGCCCGGGACGGAACGCTCAGTTCAACAGCAGACCGGGGATGGTGGTAACGTCCCGGCTTTACCTGGGAACCCGTACCCTTAGATTCGATCCATCCACAAGCCAGGTCGTCTCCTCTGGTGCTCGACAACAATCACCCGCAGAACGTCCCCATCAGACCCCTTTCCCTGGAACCCGCCTCCGGATCGTATTGGAGCCGCCGGCGTTGCAGGGCTGACTACCCCATGTCGGGGGCCCTGAGTCTCAGGGCTGTTTTCTCCTTCATTGCTCTCGAAAGATCGTGCCCCGGTGGGATCGCCGAACCCGTTGGCCTCATTCTCGGGTAACGCCCGGCTCGCTCGCACGGGCCTCAGGAGCAGACGGCTCGGTCAATCGTCGAAGCGCTTCGTCTCTCTTTTGACGCCCGGGGAAGAGCAGCGCCTCGCAGAGAGGGATAGGCATACGGTGGCCGTGGTGGGCCCCAGCGGGAGACGGCTGAACTCGCAGGTGGTGGAGACGAACGCTGCCGGGGAGGCGGCGAAGGTCGACCCGGCGTGGGCCATGAACGGCCATGACAGAGGGGCTGGCAGGCTGACAGGTCACTGAAACAGCGAGGGCGAGTCGGGCCGGACTGCCGGCGGTCGGTTGTGTCGCCCAGGCCGGCGCGAGCGTGCGGGCGCCATGGGTGGGTCGAGGCTTCCCCCCCCCCTGTGATTCCCGTCACAGACCGGAGACGTCCCCCACCCCAGATTCCCGACCATGAAGATCGGATCGGGGGTCATCGGATCTGGACTCACGGCCGCGGGCGGGCGACGGGCTTCGGCATGGCTTGAGGGGAAGACCGGCCGCAGGGCGATGAAATACCTGCTGAAATGCCTGTGGACCCCGGCCTTCGCCGGCCTGACCCTCCTGACGGCGGCGGGAACCCTGGACGCCCAGGAAGCCCGGGTGACCTTGGGTGGTCAACTGCGGCCGCGGATGGAGACCCGGTCCGAGGGGGAGGACACCCGGGAGACCTTCACCTCCATGCGCACCCGGGCCCAGCTCAAGGCCCTCCTGGGAGAGGGGGTCGCGGTCTTCGTCCAGCTCCAGGACGTCCGCCTCTTCGGGGAAGAGACCAGCACCCTGGGGGACTACCGGGCCGACGCCCTGGACCTGCACCAGGGATACCTGGATTGGACCTTCGGCACCGGCACCGAGGCTCGCCTCCGGGTGGGCCGGCAGCCCCTGGCCCTGGGCGAGCAGCGGCTGGTGGGGGCGGTGGAGTGGACGCAGCAGGGGCGCGCCTTCGACGGTGCCCGGCTCACGGCCACTTCCCTGGGCTCGCTGACCCTGGACCTTTTCGCCATGAAGCTGCAGGAGAAGGCCTCGGGGGGCTGGGACTCCGGGACGCCGCCGTGAAGCTGGCCCTGAGTCCCATTGAGGGGACGGAGATCCGGGCGGACCTCCACGCCTTTTCCACCGCCGAGGTGGGTGGCCTGAGCACCCGGAACCTGGCCCGGGAGCTGGACCTGTCCCTGTCTCACCTGCTGGGTCCCGGCCTCACGGCCGTGGCCGGCTTCTCCTTTGTCCAGGCCCGGGAGGGCATCAGGGAGTTGGGCCGTCTGGAAGAAGACGCCACCTGGGGCTTCCTGATGTTGAATGCGGTGTTCTGAATTGTTATGGTCAGAAAATCCATAAAAAGACAGTCAAACGGTCGGCGAGGCACCTATGAGCGAACCGAGCGAAGGGAGGACGGACGACCGGCGGGGCTTCCTGGAGAAGACCTCCAAGGTAGCCATGACCGCCGGGCTGGTGGGCGGCTACGGGGGGCTGGGGGCCGTGGCCCTGCGCTACCTCTACCCGGCTCGGCCCGAGGAGCTCTCCTGGCAGTTCGTCCTGCGGGTGGACGAGATGAAGGTGGGCGACTCGGTCCGGTATGAAGGGCCGTCGGGAGAAACCATCAACATCGCTCGTCAGAGCCGAACCGGGTCGGTGGATGACTTCGTGGCCCTCTCCAGCACCTGTCCCCACCTGGGGTGCCAGGTGCGCTGGGAGCCGCAGAACGACCGCTTCTTCTGTCCCTGCCACAACGGGATCTTCGACCCATCGGGGGTGGCTACGGGAGGGCCCCCGGGAGAGGCGGGGCAGAGGTTGGCCGAATATCCGCTGAGGGTGGAGGGCGGCCTTCTTCACATCGCCGTGCCCATGGAGCGGCTGGCCGACGGGACCGAGGCTCGCGGGCGCCTCGTGGAGGAGGACGACGGGATCAGCGGCCCCGGGCACGACCCCTGCCTGGGCTGCCGGGCCGGTGACTCCGGTCCCAGGAAGGTGTAGCCGGTGAACGCTGTAGTGAACTGGGTGGGCGAGCGGCTCCCCGTCTCGGGGCGGGGCTTCCGGGAGCTCACCAACGAGCCGGTTCCCTACCATCTGAAACGGTGGTGGTTCGCGCTGGGGGGCACCCCTGCCTACCTCTTCATCGTCCAGATCTTCACCGGCATCCTCCTGGCCTTCTATTACGAGGCCTCACCCTCCACGGCGTACCAGTCCGTTGAGCACATCACCAACGAAGTGGCCTTCGGGTGGTTCATACGGAGCCTGCACAAGTGGGCCGCCACCCTCATGATCGCCGCGGTGATCCTCCACCAGATCCGGGTCTTCTTCACGGGGGCGTACCGGCGGCCCCGGGAGATCAACTGGTTCGTGGGGATGTGCCTCCTCATCTGCACGCTCATGACGGGGTTCACGGGATACAGCCTCGTCTTCGAACAGCTCAGCTACTGGGGAGCCACCGTCGGCGCGAACATCGCTGACGCGACGCCCCTCGTGGGGGGATTCCTGAAGGCCATGATGCTGGGAGGGGAGAGCTACAACCAGGCCACCCTCTCCCGATTCTACGTGCTCCACGCCGCCATCCTCCCCGCGACCATCGCCCTCCTGGTGGCCGTGCACATCACCATCATCCGCCTGCAAGGGGTCACCGAGTTTCAGTTCGAGGACGAAGAAGGCGGCGCTCCCAAGACCTTCAACTTCTTCCCGGATCACCTCTACACCGAGCTCATGATCGGGCTGGTGCTGATGATCCTCCTGAGCGCCCTGGCCACCATTTTCCCGGCCACCATGGGGCCCGTAGCGGACCCGCTCCAAACGCCGGAGGTCATCAAGCCCGAGTGGTTCTTCTACGTGGCGTTCCGCTGGCTGAAGCTCTTCAGTGGAACGGCCGCGATCCTGAGCATGGGCTTCGTGGTCTTCGTCATGTTCGCCTGGCCCCTCATCGACGGGCTCATCCGCAAGCACACGCGCTTCAAGGAAGCCAGCGTCTACGTAGGCATCGCCGCCGCTCTGGCCATCATCGCCATGACGGTGTGGGAAGCCGTTGCAAAGCACTGAGGCAATTCCATGACCCTGGAAACGAAACGAATCGTCATCGCGTCCCTGGGGGGACTCTTCCTCCTCACGCTGGTCTTCGTGCAGTGGATGGAAACGGCCCGGAAGGCCGAGGAGGCAGGGCTCAGGGAACCCCACATCGCCGTGCCGGCGGCCTCGGAGGAGTGCGTGGACTGTCACACCGACGAAAACCCGGGGATCGTCACCCACTGGACGGGGAGCAAGCATGCCGAGAGCGGAGTGGCCTGCTGGGATTGCCACCGGGCCGAGGAGACCGACCCCGACGGATTCCTCCATCACGGCGCCCAGATCGCCACGGTGGTGACCCCCATGGACTGCTCCCGGTGCCACGATCAGGAGGCGGCGGAGTTTGCCCAGAGCCACCACGCCGCCGGGGGCAACATCCTGGCCTCCCTGGACAACTTCCTGGCCGAGACGGTGGAGGGGGTGCGCATGGACTTCAATCCCCATTCGCCCACCCCGGGCCGGCCGGACATGGACATGGTGAACGGCTTCGCCAGCGCCAACTCCGGGTGCCAGCAGTGCCATGGAGCCAGGGTGGGGCTCGTGGCCACCGACGGTGGGGTCATCACGGTGGAGGAGCTGGAGCCGGACGAGGACGGGACCCCCACCAACGCCGACGCGGTGGCACGCATCGCCCTGGACGAGAACAGGAAGCCCCGGCTGGCGCCCTCCACCTGGCCGAATACGGGGATCGGCCGACTGAACCTGGACGGATCCAGGGGCTCCTGCTCGGCGTGCCACAGCCGCCACGATTTTTCTCCCCGCAGGGCCCGGCAGCCCGAGAACTGCGGCAAGTGCCATCTGGGCCCGGATCATCCCCAGAAGGAGATCTACGAGGAGTCCAAGCACGGGGTGGCCTTCAGGGACCTGAAGGATGACATGAACCTCGACGCGGAGGCATGGGTGTTGGGCGAGGACTACGCCGCCGCGCCCACCTGCGCCACCTGCCACATGTCCGGGAACCTGAGGAACGGGGGGCGCATCACCCACGATCCTCGCCGGCGCATCTCCTGGAACAACCGTCCGGCGGTGAGCGTGGCCATGGACACGGACATCAACCACGAGATCGTCACCGAGACCGATCCCCGCCTCCGCCGCACCCTCATCGAGGACTCCTGGCAGGACAAGCGGGACCGGATGAAGCAGGTGTGCAGCCACTGCCACACCGATGACTACGTCAACGCCTTCTACGCCCAGTACGACGACCTGGTGGTCCTCTACAACGAGAAGTTCGCGAAACCGGGTCAGGCCATCATGGCCGCCCTCCGGGACAACGAGCTCATCACCCCGACCCAGTTCGACGAAGAGGTGGAGTGGATCTGGTTCTACCTCTGGCACCACGAGGGGCGGAGGGCCCGTCACGGGGCGTCCATGATGGCGCCGGACTACACCCACTGGCACGGGATGTTCGAGGTGGCCGAACGGTTCTACATGGAGCTGATTCCCGTGGCCCGGGAGCTGACTGCCCACGCTGACGCCACGGGGCACCCGGCCGCTGCCCGGGCCGTGGACGGGGTCATCGACGAGATCCTCTCCCGGCCCGAGCACGTCTGGTTCGAGGAGGGGGCCGAAGGGCAGGCGGAGGCCATTCGCAGGGCCATGGAAGAGCGATACGGACGGGGAGGGTAAGGAAGATGAGCATGAAGCGACGGAGGTTTCTCGAGACCCTCGGAGCCGGCACCGCAGGCATCGCCGCTTTCTCCTGTCGGGATCGAGAGGCTGCTCGTCACATCGCCGGGGAGGGCGCCATCCAGGATGCCGACCTGGCCTGGAGCAAGGCTCCCTGCCGGTACTGCGGGACCGGATGCGGGGTGGAAGTGGGGGTAAAGGACGGCCGCATCATGGCGGTGAGAGGGGACGAGGCCAGTCCGGTGAACCGGGGGCTCCTGTGCGTGAAGGGCTACCACCTTCCCGCCATGCTCTACGGGGAGGACCGGCTCCTCCATCCCATGCTCCGGAACGAGAACGGGCGGGGCTTCAGCCGCATTTCCTGGGACGAGGCCCTGGACCTCATCGCCCGGAAGTACCAGGAGGCGCTGGATGAGGCAGGGCCCGAGTCCGTGGCTTTCTACGGCTCGGGCCAGTGGGGGGTCCACGACGGGTACGCCGTCACCAAGTGGTTCCGGGGGGGGCTCCGGTCGAACAACGTGGAGCCCAACGCCCGCCTGTGCATGGCCTCGGCGGTCACCGGCTTCATGACCCAGTTCCAGTCCGACGAGCCCATGGGGTGCTACGAGGACTTCGAGGCCGGCGATGACTTCGTCCTCTGGGGCAACAACATGGCCGAGATGCACCCCGTCCTCTTCAGCCGCATCCTGGCCAACAAGCGGGAGAATCCGGGGGTGCGCATCGTGGACATCGGTACCCGGAGCACCCCAACCACCGACTATGCCGACATGTACGTGGAGTTCAGGCCCAACACGGACCTGGCCCTGGCCAACGGCATCCTTCACCTGCTGGTGGCCACCGGGAAAGTGGATGAGGCCTTCGTGCGGGAGAACGTGGTCTTTCGGCGGGGGATCGAGGAGCTGGACAAGATCGGGTACGGCTCCTGGGGAGAGGACGGACTGGGGCTGGAGTCCGGGGACGGACCGGCCGAGCACTACCTCTTCAGGGATCAGGCCCGGGAGTCTTCCTTCGAGGAGCTGGAGGCCTTCCTGGCCGACTACACTCCGGCCCGGGTGAGCGAGATCAGCGGGGTGCCGGAGGCACAGATCCACGCCCTGGCCGGGATGTACGGAGACCAGGGGCGGCGCACGGTGAGCCTCTGGTGCATGGGGGTGAACCAGCATGTGCGTGGTACGTGGATGAACAACCTCATCACCGACCTCCACCTCATTACCGGGAAGATTGGCCGTCCCGGCGCCAACCCCTTCAGCCTCACCGGGCAGCCCTCGGCTTGCGGCACCGCCAGGGAGGTGGGAACGCTGGCGAACCGGCTTCCCGCGGACCTGGTGGTCACCAACCCGGAGCACCGGGCGAAAGCCGAGGAGATCTGGGGGCTGGAGCCCGGAACGATCCCCCCCACCCCCGGCTACCACACCATGGACATGTTTCGGGCCTTCATGCGGGGGGACGTGAAGGTCATGTGGGTCCAGACCACGAACCCCTGGGTGAGCGTGCCCAACGTGAGCCGCATCCAGCGGGAGCCGGGAGATGGTCGCTTTCTCATCGTCAGCGATATCTATCCCACCCCCTCCACCGAGGCCGCAGACCTCATCCTTCCCTCGGCGGGATGGGTGGAGCGGGAGGGCGTCTTCGGGAATTCCGAGCGCCGTACCCAACACTGGGAAAAGGCCGTGGATCCCCCGGGAGAGGCCACAGAGGACGCCTGGCAGGTAATCCAGGTGGCCAAGCGCATGGGCATGGGCCATCTCTTCCCCTGGCCCGAGGAGGATTGGCACGAGCCCATGTACGAGGAGTATCGGCGCTTCGGGCAGGGGATCGGAAAGGACCTGGCTTCCTACGAGCAACTGAGGGAGACCCGGGGGATGCTCTGGCCCGTGGTGGACGGGAAAGAGACCCGGTACCGGTACGCTGCCGGCTACGACCCCTACGTGGAGAAGGACAAAGGGGTCCATTTCTACAAGGCCAAGGGCTACGGGGAGCGGGCGGCCTTCTGGCTCCGGCCCTACCACCCCGCCGCGGAGGCTCCCGACGAGAAGTACCCCTTCTGGCTCTGTACCGGCCGCGTGCTGGAGCACTGGCACACCGGCTCCATGACCCGTAGGGTGAAGCAGCTCCACCAGGCGGTTCCCCAAGCGTATGTAGAACTGAATCGAGCCGATGCGGCCGAGTTGAGCGTGAAGTCGGGGGATCGGGTCAGGGTCGTGAGCCGGAGGGGAGACCTGGAGTTGGATGTGAAGGTGGATGGACGAGGGCGCCCCCCCAGGGGATCCGTGTTCATTCCCTTCTTCGACCAGAGCCTCCTTGCCAACCTCCTGACGCTGGACGCCATGGACAACATCAGCAAGGAGCCGGACTTCAAGAAGTGCGCAGTCCGTGTGGAGAGGGTGTGATGCGCGGACTCCTCCTCCTCTCCCTGATCCCCTTCTTCGCGGGCTGCTCGGACCATCGGTGGGATTCGGTGCCCGGCACTGAAGATGCGCTGAAATCCAGCGCTGCGGTCCGGGCCGCACGCCGGCTCTACGACGGCGCACCTCCCACCATCCCCCACGACAACTTCGGCGTGGCCTGCTCGGGTTGTCACGATTCCGACGGCATCTCCGTCTCCGGCCTGGGGTTTGCTCCCGCCTCTCCCCACGACGACACACGTGAAGAGGGGGCAGCGCAGCGGTGCCGGCAGTGTCACGTCTTCGTCACCACCAACGAGCTCTTCGTGGCCAACGCGTTCCAGGGTCTCGAACAGGACATGAGGGCCGGGGGGCGCCTCTACACCGGAGCCCCTCCCACCATCCCCCACAAGATCTTCATGCGGGAGAACTGCGCCGCGTGTCACACGGGCCCGGCGGCGAGGGAGGAGATCCGCACCTCTCACCCGGAGCGCACCCGATGCCGGCAGTGCCATGTTCCCGTAAGAACCCGGGAGACAGGGAGAGACCATGACCGATGATCTGCCCGACGAATTCGAGCTTGGACCCGAAGAGGAAGCCCACCGGCTCTGGCAGGGTGCCAGGGAGGCCATGGGAAGGGCGGAGGAGGACCTCGTCGCTCTCTGCGAGGCCCTGGACCTGGGTCTCAGGGCCGCCGAGATTCTGGTCATCGAACGGCTGAGCCCCATCAGGGACGAGTTTCCCGCCACCATCGCCATTCAGCTCGAGCGCCCCGAACCCGGGGTGGACACGCTGGAGGATGCTGTCACCGTCCCCAATTCTCTTCAGTTCACCGAGATTCTGGATCTCCTCAGCGACGAAGAGCTGGACTGCGTGGCCCCGGGACTCCACCGGGGCTGGGAAGACCGGCGTTTTTCCTGCAAGCGTTCCCGGGTCACGGCCCACGAGGCGATCCAGGTGACCCTCTCCGAGAAGGAGCGGCGGGATTTGCTCCTCCTGTCGGCCTACCGGAACCGGATCTTCCGGGCTCCGCCGCCCGTGCGGATCGCGCCGAAGGAGATCCTGGAGGCCTTCGGAAGTTTGGGCGGGTTGATGGAAAAGCTCCTCTAGGAAAAGCTCCTTTAAGGGTTCGCGCTGGAATAACTCCCCAGCACCGAGGGCGCGCAGCGCAACACCCTTCTAACCGCTGATGGGAAGGGGGGGAGGCGCGTCAGGCGGGCTGCGGCTCCACAAGCCGGGCGGTGCCCCGCCGGGATCGTCCGAGCCGGACCTACCCTCCGTACTTCTCGATCAGGCCCCGTGCCAGCTCCTCCAGCTCTCCCTTCGTCATACCCTCGAAGCGGCGCTGACACACCACGTCGTAGGCCTCACACAGCTTCTGGCAGGCCGGGCCCGTGACGGCCTGGTCGGCCATATTGAAGAGGACGTTGTCTTCCTTGGTGATGTGGCCCCGGATGAGCTTGATGTAGCCCCGGGCGGCATTGACCAGGATCCGGCGCGCCTCGGTCTCGCCCTGGCGGGCTCCCGGAATGGACTTCGCCATCTGGCGGGCGTAGGCCCGCCCCATCTCGTGCTCCTGGAGCATGACGGCCAGGGGCCCCGCCTCCCTGGGCATGCCTCGGGCCTGGAGCTCTGGAAAGAGGAGGTCCTCCTCCTGGCCATGGTGGCAGGCGTCGGCGAAGAGGCGGATGAAGGAGACGCAGTCGTCCATGGCATCCAGGTTCAGGCCCTCGTCGGGTTCCCGGTCCAGGATCGTCTCCAAAACGCCGGCCACCTCGAGGATCCACCGGTGCTCGTCCCGGAGGCCCGCGGTGGCGGTCTGGGGGTTGGGCATGGGTCGTTCCCTGTCGTGGAATGGGAGAGAAACGCTTTCCCGACAAGATGCCGGGGGATGGACCACTTGCGCTGTGACGCAGGTCACGCTGCCCCGTGCTACTCTCCGCGGGCGGTGTCTTCCAGGCGACGCAGGGAGAGGATGGTGACCTTCGATCCATCGGTGGTGATGATGCCGTCTTTCCGCATGGCGCTCAGGGCCCGGGCCACGCTCTCCCGGCTCGTGGCCAGCTCGTGGGCCATCTCGGTCTGGGTCCGGGGGAGGCGAAAGGTCCCTCCATCTTCGAGGCTGGCTTGTTTCTCGGCTACTTCCAGAAGGCTCTTGGCCACCCGTCCCGGGACACTCCGGAGAGAGATCTTCTCCACCACGCCGACCAGCTTCCGGAGTCGGATGCCGAGATTTCGGATGACCGCATCGGCAATCTCTGGATGCTCCCGGTAGAGGCGTTGGAAGTCGGTGAGAGAGAGAAAGTAGAGCTCGGAGTCCTCGGCGGTCCGGGCCGAGGCCGGGTACTCGCCTCCGTCGAACACCGGGAGCTCGGCCACACTCTGGACCGGCGTTTCGGAGTGGAGGACCTGCTCACGTCCGTCCGAAGTCGAGCGGTAGATCTCGACACGGCCCTTCACCAGGATGTACACCCCCCGGGCCGCCTCCCCCTTTCGGAAGAGGATGGAGTCTTCGGGAACGGTCCGACGGATCATGCGTTCGGCCACCAGCTCCAGGGTCTCGGGAGAGAGTTCCCGGAAGAAGGAGACACTCCTGAGCTGAAAATCGGTGATTCTGGACAACGGGACCATCCTCCGCAGGTCATGGCCGGGTGGAACAGGGGTGGCCAACAAGATGAGACTCGTTCCCGAGGACCGAAAGATGACCTGGCCGGGATCCCGAGCCGTTTGTGACAGCCGTCACATCCGCGGAGCCGGACGCCGGCCATCCCCCAGGGGTACCCGGGAAGACCTGAGGAGGAGACGGACCATGCCTTCGATTACCCGTGGGACCCCCATTCTGCAACTCGTGGAAGACTACCCTATCCGTGAGGATGCTCGGTTGCTCGGGCAGGAGATGCGTCTCCAGAACGGACCAGAAGGGATTTAGTAGTGGTAGCGTGCTTGCAGGAAGTCGACAAAGTCATCCCCAACGCGATAGACCAGTCGGTCCCGGGCTGTGATTCTCCGAGACCAGATGTCGGGTCCAAGGTGCTTCAACGGTTCGGGCTTTCCAATTCCTCGAAACGGGTCTCGCCTTGTATCCTTCATCAACTTGAGAACTCGAAGGGCAGTCTTCCTATCGGTGGCTACCCAATGCTCCAAGTCCTCCATGCATTCGTCCTGAATGATGGTGACTCGATGTTTCTTTCTCGTCCGCCCCGTTTCCTCGCCCCTCGGTGGCATCGCGAAAGCCCCTCAGTCGGAAAGGCCCAGTTCCTCCATGAGGGTGTCGAGGTCGACAGCGGGCACCTCCCTGCCCTGGGAACGAGCGAGAGCTGCGAGGAGTCGGGCGGCATTCGTAGGAGACCGGAGAAGGTGTGCAGTCTCCTGAAGGCTGGAGAGTTCGTCGGCTGGAAGGAGGGCCATGGATTCATGGCCGCGGCGTTCCAGGATGGCCGGTTCCCGGCTGTTCTCTACCTCGTTCCAGATTTTGGCGAAATTCGCGCGGGCGCGGCTATAGGTGGCTCGAGTTGCCATGCTCCCTCCACAGGTCCTGAGCATATGTACAAGGTTACTGTACAATGTCAGACGATTTGAGTCAAGCTCCAGGTGACTCGAATGATCGTGGGATCAAAGGGGTGTTTGGGCCCGACAGATGCGGACCAGGCTTAACAAAAAGTTGCCGCCTCCGCTCGCTACGCTCGCTCCGGAGAACACGCCTCGCTTCGCTCGGCGCATCGGCAACTTCTGAACAAACTCCGAGTGCCGGCGATGCAGAGGGCGCCTACAAGGGCTGCCTGGAGGTGAGCCAGGACGTGACAGGCATCCGGGAGCTGGAAGGGGAGCGGTGGGCCCTGGGGTGGAGCTGATCGCCGC
>CAYXGM010000027.1:0-48648 GCA_964464555.1 uncultured Gemmatimonadaceae bacterium | reverse complement strand
GGCAGTCCGAGGGCCCGGAGAAACCTCGAGAACTTCCCCATTCGAGTGACCTCCGCGGAGGGGGCCAGAGCCCTCACCCGCTCCACCAGCCGGTGGTGGACGGCCTCCTCGGGGTGCTCGATCTCCACCTCGTGGATCACCTCTCCGCCGGGAAGGCGGTAGCGGTCCAGCTCGATGATCCCCTGGGGGGGAAGTTCCAGCCGACAGCGCCGGTTCCGCATCCAACCCAGCCGTCTCAGGCGCGTGATGCCCCGGTCCCGGAAGTGCTCCACGAACCCCTCGGGCCCGTCGAGCCGTAGGTCGACCCAGCGCCGGGGACGGGGATGGAACTCGGGCCCCATCTCCGAGAGGGGACGCTCCATCTCCACCATCCGGCGCATCTCTCCCTCCCACCCCGCCGGGAGCTTCAGCGTGGCCACCGGGACCCGGTCCGTTTCGAACCGGACCCGGAAGGTCTCTCCTCGCTCCCCCACCCGGGCCGGGTCGTGGAGATAGATGTTGAGCTGGTCCGTGCACTCCAGGAGGGTTCCTGCCTCCAGGACCTGCCGGTAGTCCCCGGGGCTGACCAGGAGCTTGGTTTCCGTTTCCAGGGGGGCCATGGAGTGTCTCCCTTTTGAAGGGGCGCTTGAACGGGCGCTCGGGTGAAAAACCCCTCTTACGCCATCAACCGCCAGAGCTGAGCCACCACGAAGACTACGGCGAACCCCAGAGCGAGGGGAAGGAGGGCCGAGACCGCCGTCCACTTCCAGCTCCGGGTCTCCCTGTAGATCGTGTAGAGGGTGGTGGAGCAGGGATTATGGAGGAGGCTGAAGAGCATGAGGTTCAGCCCGGTGAGGGTGGTCCACCCGGCGGCGCGAAGAAGCTCCCCCACCTGAGCCGTCGAGTCCAGCTCGAACATGACCCCGGCCCCGGCCCCCACCCCCGACACGCCCCCCACCAACACGGTGAGCATGAGGACGGTGGGAATCACGATCTCGTTGGCGGGTATGGCCACCACGTACGCCAGGAGGATCACCCCGTTGAGCCCCAGCAGGAGCCCGAAGGGATCCAGCCAGTCGATGATGAGCCCGGCAAGGCTCTGGTCTCCCACCGGGATGTTCGAGATCACCCAGATCACCGCCCCGGCGGGAAGTGCGAAGACTACCGCCCTCCATAATACGATGAGGGTCCGGTCGATGAGGGAGGTGTAGAGGGTCTGAAGCACCCTGGGAGGCCGGTAGGGTGGAAGCTCCAGGCTGAAGGTGGTGGCCTCTCCCTTGAGGAGGCTCCGGGAGAGGAGCCACGACGTGAGGAACATGAAGAACACCCCCAGGAGGGCCACCGCCACCACCGCCGCCGCCGAGAGGAGCCCGGCCCAGTGGGCCGGAGCCAGGGCGGCCAGGAAGATGGAGGCGATGAGGATCTGGGTAGGCCACCGGCCGTTACAGAGGGAAAAATTGTTGGTGATGATGGCGATGAGACGCTCCCGGGGGCTGTCGATGATGCGGGTGGAGACCACCCCGGCGGCATTGCACCCGAACCCCATGCACATGGTCAGGGCCTGCTTGCCGTGGGCGCCGGTTCGCCGGAAGAGGGAATCCAGGTTGAAGGCCACCCTGGGCAGGTACCCGAAATCCTCCAGGAGGGTGAAGAGGGGAAAGAAGATGGCCATGGGCGGGAGCATGACGCTGACCACCCAGGCCGTGGCCAGGTACATCCCGTCGAAAAGGATCCCGTTCAGCCACCAGGGAAGGGAGAGGCTCTCTCCCAACCCCACCAGGAAGGGGTGAACCTGGTCGATGAGGACGGAGGCCAGGAAGGCCGAAGGGACGTTGGCCCCCTCGATGGTGAGCCAGAAGATCCCGGCCAGGATGAGGAGCATGACGGGGATGCCGAAGCGCCGGCTGGTGAGGACCCGATCCAGCTTGCGGTCGAATTCGAACTTGACCCGTTCCAGCCCCCGGGAGAGGGAGGCCTCGGCAATGGACTGGGCCTCGGTGTAGAGGCTCTCCATGAGCCGGTCGTGGAACTCGGGGCTCAGCGTCCACCGGAGGGCCGTGGCCCGCTGGAGAAGAGCCTCGCCTGCGGCGGACGGCGAAGGAGCCCGGGCCGCCTCCCGGGGACCGCTTCCGTCTCTGCCGGGCCCATCCGCCGGATCGGCGCCCAGCTCTCCCGAGCGGACGGCCTTTTCCACGCTCTCGTCGGCATTCAGAAGGCGGAGGGCCACCCAGCGGGCGTTGGGGATCCGCGGGTACGTCTCCTCCACCGCCGGGATCAGCTCCTCCAGGGCCGACTGGAGGTCTCGGGGCAGCTCACGCACCCGCCGGGGCCGCGTCTCGATGGTCCCCCCCGCCAGCTCGTGGATGGTCTTCAGGAGCCGCCCGATCCCCTTCCGTTCCCGGGCCACGGTGGAGATCACCGGCACCCCCAGCTCCCCCTCCAGGGCCTCGTCGTCCACGGCGATCCCGTGGCGCCGGGCCTCGTCGGTGAGGTTCAGGCACACCACGACCTTCGAGGTGATCTCCAGGATCTGGAGCACCAGGTTCAGGTTCCGCTCCAGCCGGGTGGCGTCCACCACCACTACCGTCACGTCGGGGCGACCGAAGAGGATGAAGTCCCGGGCCACCTCCTCGTCGGTGCTTCCGGCCTGAAGGGAGTAGGTCCCCGGGAGGTCCACCACCTTGATCCGGTCGCCCTCGTACCCGAAGACGCCCTCGGCACGGGCCACCGTCTTTCCCGGCCAGTTCCCCGTGTGCTGCCGGAGCCCCGTGAGGGCGTTGAAGACCGTGCTCTTTCCCGTGTTGGGGTTTCCGGCAAGGGCCACCAGGAAGTCCCACCGGCCGGACCGGAGGCCCAGCTGGACGAGCTCCTCCCCCCGGTGGGGGCTGGACTGACGAAGGGGGGTGGCGGTCGAAGGCACGCTCAGCTCCCGCCCCGCTCCACCCGCACCCAGCGGGCCTGGTCCTCCCGGAGGGCGATGAGGGCGCCCCGGATGCGGTAGGCCACCGGATCACCCCCCGAACTCTCCAACTCGGCCTCCACCACGGTTCCGGGCACCAGACCCAGGTCCAGGAGACGACGCCGCTGGGGACCCTGAAGCCCGGGATGGATGCTCCGGACCCGGGCCTCCTCCCCCTCCCGGAGGTCGGCCATGGTCGGTCCGTCCTCTTCCAACTCCACGTCGGAGAGGGGATCCACCGTGACGTGGCGGGCCACCACGGTCGGAAGGACTTTCCTGCTTCCACCTGCCTCGAAGCGGACCTTCCCTTCCGCCGTCTCCAGCATCCGCACCGGCATGAGCGGGCTCAGTCCTTCGTTCGTGAGAGCCTGGAAGATCTCCCTGGGCTCGTCGCCCAGGTGGACGATGGTTCCCGCCGAACCCGGCTCCAGCGCCGTAAGGGGCACGCCGGTGAGGGGAGGAAGCTCACCGCTGGCCGTGGGGATGGGATCCCCGTGGGGATCGTAGAGGGGGTGGTTCAGGCGGGCTGCCAGGGATTCCCGGTCCTCCGGCGTGAAAGTGTGCTCCCGGCGCTCGGCCTCTTCGTGCCAGTCCGCCGGATGGACGCCCGTGCGATCGGCGAGGTACCGCTCCAGGAGCCGGTGGGTGCGGACGATGTGGAGGGCGTACTCCCGTCCCCTCTCCGTGAGGGCCAGGACGTCCCCCTCGGCCCGGGCCAGCCCCATCTCCTCCACCCGGGCCAGAAGCTCCATGGCCCGACCTTTCTTCACTCCCACGGCCCCGGCCATGGAGTTTAGGGAGCAGGGCCGGTCTGCATATTCGCACTTGTACATGTGCTTGAGGGCGTCCTCCAGCCTCACCCGCTCCGTGGCCTCCAGGAAGCGGGAAAAACGCGCGTACAGGCCCCGCCCCGGCCAGAACAGGAGGGCCAGGACCAGGGTCAGGAGTCCGAAGACGACTAGGGCGAGTACCGGGTTGCTCATGGGGTGTCGAAATCCTAATCTTTAGGCTAGCCTAAAATATGGCCGGAAGCCCCGGACCGCAAGGTTTCGCCTCCACCGGTCCCTCCGAATCGGTACCGAGCCGGGAAGGGCCTGTTACGTCTCCGCCGCGAAATCTCCACCTGCCCGGGAGAGATTGGGAACCATGATCCCCCGACCGGGAATCCGCTCTCTGGCCATGCGCCTCCTCCTGGGTGCCGCGGTCCTCCTCTACCCCCTTCCCCTCCTCGGCCAGAGGGGTGGGGAGGGGTCGTCTCCCCCGTCCGGTTCCGCGGACATGGGGCGAAGCTCGCCTCCGGGAGGCTCCACCCTTCGAGCCCTGGACGCCCTCTACCGCAAGTCCCGGCGAGAGGCCCGCCTGGGCATCCTCTCCCGGGCAGACGATGCCCGGTTGGCCCACTTCATGAATGCCGAGGAGTTGGCACGGGAGGCCACGGCCCTGGACCCGAAGGGGCTGGAGGGCCTTCACCTCACCGCGGTAGCAATGGGTCTGCAGGTCGATCACGTAGGGCAGAGGGAGAGGATCAGGCTGGCCCAGGAGGTCGGGACCCTCGCGCTGGACATCCTCCGCCGGGATTCCCTGCACGCCAGCGCCCATCACATCCTGGGCCGGCTGTACGCCGGGAGCATGCGGCTGAACGGATTCTCCCGGTTCCTGGCTCGCCGGGTCCTGGGAGGCAACGTCCTGGGGGAAGCCTCGTGGGAAGAGGCCGAGTCCCACCTGCGCAGGGCCGAGGAGCTTCAGCCCGCAGTCCTCATCCACCACCTGGAGCTGGGCATCCTCTATCTCTCCACCCAACGGTGGGCCGAGGCGCTGGAAGAGATGGAACACGTCCTGTCCCGACCGGCCCGCCACGCCGTCGACGTCTTCTATCAGCAGAGGGCGGGGGAGATCCGGAACGCCCTCCTGGCCGGAGAGGAGCCTCCGAACCCCTCGTCCCGGCTCAAAGAGGGAGATCCACCCCCACCCCTCCCTTCAGCGCTTTCTGGTAGATGAGCTCCGCCGTGGCCACGTCCTCGATGGCCAGACCCAGGTTCACGCTCATGGTGCGTTCCCCGTCCGATTCCCTCCCCGGCTTCAGCCCCGCTACGATCTCGCCAAGGTCCGCGTAGGGCTCCGGAGTCTGCCCGAAGTAACCCACCGTGCGGTAGTAGGCGAGCTGAGCCAGATCGTCGGTGGCCAGGCGGTCCATCTCGGCGAAGGCCTCGCCCTGCCAGTAGGAGTCGAAGTCCAGGGGGCAGGCGAAGCTCCCCTCGGAAAGCCACCCGGCGGGGATAGCCGGGTCCGGGTCCTGGAGGATGGGCCCGCTGGTCACCACCAGATCCATCTCCCTCACCGCTTCCTCGGCGCTCTTCACCGGGACCACCTCGATCCCCAGCTTCCGGCCCATCTCATCGGCGAAGCTTCGGGCCACCCCCCCGTCGATGTCGTAGGCGTGGACCCGCTCCAGGGGAAAGAGGCAGGCCAGAGCCTCCAGGTTGGTCCGTCCCTGGAGCCCGCACGCCACGATCCCCGCCGTGGCGGACTCGGAACGGGCCAGGTACCGGGCAGCCACGGCCGTAGCGGCCCCCGTCCGCACCCCGGTGATCCAGGTGCAGTCCATGACCGAGAGGGGAAGGCCCGTCTCCGCATCGTTCAAAACGAAGAGCCCGCTGATGTAGGGGAGGCCCCGCTCGGGATTCCGGGGGAACCCCGACACCCACTTGAGCCCGGCAGCCCCGAGTCCGCCGAGGTAGGCGGGCATGGCATGGATGAAGGCATCGGGACGGGGATGGACGCCGGGCTTGGGGGGCATCTCCGCCGTCCCCTCCCCCTTTTCCCTGATGGCCTTCTCCACGGCGTCGATCACCTCCTTCATGGGAATGTCAAGGGACTCGACGTCGTCGCGGGAAAGGTACCGGAGGGTGGTTTCGGACATGGGGAGGCTCCTGGCTGGGGCGGATGGCTCTGGAATCGGCCGCCGGGGCACGGCCTGCCGGTGTGCCGGCGGGTGGGGCGCGCCGAGGGCGCTCGGCAAGGCGGTACGGGTGAGAGTACAAAGAAAAACGACCCCGGAAAACAGGCCCCGGGGCCGCCCTTCCACGCCAGGGTTCACGGCCTGACGCTGGAGGAGCCTGGATCGACCATCTCCTCCGCGGAGCCACTCCTCGCGCCGGCACCGGTCCGGGCCGTGGAGCCGACTCCCACCCCCCTCAGGGGGCCCCCGAACATCGCCCGCCAGGACGATGCGGCCGGGGTTCGTAACGCTTTGGTGGACGATAGAGTAAAGGCCGGAAGGAGAAAGCGAAAGTCGAGGGCCGTTCACGAGGGCCGTTCAGGCGGCTGAGCAAAGCGGCCCCGGGACGATGCCCCGGGGCCGCTTTCCCTCTTCGCCCCGACCCCAAGCAAAAGGTCTCGAGCGAGGCCGGCTTCAGGAACGGATCCTACCCCTGCCCTCCACGCCTGGGAATGTCCACGGTGCCCTGGACGTCGCGGTGCCGGATGCTACCGCTCCCGTCCCGCTCCACCACGAAGTTGCCGCCCACGCCGTCCACGCTGATGCTGCCGGAGCTGTCCCTGAGGACCGTGACGCTCATGGCCACGTCTTCCACGTCGATCTCGCCGGAGCTGTCCTCCAGGGTGACCTCGCCCCCTACGCCCCGGATCTCGATCTCCCCGGAGCCGTCGTCGATCTCCACGTCGCCGTCCACGGACTGGAGCCGGATCTCACCGGAACCGTCCACCAGGCTCACGAACCCCCGGACGCCGTCGATCTCCATCTCTCCGGACCCGTCGTCCACCGTCAGGTCGCCCATGATGTTGTGAAAGGCCATCTCACCGGAGCCGTCCTCCACCCTGAGGGAGCCCAGGTTCTCGAAGAACGCCTCTCCGCTCCCGTCCTGGATGTCCCCGACCATCCCCCGGGGAACCTCCACCCTCAGGTCCAGGCGGGCGTACCGCCGACCCCATCCCCACCCGCCCGTGGCTCGGGGGTAATGGGTCTCCACGACGAGGACCGACCCCCGCTCCTCAGCCGTGAGCTGGAGGTCGTCGAGGAACTCTTCGTGGGAAGCGCAGGCCCGGGCCGTCGCCCTCACCTCGTTCAACCCCTCTACGCCCACGATCTCCAGAGATCCGGAACCGGCCAGGAGCTCGAGCTCCACGCCCGAGCCCACGGCCACCTCGAAGCCCCGGTCCGCCTCGTAGCGACACCGGCTCTGGTCCAGGTTGGCGGCCACCCGCATCTCCACCTGCTCGCCGATCCCCTCGGCTTCCCGGACCCGGACCTCGGCCCGGACACGGGCTTCCTCCGCCGCCCTCCCGGCCTCCCGAACCCGGACATCGGCATGGACCCGGGCTTCCTCGGCGGCTCTGACGGCCTCCTGGACGTGGATGGTAACGTGATCGTGGGCGGGGTGATGGGTGAACTGTCGGATGGTGGGGGGACCGAAGAGAACGAACCCGGCCAGTCCGGAAAGGGCAATGACGGCTTTCATGGTTCCACTCCTGGGAACAGACCAAAGGTGTTGGGTTGTTAGCCTCTACGGGGAGGCGCGCCGAAGAGATTCAAGGGGGAAGGCGTCATGGCCCCTCGCCGGGAGCCGCCTGAGGAAGCCCGTTCAAAAAAGGGTGTTGCCTCTCCTCCTCTCCCCGCATCCTCCGGCCTATCTCTTTGGACGCACGAACCTCCCCGAGAGTTGGAAAAGAGCTACCAGGGCTGCTCCCCGCCGTCGAAGCGGAGGAAGCGCCCCGTGTCGTCGAAGCCCACTTCGGCCAGAACCTCCCGCATCATCCGCACGCTCTCCTCCACGGAGAGGCGGGCATGGGAGCCCCCCATGTCCGTCCGGACCCAGCCGGGGTGAAGGGCCACCACGGGAATCCCCCGCTCCTTCAGGTCCACCGACAGGGAACGAGTGAGGGCATTCATGGCCGCCTTGCTGGACCGGTAGGCGTAGTCCCCACCCCGGTCGATTCCGGAGATGCTCCCCATGGCCGAGCTCATCATGACCAGGAGGCCTCCCGCCCCATCCGGTCCGTAGCTTCCCTCGGCCAGGTGCGGCCGAAAGGCCTCGGCCCCGTCTACACTCGCTTTCGCCGCCTGTGCCGAGGCGGGAAGACCTTGATGATCCGGGCCAGTCGACCTATCGTACGACATATCGGGCGATATATCGGCAAGAGCCTCGCCCGTAGACCCTCTTCCCTGGGAGAAACCGAGACATGATGGACAAGGATTGCTGGGGAGACTTCGGATTCGGCGCCTGGGCCGGCCGGGGCGGGCGGCGCTTTCGGTGGCGGATCTTCGAGCGGGGGGACCTGAAGTTCGTCATCCTCCGCCTCATCTCCGAAAAACCCATGCACGGCTACGAGGTGATGCAGGCGCTGGAGGAGGAGTCCGGGGGCTGCTACAAGCCCAGCCCCGGCTCCGTCTACCCGACGCTCCAGATGCTGGAAGACGAGGGGCTCCTCCGGGCCCGTGAGACGGAGGGGAAGAAGGTCTACGAGATCACCGGGGAGGGGGAGAAGCACCTGGAGGACAACGTGGACCTGGTGGATGAGATCTTTCAGCGGGTGGAGGCCTTCGCCGACCGGTTCCTGGGCCGGGACACCCGGGAGCTCTCGGCGGCCTTCTCCCGTCTGGCCCAGACCACCTTCGAGGGGGCCTTCGCCTGGGGCGTCGGCCCCGAGGCCCTCCGGGAGATGACGGACATCCTGGAGGATGCCCGGG
Organism: uncultured Gemmatimonadaceae bacterium; assembly: GCA_964464555.1. Lineage (GTDB taxonomy): Bacteria > Gemmatimonadota > Gemmatimonadetes > Longimicrobiales > Gaopeijiaceae > CAYXGM01. Next base: position 40,003 of record CAYXGM010000027.1, on the reverse strand, counting down.
AGGCCATGGAGAAGGTCCGGGAGGGTTGATTCAGGATGTTCAGGCGAGGCAGGTTCGACTATGGATGATTTTCCCGCTCGCTACTGGCACGAGATGGACGACGGTCGCCTCCAGTGCGACCTGTGTCCCCGCCTGTGCCGACTGCGTGAGGGGCAACGGGGCATGTGCTTCGTCCGGGCCAACGAGGGTGGTACGATGGTCCTCACCACCTACGGCCGGTCCTCGGGCTACTGCATCGATCCCATCGAAAAGAAGCCTCTGAACCACTTCCTCCCCGGTACCCCCGTCCTCTCCTTCGGGACGGCGGGATGCAACCTGACCTGCAAATTCTGCCAGAACTGGGACATCTCCAAGTCCAGGGAGATGGACCGGCTCATGGACCGGGCCTCGCCGGAGACCATCGCCCGGGCCGCCAGGTCCCTGGAGTGCCGGAGCGTGGCCTATACCTACAACGACCCGGTGGTCTTCCATGAGTATGCCGTGGACGTGGCCCGGGCCTGCCGGGAGGAGGGAATCCTCTCGGTGGCGGTGACGGCCGGCTACGTGATGCCAGAGCCCCGGGTGGAGTTCTACGAGCACATGGACGCGGCCAACATCGACTTCAAGGCCGTCTCCGAGGACTTCTACCGGAAGCTTGCGGCAGGTCACCTGGATCCGGTCCTGGACACCCTCCGCTACGTCTGCAACGAGACGGACGTCTGGGTGGAACTCACGACCCTGGTCATCCCGGGCTGGAACGACGCCGAGGCGGACCTCCAGGAGATGACGGGCTGGGTGGTGGAGAACCTGGGCCCCGACGTGCCCATGCACTTCTCGGCCTTCCACCCCGACTGGAAGCTCAGAGACGTACCTGCCACCCCGCCCGCCACCCTGGCTCGGGCCCGGGAGATCGCCCAATCCAACGGGGTGCGCTACGCCTACGTGGGCAACGTCCACGACAAGGCCGGATCCAGCACCTACTGCCACCGGTGCGGCCAGCTCCTCATCGGCCGAAACTGGTACACCCTCCTGGAGTGGAACCTCACCGAGGAAGGCGCCTGCAACGCGTGTGGGACCCCCCTGGCGGGAGTCTTCGAGGAGTCCCCGGGGGATTGGGGTCCCAGGAGACAGCCCGTGCGTCTGGCCAACTTCAGGGAATGAAGGCACCCGGCGCCCCTGCGGACTTCACCCCGGCCTACCTGAAGCTCGGGCTCCCGGCGCTCCGGTCCCGGGCCGAACGGGCCGTGGCTTCCCTGGAGTCGTGCACCGCCTGCCCCCGGGACTGCAAGGTGAACAGGCTGGAAAACCGGTGGGCCGCCTGCATGACCGGGCGCCACGCCGTGGTCACCAGCGCCTTTCCCCACATGGGGGAAGAAGACTGCCTGAGGGGGTGGAACGGCTCCGGGACCATCTTCTTCGGGCACTGCAACCTCCGGTGTGTCTTCTGCCAGAACTTCGACATCAGCCAGAGCCTCACCCCCGGGCCGCCACGGGAAGATCCCCGGACCGGCAAGCACACCGGCACGCCGGGGGTCTCGCCGGAGGATCTGGCCGGGATGATGCTGGCCCTCCAGAAGCAGGGGTGCCACAACATCAACTTCGTCACGCCCGAGCACGTCGTGCCCCAGCTCCTGGAAGCCCTGGTCCCGGCAGTGGAGAGGGGGCTTCGGCTCCCCATCGTCTACAACACCAGCGCCTACGACGCCCTGGAGAGCCTGGTCCTCCTGGACGGGATCGTGGACATCTACATGCCCGACGTGAAGCTCTTCGACCCGGAGCTGAGCCGGCGCTACCTCCGGGCCAGAGACTACCCGGAGGCGGCGAAGGCGGCTCTCCTGGAGATGCACCGGCAGGTGAGGTTCCTCCAGATCGACGATGCCGGCCTGGCCAGGCGAGGAGTCCTCATCCGGCACCTGGTGATGCCCGGTCTCCCGGAAGAGAGCCGGTCGATTCTGGAGTGGATCGCCCGGGAGCTGGGCCCCGAGACCTACGTGAACGTCATGGCCCAGTACCGGCCCGGCGGGAAGGTGGGACCGGACACTTTTCCCGAGCTGGACCGCCCCCTGGGCATGGAGGAGTACCGGGCCGCCCTGGCGGCGGCGAAGGCTGCGGGGCTCAGGCGGCTGGATTCCAGGTCCTAAGAGTGTTGCGAAGGGGGGGCGCGGCTCCCTCTATTCCATCCTTTACGACCCGCTCTTTCCCGCCGATACTGAGAGGGGTGGGCGACCGGCGGTATCCGTTTGGAGTGGCTGCCGGCGAAATCACCCTTCATTTCCCGGAGGGCAATCCACGTGACCGAGAATCGGCCCGGGCCCCGGCCCGAGAGCGACAAGGACTTCAACAGCCTCGTGGCAGACGCTTCGGACCACGTGCTGGCTCATTACGATGCCCAGGCCATGGCCAAGGCGCCCAGGACCCGGAGCTTCAAGAAGCCTCTTCTCATCGTGCTTTTCGTGCTCCTGGCCGGAGTGGCGGCATGGAACATCTACTACTTCAGCCGGATGGGGAGGGTCTCGGCGGAGATGGAGGAGGCCTACCTGGAAACCGCCATCTACCTCACGGCCCTGACCCTGGACGCAGAGTTCGAGGCCACGGGGGCCTACCCCGCGAGCCTGGAAGAGGTGGGGATGGATGAAGAAGGGCTCTCCTACGTGAGGGAGAACGGGAGCTACACGCTGGTGGCCAGAGGATCCGGTGTCGAGCTCCGCTACCGCTCCGCGGAGGAGCTGGCGCCTTTCAAGGAAGCCTTCGAGGGCAGGCAGGCCGGGGAGATGCGACGATGACCCTTTCCTACCACCGCCGGCGCCGGGGATTCACCCTCATCGAGCTCCTCATCGTCATGGCCATGCTGGGCATACTGGCGGGAATCGCCGTCCCGAGCCTGGCCCGGGCCATCTACAAGGCCCACGCCGCAGACATTCTGGGAGACCGGGACGTCGTGCGGGTGGCTTACCACAACTACCTGGCCGACGGCGGAACCCGGGTTCGGTGGTCCCCGTGGGGAACCGTGCCTCCGGAGCTGGAGCCCTACCTCCCCGGGGGATTCAGCTTCGAAACCGAGGTGGCGGACTACCGTGTGGCCCGGGTCAGGGCTCGGGCGTCCCCCTGGGGCGTGGAGATGATCCAGTTCCGGGCCCGGCCCAAGCGGGACATGCGCCGGCCCCTTCTGCGGGAGCTGGAGGCCATGGCCCACGACGAGTTTACCGTGGTCACCCGTAACAACATCCGCTACTACATCCTCCCCTTCGAGAGCACCTCGGACTGAGGGAGGCAAAGAGCCGGCGCACGGGGGCGTAGCGCCGACGGGCGAAGCGTCCCCGACCCGGGAGCTGACGCCCGGAGCGGTGGCTGCGGAGCCCGGGGCTGAAGCGTCAGCCTCCGGCCTGCATCTCCTCCGCCACCCGTTCCACATCCCGCCACACCCGCAGGAAGTTGCCGCCCCAGATCCGGGCGATCTCCTCGTCGGTGTAGCCCCGGCGGACCAGCTCCAGGGTCACGTTCGGCGCCTCGCTGGCGTCGTTGAACCCGGGGATCCCCCCGCCGCCGTCGAAGTCCGTCCCCACGCCCACGTGTTCGATGCCGATGAGGTCTACCACGTAATCGATGTGGTCCACGAAGGTGTTGACGTCGGCGCCGGGCCACTGAGCCTCCAGCTCTTCCACGGCGGTCCGGTACTCCTCCTGCTTCTTCTCGGGCCAGGACCGGTAGGCATCGTAGCTGGTGAGGCCCATGGCCTGCCGGAGGGAGTCCATGGCCGCCACCTTCCCCGGGGAATCCTCCATGAGGTAGCTGTCCAGAGCCACGACCTGGATGGTGCCGCCGTTCTCCTTCAACATCTGCAGGAGCTCGTCGTTCAGGTTCCGGGCCACGTCGGCCAGGGCCCGGGCCCCGGAGTGGGAGGCGATGACCGGCGCCCGGGTGAGGGCGTAGACGTCCCGGGCCGTGTTGTCCGACACGTGGGAGATGTCGATGATGATCCCCAGGCGGTTCATCTCCCTCACCACTTCTTCTCCGAACTCCGAGAGGCCCCCGAACTCCTCCTCGGGACCCGAGCGGGGTGTGGAGGAGTCGCCGATGTCGTTGTGGCCCGAGTGGGTCAGGGTGATGTAGCGGGTGCCCAGGTCGTAGTACTCCTCCACGTTGGAGAGGTCGTGGCCCACGGCGTACCCGTTCTCGATGCCGATGCCGTAGACCCGCTTCCCTTCCCCGAGGATCCGTGCCACGTCATCGGCCCGGTAGGCGATCCCCACGGCCTCGGGACACATCTCCTCCGCAACCCGGTGGATGGCGTCGAACTTATCCAGCGCCGCCTCCTTGACGGCGGCGTGCCCTTCCGGCGTCCGGGGTCCCTGGCCCACGAAGACGGCGGGAAAGGTCATGTCCAGCCCCCCGGCCACCATCTTGGGAATGTCCACCCGCAGGTCCGTGCCGGTGCAGGGATCGACCTCTTCCGATCCCCAGTTGCCCAGGATGTCGTTGTGGGTGTCGATGGTGATGACAGCGTCGTGGATGGAGTCGGCCCTGGCCTGGATCTCGGCCTCGGTGGGCTCACCGGCGGTTTCGGAGCCGCAGGCCAGGAGGAGGAAGAGGACGGGGCTGAGGCAGAACAGACGAAGCGTGGCTGAGCGCATGATCGGTGCCTTCGAAGGGATGGTGTGTTCGGAGTCGTGTCCCGGGTGTGGGGCGGCGTCGGACGCTTTCGGAGGATCTTCACCTCCCAGAGCCCGTTGAACGTCGGGGGCCGGGGACCTCGGCGCAACAGCCCCCACTTGCCCCCTCTTTCAAGACACGGGATCTTCCGAATCCGTTGTGGACGAAAACCGAGCCCCCTGTCTCAAGGACCATCCTGCCGAATGTCCCTCTGGCCCACCCTTCGCGCCTTCTTCACCGCCGGAAAGGGCGTCTTTCTAGGTCTGTCCGAGGAAAGCGCGGGCACCGATCCCTTTTTCCTCTTCGACACCTGGTACAAGGACGCCGTCGGCGCCGGGATCTATCTGCCCGAGGCCTGCGCCCTGGGCACCGCCACCCCCGACGGCAGGCCGTCGGTGAGGTACGTGCTGCTCAAGGCCTACGACGAGCGCGGCCTGGTCTTCTACACCAACTACGGGAGCCGGAAGGCGGCCGAAATGGAGGCCAACCCCCACGCCACGCTGGTCTTCCACTGGGCCATCCTCCAGCGCCAGATCCGCCTGGAGGGGACGGTGGCCAGGATCAGCCAGGCGGAGTCGGAGGCGTACTTCCACTCCCGGGCCCGCGGAAGCCAGATCGGCGCCTGGGCATCGCACCAGAGCGAACCCCTGCCCGACCGGAAGACGCTGGAGGATCGGGTGAAGAAGTACGAGAAGGAGTTCCAGGGGAACGAAGTGCCCCTCCCTCCCTTCTGGGGCGGGTACCGCCTCGCCCCCGCCTTCATGGAGTTCTGGCAGGGACGGGCCAACCGCCTCCATGATCGCTTCAGGTTCGTGCGGGAGGGCGAGGACTGGGAACGGAAGCGGCTGTATCCCTGAGCATTCCCCACTCCCGAGGCCACCGTGTCGAAGACCCGACGACAGTTCCCTCAGACCTCCGCCCTGGCCGAGACCCACCTGGACTGCCGGGCCTGGTGGTATTCCGACGCCGTGCCCGCCGAACGAAAAGAGGCCCCCCGCTGGGCGCTGGACGCCCAACGGGAGGCCGAGATCCTCCGGGCCTGGAAGGCCCGTTAGCTCGAGTCCGCCCGGGTCGGGCTCCTAGCGTCCTCCCCCGCCCCCGGCCCTCCGGATGGGGCCCCGGGGCTTATCCGGCCGCCGGTACAGGGGGTTTTCCAGCTCCTGCAGGAGGTACTCGATGGCCCGCTTGATGATGGGCTCCCGTCCCGCGGCGATATCCTCGGGACGGTCCAGGACCTCGAAGCCGGGATCCGGGGCCACGCCCTCGGCCTCCACGGCCCAGTCGCCGTCGGCGTCCACGAAGGCGAAGCGGGGCACGGCGAGGCTGCCGCCGTCCACGAAGGACGGGTTCCCGCTGATCCCCACCAGGCCGCCCCAGGTCCGCTCACCGATGAGGGGTCCCAGGCCCAGCTCCCGGAAGTAGTAGGGGAAGGCGTCACCACCCGACGAGGCCTGGCCGTTGATGAGGACGGCCTTGGGTCCGGTGTGGACCACGGCGGGCTGGGAGTAGAGGTCCAGGTGCCTCCGGGCCCAGAAATTCAGCAGAGGCGCCCCCACCAAAAAGGCCATCTCCTCGGGGATGAACCCGCCGCCGTTGTAGCGGTCGTCCAGGATCAGCGCCTCCTTCAGGTGCAAGGGCTGCCACCCCTCGTAGAGCTCCCTGTGCCCCGGCACGCCGGTGTTGGGAAGGTGGATGTAGCCGATGCGGCCCCCTGAGAGGGAGTCCACCAGGGCGGCGTTCCGGGCCACCCATTCCTGGTAGCGAAGTCCGAGCTCGCTGGTCACCGGGTCCACCATGTAGCTCCGGGCGCCCTCGGCGGTGGGCCGGTCGTTGACCGTGACCTCCACGATGCGGTCGGCCTTGGCCACCAGGAAGGCGTAGGGGTTGTCGGCAGTGGTCACCTCCTCGCCGTCGATGGCGATGAGGTAGTCCCCCTCGTTCACCTCGATCCCCGGCTCGGTGAGAGGCGAGCGGTACTGCTCGTGCCAGTTCTCACCGGGGAAGATGTTGCTGATGCGGTACCGGTCCCCGTCGGCCTCGAACTCGGCGCCCAGGAGGGCCACCTCCACCCGGTCAGGCCGCACCATCTCGGGACTCGAGTTCAGGTAGGCGTGCCCCACGTTCATCTCGGCGATGAGTTCGGTGATGATGTAGTCCAGGTCGAAGCGGTGGGCCACGTGATCCACCAGGGGCTCGTAGCGCTCGTAGATGGCGGGCCAGTCGATGCCGTGCATGTCGGCGTCGTAGAACCAGTCTCGCATGATGAGCCAGGCGTCGTGGTAGATCTGGGCCCACTCCACCGTGGGATCGATGCGGAGCTCCATCCCCTCCAGGTCCAGCCTCCCCGCGTCGTTGGACTGGCCGGGCTGCACCGGGGCGATGCCGAAGTCCGAGCGGGCGCGGTAGGCCATCTTGCTCCGGTCCGGGGTGATGGCCAGCCCGTTGAGGTCGGAGATGATCTCCGCCGACTCCCGGTCCTCCAGCGTGTACGCGTGGAGGGCGCCGCCGCTGAAGTAGAGGAACCCGTCGTCGGTGGCGATTAGGCCCTGGTAGCCGCCGGGATCCAGCCCGGGCACGGCCATGACCCGGTCGCCCAGCCCGTCCAGATCGATGCGGAGGGGGGCGTCCTCCGCCGCCTCCTCTTCCTCGGTCTCCTCACCCGCCACCGCCGGCTCCTCGTCGCTCCGGGGAGGAAAGGGATGGCCGTAGTCGTCCTGGAGGGTGGCCACGTAGATGCGGGACCGGAAGTTCGACCCGCCGCCGAAGCTGAAGTTGAAGTCCCGGGCCGACACGAAGTAGAGGAAACGCCCCCGGGGATCGAAGGCCGGACTCCGCTCGTCGGTCATGTCGTCGGTTACCTGCACCGCCTGGCCGTTGTCGAAGCTGTAGAGCCAGACGGCCGACATGGCGTTGGCACTGTTCTTGGTGTAGGCGATCCACCGGGAATCGGCGGACCAGGAGAAGTCGTTCAGCGGCCCCGTGCCCGTGGCGTCGATCTCCACCAGGCGCTGGGTGGCCACCTCCATGGCCCGCAGGCGGTTCATGTTGTCGGACCAGGCAATCCACTCCGAGTCCGGGGACCACTGGACGCCGTTCATCCACACCCTCTCCCCGCTCACCAGGCGGGTGGGCTCGGCGGAGCGGTCCGAGGGCATGACGTAGAGGTCGTAGTTGCCCCCTGCATCGCTGAAGAAGGAGATCCACTCACCGTCGGGGGACCAGCTCACCTCCCGCTCACGGGAAGCCGGGGTGCGGCTGATGTTGCGGATGTTCCCGTGCTCGGCGGGCACCGTGAAAAGCTCTCCCCGGGCCACGAAGACCACGCGATTGCCGCTGGGGGAGATGTCGAAGGACTCCACGTCGTCGGAGACGTTCTTGAAGTAGGGCGCCGTGTGGGGCCGGTCTCCGGGAACGGTGATGGCGAGCTTCCGGCTCTCCTTGGTGCCCGGGTCCAGGTGGTAGAGGTAGCCGCCGTTCTCGTAGATGATGCCCCCCTCCCCCCGACTCGGCCACATGACGTCGAACTGGGTGTGGAAGGTCACCTGGCTCATCTGCCCGGTGTTCGTGTCGTAGACCCAGAGGTTCAGCTTCTGGTTCTCGTCCCGGTCGCTGACGAAGTAGACCTCGTCCCCGATCCAGAGGGGGAAGTTGTCGGTGCTGGGCTCGTCGGTGATGCGCTGGGAGGAGTGGTCGGCCAGGTCGTAGAGCCAGACGTCCTGCTGGCGGCCGGCCCGGTACCGCTTCCAGTGGCGCCACTCACGGCTCTTGATGTTGTAGGCCACCTTGGTGCCCGTCTCGTCGAAGGTGGCGCCGGTAGCCCCCTCGGGGATCTCCAGGGGCACCTCCAGCCCGCCGTTCACCGGGTCCACCAGGTAGTAGCGGCCCACCCGCTGCCCAAAGGGCGTCCGGTTGGCCCGGACCATGATCTTCGATCCGTCGGGGGTCCAATCCAGGACCAGGTGATCGAATCCGCCCCTGGGGGGCATGGGGCCCACGTCGGGATAGAAGGTGAGCTGGCGGGGGACTCCGCCGCCCGAGGGCATCACGTAGACCTGCCGGGTCCCGGTGTACTCGCCGGAAAAGGCGATCCAGCGCCCGTCGGGGCTGAAGCGGGCGAAGAGCTCCAGGCCCTCGTGGGAGGTGAGGCGCTTGGCCTCGCCGCCGGAGAGGGGAGCGGTGTAGAGATCCCCGGCAAAGGTGAAGACCACGGTGTTTCCGTGAATGTGGGGGAACCTCAGGAGGCGGGTCTCATCCTGGGAGGCGGCGGGGCCGGTCCATGCCAGGAGAAGGATCGCCACCCAGAGGATGGAGAGAAGTGGAAGACGTCCTGGACGCATGACGGTGTGCTCCGTTGCAGGTGTTCGGAATCCAAGGCTTTCAATCTCGTGATACGGAGGGCGGAGGGCGAGGGGTTCACCCCCGGGCCCCACTCCCCCCTTGCTTCCGCGACCCCGGAACCCGAATCTGACGGTCCCGTTCATCTCGCCACCGGTTCCGGGAGTCACGACCATGAAGCTCCGCCTTCTCGCACTTGTTGGGATCCTCACCCTCCACGCCTGCGTTGCCTCGGGCCCCGGCACCGGCGAGACCGCCTTCCAGATCGAGCTCTCCCCCGAGGCCGCCGACGAGATGGCCGCCATGGGCCTGGAGGTGCCGGTGGTGGGACGGGCCTACGTCATCCTCACCCGGGACACGGCCGGGGAGCCCAGGGGCCAGGTGGGCATCCGGGGCGTGCCCTTCTGGGGCCGTGAGGTCCGGGGGCTGGCCGGAGGCGGAAGCGTGACGCTCACACCCGGCGCCGACGGGGTCATCGGCTACCCCCTGGAGGACCTCTCGGAGCTCCCGCCCGGGGAGTACATGGCCCAGGCCTTTCTGAACGTCTTCACCACCTTCCGCCGCTCCGACGGCCATACGCTGGAGATGCATCTGAACTCCGGCGCCGGGCAGAGCCCCTGGCGCGCACCGGGCAACGCCATGAGTGAACCCACGCCGGTGCGCATGGACGAAAGCGGCGGCACGATCTCCCTCACCCTCTCCACGGTCGTTCCCCCCACCCATCCCGTCCCCGAGGGGGGCTCCCTCCAGCAGGGCAACCCCACGGACCGGGGTGAGCTGGTCCGGTTCCGGAAGATCCGCAGCCAGGTGCTGTCCGAGTTCTGGGGCCGGGACATGTACATCGGCGCCAACATCCTCCTCCCCTCCGACTACCACGAAAACCCGGACAAGCGCTATCCCGTCCTCTACCTCACCGGACACTTCCCCGGGGACCGGGCGCCGTTCGGGTACACCGACGCGGAGCCGGGGGAGGACGCGGGACGAGGACGGGGAAGGTACGCCGGGTTCAGCGAGTTCTGGCGCTCGAACCAGAGTCCCGATCTCATCCTGGTGAGCGTCCGGGACGCCAACCCGTACTACGACACCGGGCACTCGGTGAACTCGGCCAACGTGGGGCCCTACGGCGATGCCTTCATCCGGGAGCTCATCCCGGCCCTGGAGGAGGAGTTCCGGATGATCCCCCGGGGATGGGCCCGGGTCCTGGCCGGCGGCTCCACCGGGGGGTGGGAGGCCCTGGCCGTCCAGATCTTCAACCCCGAGACCTTCGGGGGCACCTGGGGCTGGTGCCCCGATCCGGTGGACTTCCACTACTACCAGATCGTGAACGTGTACGAGGACGAGAACGCCTACACACGGGGCAGCGAATGGGTGACCGTGGAGCGTCCCAACAACCGGCGCACCGACGGCTCCATCGTGAGCACCATTCGCCAGGAGATGTACTACGAGCGGGCCGTGGGGCCCAATGGGCGCTCCGGGGGGCAGTGGGCCATCTGGGAGGCCCTCTTCAGCCCCGTGGGGCCCGACGGGTACGCCGCCCCCATCTGGGACCGGGTCACCGGCAAGATCGATCCCGAGGTAGCGGAGTACTGGCGGGAAAACTGGGACCTCACCCACCACCTGGTTGAGAACTGGGAAGAGATCGGGCCGGATCTGGCGGGGAAGATCCACGTCACCGTGGGCGACATGGACTCCTATTATCTGAACAACGCCGTGGAGCTCATGGAGGCGGCCATGGACAGCCTGGAGGGATTTCCGCCCCGGGCCTCCTTCCAGTACGGGCGCAAGAAGCCCCACTGCTGGATCGGGCACAGTCCCTACCGTCCCGGGGAGGACCTGACGTCGGTGGAGTTCGTACGGGTGGTGGGCGACTTCCTTGCCCGGGACGGGGGGCGCTGGTAGCCCCCTGCGCCGTGCCGGGCCAGCCTTCTACGCCTCCCGGGCAACCTGCTCCCAGACCAGGCTGAGGTGCTGGGAGACCTCTTCCATGGCCGCCAGGGAAAGGGTGTCCAGCTTCTTTCCGATGTCGTGGCCCACCAGGCTGCGCAGGAAGGCCACGGGAAACTCCAGGTCCCAGTCCAGGAAGGGCTCGGGTCCCCTGTCCAGGTTCTGGAGGATGCGAAGGACCAGGTAGGTGTCGTCCAGGAGGCCGGCCAGCCCCTGGGTCATCTCGGGAATCAGGTCCACGGGCCGGAGGAAGTACCGCTCGGCATGGGCCAGGACAGGCTCCACCGTCTTTACCATGTTGCGGATGCGGGCTTCCTGGGAGGCCCGGGCCAGGAAGATGGGGATGGATTCGATGATCTCCAGGGCCACCTCCGCCGCCTCGTGGACCTTTTCCTCCTGCATCCCCGGAGCCTTCCGGCGGATGAAGCCCTCCAGGTGGTCCGTGCCCCGGGCTTTGGCGCTGTTGATGACGGCCTGAATGTCTTCCAGGCTCATGACTGCGGTCTCCCCTTTGCGGCCGGTGGACGGCCTGGGGTGGAGTGGGGATCGGGGAATTGCTCACGCCCCGAACGAGGATCGAGGTTCAGTATAGGTCACCGTGACCCGAATGGAAAACGGGCGGGAACCGAAGCTTTCGCCGCCCCCCGCCCGAGTGGCCCGGAATGCCTGCCCGGGTCCCCCGGCCTCTTCGGCCGTCAGCCCGCCGTCACCCCTTCCTGGCGTGCCAGTCCCGGAGGATGGCCGCCTCCTTCTCCGGATCCAGCCCCGTCCTGAGGGTCTGCTCCTCCGGCGGCTTGGACTTCCACCACTCCAGCGTGTCCCGGGCCGTATCGGCAAGGGGCCGGAAGGTGAGCCCGGCGGCCATGGCCTTGGAGCAGTCGTAGGCGCTGAACCCCCGGGTCTCCTCCGTGGGATAGACCCAGACGGGCATCTCCATCCATCCCCCCACCTCGTGCGCCCGAAGCACCTCCGTGTCCACCCAGGTGATGGTCACCGGCGTGGAGGTAACGGCCCGGATCCCGTAGAGCATTCCGGCCATGGTCAGGGGAGACGCGGGCCCCGTGGCGTTGAAGGTCCCCGACGCCTCCTGCTCCACCAGGTGGACCATGAAGGCCCCCAGGTCGCGGACGTCCACGTACTGGGCCCAGTCGCCCCCGTCCCCCGGGGCCACGACCTCACCGCCCCGGTCGATCCGCACCGGCCAGTAGGTGAAGCGGTCGCTCCGGTCCCCGGGCCCCACGATGAGCCCCGGACGCACCACGATGCCCCGGTCGCCGAAGACCCGGAACGTCACCCGCTCGGCCTGGGCCTTGTTGGGGCCGAAGGCCGCGCCCATGGACTCCCCCGAGGCCATGGCCTCCTCGTAGTCCTCCTCGCTGAAGACGGGCCCCTCCTCGGTCTGGCCGATGATGCTGTTGTCCTCGTGGGCCGAAATGCTGGAGACGTAGAGGTAGCGGTCCGTGGCGTCCTTCAGGACCTCGGTGGAGTCCACCACCCAGCTCGCCACGTTGGCCGAGTTGTCCAGGACGGCGTCCCACCGGCGCCCCTCCAGGGAGGTGTAGTCCGGCACGGCCCGGTCCCCGATGAGCTTCTCCACCCCGGGGAAGAGGTGGGGGTTGGTGCGGCCCCGGTTGAAGAGGGTCACCGTGTGGCCCCGTGCCAGGGCGTAGCGCACCTGGGCCGGCCCCAGGAAGGCCGTTCCCCCCAGGATGAGGAGGTCCAGGGGCTTCGGCGCCGGGGTCACCTCCTGGAGGGGATGGGGGCCAGGGGCCTTCCCTTCCCTCCCACGGGCGTCGGACACGTGCGTCCCCATGGCCGGAATGCCCCCCAGCCCCAGCCCCAGTCCCGCTGCCGCTGTTCCCGCCAGAAACTCTCGTCGGCTCGCCATGCTCTCTCTCCTTGTGACCGTCCGGTTCGTCGTTCGTCCTTGCCGATCTACCTTACGGGCGTCCCAGTGAACCGTTTCGCACCCGCCAGGCCGAGAGGACGAAGGCCTCCCGCTCCGGGGTCAGCCCCGCCCCCAGGTTGGCCCGGCGATCCGCAGGGAGGGTGAAGAACCACTCCAGGGTGTCCCGGGCCGTCACGGCCAGGGGCCTGAAGGTGAGACCCGCCGCCAGCGCCCGGGCGTTGCTCATGCGGGCGAACCCCGCCGTCCGGCCGGCGGGAACCATCCACGCCGGCATGTCGGACCAGGCCCGGACGCCCAGCTCCGAGAGGAGCTCGGCATCCACCCAGACGAAGCGCGCGTCGCTGGTGGTGACGGCCTTGATCCCGTAGAGCATCCCGGCCAGCGTCAGCGTCCCCTCAGGCCCCACGGCATTGAAGGTCCCGAAGATCCGGTTCTCGGCCACCCGGATGATCCAATCCGAGAGGTCCCGGGCGTCGATGAACTGCATGGGGTCCTCGGGGGTGCCCGGGGCCACCACCGTTCCACCCCGGTGAATCCTCACGGGCCAGTACGTCCAGCGGTCCGTCCGGTCCCCGGGGCCGACGATGAGGGAGGGCCGGATGACGGTGGCAGCGCCGGGAAAGGCGGCCCGTGCCTCCTCCTCGCACAGCGCCTTGCCCGGCCCGTATCCCCGCCACTCGGATTTCGGGAGGTCCGGCCGTCCCACCGGAGCCGTCTCGTCGATGCCGATCTGGGCCCGGGAGGCGTAGACCGACTGGGTGGAGATGAAGATGTACTGCCCGGCCCGGCCCGCCAGGAGTCCGGCCGAGTCCTTCACCCAGTCCGGGTTGGAGGCCGAGTTGTCGATGACCACGTCCCACTCCCGGTCCCCTTCCAGGGCCGAGAGGTCCGGTTCCGCCCGGTCTCCCCGAAGCTGCTCCAGCTTCGGGAAGAGTTCCGGGGCCGTGCGCCCCCGGTTGAAGAGGGTCACCGTGTGGCCCCGCTTCAGGGCGTAGCGCACCTGGTGGGGACCGATGAATCCGGTCCCGCCCAGGATGAGGATGCGGAGGGGGCGGAGGGCCTGCAACCTCTCCGGCACCATTCCAGCCCCCAGCGCTCCTCCCACGATGGCCGCTCTCCTCAGAAACTCCCGTCGGTGGACCATGTGACCTCCCTGTTCGCGTGGTCGGGGCGCGATTCCCGTTGTCCCCTGGACTTCGACGCCCTCAGGATACTGCCCCCGGGCGGGGGAGGAAATGCGGCCGGCCATGGTCGCCGGAGGTGCCGGAGGTGGCAGAAAGGTGCCGGAGGTGGCAGAAAGGGCCGATCTTCAAGAAGAACACGCGAGCAGACCGTGAACCGATTGGAGCACCTGTGGATCCGCCAGGTCGACTCCGCCCTGGATCCCGATGACGCCGCAAGCCACGACTATGTTGCTCAGGGACCGACCGGGCCCCCGGGACCCTCCACCCCGATAGAGAGGGTGGGTAGAGATTTGGTGAGAAAAGGGATACGGGAGGCCGAACACCCGTTGCTTGCTCCCCCTGCACCGGGTTCCCATTAAGCGGGTGTTGCGAAAGAGGGGTGGGACGAGGGGATGACGGTGGTCAGGAGAATGGGAGGGAAGGAAAGCTATGTGCCGACGGACGAGAGCCGAACCGTCGGATGATCCGGCGGATCCGATAGCCCTCGCGACGGCTGAGGAGAACGAGGGGTTTCTCCGTGGCGTCCGGGGAAGCGTGTTGCTCGTGGATTTCCCCCGGCGCCTCCCCGATCTGTACCACCGCCTGGACCTCCCGGATCATCCCGAGGTCGTCCTGGAGGTCGTGGGCCACGAGTCCGACGACCGGGTCCAGGCCCTGGCCCTCACCGCCACCCGGGGTATCGGCCGGGGCACCCGGGTTCGAGACACCGGGTCCCCCCTGCGCGTTCCCCTCACGCCCGGGCTCCGGGGACGGGTGCTGAATGTCATGGGGGATCCCATCGACCAGAAGGAGGCCATCGAGGCAGAGGAGCTGCGCTCCATCCACCAGCCGGCTCTCCCCCTCTCCGACCACCAGCCGGGGTCGGAGGTCCTGGAGACGGGGATCAAGGCCATCGACCTCCTCTCCCCCCTGGAGAGGGGAGGCAAGGCGGGACTCTTCGGAGGGGCGGGGGTGGGGAAGACCGTCCTCATCATGGAGCTGATCCACAACATGATCGAGGGACAGGAGGGGCTGAGCCTCTTCTGCGGGATCGGGGAGCGGAACCGGGAGGCCGAGGAGCTCTACCGGGAGCTCAACGAGATCGACGTCATGGAGGACTCGGTCCTGGTCTTCGGGCAAATGGACGAGGCCCCGGGAGCCCGCTTCAGGGTGGGCCACACGGCGCTGACCATCGCCGAGTACTTCCGGGACTCGGAGAAGCAGGATGTCCTCTTCCTGGTGGACAACGTGTTCCGCTTCGCCCAGGCCGGCATGGAAGTCTCGGGGCTCATGGGCCGGCTCCCCTCACGCCTTGGATACCAGCCCACCCTGGGCACCGAGCTGGCTGAGCTCCAGGAGCGCATTGCCAGCACCAGGACCAACGCCATCACCTCGGTGCAGGCCGTCTACGTTCCCGCCGACGACTTCACCGACCCGGCAGTGGCCCACACCTTCTCCCACCTCTCGGCCACCGTGGTCCTGTCCCGGGACCGGGCCAGCCGGGGACTCTATCCCGCCATCGACCCCCTCCAGTCCACCTCCAAGATGCTGAACCCGGCGGTGGTGGGAGAAGACCACTACCGGCTCGCCCGGGAGGTGCGGGAGACCCTGGCCCGCTACGAGGACCTGAAGGACATCATCGCCATGCTGGGCCAGGAGGAGCTTTCCCGGGAGGACCAGCAGGCGGTGAACCGGGCCCGTCGCCTGGAGCGCTTCCTCACCCAACCCTTCTTCTCCACGGAGCGCTTCACCGGCAAGGAGGGCCGCCTGGTGGAAGTGGACGACACCCTGGAGGGGTGCCGGCGCATCCTGGACGACGAGTTCGCCGAGGTGGGGGAGGGCGAGCTCTACATGATCGGCGAGATCGGGGAGGCCCAGTGAGAGTCCGCATCGCCGTTCCCAGGAAGCTCCTGGCGGAGTGGGACGACGTCCTGGAGCTCCAGGCACGGGGAGAGGAGGGGTCCATGGGAATCCTTCCCCGGCGCCTGGACTTCGTCTCCCACCTGGTCCCGGGCATCGTCGCAGTGAGGAGGCAAGGAAACATAGAGAGCTATGCGGCAGTGGACGGAGGGATCCTGGTGAAGGCCGGCGACGAGGTGACCATCGCCTCCCCTCGGGCCGTCCGGGGCGAGAGCCTCGAAGCCCTCCAGGAGACCCTCAGGGAGACCTTCCTGGTGCTTGGGGAGCGGGAGAAGGAGGCCCGGACCGCCCTGGCCAGCCTGGAGGCCCGGTTCGTGCGCCGGTTCGTGGAGAACCGGCGGGGAGTCGTCCGGTGAGTTGGAAGCGGTTCGAGGGGGAAGTCCGAAGGCAGGCCCGTCGCAGGGAGAAGAGCCGGGACGAGAAGGGGCGGGGGATCTGGTTCGGCCTGGGGATGATGGGGGTGGTGGGCTGGTCCGTGACCATCCCCACCCTCCTGGGTATCGCCGCGGGGATATGGATCGACGCCCGTTCCGCGGGCCGGGTCTCCTGGACCCTGACCGGGATGGCGGTGGGGCTGGCCGTGGGACTCCTGAATGCCTGGTTCTGGGTGAAGAGGGAGAGCCGGGGCTGATGCGCCTGATTCTCTGCTTCGCCGGCGGCGTGCTCCTGGGCGGCCTCTTCTACGGGGGCCTTCGACTCACGGTACGCCGTATGATTCTGGCCCGGCGGCCTCTCCTGATGGCCGTGACCAGCTTCCTGATCCGGTTGGCCCTGGTGGCGGCGGGCCTGGTTTTCATCTCCCGCGGCGGGCTCGGGTGTCTTGCCGTGGCGTTCTTCGGGTTCTTCCTGGTACGCATCCTCATGACCCGGCAGAGCCTGAGAGGGGGGACACGTGGAACTCAGCCCTGATGCCCTGGTCTACTGGCAGTGGGGGTTCGTGGAGATCAACGCCACGCTGGTCTTCAGTTGGGTGAGCATGGTCCTCCTCCTCCTGGGCTCCTGGCTGGTGACCCGTCGCATGAAGACGGGTGTGGAGGTGTCCCGGGGACAGGCCTTCCTGGAGATCATCGTGGGGCAGATCCGGGACCAGATCCGTGACGCCACCCAGGACGACCCGGACCGGTACCTCCCTCTGGTGGGGACCCTCTTCCTCTTCATCGCCTTCTCCACCTTTCTCTCGGTGATCCCGGGATTCAGCGCCCCCGCCGCCTCCCTCTCCACCGCTTCGGCCCTGGCGCTGTGCGTCTTCGTGGCGGTACCGGTCTACGGGATCCGGGCCAAGGGGCTGGGTGCCTACCTCCGGCATTACCTTCAGCCATCCCCCATCATGCTCCCCTTCAACCTCATCGGAGAGCTCTCCCGCACCCTGGCCCTGGCCGTCCGCCTCTTCGGGAACCTCATGAGCGGACGCCTCATCGTGGCGGTCCTCCTCTCGGTGGTTCCCCTGGTCTTTCCGGCCATGCTCCAGGCTTTCGGGCTCTTGATCGGGTTCATCCAGGCTTACGTCTTCGCCGTCCTCGCCCTGGTCTACATCGCTTCCGGTACCAGGACCTTCGAGGACGCGGAGAGCCAATCCAACTCGTCTTGAGGAGTTGACAATGGAAAGCGTCGATCTCATCGCAACCGTCTCAATCGCCATCGCCGGCATCACCATCGCCATCGGCAGCATCGGACCCGCTCTGGGAGAGGGGCGGGCCCTGGCCAGGGCGCTGGACGCTATCGCCCAGCAGCCCGACGAGGCCAACACCCTCACCCGGACTCTCTTCGTGGGATTGGCCATGATCGAGTCCACGGCCATCTACTGCCTGGTGATCTCCCTCATCCTCATCTTCGCCAACCCCTTCTGGAACCACCTCCTTCAGAACGGAGGCTGATGTGCACATCGACTGGTTCACCCTGGGGGCCCAGGCCTTCAACTTCATCCTGCTTGCGGTTCTTCTCTGGTTTGTTCTCTACCGGCCGGTCCGGGACGCCGTGGACCGGAGGGAGGAGGAGATCGCCACCCGGGTGGAGGAGGCCAGAAAGGAAAGGCAGGAGGCGGAGGATCTCCTGGAGGAGCACCAACGGAAGGAGAAGGAGATGGAGGAGAGGCGGGACGCCCTGCTCCAGGAGGCCGAGAAGGAGGCCGAAAAGCGGCGGAAGGAGCTCCGCGGCGAGGTGAGGGAGGAGATGGAGACGCTCCGGGAGGAGTGGAAGGAGTCCCTGCGCAGGAAGCAGGACGCCTTCCTCGCCGAGCTCTCGGAAAGAGCCCGTGACGAGATCTTCGGGGCGATCCGAGGGGGACTGGCGGAGCTGGTGCGAGCCACGCCGGCCGAGGCCTTCCTGGAGGCGTTCCTCCACCGGGCCGAAATCATGGACGAAGAGGACCAGGAGGCTTTCGGCCGCGCCCTGGCCGGAGAGAGAAAGAAGGGCCGTATCCGGACCGCCCTGGAGCTCCCCTCCGACGCCGTGGATCGGATCGAAGATCTGGCGGAAGGCTGGCTGCCGGAGGAGGAACGGGACGGGCAGGTGGAGCTGGAGGTGGAGAGGGAGGAAGACGGGCCCCGGGGGATCGAGCTCTGGGCCGGAGACCGGAAGCTCGGGCTGAGCGTGGAGACCTACGTGCAGAGCCTGAGGGAAGAGGTCCAGAGAATCCTGGCGTCGGAGGCAGGCGATCCCGCTGCCGGGGAGACGGCCGAGGGAGAGGACGAATGACCCCACCCTCCGGCACGAAGAACCGCCCCGCTTCCGCCGGCCGCTCCCTCGCGGACCTCCCCGGCATGGTCCTGGACCCCGTGCGGGAGGCCGTGGAGGCCCTTCCCCCCCTCCCCCGGGTCCGGGAAGTGGGGAGGGTCCTGGAGGTGGGAAAGGGCGTGGCCCGGATCCTGGGGCTCCCCGGGCTGGGCTCGGAGGAGATGGTGACCTTCGCCGGGGGTGTGAAGGGCATGGCCCGTAACCTGGATCCCGGCTCCGTGGGCGTTGTGCTCCTGGGAAAGGCCGAGGAAGTGCAAGCGGGATCGGAGGTCCGGGAGACGGGGAGGGTGGTGGAGGTCCCGGTGGGGGAGGAACTCCTGGGAAGGGTGGTAGACCCCATGGGCCGTCCCCTGGATCGGGAAGGAAAGCCCCGAACGTCGGGCCGTCGGCCCGTGGAGGCCCCCGCCCCGGCCATCATGGACCGGGGACCCGTGCGGGTCCCCCTCCAGACGGGACTGAAGGTGGTGGACGCCCTGGTGCCGGTGGGACGAGGACAGCGGGAGCTCATCGTCGGGGACCGGCAGACGGGGAAGACCACGCTTGCCCTGGACACCATCATCAACCAGCGGGGCCACGAGATCCGATGCGTCTACTGCTCCGTGGGGCAGCGCTCCGCCTCGGTGGCCCGCGTCATCCAGGAGCTCAGGGCCAGGGAGGCCATGGATCACACCGTCATCGTCGTGGCCGGCGCCAACGATCCCCCGGGCCTCCAGTACCTGGCTCCCTTCGCCGCCATGACGCTGGGGGAGTTCTTCCGTGACCGGGGCGAGGACGCCCTTGTGGTCCTGGACGACCTCACCCAGCACGCCCGGGCCTACCGGGAGCTCTCCCTCCTCCTGCGACGCCCGCCGGGGAGGGAGGGCTACCCGGGAGACATTTTCTACCTGCACTCAAGGCTCCTGGAGAGGGCTACCCGCCTGCGGGACGAGAAGGGGGGAGGCTCCCTCACCGCGCTGCCCATCGTAGAAACCCAGGAGGGAAACATCTCGGCCTACATCCCCACCAACCTCATCTCCATCACCGACGGCCAGATCTTCCTCTCCCCGGATCTCTTCCAGAAAGGGATCATCCCCGCCGTGGACGTGGGCCGATCGGTGTCGAGGGTGGGAGGGGACGCCCAGCTCCCGGCGTACAAGGCCGTGGTCCAGGACCTTCGCCTGTCCTACACCCAGTTCCAGGAGCTGGAGGTGTTCTCCCGCTTCGCCAGCCAGGTGGACGAGGAGACCCGGCAGGCCCTCACCCGGGGACGCCGGGTCCGGGAGATCCTAAAGCAGGAGGAGCACGCCACGCTCTCTCCCTGCGCCCAGCTCGGCGTGCTCCTGGCCGTGGTCCGGGGGGCGTTCGACGAGCTCCCGCTGGAGGAGGTGGGAAGGGCGGCGGCCGCCGTCCAGGAGAGCCTGCCCGGGAAGAAGAGGAAGCTGTGCGGCCGGGTGGAAGGAGGAGAGGATCTGTCGGAGGAGGAGCTGGACACCCTGGCCGATGCAGCGGCGGAGCTGGTCCGGGAAGCGTCGGGGGAGGAGGCCGGCGCAGCCGCGGAGACCTCCGCCGACGAACACGAGGGGCAGGCTGAGGAAAGGGAGGAGGCCTGAGCCGTCATGCGGACCATGGAGGAATTGAAGAGCCAGGTGGAGGGGACCGAGGATCTTTCCTCCATCGCCCGGGCCATGAAGGCCCTGGCGGCCGTGCGCATCCGCCAGAGCCGGGAGACCGTGGGCTCCCTGGCTACCTATGCCGAGACGTTGGAACGGGGATTTCAGATCCTCCTGAGGCGGAAGCCCCGGAGATTCCTGCCGCAGCAGCCCCCGGACCGCAGACGCACGGTGGCCCTGGTGATAGGCTCGGACCTGGGGATGGTGGGAGGGTTCAACCGACAGATGGCGGACTTCCTGATCAGGCGGCTGGGGAACGGGGAGGGCCCCCGGCCGGAGCTGGTCACCATAGGGCAGCGCATCGCGGCGGAGTTGGCGGACGCGCCGTTCGACGTTGCGGCCCGGTTCTCCATGCCCGACACGGTGGAGATGATGCCGGAGCGGGTGCAGGACCTCCTGGTGACGCTGGAGGGCCTGGAGAAGAAGTGGGCGCCGGACCGGATGGTCGTCCTCTATCACCATTATCGGTCCGGTGCCGACTACGAGGCCCGTTTGATCCAGCTCCTTCCCCTGGATCCGGACTGGTTGCGAGAGCTCTCCGAGCGGCCGTGGGTGAACAGGAGGCTCCCGGGCTTCAGGGTGCCGGGCGAGCGCCTCTTCTCGGGATTGGTGAGGGAGCACCTCTTCCTCACCCTCTTCAGGGCCATGGCCGAGTCCCACGCCAGCGAGAACGCCGGCCGCCTGGCCGCCATGGAAGCGGCAGAAAAGCGGATCAAGGAGCGGATGGAGGAGCTCACCGGACGCCTGAAACAGCGCAGAAAGCAGCAGATGACCGAAGAGCTCCTGGACATGATGGCCGGCGTGGCGGCCATGGAAGAGGACGAGTCCTGACCCCATCCTCCCCCCATCTCTATCGGAAAATCTATCGGATACGTGCATCCCGGTGTCTGGGCGGCAGCACCGTTGTGTTCTTGTTTTCGGGTACCGCGAAACCCGAGACCTGCGGAAGAAGGGACTTCGATGCCCCAGGCCGACGACTTCCTGATTCGATGGCTGAAGGATCTCAACGACGACGACGTGCCCCAGGTGGGTGGCAAGAACGCCTCCCTGGGGGAGATGGTCAGGAATCTCCGGGACCGGGGAATCAGGATCCCCGGGGGCTTTGCCACCACAGCCACTGCCTACCGTCTTTTCCTGGAGGAATCGGGGCTCACAAGCGAGATCCGGGAGGAGCTCCGTGAGCTGGAGGACGGGAAAGTGGCGGAGGTCGGCCGACGGATCCGGGAGCGAATCGTGGAGGAGGAGCTTCCGGGGCAGGTATCGGAGGCGATCCGTGACGCCTACCGGGAGCTGTCCCAACGTCACGGGGAGGCCAGGACCGATGTGGCGGTACGCAGCAGCGCCACCGCCGAGGATCTGCCCGAAGCCTCCTTCGCCGGCCAGCAGGAGAGCTTTCTGAACGTGGCGGGGGAGGACGAGGTCCTGGACGCCTGCCTTCGCTGCTACGCCTCCCTCTTCACCGACCGGGCCATCACGTACCGGGAGGAGCAGGGCTTCGACCACATGGACGTGGCACTCTCGGCGGGAGTACAGAAGATGGTCCGGTCCGACACGGGGGGGGCCGGGGTCCTCTTCACCCTGGACACCGACACGGGCTTCCGGGACGTGATCCTCATCAACGCCGCCTGGGGCCTGGGGGAATCGGTGGTGAAGGGGACGGTGAACCCCGACCGCTTCCTGGTCTTCAAGCCCCTCCTGGACGACGAATCCCTCCGGCCCATCGTGGAGAAGCGGAAGGGACGAAAGCGGGAGAAAGTGGTCTACGACGAAGCCGGAGGTACCACGACCGTGGAGACCGGCGGGGGAGAGCGGGAAACGTTCGTCCTCTCCGATTCCGAGATCCTCGAGCTGGCCCGCTGGGGTCGAACCATCGAGGAGCACTATGGCCGTCCCATGGACATCGAGTGGGGGAAGGACGGGGAGACGGGCGAAATCTTCATTCTCCAGGCCCGCCCCGAAACCGTAGAGTCCCGCAGGCACGCCCGCGCCCTGACCACATTCTCCCTCCAGGAAGAGGGAGAGATACGGGTGTCGGGGGCCGCCGTGGGAAGGGGTATCGCCACGGGGGAGGTGGCTGTTCTCAACTCTCCGGAAGAGATCGACCGGTTCGACTCCGGAGCCATCCTGGTCACTGAGCGGACGGACCCGGACTGGGGGCCCATCCTGGAAGGCGCGGCGGCTGTGGTGACGGACCATGGGGGCAGGACGAGTCACGCCGCCATCGTGAGCCGGGAGTTGGGCATTCCGGCGGTGGTGGGCACCGAGAACGGCACCCGGACCCTGGAAGACGGAGAGGAGGTCACCGTCTCCTGCGCAGAGGGAGACGAGGGGAAGGTGCGGAAGGGAATCCTGGAATACGAGGAAGAGGAGGAGGATCTCACCGACATCCCGGAGCTCCGGACCCGCATCATGATGAACATCGCCAACCCCTCGGCGGCCTACCGTTGGTGGCGTCTCCCGGTGAAGGGAATCGGCCTGGCCCGGGTCGAGTTCATCATCTCGGACCTGGTGCGGGCCCATCCTCTGGCCCTCCTCTACCCGGATCGCATCCAGGACCCGGAGGCCCGGGAGAGGATCGAGGACTTCACCCGTGGCTACGAGGACGGCCGGGCCTATTTCCTCGAGATCCTCAGCCGGCAAGTGGCCAAGGTCGCCTCGGCCCAGCATCCCGAGCCGGTGATCGTGCGCTTCAGCGATTTCAAGACCAACGAGTATGCCGATCTCCTGGGGGGAAGAGCCTTCGAGGCCCGGGAGGAAAACCCCATGCTGGGGTTCCGGGGGGCCTCCCGGTACACTCGGGAGCGCTTCAAGGAGGCCTTCCTCCTGGAGTGCGAGGCCCTGGCCCGGGCCCGGACCCGGATGGGCTTCAGGAACATCGTCCCTATGATCCCTTTCTGCCGCAGCGTGGAAGAGGCTGACAGGGTCCTGGAGATCATGGCCGATGCTGGGCTGATCCGGGGGAAGGACGGCCTGGAGGTCTACGTCATGGCCGAGATCCCCTCCAACGTGGTCATGGCCCGGGAGCTGGCCTCGCGGTTCGACGGCTTCTCCATCGGGAGCAACGACCTGACTCAGCTCGTCCTGGGAGTGGACCGGGACTCGGAGGAACTGCGGGACGTCTTCGACGAGACGAATCCCGCGGTGAAAGGCATGATCAGGGAGCTCATCCGCAAGGCCCGCGAGGAGGGAACCCCCGTGGGAATCTGTGGGCAGGCTCCCAGCGACCACCCTGAATTCGCGGCCTTCCTGGTCCGGGAGGGAATCGACTCCATCTCCCTCAACCCCGACAGCGTCGTGGAGGTGCTGAGGAGGGTGGCCGAGGTGGAGGAGGGGCGTGGAGACAGGTAAGACGAGCAAGAAACCGGACAAGAGCGAGAATCAGAATCCGAACAAAGGAAGGGAAGAAGCGATGGCGACACGCGTGGCAATCAACGGCTTCGGTCGTATCGGGCGGCTGGTCTTTCGGCAGCTCATGGCGTCGGAGGCGCTGGAGGTGGTGGCCCTGAACGATGTGGTGCCACCGGACAACCTGGCCTATCTGCTGAAGTACGATTCCGTCCACGGAGATCCAGAGGTGGAGGTGGGAAGCACCGACGATTCCCTCCGGTGGGGAGAGCGGAACGTGCGCTTCTTCAGCGAGAGGGATCCGGCCCGTTTACCGTGGAAGGACCTGGAGGTGGAACTCGTTCTGGAGGCTTCGGGCGTCTTCACCGAGCGGGACGACGCGGCGAAGCACCTGGAGGCCGGTGCCGGGCGGGTCATCGTGACGGCTCCCGCCAAGGGGGCCGACGTCACGGTGTGTCTGGGCGTGAACGAAGAGGACTTCGATCCTTCGGCCCACACGGTGATCTCCAACGCATCGTGTACCACCAATTGCCTGGCCCCGGTGGCCAAGGTGCTGGACGAGGCCTTCGGTATTCGCTGGGGATTCCTCACCACCGTCCACGCGTACACCAGCTCCCAGGGCATCGTGGACGCCCCCAGCAAGAAGTGGCGCAGAGGACGGGCGGCTGCAGCCAACATCGTTCCCACCACCACCGGCGCCGCCGTAGCCACCACCCTCGTCCTTCCCCATCTGGAGGGAAAGCTGGACGGACTGGCCATGCGGGTCCCGGTGCCCAACGGCTCCATTATCGACTTCGTGGTGAGCACGGAAGAGACGGTGAACGTGGGGGCGGTAAACGAGGCCCTTCGGAAAGCCTCGGAGTCGAAGGCCATGAAGGGAATTCTGGGCTTCAGCGACGAGGAGCTGGTCTCACAGGACATCGTGGGCTCGGACTACTCGGCGCTGGTGGATGGCCAGTCCACCATGGTCCTGGGGGAAAACACGGCAAAGGTCCTGGCCTGGTACGACAACGAGTGGGGTTACGCCCGACGGGTGGTGGACCTGAGCGAGTACGTCACAAAGAGAGGATGAGCCATGAAGAGAGTGGAAGGAAAGGTGGCCCTGGTCACGGGCGCCGCCATGGGAATTGGCAGGGCCGCGGCAAAGCTGCTGGCCGCCGAGGGAGCGAAGGTAGCCGTCACGGACATCCAGGAGGAGGATTGCCGCGAGGCGGCGGAGGAGATCCGGGAGTCGGGGGGCGAGGCCAGAGCCTGGCCCCTGGACGTGAGCCAGGAGGATCAGGTTCGGCAGGTCATAGGCGAGATCGCCGAGGAATACGGCGGTCTGGACATCCTGGTGAACAACGCCGGCATCTCCGGAGCCAACCGTCCCACCCACGAGTTGGAGCAGGAGGAGTGGGAGAAGGTCATGGCCGTGAACGTGAGGGGCGTGTTCCTGTGCACCAAGCACGCCATCCCCCTGCTCATCGAACAGGGGGGTGGGAGCGTCATCAACCTCTCGTCCATCTACGGGATCGTGGGAGCCCAGGACGTGCCACCCTACCATGCCTCCAAGGGAGCCGTGCGCATCATGTCCAAGACCGACGCCGTGCAGTACGGCTCCCGGGGCGTGCGGGTGAACTCGCTGCATCCCGGGTACATCTGGACGCCCATGGTGGAAGACTTCCTGAAGAAGCAGGGACAGGACCTGGAGGAGGGGCGGAAGGCGCTGGAGGAGCTCCATCCCATCGGGCGCATCGGGAAGCCCGAGGAGATCGCGAATGCGATTCTCTACCTGGCCTCGGACGAATCGAGCTTCATGACCGGGGCCGAGCTCGTGGTGGATGGGGGTTATACCGCACGATGACGGAACACCCCGAGTTGAACGGGATCAAGGACCGGGCACAGCATTATCTCAAGGACCTCATCTACGGGGCCAACGACGGCATCATCACGACCTTCGCGGTGGTGTCGGGGGTGGCGGGAGCCGACCTCTCGGTCCGGACGGTCTTGATCCTGGGTTTCGCCAATCTCCTGGGAGACGGGTTCTCCATGGGAGCGAGCAACGTTCTCTCCATCCGTTCCGATGAAGCCGTGCGCGAAGCGCAGGGGCTGCCGAAACGGGAGCCCCACGCTCTGCGCCACGGCCTGGCCACCTTCCTGGCCTTCCTGGTGATGGGGGTGGTGCCCCTCCTGGCGTATCTGCTGCCATGGACCCCGAGGACCTTTCCGACGGCGGTAGGCATGACGCTCCTCATCCTCTTCGCCGTAGGAGCGGCCCGCTCCCTGGTGACGGTGAAACGCTGGTGGAGGGCGGGAGGAGAGATGCTCCTGGTGGGAGCCGGAGCGGCTGCGGTGGCCTACGGAATCGGCGGATGGGTGGCAACGATGACCTGAAGCAGCTCTCCGGAATTCTATCCTTCTTTCTATCCCTCTCCCCTACCTCGATCCGTGTTCCCCGCCCCGGCCCCTGTTGTGTTAAAAGGCACCGGGGCCGGAGGCCGCAGCCGCGGGGGACCGTTCCCCCCCGGGTCGCGCCCCTCGCTCCGGACCCACGACATCCGTTCGGGACCCTTCGACAAATTCGATTTCAACGGGAGCAGGAGATGAGCAGCAAGGATCTGGCAAGCAAGAAGTGCACGCCCTGCAAGGGAGACGAGCCGGCCCGGGAAGGAAATCTCCTTCAAGTCAGGACGATTCTCTTCGGTGTCATCCAGGACTACTGCAGGGAGTTGGGCATCCAGCCCGGCAGAGTGATGGAGTGCGTGGAGCAGGACCCGGCCTGGGTCCTGGTGCACCTCCCCGACGGCGGGCAGCGACGAATCGAGTGGGAATCCGCCTGGTCCATCGCCGTCCACACTCCTCAATGGAACCCCACAATAACCCTATCTCCCGCCTCTATCGGGTCCGCTCCCCCTACCGCCAGCCGTACACCCGCCGCTGAACCGGGACCAGGACCCGGTCGGGCAAGAGGCGCATGAGACCGTCACGGGCGGCCACCAGCACGGGGTTGGTCATCTGCCCCAGGTGACCCACGCGACGCGACCAGTCCACGATCCACGCGGTCCGGGGCCTCCGGGCGTTCTCATACCGGCGCAGCGCCCCCGCCGGTCGGTGACCGACGACCTCTCACCGGTGGTATGCGTGGCATACCAGTACACCCGGCCGGGCTCACCCGGCAGGATGCCGAACCGCTGTCCCGAAGCCCACCACTCGGTGGAGCGGCCGAGGAGGCCCTCGGGCAGCGCGATCTCGGAAACGCCGCGCCAGATCTCATAACCCCGGAAACGGGGTTCCGAGGAGCCGTGGAGACGGGCCCGAACGGCCGAGCGGATTCCGTCGGCGCCCACGAGGAGCCGGCCCCGGGCGTGGGAGCCGTCGGCGAACGAAAGGGTGACGCCCCCGTCATCGATTTCGAAGTCGATCACCCGCCGATCCAGCTCGAGCCTCTCGGAAGGCACCGAGCCGGCAAGAAGCCGGAGGAGATCGGCCCGGTGGACACAGATTCCGGGCTCGGGATAGCACCCCGGCCGGCTGAGACGGACCAGCCGGGTTCCTCCGCGTCGATGAATCGAGATTTCGGCCATGGGAACGTGGCCGTCCGGAATTCGGTCCTGGAACCCGAGCTCGGCAAGGGCACGCATGGCGTTGGGCCAGAGGCTCACGCCTGCTCCGGCCTCCCGGAGCGCCGGTGCCCGCTCGAAGATCCTGAAGGGGAGACCGGCACGGTTGAGAACGACGGCGGCGGTGAGGCCGGCGATCCCGGCGCCGGCTATGAGGATTTCGTCGGTCGTGCTGGCCACCCTTCCTCCCGTGGTCTGGACCTGCGGTATCGTCACGACTGAGGCTAAAGCAGCGACCTGCCAAGTGTAGTACCGCAGAAGTATGCTAGCCATCGAGAGTACGGCCGCGTCCGCACACCGCGCCCCCCTCGGCATCCGACTGCCCTGGAGAACCAAAACGGGGGTGACGGTTAAAAAAAGCCGAGGTCGGAAATGCCGATACAACCCTGGATAGGCTCGAAGGATAGAGATTTCGGTTGATACCCGAAGAAACTCCCGCTTTGGGCATCCTATCGGAATCTCTATCCCCCCTTTCTATCCCTGTACGTATCGCCCGTCCTGACCGGGATTGTATGGTACATTTGAACTCCCCGGGCACCCGACCGGGATCTACGCTTACACATATCGACGACCGAAGGAGAGGAATGACCCGACGCGACGACGCCATCGACCTCATGGAGAGCTCGGACTGGGAGGAGCTTCTGAATCCGGCCCCCGGGGGGCCTCGCCTCACTCTCACCCTGCCCACGTACCGCAGGGGCGCCGAAACCACCCAGAACCCCATCCGGCTGAAGAACCTCCTCCGGAAAGCAGAGGAAGAGCTGACCGGGATCATGGACGACGAGGAGGTGGAGGAGTTCCTGGCCCCGGCATGGCGGCTCCAGAGGGACTTCGATTTCCAGCAGCACCAGGCCGCCGGGCTGGCGCTATTTGCATCCAGGGACACCTTCGATGCCTACCGTTTGCCCTACGTTCTGGACGAGGAAGTCCACGTGGGGCGCACCTTCTTCATCCGGCCCCTCATCCCTCTCAGCCAGAGCGGAAGTGGATTCCACATCCTGGCCCTGGACGAGAACGGAGTCCGACTCTTCAAGGGAGGCCGCTTCGAACTGGAAGAGGTGGAGTTGCAGGATGTTCCAACGTCCCTGGAGGAAGTCGCCCGCCTCGAGGTGGTGGAAAAGTCCCTCCAGTTCCACTCAGGCACTGGCGCCCGCAAGCCCGGCGAGGACCGGCGGGCCATGTTCCACGGTCAGGGAGCGGCGGGTGACGACGCCCGGGACACGGAGAAGCTCCTGGACTTCTTCCGTCAGGTCGACTCTGGGGTGGCCCGCGACCTCGCCGACACCAGGGAGCCCCTGGTCCTGGTGGGAGAAGTGCGTGACCGGGGCCTCTACCGGAAAGCCAGCGAGCTGGACACGATTCATGAAGACGCCGTGGCCGTGCACCCCGAGGCCCTCACCCTGGACCAAATCCATGCCCGGGCCTCCGGCGTCATGGCTCCGATCTTCGAGGAAAAACGGAAGGAAGCCCTGAGGAAGCTCCGGGAGCTTGCCGGGAAGGAAGATGAGCGAGCTGTACTGGGCATCGAGGCGATAGCGCCCGCCGCCGCAGTGGGACGTGTGGAGACCCTTTTTCTCCCACCCAGGATGCGGGTGTGGGGGCGTCTGAAGGAGGACGCCACCGGCGTGATGCTGGCCTCCGAGCCGGAACCGGAGGACGAGGAGCTCCTGAACCTCGCGGCCCTCCACACCCTGGAAAAGGGAGGAGAAGCCTGGCAGATCGAGGACGGCGATCTTCCCGGCGTAGAGACGGTGGCGGCAATTCTCCGGTACTAGGAACCCGATGGGAAAGCGGGGTGGAGCATGCCGGGCCGGCCGATCTTCAAAGGCGTCCTGAGGTTCGAGGACACCGAGGCGCCGGTGAAGCTCCACGCCACCGTCCGGCAGGAGCGGGTCCACTTCCATCTACTGCACAGCGAGGACGAGGTGCGCCTGGAGCGCCGCATGTACTGCTCCAGGGAGGACGAGCCCGCCCCCCGGGAGGAGCGGGCCAGGGGCTTCGAAGCCTTCAGGGGCCAGTACGTGATCCTGGAACCGGAGGAGGTGAAAGAGGTGCGGCCCGACACGGACCGGGACATGGAGATCATGCGCCTCATCGAGAGAAAGGCGGAGGGGTGATGCGGCGTCCCCTTCACGCCCGGCGATTTCTCGGGGGCCTCGCCGTCACTCTCCTCGCGGCGGCCTGCGGCGGAGAGAAAGGGGGGCCTTCCACCCTGCGCTGGTACGTCTTCGACGAGCCTTCGGGAGCGTTCCTGGAGGCCGCCCGGGACTGCTCCCAGGGATCGGAAGGGGCCTACCGCGTGGAGATGAACCCCCTTCCCTCCGACGCCAACCAGCAGCGGGAGCAGCTCGTGCGGCGGCTGGCCGCAGAGGACAGTGACATCGACCTCATCGGCATGGACGTCATCTGGACGGCCGAGTTCGCCGAGGCCGGGTGGATCCTGCCCTGGGAGGAGGAGGCTGCCCGGGAGGCCCTTCGGGGCCGCCTCCCCGCCCCGGCCGAGAGCGTCCGCTACGAGGGGCGGGTCTGGGGAGCGCCCTTCACCACCAACGCCCAGCTCCTCTGGTACCGGACCGACCGGGTGGAGCGCCCTCCCCGAACCTGGGACGAGATGCTGCGGGTCGCCGAGACCCTGGGGGACTCGGGGACCATTGAGGCCCAGGGGGAGCGCTACGAGGGTCTCACGGTCTTCTTCGTCTCCCTCCTGGCCTCCGCCGGGGGGGAGGTGCTGGAGGACGGCGAGGTGGCCCTGCCCCGGGAGCCCACCCTGGCGGCGCTGGACGTCATGTACCGCCTCGCCACCTCCCCCGCCGCCGATCCCAGCCTCCCCCGGGCCCGGGAGGACCAGGCCCGCCTGGCCTTCGAGGCCGGGGACGCTTCGTTCATGGTCAACTACACCTACGTGTGGCCCAGCGCGAAGGAGAACGCTCCGGAGATGGCGGAGAACATGGGATGGGCCCGCTGGCCCGGGGTGGAGGAGGATCGGCCGAGTCGGGTCACGGTGGGGGGAATCAACCTGGGCGTGGGGGCCTTCTCCCGGCACCCCGACCTGGCCTTCCGGGCCGCAGCCTGCATCGCCTCGGAGGAGCACCAGCGCACCGCCGCGGCCCGGGGAGGCATCCCCCCCACCACGGAGAGCCTCTACGAGGAGGCTGAGATCCGGGAGGTCTTTCCCTTCGCCGACCTCCTGGTCCGGACGCTCCGGGACGCGGTGCAGCGACCGAAGACACCCCTCTATACCGACGTCTCCCTGGCCGTCAGCCACACTCTCCACCCCATGACCGGGATCCGGCCCCGTGAGGAGCTTGAGCGGCTCCGGGAGGCGGTGAGGCAGGCCCTGGCCTCGGAGGGACTGCTGTGAGCGACAGTTCCGGAGATTCTTCCAGGTTGACAGAGAATGGACGAGGCTTGGCCAGGTCCGCCGAGGAGCGCCTGGGTTGGATTCTATGCACGCCGGCGGCCCTGGCCATGCTCCTGGTCACGGCCTACCCCATCCTGTATGCCGTCTGGCTCTCCCTCTTCCGCTACGACCTGCGCTTCCCGGACCGGCGGGCCTTCGTGGGGCTCGAGAACTACGCCGGCGTCCTCACCTCCCCCGTCTGGTGGGAGTCGGTCCTGAACACCCTGGTCATCACGGTGGGGTCGGTCTCCCTGGAGCTGATCCTGGGGATGCTCCTGGCGCTGCTCATGCACCGGGCCGCCTTCGCCCGCCGCACCCTCCGGGCCTCGGTCCTGGTGCCCTACGGCATCATCACCGTGGTGGCGGCCCTGGCCTGGAAGTTCGCTTTCGATCCGGTGACGGGGTTCATCAACCCCCTCCTGGGCGTGGACCAGGCCTGGCTGAGCCATCGCTGGTCGGCCTTCCTGGTCATCATCCTCACGGAGGTGTGGAAGACCACCCCCTTCATGGCCCTCCTCCTGTTGGCGGGACTCACCATGGTGCCCGGCGATCTCCTGGACGCCGCCCGGGTGGACGGGGCCTCGGGCCCGCAGCGCTTCTTCAGGATCACCCTTCCCATGATGAAGTCCGCCGTCCTGGTGGCCCTTCTGTTCCGGACCCTGGACGCCTTCCGCATCTTCGACACCGTCTTCGTGCAGACCCGGGGGGCCCAGAGCACCGAGAGCGTCTCGGTGGTGGGGTACAACGCTCTCATCACGCGCCTGAACCTGGGGCTGGGCTCGGCGGTCTCGGTCCTCATCTTCCTGTGCGTGGTCCTCATCGCCCTCCTCTTCATGAAGGGGTTCGGGACCCGCCTTTCCCGGGAAGGGGGGGGAATATGAGGCCGGACGAAGCAAACCGCGCCCATGGCCGCCGGCGATCCGAGGGATGGACGGGGTGAGCGTGGCCAGGGGGGGGGCGGACCGGGCCGGGCTCCTGGACCGTCTCTTCTGGCGGGGGGGGACCCTCCTGGTCGTCGTCTACGCTCTCCTCCCCGTGGGCTGGATCCTCTCCCTTTCCCTGAAGCCCTCCTCGGAGCTGAACGAAGGGCGCCTCCTGCCCCGCTCCGTGAGCCTCGAGCACTACCGGGCCATCTTCGCCGATGCCCAGTTCCCGGCGGCCCTCTGGAACTCGGTGGGCATCGCCACCCTCTCCACGGTCCTCTCCGTGATCCTGGCCATGTTCGCGGCCTACGCCATCGTCCGGCTCCGCTTCAGGGGACGGAGGCTGATCCTGGGCGCGGCCCTCTCCATCGCCATGTTCCCGCCCATCGCCGTCATCGGTCCCCTCTTCAACCTGTGGCGGAGGGTGGGCCTTTTCGACACCTGGCCGGGACTCATCCTCCCCTACATGACCTTCACCCTCCCCCTGGCCATCTGGACTCTCTCGGCCTTCTTCCAAGAGATTCCCTGGGACCTGGACCGAGCGGCCCGGGTGGACGGGGCCACCCCCTTCCAGGCCTTCCGCCACATCATCGCCCCCCTGGCGGCTCCGGGCGTCTTCACCGCCGCCATCCTGGTCTTCGTCTTCGCCTGGAACGACTTTCTCTTCGCCGCGGCCCTCACTTCCACCAACGACGCCCGCACGGTGCCCGCGGCCATCGCCTTCTTCACCGGCAGCTCCCGCTTCGAGCTGCCCACGGGGTCCATCGCCGCGGCCTCCATGGTGGTGACGGTTCCGGTGCTCCTGGTCATCCTCCTCTTTCAGCGGCGCATCGTGGCGGGTCTCACCGCCGGCGCCGTGAAGGGCTGAGGAGAGAGGGCCCCGGAAGGAGAACCATGGCCGAGATCGTCCTGGACGGCATCAGCAAGCGCTTCCCCGACGGGACCGAGGCGGTTCGGGAGCTGGACCTCACCGTCGCCGACGGGGAGTTCTTCATCCTGGTGGGGCCCTCGGGGTGCGGGAAGTCCACCATCCTGAACATGATCGTGGGGCTGGAGGAGCCCACGGAAGGGGAGGTACGGGTGGGGGGGGAGGCGGTCACGGGGCTGGACCCGAAGGACCGGAACATGGCCATGGTGTTTCAGAGCTACGCCATCTACCCGCACATGACGGTGCGGGAGAACATGGCCTTCCCCCTGAAGCTGGCCAAGGTGGACGGGAAGGAGATCGACGAGCGGGTGCGGGAGACCGCCGGGATTCTGGAGCTGGAGGAGCTCCTGGAGAAGAGGCCCGCCGCCCTCTCCGGGGGCCAGCGCCAGCGGGTGGCCATGGGCCGGGCCATCGTCCGGGAGCCGGCGGCCTTCCTCCTGGACGAGCCCCTCTCCAACCTGGACGCCAAGCTCAGGGGCCAGATGCGCACCGAGATCGCCCGTCTCCAGCGGCGGCTGGGGACCACCACCGTCTACGTCACCCACGATCAGGCCGAGGCCATGACGCTGGGAGACCACATCGCCGTCCTGAGAAGGGGAAGGCTCCAGCAGGTGGGCACCCCCCGGGAGCTCTACCGGGAGCCGGCCAACCTCTTCGTGGCCGGGTTCATCGGCTCTCCCCTCACCAACTTCCTTCCGGCCGGGATCCATGATGAGACCCTGGTCCTTCCCATGCTGGAGGCGCCCCTGCCACGGGAGCTGAAGAAGGCGGTGGAGGAGTGGGGCGGTGGGGGGAAGCTCATCGCGGGGATCCGGCCCGAGGACTTCCTTCACGCCCCCGATTCCGGGGAGCACGGTGAGTCCCCGGCCACCTTCAAACCCGACGTGGAGCTGGTGGAGTGGCTGGGCGCCGACCTCTTCGTCCACTTTCAGGTTGAGACGAAAGGCGAGGAGATGGCCGGGATCTCCCACCGGCTCAGCGAGCTGGCCCGGGAGCTGGAGGAGCCCGGGGAAAGAAGGCGGGGGATGACGGCACGCCTGGACAGCGGGACCGGGATCCGGGAAGGAGATGCCCCGGTCCTGGGTGTGGACCTCACCCGGGTCATGCTCTTCGATCCCGAGAGCGGGGACCGGATCTCGACCGGGGACGCTTCCTGAGCTTCACGGCGGTCCAAAGCCGGGGTCACACCGACCTAACGCCGATCTCACCGCGGCCTCACGCCACCACCCAGACCGTGGCGTGAGCCACTTCCCGAACGATGCGGCTGGTGACGCTCCCGAAGATGTACTCCTCCTTCTTGCTCATCCCCCGGCGCCCCAGGACGATGGTGTCGTAGCCACCGGTTTCCGCCTCTCCCAGGATCGTCTCCACCACGGTGTCCGGGGCGCAGCAATTGAGGACGCTGGTTTGAATCTTCTCCGGGGGGATGCCCCGGGATTCCAGCTCCTCCCGGCACCGGGACAGGAGGGACTCGGCGGCCGCTTCTTTCTGCCCGATGTACTCCTCCCGCTCGTCTTCGTCCGGTAGTACGTCCCGGCTGGGCTCCTTGATGACGTGGAGAAGGGTCACCTGCACCCCTTCCATGCAGGCCACCCAGCGGGACAGGTAGTCCACGGCCCGGCGACTGTTCTCGGACTGATCCACCGCGGTCAGGAGATTGTGGGATTGAGGGCATTCCATGGTTCGCCTTTCGTTTCTTTTCTCGGCTACGACCATACCCGGGGCTCCGGTCAATCCACGTCGTCCCGGGCCGGAATCCCCAGCTCCCGCCCGCACGCCTCCAGCTCCTCCAGCATTTCCTTGGTGTCCCGGTAGAGGACCTCGACCTTGTGGGAAAAACGCATGAGGACGCTGTTCAAGCTCTCGGGGACATAGGGAAAGAGCTTTTTCAGGTTCATGACCCGGTGGCCGAAGAAGAGGGAAAAATCCTCCGGCTCAAGGCAGACCGTACCGGGAACGTTCCCGGGGAGGCAGGCCGAAAGTTCGCCCAGCGTGTAGAACCCCTTTCCTGCAGTCAGCAACAGGATGTTACCCAGCCCGTAGAGGTCCACTCCAAAGGGGTTCTCGGTCCACTCGTAGGTATAGTCGTAATCAATCCATCGCCACGCCTCCGCATCCCGGTCCATCCAGAGGTGGTCGTTGCGGATATCTCCGTGGATTTCCCCCTGGCTGTGAAGCCTTTGGATGGCCCGAAAGCTCTGGAGGACGGAGGGGAAAAGGCGGGGAAACTCGTTGTTGAAATAGGTTTCGTGATCGGTCTGAATGCTCTGGATCTTCTGGTAGATGGACACCCCGTCGATCCGGTCCAGGACCCGGATCATGTTGCCGGCATCGTCTTCCGCCGCGAACCCATCCATGAAACGGGGGTCGTCCCCGGTCTTCTCCAGGATGCGAGCCTCCTTGCGGGGACTCCGGAAGCACTCCACCGGTACGTCTCCCACCATCATCTTGAAGGTCTCGAAGAAGGCAAGCTTCAGGATTTTGCGCTTCCCCGACTCCAGGTCCCGGGCCCGTTTGACCCAGAGCTTGGGCTGCTCATCGATGCCGAACCGGCCCTCGGTTTCTTCCCCATAGATGTAGTAGTGTCGGCCGTCGAGGCGAACTACGTCACCCGCTGAGATACCCATGAAGTTGGAGGTGTCGGAAAACACCCGGAGCTTCCCCGTGACGACGGTATCGGTGAGTTCCTCAACCCGGTCTTTGAGCTCGCTCTCCTTCATGGTCCCCTTTTCCCCAGGTGCGTCAGGTGCGGCCCCGGTAGGGATCGCCCCGCAGGGCTGCACCCCAGGCGGGGAGCATCCCGGCGGGGCCACCGACCTTCACCGAGCAGCCGTCAGGACCCCGAATCGCTCTTCATGGCTTTCACGGCCAGAGGGGTGGCGACGGCTGCCGTGGTTACCGCAGCGGTCACAGCCGCACCCCTTGTCTTGAGGAGGGACTTGGCGCCGCGCCATGCCAACAGGTTCTTCGGACCCTTGATGGGGTGGCGCACCAGATACCAGAGCTTCGGCGCTTTGAACACCGCGGTCAGCTTCGCGATCCGACCCATCGTCTGCTTCTTCATTTCGCACCTTCCTTCCACTCGCATCGGTCATTTCCAGCGTACATAAATGCTTACCCTGAAAGCGGTTGGAAGGTCGGTCCGGGGGGATGCCCGACCTTTCCGATCGCCCTTACCCCTCCAGGTCTTCCGGCTTCACCACAGGTCCGTGGGCATCCTTCAGCTTTCCGAGCCCCTGGGTCCACTCGTCATAGACCTGGAAGAGCTTCCCGGGCAGATCTTTCTCCTCGGCGAACGCTTTCCGCTGCAAATCGATGCGGTCCTGGATGTTGTCCACGTAGATGGAGAACTGCATGTCGTAGAGGCGCCGCGGGTACTCCTTGCCGGTCAGCTCGTCGAAAAGCTCCTTCAGGTCCTCGTAACGGGGAATGAAGCCGATGGGCGTCTCGAGGCCTTCCACCTCGCCATGGGAGAACTTCGCGAGCCAGGTCAGCCACACGGGCACGTCACGCTTCTCTCCGAGGAGGCCCTCGCCGTCACCGCCTCGGGCCTGGTGGGTCAGGAAGTAGTTGAGGCCGG
This sequence comes from uncultured Gemmatimonadaceae bacterium, assembly GCA_964464555.1. Lineage (GTDB taxonomy): Bacteria > Gemmatimonadota > Gemmatimonadetes > Longimicrobiales > Gaopeijiaceae > CAYXGM01. The sequence continues at coordinate 3,943 of CAYXGM010000027.1, read as the reverse complement.
CAAAGAGCGGCCGGTCCTCCCCACTCAGCTTCGAGTTGTTGAAGAACCGGAACTGGGAGTCCATGTAGCGGGCCAGCGCCCCGGGAATGAAGGGCGCGTTCGCCCACGGCTGGCGCCTCACTCCGGTGGCCCCGACCTCCGTGGCCGTGGCGGCGGAGACGATGGACGCGCCGATCACCACACCATGGTCCGAGCTCTTCGCCACATACACGGAGGGCATGGTGTCGGCGTCCCGGCCGGAATACGTCACGACCTTGATGGGCACGCCCTCGGGACTCTCCCCCCACTCGGGGTTGTAGTTGGCGATGGAAGCGCACCGCAGGGTACAGCGGGCGTTCGGATGCGACACGGGGATCTCCTCACCCTCGTCGTCGAGCTTTCCAGGGTGCCATTCACCCTGAAAGTTCTCCCCGGACTTCGGCGGCTCTTCGCCGTCACCGATCCAGCGCGGCTTTCCGTCGGGATCGACCAGGACGTTGGAGAAGATCACCTCCGCGCCCTCGGTGCGTAGCGCTTCCATGAGGTGCGGGTCCCCTTCATAGCTGACGTCCTCCACGATCCCGAAGATGCCCTGCTCCGGATTGATGGCCCGTATGGTCCCGTCCTCGCCGATCCACATCTGTGCCAGGTCGTCGCCGACGAAATCGGTGCCGGCCATGGCGGTGGTGGTCTTTCCGCAGCCGCTGGGCGCGGCGCCGGAGAACCAGGTGATCCGGCCGCTCTCGTCCCTCATGCCGGTGATGAACATGTGCTCCGACAGCTCCTCGCCCTCCCCGAAATACGTGGCGAGGTCCACGGCGAAGCGGTGGTTGCCCTTCTTGAGCAGGAGGGTGTTGCCGGCATACGTGCAGTACATGGAGAAGGTGGTCAGCCATGCACGATCCATGAACACGCGCGCCTTCGGCAGGTCCTCGGGCCGGTTGGGCCCCTCGCTGTGAACGTTGCAGAGGAGGATGTCCCCGGAGCGCTTCACCTGCTCGTCGAAAGCCTCGTAGCAGTGGCGGTAGAGGATGTCGGCGGAGTGCATGACGTAGGTCGAAGAGGAGATCTCGATGGCCGGAAGGGCGAGGCGGCTGCCCGCCGGACCGCGGCTGAAGAACCCGACCATCATGGTCTTGCCCTTCATGATCCCGCGCATGTGCTCTTCCACGTACTCGTGTGCCTCCTCGCGGGCCATCTTCTTGCCGAGCACGCTGACGTCCTCGTCCGGATTCACGATGTAGTACGTGCGATCGACGATCCGGGCCTGCTCCTGCGGCAGGTCGAAATGGACGGTGTGACCCGGAGTGGCCAGAGGGCGCTCCTCGCCCTTTTCGACACTGTACCTGCGGATGTGCTCCCTGTCTTCCGGCGAGCCCGTGTTGACGAACACCTGGTCCGGTTCGCAGAACACGATGGCGTTGGCGATCTTGATCAGCGCCGGCTCGGTCTTGATCCCTTCCAGCTTCCGAAGCTGTTCATCCTGCAGGGTGTCCCCCAGGACCCTCCTCGCGTCTTCGATGGTCTTCACCCCTCCTGCCTCGGCAAGGATGTCAATTCCGGAAAACAGTCTGTGCATCGCCCAGCTCCCTTGTTCGGTTGCGCAATTTCCATTTGCACCCCTCATCGCCGGATAGGATCCAGGTCGGGGAAGGTGCGTGTTGTCGCTTCCGCCGCCGCATCAACCCATGAGGTGAACCACCACGGCCTGGGGCCCCTTGTCGCCCTGCTCCTCCTTGAACTGGACGCCGCGGCCCACGTCCAGCTTGTCCCATCCGTGGCCGGATACGCTGTTGCGGTGGAAGTAGATGTCCCGTCCGGTGTCGTCCTGGATGAAGCCGAAGTCTTCCTCTGGAAAGACCTTCCTTACGCGCCCCACCCCCATGGGCACCTTCTCTTTCACGTCGCCCCTCTGTTTTCTGCGGAACTCCCTCAACTTACGGAAACCCGCGTCGAAGGCCTCGCTCAGGACCTGGTCCAGGGGTGGGTGGGGCTCTCCGACCGGCTTCTCCTTCACCACCACCTCCCCACCGGGCACGGTGATGTCGATCCGCACCCGATACAGATGATCGGGACTTTCGGGGCCCCGCTCGTCCTCCACCCCGATGCGGATGCTCGTGATCCGGTCATGCACGTTGTTGAGCTTGTCGATCCCCTTCAGGATCTGACGATCGAGGCTATCGGTTCTCTCTACGTTTCGGAACGATACCTGTGGCTCGATTTCCATGGTCTCCTTTTCCCATTCCTGATTCGGTGTCCATCGATACGATCCGGCCCGGCGTCTCGACCTTGGTCCTGGGCATCCGGGCCTCCTGAAGATGGTGGATGAATAATCCAAGATCACCGGAGAGCAGCCCGCATCACCACGCATAGGGTTTGAGAGACGCGATAGAGATTCAGGTAGATATGGAAGGTCCCTCGGTTGCCTTTCGGCTCTGCACCTTCCCCAGCACCAGGCCCACCACCAGCCAGACGCCCGCCAGGGGCACGGTGACGAGGGCCAGGGCCGTGAAGCCGAGACCCAGGGCCATGAGGCCGTTGTAGGACCAGGCGCCGACCTGGTCGCCGGTGCGGTAGACGAAGGTGTCGATAAAGTTCTTCGCCTTGTACTTGTCCTGGCGGGGAATGACGGTGTAGAGGGCCTCCAGGGCGGGCTTCATGAGCCCGTAGTTCCAGCCCCGGCGGATGACCTGGGCCACCAGGAGCACGCCCAGGGTCGGGGCCGTGCCCAGCCAGATGAAGCCCACCACCGTCACCATGGGCAGAATGGCCAGGGCCACCCCCAGCCCGAACCACTTGATGACGCGACCGGTGAGGAAGGCCTGGGTGAGGAGGGTCACCACGTTCACCAGGAAGTCGATGCGGGCGAAGAACGCCGTCCGGGCGCCGGGATCGGCGAAGCTCCTCGACACGATCTCCGTCTGCTGGAAGTACATGGCCACGGAGGTGAAGGTGAAGAGTAACATGAAGAGGATGATCCCCAGGAGGTAGGGCGAGGTGACGGCGTCCTCGATGCCCGTGAGCACGCCCCCGCCCATGGCCTCCTCCTCGTCCTCCCTCCGTCCCATCCCCGACTCGGTGACGCTCCGTCCCAGGACCCGCACGCACCTCAGGGCCAGCTCCAGGAAGAGGGCCGAGAGCAGGAGAAGGTTCACCGGCCCGATGCGGGTGGCCAGGTAGGCCGTCATCCCTGAACCCAGCATGGCCCCCAGGGTGCCCCCCAGCCCGATGAACCCGAAGAGCCGCTTGCCCTGCTCGGAGCGGAAGATGTCGGCCATGAAGGCCCAGAAGACCGACACCACGAAGAGGTTGAAGACGCTGGTCCAGTTGAAGAAGATCCGCCCCGTCCACACGTACGCCTCGCCCAAGCCCCCATCCCCCGCGTCCGCCTCTCCCGACGCCAGGCGTAGGAGGAGGAAGAAGATCACCAGGTTCGCCATGAAGAAGCGGTAGGCGATGGGGATGAACTGCTTCCTGGGGTACCGGGAGACCACCCAGGTGAAGAGGGGATGCACCATGAGGGTGCCCAGGAGGGTCCCGGTGAAGAGCCAGGCCAGGTTCTCCACCCCACCCACCACCGCCATCTCGTCCCGGATGGGGCGGATGGTGTAGTAGCTGGCCAGGACGAAGAAGAAGTAGGCTCCGGAGAGGAGGAGAAGGCGGACCTCCCGGGGCTCCACCTCGACCGCCCGCCTGAGGAGGGCGAATCCGGGTGGCGCGGCGGTGTCGGAGCGCGATTCGTGGGCCATGGCAGAGGCGGAGGCACGGTCAGGGACCCGAGGAAGCTAGGGTCCCGGGCCCGGCAGGTAAATGCGGGACGTGCCTCGGCACCGGCTCCTCCCTATCCTTGTCGGGTGCCCGCCGGCTCCTTGTCGGGTGCCCGTCGGTCGCACAACCGTCCGCAACCCTTCTTACATTCAGCGGATTCAGCCATGAACCGAGACGCCATGCTCACCCGAGCCCG
>CAYXGM010000026.1:0-50039 GCA_964464555.1 uncultured Gemmatimonadaceae bacterium | reverse complement strand
TTGGCCATATGCTCACCGGCCAATTCCAGGCCCTGAAGTGTGAGAAAGGGCTCCACACGCTCCACGGCCCGGCAGTGAGGCGCCAGGAGGGTGGCATGCCCTCCTGTAGCCACCACCAGGACCTCGGGACGATCCCACTCCTCCTGGATTCTCTCCACGATGCCATCGATGGCATCCACCGTGGCATGGAAGACCCCGCTCTCCATGCAGGCCTCCGTCCTCCGGCCGATGACCCGGTCCGGGGGCCGGAAGCGCACCCTGGGCAGCTTCGCAGCCCTTCGCCCCAGCCATTCCAGACCCACCTGGACCCCCGGAGCGATGACCCCGCCCATGAAGACCCCGTCGGCCGTGATGCAGTCGAACGTGGTGGCCGTGCCCAGATCCACGACGATGGTGTCCCGGCCGAAGATCTCCTTGGCGGCAAGGGTGTTCACGATCCGGTCCGCACCCACCGTCCTGGGCTCGTCCACGTCCAGGCGGACGGGCAGGTCCGTTCCCGGCTCCACGGTGAACACCTTCCCCGAGACCAGCCCCAACAGAGCTTCCCGGACCTGCTCGGTCACGGAGGGAACCACCGAACCGATCACGGCACGCGTCACGTCCCCGGACCCGTACCCCTTTCGGAGCAGCAAGGCGTGGAAAAGGTGGTCGTACTCATCGGCGGTTCGGGGGAGGGTGGTGGTGAGGCGCCAGTGGGCCTTCACCTCCCCGGTTCCAGGCGCCATGAGACCCAGGGCCGCTTCCGTGTTCCCTATATCCACCACGAGGTGCATGATGTTAACCTATTGTCCTGTATGGGCTTTTCTTGTCTGAGCGCCCCTTGACCCTCAGGGACAGGTCCGCCGACGGTGCCGAGTGGGTCAGGGCGCCGACGCTGATGAAATCCACTCCGGTCCTGGCCACCCCCCCCACCGTCTGCAGCGTCATGTTCCCCGAAGCCTCCAGGAGGGGCCGCCCCTCTCCCAGCTCGGCGGTCCGCTCCACGACCCGGCGCAGCGTAGCGTCATCCATGTTGTCAAGGAGGATCCGATCCACATCCAGGAGAAGGACATCCTCCAGCTCCTCCAGGGTGGTCACCTCCACCTCCACGGGAAGACCCTCCCGGTTCCTCTCCTCCACGGCCTTCACCGCAGCCTCCACCCCCCCCGCAGCCACCAGGTGGTTGTCCTTCACCAGGATCATGTCGTGGAGTCCCACCCGGTGGTTCTCCCCTCCCCCGGCCCGCACGGCGGCCTTTTCCAGGAGCCGCCAGCCCGGGGTGGTCTTCCGGGTGTCCAGGATCCGGGCGCCGGTGCCTTCCACCGCTTCCACGAAGCGCCGGGTGAGGGTGGCGATGCCGGAGAGGCGCCCCAGGAAGTTCAGGGCCGTCCGCTCCCCGGTGAGGATGGACCGCAGGGCTCCCCGGACCTCCAGGACCTCCTCGTCCGGAGCGGCCGACCCACCGTCCTCCACCAGCACGCGCACGTCCAGCTGCGGATCCACCCGCTCGAACACTTTCACGGACGGATCCGTACCCGCCACCACGAGGGTGTCCTTGGCCACGATCACGGCCCTTCCCCGGGAGGCCTCGTCCACCGTCCAGAGGGTGGTCCAATCGCCGGGCCCCACGTCTTCCTCCAGAGCCAGGGCGATGATCCGCTCCAGCGCCGCGTCCGGAGTCATGACGATCCTCCCAGGAAGAGGTAGATCAGAAAGAGGCCTCCGGCGGCCCAGCAGTAGGACCCGAAGGCGTGAAAGGACTTCCTCTGAAGCATGGCCACGAACGTGCGGATGGCAAGGACTCCGGTGACCGCGGCCACCAGGCTGCCGCCCACCAGGGGCCCGGCTCCGAGCCCGCTTCCCCCGGCCGTCAGCTCTCCGACCTCCAGAACCGCGGCCCCCAGGATGGCCGGGATCGCCATGAGAAAGGAGAAGGCGGCCGCCTCCTCGGCCTCCACCCCGAGCCAGAGGCCCGCCACGACGGTGGCTCCGGAGCGGGAAATCCCCGGAACCAGTGCCGTGGCCTGGGCGAGCCCCATGAGGACGGCCTCGGCCACTCCGGGTTTCCCGGTGGGATTACGACGCAGGGCCCGCTTCGTGGTCCAGAGAAAGCTTCCCGTGACCAGGAGGGCTCCCCCGGCCACGGCGGGAGCTTCGAAGAAGGACTCGACCACGCCCCCGAGTCCCACCCCCACGGCGGCCGCCGGAAGAGTGGCCAGGGCAAGGAGCCCGATGTACCTCCAGGCCTCCCCGTCCCTCGTCAAAGCCCCAACGACCAACCTTCCCACCCGTTCCCGGTAGACTACAAGAACGGAGAGGAGGGTGGCCATGTGAACGGCCACCTCGAAGGTGACCCCCGGGAGCCGGATGCCCAGGAGGGTCTGGCCCATGACCAGGTGCCCGGAACTGGATACGGGGAGAAACTCGGTGGCACCCTGAACGAACCCGAGGAAAAGGGCCTCGAAGAGGCTCACCGGACCCCCTCCCGGGGCCTACTCATCCCCGAAATCCCCGTTCAGGACGTCGGTGTAGAGCTCCTCGTAGAGTGGGATCACCCGATCATTGGAGAACCGCTCCACGGCGTCGGCCCGGGCCGCCTCGCTGAATCGGCTCCAGACATCGGCGTCCTTCAGGAGGCCCGCCCCCGCTTCCGCCATCTCCTCCACGGCCCCCAGGGGCAGGAGGAAGCCCGTTTCCCCGTGGCGGACCAATTCGGGAAGCCCCCCGAGATCGCTGGCCACCACGGGGGTGCCGCAGGCCAGCGCCTCCAGAGCGGCCAGCCCGAAGGACTCGTTCTTGCTGGGCAGGAGGAAGAGGTCGGCGCAGGCCAGGAGCTCGTCCACCGAGGCGTATTTCCCGAGGAAGAGCACTTCCCGGCTCACCCCCAGCTCCTCGGCCCGGTCCTCGGCCCTGGAGCGCTCCGGACCGTCTCCCACCAGGACCAGCCGGGAGGGCACCTGCCGGTGAATCCGGGCGAAGACCTCCACCACGTCGGAGATCCGTTTCACCGGGCGGAAATTGGAGATGTGCATGATGATCTTCTCGCCCTCCGGGGCCAGGGTGGCCCTGTGGCAGGGCTCCTTGTCACGCCTGAAAACCTCCGGGTCGATGAAGTTGGGAATGACCCGGATACGGTCTCCGGGGACCTGGAAGTCCTCCATGGTCCGGTCCTTCAGGAAGCTCGAGACCGCGGTGAGGCCGTGGGACTGGAGGATGGAGAAGCGGGTAATGGCTTTGAAGGACGGATGCAGGCCCACCAGGGTGATGTCGGTGCCGTGGAGGGTGGTGACAATCTTCAGCTCCCGCTCCTCCCGAAGCATCTCCTCGGCCACCCAGGCCGAGGTCGCGTGGGGGATGGCGTAGTGAACATGGACCAGGTCCAGCCCTTCCTTCCGGGCCGTATCGTGGATGGCCACCGCCAGGGCGAGGGAATACGGGGGGTGCTCGAAGAGGGGGTACTCGTCCATTTCCACTTCGTGAAAGAAGACCCGCTCCTGAAAGTGGTCCAGGCGAAAGGGCTGGGCATAGGAGATGAAATGGACCTCGTGGCCCCGGGCAGCCAGATCCAGCCCCAGCTCGGTGGCCACCGCCCCGGAGCCTCCAAAGGTGGGGTAACAGGTGATTCCGATCTTCATGCCCTTCCCTTCTCCCTTCGTGTCCAGAGCTCCGTGATCCTCCGGACCTGCGAGTCGTGATCCGCGTTTCCGTTCAGCGTCACGGCGTGGTCGGGTAGCTGGTGCCGGAACCAGGTGGCCTGCCGTCGGGCATACTGCCGATGGGAGGTGCGGATGCGCTCCGTGGCCTCCTCCAGGCCCATCTCGCCGCGAAGATACTGGACGATCTCCCGGTACCCCGACCCCGTCATGCCCGGGTCCTCGGAACCGTAGCCCGCCTCCAGGAGGCTCTCCACCTCTTTCACCAGCCCCTCCTCCACCATCCTTCCGACCCGGGCGTTGATGCGTCGATGGAGGAGCTCCCTGGGGAGGTCCAGAAGGACCACGACGCCCTCCAGGGGCTCCTCGGAGGCTTCCTTCACCCGGTGCCACCAGGAGAGGGGCCGGCCGGTGAGGAGGGCCACCTCGATCTTCCTGGTCAGGCGGTGCTTTCCCCCTTCCCCGCCCTCCCCCGTCCCCTCGGGATCCAACGCCTCGGCCCACCGCCGAAGGCCATCCGCTGACATCTCGTTGAGGTGTTCCCGGAGGGCCTCCAGCCGGTCCGGCTCCAGAGAGGGCTCGGAGAACATGGGCTCGGTCAGGGCCCGAAGGAAGAACCCCGTTCCTCCCACCAGGAGGGGTACCCGGCTCCGGCCCCGAATGTCCCGGATCCAGCCCCTGGCATCCCGGGCGAACCGCCCCGCCGAATAGCGCTCGTCGGGATCCAGGAGGTCCAGCCCGTGATGGGGGAGGAGGGCCCGCTCCCTGAGCGTTACTTTCCCGGTGCCGATGTCCATGCCCCGGTAGATCTGGCGGGAGTCCATGGAGACGACCTCACCGTCCAGCGCCCGGCCCACGTCCAGGGAGAGGGAGGTCTTTCCCGACGCCGTCGGGCCCACGATGGCCAGAAATTCGGGGCCGGAATCCGGCGGGTTGGAGCTCATCCGTGGCGTCCGAACTTCCGCTCCAGCTCGGCCTTGCTCAGTCGGACGATGGTGGGGCGGCCGTGGACGTCGTGGTAGGGAAGATCCGTTGCGAAGAGGGCGTCGAAGAGCTCGCTCATCTCCTCTGCCGTCAGGCGCTGGCCCGCTTTGATGGCACCCTTGCAGGCAAAGGTCATGGCGATGCGCTCGTGCTGGTTCTTCGCCGATCTCACCAGTTCGGATCCCCGGGCGAGCTCGCCGATCATCTCCCGAAAGCAGCGCTGGGCGTCGAAATACGGGTGGGGGTTGGGAACGGACTGGAGGAGGACCGTGTCCCCGCCGAACCCCTCCACCTCGAATCCGGACCGGGACAGCAGTCCCCGGAGCTCCTCCACCTCCTTCAGCTCGGCGGGGCTGAGGCGAAGGGTCAGGGGAAAGAGAAGGCGCTGGCTCTCCAGCCCCGAGGCGCCGAAGGCACCCATGATCCGCTGAAAAAGGACCCTCTCATGAGCCGAATGCTGGTCGATGATCAGGAGACCGTCCCGGGTTTCGGCCAGAATGAAGGTGTCGTGGACCTGCCAGAGCCGGGGCCGGGCCGACTCGATGACGCCGTGGGGCGCGAGAGCTTCGGACTCGTCCCTTTTTGCCCCTGGCTCCCCGGAGCCGTCCATCCCCTGGCCCGAAAGAAAGAGGGCCGTCTGGGACCCCTCCCCGGGCTTCTCCTCCCAGTCGGGCTTCTCCTCTCTCACCTCCATACGGGGGGGCTTCAACTGGGAATCCAGTGTGGCCGAGCTGCCCGAACCGTGGAGGCCCTCCCGGACAGCCTCCTCCACCAGCGCTTCCACCAGCCCCTGGTTCTTGAAGCGGACCTCGGCCTTGGCGGGATGCACGTTCACGTCCACGGACCCGTCCCGGGCCTGGAGATACAGGAAGAGCCAGGGACGCTGCCCCTTGGCCAGGGTGGTCAGGTACCCCCGGTCCGCCGCTTTCAGGAGGGCGGGAGAGCGGAAGGGCCGGCGGTTCACGAAGATGTGGGCCCGCCGGAAGCCGGGGCTGGCAGCATCGGGGCGCTGGATCAGCCCCCGGACGACCAGGCCCTCTTTCTCGCCGGATATGGGCAGGAGTGTGGCGGCCTCCTCGGGGCCCCAAAGGGCGGCGATGCGGCTGGTAAGATCCTCGGTGGCCGGCAGGTCCAGGAGGCTCCGCTCCCCGGAGACGAGGCTGAACGATACCCCTGGGTTAGCCAGTGCCAGCGCCACCACCGCGTCACTCACGGCCCGGGTCTCGGCCCCGGCGGACTTGAGAAACTTCCGCCGTGCCGGGGCATTGAAGAAGAGGCTCCGCACCTCCACGGTGGTCCCGGGCCGCCGTGGGAAGTCCCGGACCGAGGCGATATTCCCCCCGTTCACCTTCAGCGCCGTCCCCACCTCGGCCCCGGCCTCGCACGTCTCCAGGACCAGGCGGGAAACGGCGGCGATGGAGGGGAGGGCCTCCCCCCGGAACCCGAAGGTGGCCACCCGCGCCAGGTCTCCGGCCTCGGCGATCTTGGAGGTGGCGTGCCGGTCCAGGGAAAGGAGGGCGTCCTCCCGACCCATCCCTCCGCCATCATCCGAGACGCGGATCCGCTGCTTCCCGCCCCCCTCCACGTTGATCTTCACCGTCCGGGCTCCGGCGTCCAGGGTGTTCTCCACCAACTCCTTGACCACCGAGGCCGGGCGTTCCACGACCTCGCCCGCGGCAATCTGGTTGGCAACGCTGTCGGGAAGGACCTGGATACGTCGGGCCATGGCTCCGTTGGTCAGGCCGAGAGGTTCAGGCCGAAGAACCGGAGGGCGTTCTCCGTGGTGTAGCGTTGGACCTCGTCCAGGGGCTCATCCCGCACGGCGGCCATGACTTCGGCCACCCGTACCACGTAGGCGGGCTCGTTCCGCCGCCCCCGATGGGGCACAGGAGCCAGGTAGGGGCCGTCGGTCTCCACCATCAGGCGCTCCCGGGGAACGCTCCGGAGGAGGTCGCCTCCATCCCAGGACTCGAAGCTGATGATTCCCGTGAAGGAGATCATCCATCCCATGTCCAGGGCCGCCTCCATGAGCTCCCGCCCCCCCGTGAAGCAGTGGAGGACCCCACGGATGTCGCTTCCGTGCTCCTTCAGGAGCCGGAGCGTGGCCTCGTCGGCGCTCCGGGAGTGAACCACCACGGGAAGATCCAGCTCCCGGGCCAGGGCCAGGTGCCCCCGGAACAGGATCTCCTGGAGGTCCCGGGGGGAGTTGTCGTAGAAGAAGTCCAGCCCCGTCTCCCCCACCGCCACCAGACCGTCATGGGTCTCGAGGAGCGTCCGGATGGCCTCCAGGTCTCCCTCTCCGGCCTTTTCGGCATCGTGGGGGTGAACACCGGCCGTCCCCCAGATCCGGGGCCAATCCTCTTTCTCGCCTCCCCGCCGGACCAACTCCACCACCTCCCGGGCATCCTCCCGGTGGGAGGCGATGCTCACCACCCCTCCCACCCCCCCCTCCCGGGCGCGGAGGAGGACCTCCTCACGGTCCTCCCGGAATCGGACGTCCGTCAGATGGCAGTGGCTGTCGATGAGCATGGTACCTCGAAAGCGGGGCCGCCCCCCTCGGCGGCGGCCCCATGGTTGAACGGGGAGGGGATCAGACCGGAACCGACGAAGCCCGCCTCTTCTTGCGATCGGCTCTGGATTCCCCCGTCCCCCACCGCTCCTGGATCTCCAGGAGGGCCGGCGAGGCCACGAAGATGGAGGAGTAGGTCCCCACGATCACACCCAGGATCAGGACGATGGTGAAGTCCCGGATCACGGCTCCGCCCAGGATGAGAAGGGCCAGAAGCACGCCCAGGGTGGTCCCGGAGGTCAGCACGGTCCGGGGGAGGACCTCGTTGATGGATCGGTTCACCAGCTCCTTGGGATTCTCCTTCCGGCCTCCCTTGCGTCCCAGGTTCTCCCGGACCCGGTCGAACACCACGATGGTGTCGTTCAGGGAGTACCCCACGATGGTGAGAATCGCCGCCACCGTGGGAAGGGAGATCTCCACCCGGAAGAGGGCGAGGAAGCCCAGGGTGATGAGGATGTCGTGGACCGTGGCGATGATGGCCGCCACCCCGAACCGTACCTCGAAGCGGATGGCCAGGTAGATGAGGGTGAGGAAGAAGGAGAAGATGATGGCTAAAGCGGCCTTCTGCTGCAGCTCACCCCCGATCTTCGCCGAAACCAACTCCGCTTCGCGAATCTCGAAGCTGTCCTCTCCGAAGGCCGAAGCGATCCGCGCCTGCATCTCCTGTCGGACCTCGTCCACGGTGGCCCCCTCCCGGATCGGTGCACGGATGTTGAACTCGTGCTCTTCCCCGAAGCGAGTGATTTCAGGGGCGTTGACGCCTCCCAGGGCCTCCCGAAGACCCCCTGCGGTTACGTCGGTCTCGAACCGCGCCTGGATCAACGTCCCCCCGGTGAAATCCACCCCGTAGTTCTGCCAGCTTCCGATGAGGAAGACGTTGGCCACCATGGCGGTGATGGCGATGAGGAGGACCACGCCGGAGACAACGTAGGCGGCCTTCCGCTTGTCGATGAACCTGTAGTGGGCGTCGCTGAAAATCCGCATGGATTGCTCTTAGATGCTGATGGGGTCGGCGGTCTTCTTACCCGACAGATAGATCAGGAAGAGGGTCCGGGTGACGTAGATGGCCGAAAAGAAGGAGGCCACGATTCCGATGGAGAGGGTGACGGCGAAGCCCCTGACGGGCCCGGTTCCGAACTGGAAGAGGATGAGCCCCGTGATGAGCGTGGTGATGTTGGCGTCCACGATGGCTGAAAGGGCGTGGCCGAAGCCCTCGTCCACCGCCGTGCGCGTGGCCCGTCCCATGGAGAGCTCTTCCCGGATGCGCTCGAAGATGAGGACGTTGGCGTCCACGGCCATCCCGACGGTGAGGATCAGCCCGGCGATCCCCGGCACGGTGAGGGTGGCGTCCAGCGCGGCCAGCCCACCCAGGACGATGATCATGTAGACGGCCAGGGCACCGATGGCCAGGAGGCCGGCCTTGCGGTAGTAGACGAGCATGATGAGCACCACCAGCACGATCCCCACCAAGCCGGCCATCAGGCCGGCATCGACGGAATCCTGCCCCAGGGAGGGTCCCACGGTGCGCTCCTCCATGATGGCCAGGGGCGCCGTAAGGGCGCCGGCCCGCAGAACAAGGGCCAGATCCCGGGCCTCCTCCATGGTGGCGTTGCCCATCTCGATCTGGCCCGAGGCCCCGATTCGGTCCCGGATGACGGGAGCGCTCATGACCTCCCCGTCCAGGACGATGGCCAGGTAGTCGTTCACGTGCTGGCCGGTGATCTCGGCGAAGCGGCGTCCCCCCCTGCGGTTCAGCTCGAAGCTTACCAGGGGCTGGTTGTACTGGGGATCCCGGTTGGCCACGGCGTTCTCGAGCATGTCGCCGGTGATGAAGGCCTCTTCCTCCAGGATGTAGAGCCGGTAGTACGTCTGCGTGCCGAAGGCCACCGGATCGCCGCCCCACTGCAGGGACTGCCCTCGGGGGATGGCCCGGCGTACCTCGGGCAGGGAGAGGAACCGCTCCACCGTCTCCACGTCGCCCTCGGCCACCAGGTACGTGCCCGGCACGTCTCCCTGGCTAAGGAGTCCGGTGAGGGGACGAAGCTCCCCTTCCTGGGCCTCCCGGGCCCGGGCCGTGTCGGCCTGGGCCGTGTCCGCCTCCCGGGCCCGGACCTCGGCGCCGGCTTCCGCCCCGGCCGTGTCCGCTGCCGCGGTGTCACCCTGGAAGAGGAGGTCCTCGATGGACTGGCCCGGGGATTCCGGCTCCTGGCCCATCTCCCGGAGCTCCTCTTCGCCCAGGGCGGCCACGATGGCCCGGTCGATCCTGGGGAGGGCGGCGTTCATCTGGGTGCCGGGAAGGACCAGCTTCCACTCCAGGAAGGCATTCTGCTGGAGCAGGTTCTTCACCCGCTCCTCGTCCCGGATCCCCGGAAGCTCGATGACCAGGCGCTGGGTCCCCACCTTCTGGATGAGGGGCTCGGCCACGCCGAACTCGTCGATCCGCGAGCGCATGATGCGCTCGTTCTGCTCGATGATGTCCGCCTTGGCCTCATCGGTGTAGGTCCCCTCGGGATCGTCCACCTCCAGGACCAGGTGCATGCCTCCCTGAAGGTCCAGCCCCTGCTTGATCCCCTTGTTTACGTACAGGTACCCGAAGCAGGTGATGAGGACGATGGCGATGGTGATGAGCCGACCTCGGATGGTCTTGAACATAGAATCTCGGCCAAGCGTTCAGAGTCGCAAAAAAAGGGCCCCGGAGAATCGCCCCCGAAAGCCTTTAAAAGTGTCGAACCCCCTGGGTCGTGTCAATTTGGCGAGGCAGGAGACAGGGCGCCCGACCGGGGGCCGGCGGGACGAGGGCCACGGGGAATCCAGGGGGTGACGGAGGAGAGTCCTCTCCTCGTTCCGGTCCCCCCCTTTCGCAACACCCTTTTCTTAAAGGAGCGAACGCCGGATGATGGCCTTGACGCGGGCCACGAAGCGGGCTGCGTCCACGGACTTGCTCATGAAGTCGTCGGCCCCGGCGTTGAGGAGGTCGGCCTCGTCTTCGGCGGAGCCGGCACCCGTACGGATGAGGACGGGAAGGGCCGAGGTGTCCACCGATCCCCGAACCATGTTCAGGACCTCCCGGCCGTCCATTCCGGGCATGCTCAGATCCAGGACCACCAGGGAGAAGTTCGGATCGACCTTCAGGGTGTCCATGGCCCCATGGCCGTCCTCGACCTCGTGGACCTCGTAGCCCTCCTTCTCCAGGAGGGTCCGCATGTAGAGCCGGGCGTCTTCGTCGTCGTCCACCACCAGGACCCTGGGGGGACCCTGCTCCTCTTCCACAGACTCTTCCTCCTCCAGGGTCTGCCCCACGACCCGCTCCACTTCCACCAGGGTGGTCTTGCCCTGCCGTACCCAGTCCAGGGCCACCTCGTGCATGGAGCGCATCCCCCCCTGCTCCGCCAGACGGTTCAGGGTGGTGGTCCCTTTCCGGGCCTCGATGGCCGCCGCCAGCCGGGGGCCCACCGTCATGACCTCCTGGACAGGGAGCCGGCCCCGGTAGCCGGTGAACCCGCACTCGGTGCATCCCACGGCTCTCACCACCGGCTCCATCCCGTGACGCTCGGTGAGGCGCTGCTCATCGGGGGTGAGGACGCCCCGGACGGGCTCAGCGCAGGCGGCACAGATCTTTCGGATGAGCCGCTGGGCCAGGGCCCCCCGAAGCGTTGCGGCGATGGCGCTGAACTGCAGGCCCATGTCGGCCATCCGGGGCACCGAGCTCACTGCGTCGTTGGCATGGACCGTGGCCAGGACCAGGTGGCCGGTCATGGCGGCTTCCACGGCCGTCTGGGCCGTTTCCCGGTCCCGGATCTCACCGATGAGGATGACGTCCGGGTCCTGCCGGAGGATGGACCGGAGAGCCGCCGCGAAGGTGAGGCCCTGCTTGGCCTCCACCTGGGTCTGGGTGATGGCGGAAAGCTCGTACTCGATGGGATCCTCCACGGTCATGATGTTGACCTTCCCGTCGGCCAGCTCCCTGAGGGCGCCGTAGAGGGTCGAGGTCTTTCCGGATCCCGTGGGCCCCGTCACCATGACGATCCCGTCCCGGTTCTGCAGAAGACCTCGGAACCGAGCCAGCTCCGGCCCGGGAACGTTCAGGTCCTCCAGCGTCACCGAGGTGTTGGAGTCCAGGACCCGGATGACGCACTTCTCGGCACCCCCGGCGGGGAGGGTGGAGACCCGGAGGTCGTAGGAGAGGTTGGATACCCGGACCCGGGCCTTCCCGTCCTGGGGTCGAAGCCGGTCGGCGATGTCCAGCCTCGAGAGGATCTTGATCCGTGAGATGACCCGGTTGAGGGCCGACATGGGAAGCTCCATGTGCTTCCTCAGGACTCCGTCCACCCGGTAACGGACGGTGCCCATCTTCCGACCCGGCTCGATGTGAAGGTCGCTGGCCCCCTGGGCGATGCCGTCCCGGATGATGAGGTTGGTGAGCTTCACCACCGGCCCGGCTTCCACGTCCCCCTCGCTGATGGCTTCGGGCCCCATCTCCTCCACCAGCTTGACGGCGTCCTCGTCTACATCCTCCATCTCCAGGTTGCCCAGGAGGTTCTCCACCGCTTTGTCGGGGCTGAACCGCTCGTCGATGGCGTCCCTGATGGCCTTGGGAGAGGCCACTTCGAACACGGCCTGGCGACCCGAGGTGAAACCCAGGAGCCGCTCGGCCTCCACGTCGGTGGGATCGGCGGTGGCCACCACCAGGTGCCTGTCCGTCTCGGCCATGGGAAAGATCAGGTGCTTCCGGGCCATGGCCTCGGGGATGAGGAGGAAGGCGTTGGGGTCCGCTGCGGTGAAGTCGGCCACGTCGAGGCGGAAATACTCCGCCACCAGCTCCGAGAGCTTCTCGTCGGCCACCCCCAGCCCCCGGCTCACCGTGCCCCAGGCATCCTCGGCGGCGGTGTTTGGAGGGACGTCCAGCCGCTCCTCGCCCACCAGGCCGGCCCGCTCGGCAATGCGGACCAGCCAGTGCACGGACGCACCCCCGGATGCCCTGGAAGGACCCGGGGAGGTCCCTCGAGACTTGGGGTCGGGGCCTGGTGGGCTCAAGGTCTTTTCTTTCCCTCCGTTTTGGTACGTGAGTGGGCCGAGGCCCGGAAACCCTCTATTCCTCGGGACTTCGGGCTCTCTGCTTGGCCCGCTTCTCCTGGTACATCTCCTCGTCGGCCCGGGCCAGCAAGTCGTCCAGCCGCGTCCGCCCCTCTCCGTCGAACCGGGCCGTGCCCAGGGAGAGGGATAGGCGATAGGGCTCCCGACTCCTCTGGTTCTGGTCCTTCACCTTCTCCCTCAGGCGGCTCAGAAGCTCCTCCTGGTAGTCCTCCTGCGCGTCCAGGGCCAGGACGGCAAACTCGTCCCCCCCCATGCGTGCGATGATGTCGGACTGTCGAAAGGTGTCACGAAGGAGGTCCGCAACCTGGCATAGCGCCCGATCCCCCACGTGGTGGCCCAGGGTGTCGTTGATGGTCTTGAGGCGGTCCACGTCCAGGAAGACCAGGAGGACGGCCCGGGCCGTGCGACGGGCCAGCTTCAGATGCTGCTCCCCCAGATCCGCGAAGCCCCGGCGGTTGTAGAGGCCCGTGAGATCATCGATGAGAGAGAGGCTGCGGAGAGCCGAGGTCAGCCGATGGCGCTCGATGGCGTAGCGGATGGACCGAAGAAGGAGGTCCTGACTCACCTGCCCCTTCACCAGGTAGTCCTGGGCTCCTCCCTTCACCGTGCTCAGGGCCACTTCCTCGTCGTCCAGGTCGGTGAGGACCACGATGGGCACGCCGGGAGCGAAGGCATAGGCCCGCTCGAAGGTGGCGATCCCCTCGCTGTCGGGGAGGTTCAGGTCCAGGAGGAGGAGGTCCACACCACCCTCGGAGAGGCGCTCCAGGGCACTGGAGAGCTGGCTCGCCCACTCCAGCTCCACCTGGAATTCGCCGAGCTCGGAGATCGCCTCACGGAGGCCGGAGAGCCCTTCGGGTTCCGCCTCGGCGAGGAGGACTTTCACGGGCCTCTTCCCACTGTCGGGTCGGAGAGGGGGAGCAGGGCTCATAGGAACACAGACCGAAAAGAGTCCAGAATTGCGGCCACGGCCAGAGGCTCAAGGACGCACGGGCATAATCAACGTTGTACGCCGGAAGAACAAAGCTAACGAGCCCCCCTGACTTCCGCTACGAGGCTCCGAGCCCTCCGTCGTGACTTCCTCCTACACCGTAAATCCTCGTTGTTCACCCTCTTGCACCGCAAGAGATCCCTGCTCACCAGGATGGGGCGGTGGATTGGCCGGTGGACCCCCCGGGGCCCTCACCCTAGCTTTCTTTTATGTCTCCCATGCCCCCTCCCCACGATGAGCCTCGGTGGCAAACGTTGACTCCGCGTTTCCTCCCGCGGGTCTTTCAGGTGCTCACGGGCCTCTTGCTGGGGCTGGCTGTGATAATCTGGATACTTCGGCCCGGTGCCGAGTCGGAGGGAAAGACCGACTATTTCCTCCCCGACCCCCTCCCCGCACCCTCGTTCAGCCTCACGTCCCACCAGGGCGCGCTCCTTTCCTCCGGGGACTTCCCCGGCAAAATCCTGGCCGTTTTCTTCGGATTCACCTCCTGCCCGGACGTTTGTCCTCTCACGCTGGCGAACCTGACTCGCACCTTTGCCATCCTCGGAGAAGCCGCGGCCAACGTCCAGGTCCTGCTCATCTCCGTGGACCCGGCCCGGGACACCCCTGAGCGCCTGGAGAGGTACGTGGAATCCTTTCACCCCTCCTTCCTGGGGCTCACGGGCACGGAGGAGGAGATACGGGAGGTGGCCGACGGGTTCGGGGCGTACTTCAACAGGGTCGGTGAGGGAGACAGGTACACCGTTGATCATACGGCCCGGGTGTTCATCGTGACCCCGTCGGGAGAGATCCCCCTGACCTTCCCCTTCTCTGCGACGCCGGAGGAGATGGCCCGGCACCTGACCCTGCTTCTGGAGAATCTGGAATGACGAAGCTCCCCCGCTCCCCGGCGTTCAGGCAGGCCACCGGCCTCCTTCTTCTGGGCCTTCCCGCGGTCCTGGGAGGGTGTCGAGGAGATTTCGATCCCGGTGACCCCTCGGTCTCCATGGAGGTGGGAATCTCCCCCACGCCCCCCACCGTGGGACCCAACCGGCTCATCGTCACGCTCCAGGATACGGCAGGCACGCCCCTGTCCGACGCCCGGGTCACGGTGGAGGGCACCATGAGCCACGCCGGGATGGTGCCGGTCCTGGACACGGCCGAGGCCGTAGCACCGGGCCAGTACGCCGTGGACGATTTCCGCTTCACCATGGCGGGAGACTGGATTCTCATCCTGGAGGCGACGCTCCCCGATGGCCGTCGGGCCCGATACCGGTCCACGAGCCATGTGGTCGGGGCCCCACCGGGGCTGGAAGCCGACACCGGCGGGGGACACAAGGGCATGGAGCCGCACGGGAGCGATCCTTGACCGTGAAGGGAGAGAAGCCGAAGGGTCGTGATCTCCTGAAGGCCCCCGTTCTGGGCGCCTTTCTGCGCTGGAGGCACGCCCGCACGGCCCTCCAGCTCATTCTTATGGGGGCGGCGATCCTGGTGGTCATGGACGGCCTCTTCGGGCCCCAGCTCGCCGCCAAGAACATGGCCGGCGTCCTTCCCTGGGTGCACTGGAGGGGCTTCGTGGCTCTGGCCCTCCTGGTGGCGGGAAACGTCTTCTGCATGGCCTGCCCCTTCATGCTCCCCCGCAGGCTGGCCAAGAAGATTCTGCCCGGCAGGGGTCACTGGCCCCGCCGGCTTCGCTCCAAGTGGCTGGCCATCGGGCTTCTCCTCCTCTTCTTCTGGGCCTACGAGGCCTTCGATCTCTGGGCCACCCCCTGGTGGACCGCCTGGCTCATCCTCGCCTATTTCGCCGCAGCCTTCGTCATCGACGGGTTCTTCCGGGGAGCCGCGTTCTGCAAGCACGTATGCCCCATCGGGCACTTCAATTTCGTGAACTCCCTGGCCTCCCCGGTGGAGGTGGCCATCCGGGACGCGGAGGTGTGCGCATCCTGCCGAACCCGGGATTGCATCGTGGGGAGGTACGAGGAGCCCAGGGCCCTGAGCCCCGAAGGTGACCCCAGGGCCGGCGGGGGGGCCCGGAAGCCCGGGGACCGGGGGAAGCTCCTCCAGAACGGGTGCGAGCTCTGGCTCTACCAGGAAACCAAGGGGGGGAACATGGATTGCACCTTCTGCATGGAGTGCATCCACGCCTGCCCCTACGACAACGTGGGCATCCTCACCCGGTCTCCCGCCGCCGAGCTGTGGGAGGACCCCCAGCGGGCCGGAGTGGGCCGCTTCACCCGGCGCCCGGACCTGGCCGCTCTGGCTGCCTTCCTCACCTTTGCCGCCTTTCTCAACGCCTTCGGGATGGTGACCCCCGTCTACGCCGTGGAGGCATGGCTGGCCGAGTTCCTCGGGACATCGTCGGAGGCCCTGGTCCTGGGCGTCCTCTTCGTCGGGGGAACGGTGGCGGCACCCGTGGGTCTCCTCGCCCTGGCGGCGAAAGCCTCTCTGACCCTCTCGGCCTCCGGCAGGGGAATCCTGGACGAGGCCACTCGATACGCCTACAGCCTGGTGCCCGTGGGGTTCGGGATGTGGATCGCTCATTACCTCTTTCATTTTCTCATCGGCGGGCTGGCCATCGTGCCCCTCACTCAGGAATACCTGGCCGATCTGGGCATGGGGTTCCAGGGCACGCCCCGGTGGAGCCTGGGCCCCCTGGTTCCCGAGGGATGGCTCCTGCCCCTGGAGCTTCTCTTCCTGGAGCTGGGCTTCCTGGTATCGGCGGTGGTGGCCTACCACATCGCCTCCCGGGAGGTGGGATCCGGAAGCCGGGCCGCAAGGGGGGCGGCTCCCTGGGTCGTCCTGGCCTTCCTCCTCTCCGCCGCCGGGATCTGGCTCCTCATGCAGCCCATGGAGATGCGGGGGACGATCCTGGGATGAGGGGCCCCGGTCTGCTCCTGGCCGCAGGCGCCCTCGCCGCCGTCGCCGCATCCCTCCTCACGCAAAACCGGCTCCTGCTGGCCGACGGAGGCACCCTCCGGGTGGCCAACGTGCCCATGGGAGCCTACCGGGTGAACGTCTTCACCGATCCCACACCCATCACCCCCGACTCCATCGACGTCTCGGCCCTGGTCACCTTCGAGCGGGGGCGGGGAGTCGCCCCGGGGCTGGACATCGAGGTGGAGGCCCGCCGGGCCGACCGGACGGGCTCGCCCATCCGCCACCCGGCCACACGGGAGCAGGCCGACGATCCCCGCTTCTATGCGGCGAAGTTCGCTCTGGGTTCGGTGGGAGAGTGGGAGATCCTCGTCCGGGT
This sequence comes from uncultured Gemmatimonadaceae bacterium, assembly GCA_964464555.1. Taxonomy (GTDB): domain Bacteria; phylum Gemmatimonadota; class Gemmatimonadetes; order Longimicrobiales; family Gaopeijiaceae; genus CAYXGM01. Next base: position 33,540 of record CAYXGM010000026.1, on the reverse strand, counting down.
GGCCGGCCCCGAGGGAGAGGGGGAGGTGAGCTTCCGCGTCCGGGTGCAGGAGCCGGGCCTCCTGGACAACCCCTACCTCATCCTCCTGGCGGCCTTCCTGCCCCTGGTCCTGGTGGGATGGTGGCTCAGGTCACCATCCAGCCGTCCTGCAGATTGACGATCCGGTTCCCGTAGGCGGCCCAGTTCTCGTTGTGTGTCACCTGGATGATGGTGGTCCCCTCCTCGTTGAGCTGCTTCAGGAGGTCCATGATCATCTTGCCCTGGGAGGTATGGAGGCTCCCGGTGGGCTCGTCGGCCAGGATAACCCTGGGCTCGGCGATGACCGCCCGCGCCACGGCCACCATCTGCTGCTGACCCCCGGAGAGCTGGTTGGGATAGAGGTCCTTCTTTCCCACGATCTGGAAGCGGTCCAGGGTGTCGGCCACGATGGCCTCCCTCTCCTTCCGCTTCACGTTCCGGTAGGAAAGGGGAATCTCCAGATTCTCGTACACGGTGAGGTCGTCCAGGAGGTGGTACTGCTGAAAGACGAACCCGATGTATTCCCGGTTCAAGGCGATGCGATCCTTGGGCCGCATGGCGTGGACGGCCTCGTGCATGAGGTAGTACTCGCCCGTCCAGTCCCCGTCCAGCATGCCCAGAATGGCCAGGAGGGTGGACTTCCCCGCACCGGAAGGGCCCATGATGGTGATGAACTCCCCCTGCTCCATATCCAGGGTGATGCGCCGGAGGACGAAGGTCTCTCCGGCGCCGGTCTTGAAGGATTTCTCGATGTTCCTGAGGCTGATGAGAGGCATCAGGCCACGTCGAAGCCGCTTTCCTCCAGCTCGGCCATCTTCCTGGCATCCTCCTCGCTCACCACCTGGCCGTCGAAGAGGTGGATCATGCGCTCCGCCATGTGTGCGTAGCGGGGGTCGTGGGTCACCATGCAGATGGTGGCGCCGTCGTTGTGCAGCTCCTTCAGGAGCTCCATGACCGCATGGCCGTTCTTCGAGTCCAGGTTCCCCGTGGGCTCGTCGGCCAGGAGGATGAGGGGCTTGCCCACGATGGCCCGGGCCACGGCCACCCTCTGCTGCTGACCACCGGAGAGCTGGGAGGGATAGTGGTTGATCCGGTGGGCCATGCCCACCCGCTCCAGGGCCTCCTGCACCCGCTCCTTGCGCTCCTTGCCGGGCATGCCCCGGTAGGTGAGGGGGAGCTCGACGTTCTCGTATACCGTCAGGTCGCCGATGAGGTTGAAGGCCTGGAAGATGAAGCCGATGGCCTGGTTCCGGATCTTGGCCCGGGTGGAGGCGGTGAGGTTCTCCACCGGCTCGTTGTCCAGGATATACTTGCCGCTGCTTGGAGAATCCAGCAGCCCCAGGATGGAGAGGAGCGTCGTCTTTCCGCACCCCGAAGGGCCGGCGATGGAGACGAACTCGCCCTTCTTGAGTTCCATGTCGATGTCAGAAAGGGCGTGGGTCTCCACCTCTTCGGTGTAGAAGACCTTGGAAAGCCCGTGAAGTTGAATGAGGGCGTGGGCGTCGGTGGTCATCTCTTCTCCCCTGTGTCCTGAGCCGCTTCGTGACGTTGGAACGACGCGGGTGTCCGTTCCTCTCGACTCCTACGGTTGGGCTGCCGGTGAGGTTTCAGCCTATCCCCTGAGCCTCACACGATCGTAGCCGTCCCACTGTGACATATCTGACAGAATCACGATGTCTCCGGGTTGGAGACCGTCGGTGATCTCGATCTCGTTCACCGAACTCTTTCCAAGTTGGACGCTCACACGCTCCGCATAGTTGCCCCCGTCCACCAGCTTGAAGATGCCCACCCGGCTCCCGGGCTGTCCGAAAGCGGGGCGGCCCACATAGATCACATCGTCCAGACGCTCGATCTCCACGGTCCCGTCGATGCTCAGATCGGACCGGGCGCTCCGGGGAAGGTCTGCAGGCAGGCGCACATCGATGAGGACCGTGGCGTTCTGCACCACCGGGTCGATGCGCGCCACCTCGCCCACGATGGTGTCGTTCCGGGTATCGATGTAGGCCCGCTGACCCACCGTGATGTCCTGTGCCTGGGTCTGGGGAATCCGCACCTCGGCCTTCAGGCGACCGGGCCGGACAACCCTGGCCAGCGTCCCGCCGGCCTGGACCCACTCGCCCTCCTGCACGGGGAGCTCGGCAAGAACACCACTTACGCCGGGGGTCACCTCCAGGGACTCCAGCCGCTCGGTGTTGAACTGGACGATGGCCCGGAGGCGCTCGATGTCCCGGAGTTGAGCGTCGATCTGGTCCTGCACCGAGTTCTCCAGGACCTCCAGCCGATCCTCCTCGATCTGGAGGCGGGTCTCCAACTCTTCGGCCAGCTCCCTGCTCCGGGCCAACTCGGCCTCGGCCACCAGGTCCGGGTTCCGATCGTAAAGGCGCTGGTTCTGCTCGTAGACCCGCCTGGCATCCAGATACTGGGTTCGAGTCTGGGCCACCGTCCCCTGCTGGGTCAGGCGGTTCGTCTCGAGTTGGGTTCGGAGGTTGATGAGGGTGGCCTGGGCCTGGCTGAGCTGCTGCTGGGACTGGAGGAGCTGGACCTGGATGTCGGGGTTGCTGAGTCGGAGGATAACCGTGTTGGCTTCGACTTCGGCGCCTGGTTGGAGAAGGCGCTGCTCGACCCGTCCCGCCGTCACCGCGGTGATCCAGCGCCACTCCACCGGGACCAGCGTTCCGTTCCCCCGTACCTGCCGGACCATGGTCCCTCGCTGGACCGTGTCGGTCCAGATGGTGGCTCGATCCACGGAGGGAGCCGCCGGCTGGAGGCTCCTGAGGCCCCACGTCACCAGAACGAGGACCACGACAACCATCGTGCCCTGGATGATGCGCTTGTTCTTCTTCGGTTTCTGCTCTCGAATGATGTCCAAGGGAGCGTCCCTTTCCGTTCTTTTCTATGGGAGGTTGCCGGCGTCGGGTCGGAGCCGCTCGCCTACCGCCGCCTCCAGGGCCCAGATGGCTCCGTGGAAGCGGTACCTGGCAATCAGGAAATCCCGTTCTGCAGCGGCCATGGACTGCTGGGCCTCCAGGAGCTCGAGGAAGGCCGCGGCCCCCAGGGAATAGCGCTCCTGGGCCAGGGCGAGCTGCTCCGCCGCCACCTCCCGGTTCCGGACCTCGATCTCCACGACTTCCGTGGCCGCCATGAGCTCGTCGTAGGCGCTGTTCACCGCCGTCTGGATCCTCAGCTCCTCGGCCCGCCGGTTGAAGCGGGCATCGTCCGCCGCCGCCCTCGCCTCCGCCACCTGCCGCTGTCGTCCGAATCCCTGGAAGACGGGGAAGGAGATCTGGAGATAGACCGAAAGGGGCTCCTCCCTCCATTCGAAGGGAAAGACGTCATTGTTGGCCAGAACCGCCGCAGTGTCCGTCGCCGTCAGATGGTACTGGCTGCAGTCCCGCGGATAGCCGTCCAGGGGCTGGGTAAGCTTGGAGGAGATCTCGTTCATGAAATGACAGTTGGAGCGGGCGTTCTGGATGGAGGTGGCCGCCTGCCCCAGAAGATAGTCGGTGTCTCCGATCTCCCGGGCCCGTCCGGACCAGTTGGCCTGAAAGAAGAGGGTGGGGAGATAGTCGCTCCACGCCGAGCGGACCCCGGCGCTTCCCGCCCTCTCCCGGGCCCGGCTGGCCCGGAGGGAGGGGTGACGGGCCAGGGCCCGGTCCAGAAGCTCTTCCCGGTTCCAGGTGGGATCGAAGACGGCGAAGTCGCTGGTGAGCTCGAAGGGTCCGCCGGCCTCCACGCCCATCTGCTCCAGAAGCCGGTGCTTCTCGGTACGGTAGAGGCTCTCGGCCTCGATGAGGGCCACCCTGGCCCGTCCCCGCTCCACCTCGGCCTGCCCGGCGTCGGTGGGGATCACGGCCCCCACGTCCACGCGGGCCTGGGCCAGCTCGTAGTTCTCATGGGCCCGGTCCAGGTCCCTCCGGGCCACCTCCACGGCGTCCCGGGCCCGGAGGGCCACCATGTACTGGGCCGTGACGTCGGACTCCAGGGTGTACTCCGCGGCCCGGATCTCGGCCCGGGTGGCGTTCTGGTTCGCCCGGGAGCTGGCCACGTCGAAGAAGGAACTCCCGCTGAGCCGGTACTGGAGCGTGAGGTTGTAGTTGGAGAAGTAGTAGTCGGTGCTCCCGAGCCCGAAGTCCGAGGCGTTGAAGATCCCCGTGGAGGGTACACCCGGGGCGATGTACTGCCCCGTCACGTTGGAGGTCAGAGACGGGAGAAAGCCTCCCAGGGACTCCCGGAAGGCCCAGTCCGCGACGCCCTGGTTGTTGGCGGTCCTCTGGAAGGTGGGGCTGTTCCGCCTGGCCAGGCTCAGGGCCTCGTCGAGGGAGAGGGTTCCCTGAACCTCCTGGGCTGCCGCCGAGGCCAGGAGTCCCGAGAGGAGGAAGAGCACCGGGATGGTGCGGATCGTGGGACCGAATCGTCCTCGAATCACCGTATCGGCTCCTTCTTTGAAATGCTCAATGAAACGGCCTCCGAATCCCGGGCACCTCACGGGGGGGAGTCGAAGGCCAAGCCCGACGGGCCGTGGCCCATCGATTGGCCGTCCTGCCCTACGGCCTTCTGATGCCGAAAGTTGCAACAAAGTTCGGGATCTTTCTCACCCCGGTCCTTGATGCCTAGTCTATCGACAAACCTGCATCAACACTCAGCCGACTGTTGTAGATTGTCAATGGGTGTGGGAGTGGAGGATGGGGCCATGGTTCTGGAGGGATCCGCCGAGGGGACGGATCGGCCGGTCAGGAGCAGTGACTTCCGCAGCTCACTCGATAACGGTTTCGGGCCACGAACCGGTAGGTCGCCCGGGCCAGGGGCCGAACCAGGGGGACCCGAAAAGCCCAGGTCAGCCAACCCCACCCCGGGAGAATCCTGAGGATCTCCTCCACGGCCCTGGCCCCTTCCCATGTTTCACCGTCCGGTCCCACCAGGTGGAGCGACTCCTCCAGGGCCTCCGGAGAGAGGTCAGGGAATCGCTCCTCCACCCCCGGCGACCTGAAGGACACGAAGTCCAGGACTCCCTCACGATCCCGGGCCCTCAACCGGGCCACGGCTCCGGAGCAGAGGGGGCATGAACCGTCGTAGAGAGCCGTGTAGCGGCCCCCCGCATTCTTCTTCTTCATTCGGCGCCTCCCTCCCGTGTTCCGTCGGCTCCCGGTTGTCATCGGGCCCGTTCCCGACTCTCCCCTCCCGTCCTACCTTCAAGAAGAGCGCTCATCTTCTGCTGTTCGTCCGGGGGCTCCACCCCCCGGGCGGTCCGCCTGGGACCGTGCCCATGAAGCCAGATATCAACGAATGGAAGGTCGGCCTCGAGCTCCGTCTGGGTCCCGGAAAGCTACAGGAAGCCGTTTCCCTGGCCCCTCTCACCACCTTCCGCATCGGCGGCCCCGCCGACCTTTTTCTTCGGGCCGATACGCCCGAGATCCTCATAGAGGCCCTTACCCATGCCCGGGCCCTGGGGATCCCGCACATGCTCCTGGGAGGAGGGGCCAACGTCCTGGTCGCCGACGCCGGTTTCCGGGGTCTGGTCATCCGGAACGAGATCCGGGAGATGGAGTTCCTCGGGGACGGGCGGGTGCGGGCCGGGGCCGGGTTGGAGGTCTTCCCCACGCTCATCCGGACAACGGTCAAACAGGGCCTGGGAGGCCTCCATCACTTCGTGGGGATCCCCGGGACGGTGGGAGGGGCGTTCTGGCAAAATCTGCATTTCCTCTCTCCCGGCCCGGCCAGGGAGCGAACCGTCTTCCTGGAGGAATTCGTGGAATCGGCGGAGATTCTCTCAGAAGAGGGGAGGTTGGAGGAGGTTGATCGAGATTACTTCAGCTTCGGGTACGACTACAGCATCCTTCACGACCGGAGTGACACGGTCCTCTCCGGCACCTTCCGACTCCATCCCCTTCCCCGCGAGGAGCTTCACCGGATCATGGAGGAGAACCTGGCCTGGCGCAGGGAGCGGCACCCGGACCTGGACGCCCACCCCTCTGCCGGCTCCATCTTCAAGAAGGTGGAGGGGATCGGCGCCGGCCGTCTCATCGACGAGTGCGGCCTCAAGGGCGTGAAGCACGGGGGAGCGCAGATCTTCCCCGGTCACGCCAACATCATCGTGAATCTGGGCTCCGCCACCGCCGCCGATGTCCTTGCCCTCATGGAGTTGGCACGGGAAACCGTCCGGCGGGAAACGGGACACGAGCTGGAGCCCGAAATCACCCTGGTGGGAGACTTCGCCGTCTGAAAGGACGTTGCGAAAGGGGCCCGAGGCTCCGGTTCCCGGAGCCGTCCATGCCGCACCCCTCCTTTCCTTCTACCCTACCCAGCCCCGCACCGCATACCCCAGAAAGGCCAGATGGCTGACCAGGAAGACCCCCAGGACCAGCCGGGGAAGAAGGGGCCCCTTCATGCGCAGGTTCTTCAGGGTGGTCCAGATGGGAATCACCAGCAGCCACCCCACCACCGGGAGGGACCTGGAAGCCACGAAGGGGATGGTGTCGAGGAAGGGCGACGTTCCTCGGTCAGGGACCAGAAAACCGATGGCCAGGCCCAGGGCAAGGGGGACGAGCACCACCAGCTCGGGTGCCACCAGGACCGCGTTCAGGAAGAACCACTCCCCCTGGCGGGTTTCGATCCACGGCTCCTTCTCGTGCGTCATCCCGCACCTTCCGGAAGGCGGAAGGGGGAATCGAAATCTTCGAGGAAGGGCAGCTCTCGGTCCTTCGTCGACAGGACCGGCTCCACCAGGGGCCATTCGATGCCGAGGCCCGGGTCGTCCCATCGAATGCCCGTGTCCATCTCCGGCGCGTATTCGGCGGTGACCTTGTAGGCCAGATCGGCCTCCTCGGAGAGAACGGCATACCCGTGGCCCAGCCCCGGAGGGAGGTAAAGAAGAGAGCCTTCGGACCCGTCCAGGGTCACCCCTTCCCATCTTCCGTAGGTGGGAGAATCGACGCGCAGATCCACGCCCACGTCGAAGACCCTGCCCCTGAGGACCGTCACGAGCTTCCCCTGGGCCCGGGGAGGCAACTGGAAGTGGAGACCCCGAAGGACCCCACCCGTTGAACGGGCGAAGTTGTCCTGCACGAACTCGACGTCGATTCCCCCGTCTCGGAAGAGGCTCCTCCGGTAGGTCTCCTGAAAGAAACCCCGCCCGTCCTCGTGGCGGGTGGTTTCCACCAGGATCATTCCCGGAATCTCCATGGACCGGAAGCGGAAGCTCATGCTCTGGTTCTCCTCATGCCTGGGATCCGTCCTCTTCCCGCCAGGCATCCAGCCCGGCATGGAGGAGCGGCCTGATTCGGGTCAGGCGAGCGGCCTCGTCCCTCATCTCCAGGATTTCCTGCTGCCAATAGGTATCCATGATGGGATCAGATAACCCTCGGGAGTCCGGGAAGTTCACCCTCTTACATCACCCGTGCACTCCTATCCGTCGATGACGATCCGCCTGAGCTCCCTTCCCAGTCTCAGGCGCACCATGAAGAGGAGGAAGAGCGAGACGGATCCGAGCCCCACCACCAGCCCCCACCAGAGCCCCGCCGGCCCCATAGGCGTAGCGAACCCGAACCAGAGACTCACCGGGATTCCCAGAAACCAGAACCCCATGAGGTTCACGACCATGGGAGACCGCGTATCGCCCACACCCCTCAGGATGCCCGAAGCCACTACCTGAAGGCCGTCGAACACCTGAAAGACCCCGGCCAGGGGAATCAGGAGAACGGCCACCGCCACCACCTCCGCCTCGCTGCTGAAGGCATTGGCGAGAAGCGAGGGAACCGAGAGGAAGACCAGTGCCGTGGAAGCCATGAACGCCGCTCCCAGGACCAGACTGGCCCCGGCGGCCTTCCGGGCCCCTTCGGCACTCTCCCGGCCGACCTCCCGCCCCACCAGGACAGAAGCCGCCTGGGACACGCCGAGGGGCACCATGAAGGAGAAAGACGCCATGGTCATGGCGACCTGGTGGCCGGCCATGGCCACCGTCCCGAGCCACCCCATGAAAATCCCTATGGTGCCGAAGGCCCCGAACTCCAACGCCATCTGGATTCCGATGGGAGACCCGAGCCGAACCATCCGCCGCAGGGGTAGGAGCCGAAAGCTCTCTCGCCGGAAGGGCAGGAGATGCGGCCGCAGGAGGGGCCAGGCCAACACCAGGAGCCCCAGCAGCATGAGGGTACGGGAAACACTGGATGCCCACCCGGATCCCACGGCTCCCAGGGCCGGAAAGCCCATCTTTCCGAAGATGAGCACCCAGTTGAAAGCAAAATTGGCCAGGTTCGCCAGCGCGATGGTCAAGACGATGGGACCCACCCTGCCCATGGCCTGAAGGGTCTGCCGAAGGACCACGAACCCCAGAAAAGGGAAGACACCCGCCATGGCGGCGTGGGCGTATCCGGCGGCCACCGGCACCACCTCCGCCGGTTGCTGGAAGAGGGTGAGGATGGGCCTTCCGGGAAGGAGGATGAGGGAGGCGGGAAGGGAGAGGAAGAGTGCCAGGACTCCACCCCGTTGGAGACCTCTGGCCACGGCCGGCGCATCTCCGGCCCCCACGGCCTGAGAGACCACGGGGTCCAGGGCCATGAGGACGCCCATGGGAAACACCACGGCGCTGAAAAAGTAGAGATTTCCCAGGGCTACCGCCGCCAGGTCCGTGGCCGAGAAGTGGCCCACCATGATGGTGTCCACGACGCCCATGGCCATCGTGCCCAACTGCACCGCGACCACGGGGAGGGCAAGGGCGATCGCCCCCCGAAGCTCCCTGCGGCCGGGAATCAGACTTCCGAAGGATGGCCGCGAGGCGGGAGTCTCAGGGGATGGGATGCGGCCCATCCGGCGGCCCTTCCTCCCCGCAATCTCCCATCCGCCTGGCCAGCTCCGGCGTCAGGGGTTTTCGGCCGGCAAATCCGTCGCCGAGCTCGTGCCACGCCACCAGCTCCTCCTCCCCCAGCCTCCAGCAGAGGAAGACCCACCGGCCATCCAGCACGGTGGGGAAGTCCAGGAGCCCGTGCTCCAACCCTCCGGGTGGAAAGCGGACTCCCAGGGCCAGGATCTCTTCCCTGATCAGGCGTTCGATGCGCTCCACGGCGCCCCCGATGGCCCTCCGGTGGGAGCGGAATTCCCGGTTGTCGGGGTTCTCGGCCTCCGCCACCGCCCGGCCCCAGATCACATCCAGAATCTTCAACTGATCGGTCCGCTCCCCGACCAGGCTCCGGAACTCCTGGATCTTGTCCAGGACCTCCCGGAGGTGGGGCAGGAGGGCGTTGGCCTCTCCCACGGTGAAGATTCTGCGTCTCATGGATCGTGTGGCCTCCCGCCCCTCGCAAATGGCGGCAGGTTGGGCCCGGAAGTCAGTCACCGGGCGGTTGAAGGAATGCCGCCAACTCCTGGTGCCCCTTCACCTCCGCCATCTCTGCCGGGGTCCGGCCGTCTTCGCTCCTGGAGGTCAGATCCGCTCCTCCCTCCACCAGGAGGCGCGCCAACTCCCCCCGGCCGTGGGCTGCGGCCTGATGAAGGGGTGACCACCCCCCCGCCTGGTAGACGTTGGGGTCGGCTCCCGCGTCCAGGAGGATCCGGCCCAGGACCAGGGATGCTTCCGGATCTCGCTGAGCCGCAGCGCTATGGAGGGGGCGGACATTGAACTGGTTGGCCGAGGGCGTGTCGGGATCGGCACCCTCCTTCAGGAGATGCTTCGCCATGTCCACCCGCCCGAAGTAGACGGCCAGCCCCAGAACGGTGAAGCCGTCGGCCGAAACGGCATTGGCCCCGCCCGGAGCCTCGGGGAGGAGGCTCCTGGCCAGGTCCACCTCGCCCAGGGCCACCGCCTCGAAAAGGGTCGGATTCTCGGCTTCCTCCCGGATCAAACGGGCCATATCCTCATTTCGGTAATAGAGGCTCAGGAGGATCGGGGTTCGTCCCTGCGGGTCTCTGGCCCTTATGAGCTCCGGATCCTCATTCAACAGGCCTCGCACCCGAAAGGCGTCGTTCTTGACGATGGCCTGGATCAGTTCTTCGTGTCGCTTGTTCACCCGCCACCACCTCGTGCAAAGAGTACGGAAAAGGAATGTGGAATCTACGGGCCCTTCCCTCCCCTTTCCACCGGGCCTCCTTCTCTTCGTCCTCTGCCGGGGCTTTGGGCGGGCGCCGGTGTGAGGTGCCCGGCCGCCGATCGTTGTGGGAAGACCCTGTAGCCGAAGACCTCGTGGCGCGTGACAGGGAAAGGGCGATTGTCTATCCTTTACGGCGTTTCGCGCAGAGCGCCGCCCATGGAGTGGAGTTCACTCCCGGGCAAAGCCAAGAACAGCCAGGCGAGGGAGGCATGCTCTACGATCAGGGGTGTTTCGGACAGGTGGAACTGGGAGCGATCCCCGAGGCTCTGTCGGCCCGTTTGACTCGCGTTCCCGGCGAATGGCTGGAATTCGAACCCGGCGTCGGCGCCATCGTGGTTCGGCATGTGGAGCCTACGGCCTCCCCGCCCCTTCCGGCCATCGCCTGCGAGCTCGTTCGGCTCTTTTCCCACATTCCGGCGGAGCTCCATGGCGAGATTCCCGGAGGAGACCTCTTCGTCCACACCGAGGACGGACGGGGAGAGTTGGTCCGAATCCGGGTCGAGCGAGGAGGAGCCATCCATATCCAGTGGGCTCACCCCAACTTCAAGAGGGCTCTCAGGGAGCCCTATGAAGACGCCTCCGCAATCAAGATCGACCCCGAGGTCCAGCGCCTCAACGGGTCCGTAAGCCTGGACGCCGCCGATCCCTCCGGGGCCGTAGCGGAGCTTCAGGATCTGGCCGATACCTACGAGGGTCTCTACCCGGAGGGGGATTTCGTTGCCGGGGCGGAGGGATCCTCCAGGGTGGAGGTCACCATGGAGGAGGTCAATCTGGACGCGGCCCTCCTGGTGGAATTCCTGCACAGGCTTGCCGAGCCGGGATCCCTCTCGGGACGCTTCGAGGTGAGCTCCTTCGGTACTGTGCTTCCCGAGAAGCGGCTTCGGATAATCTTCGAAGGCGGCAAGACGTGGGTACAGCACCCCCTCCTGTGGCCGGACGCAGGCCAGGCTTCAGACTGAAACCAATAACCATCGTGCGACCATGACGAAGGAGAGACATACGTGCTTGATTACGGGTTGACAGAGGAACAGCAGGCCATCCAGGAGCTGGCCAGAACCATCGCCGATGATCATGTCCGCCCGATTGCGGCGGAATACGACGTCACGGGTGAGTTTCCCTGGCCCGTGGTCGAGAAGATGGCCGGGGTGGACCTGTTCGGGATCCTGGTCCCCGAGGAATTCGGCGGTCTCGGCGGCACCATGACCATGAACATGGTGCTGGTGACCGAGGAGATCTCCAAGGCATGCGGGGGGACGGCCCTGGCCTTTGCCGGGACGGCCCTGGGAGTTCTTCCCATCATCATCGCCGGGAGCAAGGAAGTGAAGGAGCGGTTCCTCCCGGCGGTGGCAACCGGCGAGCGCCTCTGTGCCTTTGCCATCACCGAGCCCCAGGCAGGGTCGGATGCCGGGGGCATTCGGACCACAGCCATTCGGGAGGGAGACCACTACGTCCTGAACGGCACCAAGCAGTGGATCACCAACGGCGGGGAGGCCGAGATCTACACCGTGGTGGCCCTTACCAAGCCCGAGAAGGGCCCAAGGGGAGCCAGCGTCCTGGTGGTGGAAAAGGACACCCCCGGATTCACCTTCGGCAAGAAGGAGGACAAGATGGGAATCCGGGCCTCGGCCACCCGGGAGCTCATCTTCGAGGATTGCCGGGTGCCCGCGGAAAACCTCCTGGGACGAGAGGGGACGGGATTCATCACCGCCATGAAGACCTTCGATGCCTCCCGGCCCGGCGTGGGTGCCCAGGCCCTGGGGATCGCCCAGGGGGCCCTGGACCTGGCGGTGGACTACGCCATCGAGCGCCGCCAGTTCGGGCACCCCGTCTCGTCATTCCAGGGCGTGCGCTTCATGCTGGCGGACATGGCCATGAAGGTGGAAGCGTCCCGAGCCCTCATCTACGCCGTGTCACGGCACATCGACTCGGGTGCCAAGACCCGTCCCACCATGTACTCGGCCATGTCCAAGTGCTTCGCCGGCGACATGGCCATGGAGGTCACCACCGACGCAGTACAGGTCTTCGGGGGTTACGGGTACATGAAGGACTACCCCGTGGAGAAGTACATGCGGGACGCCAAGATCACCCAGATCTACGAGGGAACCAACCAGATCCAGCGCGACGAGATCGGGAAGATCCTCATCGGGGAGCACGTCTCCGGCCAGTCCCGTTAGAAGGGTAGTGAGATAGGGGGGAACCCCGTCATCCCTGCCCCGTCGATCCCACCCCGGGGGTCGATCAACGACTCCCGGGGCCTCGTCTTTGCCCCTTGGGATCCAGCCAGGGCTTCCCGGCCAGGATGGAGGCCTGGGCCCGGTAGAACCCCAGGAGGAAAAAGGACCCGGCCAGGAGACCGTTCACCAGGACCTCGTCTGCGGTGTAGGGAACCACGGGTGCGCCCCCCGCCTCCAGGGCGTCGGAGACGGAGTAGAGGGGCCCGAGGATCCAGAGGAAGATGAGAAGGAGGTTCAGGGAACTCTCGCTCAGGGCCACCCAGGGAGCCGAGAGGGGCCGGAAATGAGTGAGGAGCCCGAGCCCGCTCAGGAGCACGTAGTATCCGAACCGCAGGCCGGGATCCGGAATGAAGGTGACCCGGATCTCGATCCCCCACCACAGGCCCGCCAGGAAGAAGAGGGGGGACCCCAGGTAGTATCCTCTGATCAGGGAAAGTCCCCTCACGGGCCCCATCCGCCGCGGGTCTTCAGCATCGGCCCGGAGTCCGCACCCGATGCGGCAGATCGGATGCCGTGTTCTCCCGGGCGAACATCCGCCACTCACCGTTCACCCCGGTGATGACGTCGTCCTGGTCGATCAGGTATTCGTAGCGGGGGCGGTCCATGGTGCCTTCCCGAATCGGTCCGGGGCCGGCCCCATCGCACGGGCGGTCCCTTGGCCGTAGAATAGCGGGAACCCCTTTGCCGATCAAAACAGAGGATCCTCACCATGCTCCCACACCAGCGCTCGACGGCCCGCGTTCTCCTCCTCCTTGCACTCCTCCTGGCGGCTCCCCTGCCCTCCGCTGCCCAGGAAGGACTCAAGGTCTACATCTCGGCCGACATGGAAGGTGTGGTGGGCGTGGTCACGGGAGATCACCTGGGACCGTCGGGCTTCGAGTACCAGCAGGCCCGGGAATGGCTCACAGGGGAGGTGAACGCCGCCATCCGGGCGGCTCGGGAGGCGGGCGCCACGGAGATCGTGGTGAGTGACTCCCACGGCAACGGTGAGAACATCCTCGTGGATCGCCTACCGAAGGACGTCCTCCTCGTGCGATCCTGGCCCCGTCCCCTCATGATGATGCAAGGCATCGACGAGAGCTTCGACGCCGCCCTCTTCATCGGCTACCACACGAGCACCACCAACCCGGAAGGGGTTCGGGCCCACACCATGTCCAGCGGAACCCTGACGGCCATCCGCCTCAACGGCGTGGCCGTCCCCGAAGCCGTCATCAATGCCGCCATCGGCGGACACTTCGGCGTGCCGGTAGTGATGATCTCCGGGGACGACGCCATTGCCAGGGAGGCCCGGGAGCACCTGGGAGACGTGGAGACCGCGGTCCTGAAGTGGAACTACGGCTTCCACTCGGCCATGACCGTCATGCCCGAGGTGGGTCGGGAGATCATCGCCGAAAAGGTAGAGGCGGCCCTCTCGCGGCTGGAGGATTTCGAGCCCTACCGGCTGGAGGGCCCCGTGACCGTCGAAGTGAGCTTCAAGAACTACCTGGCCGCCGAGCTCATGGCCTATCTGCCCATGGTGGAGCGGGTGGACAGCCACACCATCGCCTACACCGGCAGGGATATGCTGGAGGTGTCCAGGTTCCTGGCCTTCCTGGGACGGTATCGGCCGGACATCACGCCGTAACCATTTCCCCCGACTCCCCGGCGGCTTCACCGGTGCCCGGCGTGCGGCCTTTCCAACCACGCCTCCGACGCCCGGGTACCGCCGAGGGTGCGGCGGGGAGCTGAAGGCCCGGGTCCGGGGCTGCGGGCTACGGCGCAGCCGCACCCCCCCCTTTCGCGACACCCCTCTACCGCCGCGAGGGGACCGAGTCCGCACCCGGGGGAGCAAAGAGGGATCCTCGCCGAGTCCAGGCCTTAAGGAGTTCCCAGCGGAGGTCCCGGGGGTTCTCCCTCCAGGGGTTACCCACCCGATCCATGATCTCCCGGGCGCCCTCCCCGTCGGCCAGTGCCAATCGGGCCAGCACCCCACCCTCCAGGAGCATCTCCCCGGGCACCCACTCCTCCCCCCGGGCCAGGGCATCGACCAGGATGGCTGCGGCCCGGCTGGCGCGCTGGTGGTCCCAGGCCGCCACGCCGTAGAGGAAATCCCCCACGGCCCGGGCCTCCAGGGGTGCGTCGGTCTGCCGCAGGTACCGGAAGAGGCGCCCGTAGAAGAGGCTGTCGGCAACCCCGGAGGTGCCTGCATGGAGGGACCGCTCCACCCACGCCGTTCGCTCCATGAAGCTCCGCCAGTTTCGGGGAGGCGCCGGGCGATTGACCTGGAGGGAGTAGCGCAGGTACTCCTCGAAGGCGCCGCGGTGATGGTCCGTGGGGGCCTCCTCCACTCCGGTTTCCTGATATCGGGCCCAGCGCAGCCAGGAGGAAACGGAGAGGGCCCGGAAGGGCCGCATCTCGAGGACGGGTCTTTCCCACCCGGTCCCGAACCCCCGGGGAACGTCCCTGAAAAGAGAGGTGAGGGAGGTGCGCCGGTCACTCAGGGCCACGTACCCGAAGGCGCCCCGACCCTCGAATCGGGCCCGCTCCGCCCCCAGGTCCAGGTGAGGATGGAAATCCGAGTTCACCGGCTCCCATGCTTCCAGGACCGGCGTCAGCACCCTCCGGTCGAAGATCTCCAGGCCGTTCAACCTCCGCCGGCCGAACTCCGGCACGTGGGCCAGGATCCGCTCCACCCCGGGAAGCTGGAAGACGGACCAGTCGGGGTCCGGCAGGGGCCCGGTGGCCGAGGCGACGATGGCCAGGTCTCCGGGGCCCACCATATACCCCCTGTAGTCGGGAAAAGCACGATGGAGTGCGGCCAGGACGGAGCTCACCAGCTCATCGGACATCTCGTAGGCCTGGATCCACTGGACCAGGATCCCTCCCGGCTCCAGGTAGTTCCGGATTTGCCGGTAGAACTCCTGCGTGAAGAGACTGGCGGTTCCGCTCACCCAGGGGTTCGACGGCTCGGAAACGATGAGGTCGAAGCGCCGGGCTCCCGAGGCGAAGTAGGACTTGGCATCATCGATGACGAAAGTGGAACGAGGGTCTTCGAAGGTCCGGGCATTGGCGGGGTAGAAGGCCTCCGAGGCCCGGATCATCTCCGGTTCGATCTCGATGGTCACGGACCGCTCCAGACGGGGAGAGGCCAGGAGAAGCTCCCCCGTGAGTCCCGAGCCATGCCCGATATGGGCCACCGTCCGGCCCTCGGGGCGGAAGGCCATGGCCAGGAGGGAAAGTAAGCTCTGCGTGGCCTCGTCGTGAACGACGATGGGAGCCGCCGGCATGGGCCCGGTCTGGGCCCGGATCCATCGCATGGAGATGGAGGCGTCGGGCTTCCCGTTGGTGCTCAGGACCACCATCTCCGGAGGGGACGCACGATGCACCGATACCGATGCCGTCCGGCCATCCTTATAGAAGAGGATGGGCTCATCCTCCTCCGTGGGCACGAGCCCGTGCCTATACACGCCGCTGGTGAGCACCCGCTTGTCCAGGTCCAGAGCCATCTGGACGCCGCCGGCAAGGAGGATGGCCCCGGCCAGCGTTCCCGCCACGGCCCAGCCCGCTCCGGGAACCTTGGCCTTCACCCGGAACGCCAGGAGGAGCACGCCCAGCCCCATGTCCAGTAATGCGCCGGCTACGATCATTCCCTTGAGTCCGAGCCATGGGAGGGCTACCAGCCCCGCGAAGATCACCCCGGTCACGGAGCCCAGGGTGTTCACGCCATACACCCAACCGATGGAGCGCTCACCCAGGCCCGCCCGAAGGAGAGTGGCGGTGATGAGAGGAAGGGTCATCCCCGCCATGACGGCGGAGGGGAGCATCACGGCCATGGCAATGCCGTACCGAGCCAGGCTGAAGAGGAGGTACCCCTGTCCGTCGGCGGGAAGGACCTCGACGAGGAAGGCCATGAACCCGAAGGACGAAGCATAGACCGGCAGAGTGGCCAGGGCGGCAGCACCCATGATCCACTGGACCCAGCCCAGGAGGGGGAGGGGAGGCACGGCTCCGTCGGCCAGCCTCCGAACGAAGAGGGCGCCCAGGGCGAGGCCGAGGATGAACGCCGAGAGCATGAGCTCGAAGGAATGGGTGGCGCTCCCCATGACCAGGGAGAGCATCCGTATCCAGCCGATCTCGTAGATGAACGAGGCAACAGCGGTAAGGAAGGCCACGCTCAGGAGGAGCCGCCACAACAGCGTTTCCGGCATGCCGGCAACGGAGACGGGAAGTGGCGCCCCTCTCCTTCCCTTCAGGGGGGAAGCCGGGATCCCGACCCCAGGACCGGGGACGGGGGACCGGGCCCGGTGCACTCCGGCGGCAATCCCCCCGGCAGCGAGATTGAGGAACGCGGCCACGGCCAGCGAACCGGGCAAGCCGACCCACGCCACCAGGGCGAACCCGGCGACCAGCACCCCCACCGAGGCGCCCAGGCTGTTGGTGAAATAGAGAAGAGAAAGGGTCCTGCCGGGGGCGAGAGAGGTTCCCCGAAGCATCCCGGACGACAGGAGGGGAAACGTGGTCCCCAGAAGGACGGCCTGAGGAAGGATCAAAGCCAACGCCAGACCCCATTTGACGACTTCCACCCATACCGTCCCCCCCAAGGCCGGAAAGAGGGACGCGTAGGCCAGCCCGGTGAAGCCCTGAAAGAGGAGGTGGAAGAGGAATCCCATGAGGGCCAACAACCCCTCGGCCCCGGCGTACCAGAGGAGGGGGGCCTTCAACTTCTTTGCCGCCTCCCCCACTCCCAGGGCTCCCACGGCCATCCCACCCAGGAAAGCCGCGATGACCAGAACCTGTGCGTACGCCGAGTGGCCCACGAAGAGGGCGAGATACCGCCCCCAGATGGCCTCGTAGATGAGGCCCGCCGCCCCGGAAAAGGCGAAGGCCAGAAAGAGGAGTCGGATCATGAACCGGCCGGCGGAAGCAGGGAGTGGGGAACCGGAAAAAGAAGTAGATAGGATAGAGAAAATCGCCCGTCCCTGTCCAATCCGGTCCAGGAAAGCCTGTCCCTCCCGGGGCACCTCAACTCACGGGTTCCGGCCTTGTAGGAACCCGTCCCCCGGTCCTATTATCGAATGCACGGGAGCACCACCGAACCACAGACACATCAAGACCGGAGGTCACCATGCGAATGATCGCTCTTCCTCTTGCAGGCATCCTGATTCTCGGGGGATGCGCCGGAGAGGAACCCCCGGCCGAGAAGACCCCGCCTCCGGACACCCTGTTGCCCGCCGCCCAGGAAGCCTACGACCCCACCATGTTCGACAGCATCACCTGGGAAAGCGACCAGGCCGCCATCGAACGGGGCTCCGTAGTCTACAACTTCAGTTGTACCCGCTGCCACGGCGAGCAAGGCAGAGGAGACGCCGAGTTCGTCAGAAGCGGAGACACCCTTAGACCGCCCTCCTTCCGGGATCCGGACTGGGAGTTTGCCGGGGACAAGGAGGGGCTGAGGGAAATGGTGTTCGTCGGCACTGCCGAGGACATGCCCCACTGGGGCCTGGAGGGTCTCAAGCCAAGGGACGTGGATGCCGTGGCCATCTTCATTCTTCAGAGCATGAGGGGCAACTGACCGGTCCGGGCCGACCCCCTCGGGAACGGGGCCTCGTCGCACCATGTGCGGCGGGGCCCTTCTCCGTCTATCCCGCTCCAGGGGACCCGACACCCTGTCCGGAGGGCCCTCAGAGGGGACGGCTGTTCCAGCCCGGAGGCTGGGGAGGCCGAAGCTTCCCGGACGGGGAATCAGGTCCCCCGGCCAGGAGGGCCCTTCGCACAGCCCCAACGAAGGTTCCCAGGCGCTGGGGGTCGTGGCGAAGGGTTCTGCGGAGGGCCTCGCTCAGCTCCAGCTGTCCGCCCGCCCCGCTCCGTCCTCGATTGCAGATGTTCCGGGGGTTCCGGCCCTGCAGGCCCTGCCTGGGCGTTTCCAAAACGAACCCCGCTTCCTCCAGCTCCCGGGCCAGTCGTGCCTGGAGGTCGCCGTCCCCACCGCCGACCATGACGAACGAGCGGTCCGAGCACCTCTCTCCGTGAATGCAGAGAACCCGGTCCGCCCGTGCAACCGCTTCCAATGCCACCGGCTCATCGAACCGATGACTGGTCAGGTGCAGGGTTCCGTTGTTCCGGGTCTTGAGCCCTCGAAAAGCGTAGAAGGAAAGGTCGTCCCCGGCCACGGCCTCGGCCAGCTCGGCGGTGAACGGCTCGATCCAACCCCCGTGAGGGGCCATGACCAGGACCTTGGAGGGCCTCCGGCGATACTCCCGGCGCCACTCCCGGCCCTCGGCCTCCCGGGCCTTCAGCTCCTCGAAGTTTCGGTACGTATCAGCCATGACCTCTGCAACGGGCGGCCGGAACGGTCAGGGAAGGCGTCGTCCGGCACGGAGCCAGAGACGGCCCAGCGGCCCGCTCCTCCACAGCCTCTGCTCCCTTCGCACCTCCAGCGGGTTCCGGCGCCCTTTTCTCATCAGACGGCTTCCCACCCCGAGGCTGATCGCCGAAAGGCTGATGATGCCCGCACCCATCACCAGAAGCCTGTGTCGCCCCCCCTCCGCCCCCAGGAAGACCAGGATGGCCCCGAGAAGTAGGAGGCTGGCGCCAAGGAGGAGGACCCGGGTCGGCGTGGAGATCATCTCGTCAGGCGTTCAGCGTCCGGATGGAGTAATTCAAGAGCCTGTCCGAGTATTGGGGCTCGCCCCCCTTTCGCAACACCCTTTTAACGGTAACGCCCGCCGCCGATCCACCCGAAGCGGTTGTTCACGATGTTGTTGTAGATGCTCCCGAAGGTGAAGGAAAAGCCCGTGGAGAGCTCCCAGCTCGAGTCCGTGGGGAGCTCCCGCCGCCCCAGGAGGATGTCCTCGTCGGAAAGGACCGCCAGGGGGATGAAGATCTGGTCCCGGATCCGGGAGATCTCGCCGCTGATGTTCCAGTCCAGTCCCCGGGCCACCCGGATGCTGACTCTCCCCCCCATGGAGAGCCGGTAGAGATCGGCGGGGTCGTGGAGAAGGGCCTGCGCCGTGGCGCTCACGTTGGCCGTGCCCCAGGGCTGGCGGAAGCCCAGACCCCACTGCACGGATCCCTCGAAGACCGTCTCCTCCATCTTGTTGAACTGGGTCTCCAGTTCGTAGTCGTAGTAGCGGGCATACGCCCCGCCTTTCAACGTCATGCGACGCCGGGTCCAGTCCCGGTAGGGGAAGAAGGAGTACTCCACGCCTCCGCCGAGCTGGCCGCTGAAGTCCTGGTTGTTCCGGGTAGAGGTTCCGATCCCCCCGTCCATCCCCAGGGACCAGCGCTCCGCCAGGGAGTAGTACACCCGGGCGTCGGCGGATCCGGACTGGCTGGTGTCGTCGATCCAGCCGTCGCTGGTCTCGATTTCCCGGTCCCGGTAGCTCCCGCGGCCGGTGATGGAGATCTTCCACATCTCCGTGGTCCGCCGGGCGCTGAAGTTCCCGGAGTATCGGTTGGACCGGTCGCTATCCTCCCGCTCCAGATCCAGGTCTCCACCGACCTCGAAGACCCAGTAGTCCCAGGGGTCGTTCACCTCGCCCTGAAGCCCCGGGGGCATCTCGGGGCGCACCCGCTCCGAGGGGCCGGTGTTCACCGTGAAGGGGCCGTGCTGGTCCACGAGGAGGGCATACCGGGCCAACCCCACGGCCAGGGCGCCGGTGAGCCCCCTGGCCCTGGCGTCGTCGCTCTCGGTGTCGCTGTGGGAATAGGTGATCTGGTCGTCGGTATCCTCGAGCTCCTCCCGTCCGATGAAGTCCAGCAGATACTGGTCCCCGGCTCCGGTGCCCTGGCTCGTCATGATGACGTGCACCTGGGAATCCCTCATCTCCCTGACCCAGGTCACGAAGGTGATCTCGGTACGGAAGTGGCTGGAGTCGCACCCACGGGCCGCACACTCCAGGTACACCCTGAGTTGGCCGTTCCGAACGCCCTCCGTCTCCTCCTGTCCGGCGAGGCCAGAGGGCAGGAAGCCGAGAGTCCCGAGGACGAGAAGGCCTATGAGGGTTTTCATGCTGTTCATCCTGCCCCTCCCGTGGTCGGGGGGTTCGCCCCCGCCAACACGGAGAAGTCTACGGTTTGAATTGCCGTTCCGATCACTCGGTTCGTGGCCGGAGTCGCGGGCCCGAAAGGGGTCCACGTCCTTCCCGAAGCACCGGAGCCGGCTCGGGCTCCGGCATCTCCCGGGGCTCCCTTACCCCGGAGACCGACTCCGTTTCCTCCTCCGGGGCGTCCGCATCCTCCTCCTGCTCCTCCTGATGCACGAAGTAGCGCCGGAAGAAGGCCGTGAAGTCGTCCACGAGGGAGTACATCACGGGCACCAGGACCAGGGTCAGGAAGGTGGCGAAGAGGATTCCCACGATGACGGCCACGGCCATGGGCCCCCACCAGGCCGCCTGGTCCCCGCCCCAGTAGAGCTCCGGGTTCAGGGACCCGAAGAGCCCGAAGAAGTCGAAGTTCAGCCCGATGGACAGGGGCACCAGCCCCAGGGCCGTAGTGGCTGCGGTGAGGACCACCGGCCGGAACCGCGTCTTTCCACCCTGCACCAGCGCCTCCCTCCGGTCCATGCCGTCCCTGTCCCGTAGGATGTCGATGTAATCGATGAGGACGATGGCATTGTTCACCACGATTCCCGCAAGGGAGATCACACCCACGCCGGTCATGATGATGACGAAGGGCATCCGGAAGATCATGAGACCCGCCAGCACCCCCACCGTGGACATGATCACCGAGGTGAGGATGATGACCGGCTTCACCACCGAGTTGAACTGGGAGATGAGAATGAACCCGATGAGGGCCAGAGCCGCCATGAACGCCCCGGAAAGGAACTCCGCGGCCTCGGCCTGGTCCTCGTTCTCCCCGGTATACCGGGTCGTATATCCCGGCGGAAGGGACGTTTCGAAGCCGGCCAGGGTCCCGCGGACCTCCGCCAGCACCGCGGCGCTGTTCATTCCCGATGCCACCTCCGACGTCACCGTGGCCACCCGGTCCATGTCCCGTCGCCGGATGGACCCCAGGCCCTCGTTCACTTCCCAGTCCGCCACCGACACCAGCGGAATCTGGACGCCTTCATTCATGACAGTCAGGTCCTCCAGAGCGTTGAGCTCCCCCCTCCACTCCGGGGCCAGGCGCACGATGATGTCGTACTCGTCGTTCCCGGTGCGGTACTTGGCCGCTTCGGTTCCATTGATGGCACTTCGCACCGCGAATCCGACCTGGGAGGTGGAGAGGCCGTACAGCCCGGCTTTTTCTCGGTCCACCAGCACCGAGAGCTCGGGTCGGGCGGCATCGAGATCGGTCTCCAGCCCCACCAGCTTGGGATAGACGGGTGACTCCTCCAGGATCTGGATTGCCCGTTCCGACAGCTCTTTCAGGATCTCCGGGTCCTCCCCGACGATCTCCAGGTTCACCGGCGCTCCCGTGGGAGGTCCTTCCTCCATGACGTCCACGGTGATCTCGGCCCCGGCCAGGTCGTTCCCCACTCGGGCCTGCATGGCCGCCAGGGTCTCGAAGGCATCGTACGCCCGGTCCTGGAAGTCCACGAACTGGATGGTGACCCTCCCGGCCTCGGGCCCGCCCGGCCCTCCGGTCATGAAGTTGCCCCCACCACCTCCCACGGTGGCCACCACCGACTCGGCGTCCGCCATGCCCTGAAAGCCCTTCACCTCCTCCTCCAGCTCCTCGGCCAGATCATCGGTGAACTCGGCCCGGGTACCCACGGGGCCCTCCACGTCTACCCAGACCTGCTTGGGGGGGACCCCGCCGGGGAAGAGCTCGATGCCGTTGTTCAAGATCCCGTAGACGAAGAAGGTGCCGATGAGAACCACGACGGAGCCGCCCATCACGATGACCCGGTGGTTCAGCGCCCAGCGGAGCTGCCCCTCGTAGATCTGCAGCAGGAGGGGAACCAGGCTCTCCTGGAACCAACGGCCCACCCGGTCCATGACCAGGACGTGGGCGGTCACCGCAGCTACCGCTACGGCCACGAAAAGGACCGCCGTCAACCAGTTGGCCCCGGCCACCAGGAGGAGAAAGAGCACCACCCCACCGATGGAGGCCCTGCGGGCCCAGGGCGTCACGGGCCTGCGGGGCTCGTCCTCCAGTCGCATGAAGAGGGCGCAGAGGGTCGGAACGATGACCATGGCCACGAAGAGGGAGCTGGAAAGGGTAATGATGAGGGTCAGGGGCAGGTAGCCCATGAACTCCCCGATGATCCCCGGCCAGAACATGAGGGGGGCAAAGGCGGCCAGGGTGGTCAGTGTCGCCGCGATGACGGGGAGCGCCACCTCCCCTGTCGCCTTCTTCGCCGCCGTCACCCGGTCCCAGCCCTCCATCATGTAACGGTAGATGTTCTCCACCACCACGATGGCGTTGTCCACCAGCATCCCCAGGGCAAGAATGAGGCTGAAGAGGACGATCATGTTCATGCTCACGTCCAGGATGTTCAGGACCAGGAAGGTCAAAAACATGGACGTGGGAATGGAGAGGGCCACGAAGAGCGACGTCCTGACCCCCAGGAAGAAGAAGAGAACGGCAATGATGAGCACGAGACCGGAGATGATGTTGTTCTCCAGGCTGTTCACCATCATATCGATGTCCTCGGAGGTGTCCGAGGTGATCTTCACCACAGTGGAGGGCGGGAAGATGGGTCGCATCTCGGCGATGGCCGCTTTCACGGCATCGGAGGTCTCGATGATGTTCTCCCCGGTGCGCTTGATGATGTCCAGGGTCACCACCGGGTTCCCGTCCAGCCGGGCGAAGCTCTCCCGCTCCTTGAAGCCGAACTCCACCGTGGCCACGTCTCGCACGTAGACGGGCCGCCCGTCGGAGGTCGAGATGATCAGGTCCTCGATGATGGCGGGGTCCTCGAACTCACCGTCCACCCTCACCAGGTACTTCAGGTCCCCCACGTCAATGGAACCGCCGGGAATGTTGACGTTCTCGGTCTGGATGGCTTCGATGACGTCCCCGAAGGCCAGGCCGTAGAACTGCAGCTTCCGCAGATCCACGTCCACCTTCACCTCTCGCTCCAGCCCACCTCTGAGTTCCACCCTGAGGACGGAACTGATCTGCTCCAGGCGGTCCTGCAGCTCCTCCCCCACCTCCTTCAGCCGCACCAGGCCGTACTCTCCGGAGAGGTTGACCTGCATGATGGGGACTTCCTGAACGTTGAACTCCATGATGGAGGGCTCTTCGGCGTCCTCGGGGAGCTCCGGCCGGGCCAGGTCCACCTTCTCACGGACGTTCTGAAGGGCCGTTTCCAGGTCCACCGTGGTCTCGAACTCGGCCATGACGCTGGAGTATCCCTCCACGGAGGTGGAGGTGAGCTCCTTGATCTCCCCGATGGTGTTGAGCTCCTCCTCGATGGGCCGGGTAATGAGAGTCTCGATGTCCGCCGGAGACACGCCGGGATACACGGTGTTCACGGCGATCATGGGGATCTCGATCTCCGGGAAGGACTCCTTGGGAATCCGGTCGTAAGAGATGAGCCCCCCCAACGTGATGATCACGAAGAGGACGATCATGCTCGTCTTGTGATCCACGGCAAAGGAGGTGGGACCGAACTCCTTGTAGTCCTTCAATTTCTCCGGGTCGTCCGGCGGGCCGCCGACCCGGCCGGGTTCGGGTCCCGCCTTGGGCCCTTCGGCCCCGGACTTCGATCCGTATCGATTCTGCCGCTCAGCCATGTCCCTGCTCCCTAGCGCTCAGCCACGACGTTGACCCGATCCCCCTCCGCCACACTCTGCTGTCCCACCACGATGAGTCGATCCCCTACCTCCAGGCCGGACTGGACCACCACCTGATTGCGCTGAGCCGGGCCCAGCTCCAGACTCCTCCGCCCGGCGACGGTCTCCCCGTTTTCCTCCACTGCCACGAAGGCAACGTACCCGTCTTCCACCCGCACCACCGCCTCCTGGGGCACCACCACCACGCCCTCCATGGTCTTCCTGACCACGGAAACACCGGCCACCATTTCGGGCTTGATGACCCCACCGGGGTTGGGCAGGGAGAACTCGATGGGGAAGGTCCGGTTCCGGGGGTTCACGGTGGCGCCTACATAGGAGATCCGGCCCCCGAAAACCTCATCATCCCCCAGGACGTCGAAGGTCACCTCCACCAACGTGCCCGTCGCCACGTCCGTGGCGTAGCGCTCGGGCACACCGGCGGTGATCTTCACCGGGTCGGTGTCCACGATCCGGGCCACCGGAGTCCCGGCACTCACCATGGTCCCTACCTCGATCTCGCGGGTGTCCAGGATTCCGGCGATGGGCGCCCGGATCACCGTGCGCTCCAGTCGCTCCTCCAGGAGCTTCAGGTTGGCCGCCGCCTGCTCCCAACCGTACCGGGCCTCCAGGTACACCAGCTCCGAGCCGACCTGGTCCTCTTCGTACAGGCGCTTTCGCCGCTCCCAGGTTTCCCGTGCCATCCCGGCCAGCGCCCGGGCCTGGTCCACCTGGGCCTGCAGGAGCTCGGCGTCCAGGCGAATGATGGGCTGGTCGGGGGAGACCCGGTTTCCCTTGTCCACCACGATCTCCCGGACCACGCCGGATTCCTCCGCCGAAACCACCACGTCCTGATTGGCCTGGACCGTCCCCGTAAGCCTGATGAACTCGGTGAAGTCCGACCGTTCCGCGGTGGAGACTTCCACGTTGATGACCCGGGTGTAGCCCGCGTTTTCCTGGGCCCCCTCGACCTGGGCGCCGGGTCCGCACCCCGCCGGTCCCCACGTGAGGAGGAGGATCAGAAGTGCGAGACCGCTCCCGTGCCCTTCCCGGGCCTTCGGGTCCCTGTCGTTGCCGATCATCGGTCTATTCCACTCTTCGTTGAACATCTTGCTTTTCATCATCTGCTTTTCATCCCCGGCCTATCGCTGGGCCAGCCGGCCGTTCATGGCCTCGGTCACCAGGGGCACCTGCCCCGTGGCCTCGTCCAGTTGGGCCCGAAAAACCAGATAGTCGTAGACGGCCTGGGCGTAGTTGTATTCGCTCTGCCGAAGGGCCACCTCTGCGTCGGTGAGTTCGAGCTGTCCGCTGATTCCTTCCCGGTACTGGGCACCGGCAATCTCGAAACCGCGCCGGGCCTGCCGGACCGCCAGCCTCTGCCCCCGGGCCCGTTCCATGGCCTCGGCGGCCTGCTCCCTGACGGAAAGGACCTGACTTTCGGCCCGAAGGCGGGCCAGGGATGCCTGGTTCTTGACCTGATTGAGGACGGCTCGCTGCTGATCGATGCGGGCATCCCTCTGGAATCCGGTAAAGATGGGCACGGACACCGAGATTCCCACCCACTTGGAGGTGGCCCGGCTCATCTCGTCTCCGAAGAAGTCCGGGCTCCCGTTCTGCTGGGCATTGATGTTGTAGTTCCCGAAGATGGAGACCCGCGGAAGGTACTCCACCTGTTGGACCCTCAGCTCCGCCGTGCGCAGTCTCTCGGTGAGCTCGAGCTGTCGCAGGTCGGACCGGCCTTCCAGAGCCGTCGGAAGGATCTCCTCGGGACGGGCCGAAAGGGGAGCTTCGAATCCCGCCAGGTTCAGGATCTCCCGGTTGGCCGGATCGTTGGCCCCGGGATCCTCCAGGTCCATGGCCGCCAGGCTTCCCGCCACCTCCAGGCCCTCCATGTCTTCCATGTCCAGCTCGATGGCCAGGGCCCGGCGGGCCTGGTTCACCGTGTTCTCGGTGCGCCGGAGGTTGGGCGCCAGGTTCGCCAACTCGACCTGAAGGCGGAGGACGTCATAGTCCGAGGCCAGGCCGGCCCGGTTCAACGCCTCCGTTTCCTCCAGGGATTGGCGAACCCGGCCCACGGAGTTCTGGATGAGGCGGGCCTCCTCCTGGGCCAGGAGGAGGTTGTAGTAGGCCAGCCGGACCCGGGTCACCACGGCCTGGGCACGCCCCCGATAGGCCTCTTCCTGGAGGGCTTTGTACCGGTCGGCGGCGCCCACGCCGATGAAAGCCTGGGCCTGGAAGAGGGGCTGATCCACGACGACGCTGGATGTCCACTGGTTGTCCTGGCCGAACTGGACCTTGACGTATTCGCCTTCCTCGCCCCCGAAAAACTGGGCGGGGAGGAAGGAGACGGTGGGGGCGATGTTGCGCTGGTAGCTCGCGCTGAAGTCCACTCTGGGGAAGACGGTGCCCCAGGCCTCCGCCACTCGGTCGTCCGCCTCCTCCAGGGCCAGCCGTGCATCGGCCAGGTCCCGGCTCTCCCTGAGGGCCAGCTCCACGGCGTCCCGGAGGGAGAAGGTCACGGGAGCCGGTGCCTCGCCCTCGGGCCCCTTGACCACCAGGGTCGCCGGGGTTCCGCCCGTCTCGGGAGGTCTCGAAACCCCTGACCCATCCTGGGCCGCGAGACCCGCCCCTGGGCCGAAGAGGGTCATGGCGGTGGTCACGAGAAGGGTGGAGACCAGGCCCCGCCGTTGGGAGAACTCCCCGTCCCGACGGGTTGCTCCGTCCCTCCACTTCTCGTCGCTCGACATCCTGTTTTGCTCTTGTGTCATCGTTCTTCCGCATTCCATCCGGGCCCCGGTCCGGGGCTGTGCGAAGCCAGGTTACATTGGGGGGTGCGCGTCAAGCCGGATGCGACTCCCGGGCCCTCGTCTCTCGGATCGCCTCGACCACTTCGGCGAACCTGTCGGTCCCGAGCCCCTTCATCATCCGGAAGAAGGACTCGCTCATCTTCTCCTTGAAGTCGTCTTCCGTTTCCACGGGGATGAGGCCCCTGTGGTAGATGGAGATCATGCCGTGAGCGTGGGCCCAGAGGGTCATGGAGATGGCGTGGGGATCTCCCTCCAGCAGAAATCCGGCGTCCACCATCTCCCGGACCCGGTCGGACCAGAACTGCCCGATGGCACAGACCTGATCCGCCACCGTGGGGTCCACCTGCTCGGCCCCGAGAACCTCCGTGGGCGCGTAGATGATGTCGTAGAGGGCCGGCTGCTCGAGGGCGAAGTCCAGGTAACTCTTCCCTGCCAGGATGAAGCGCTCCGCAGGGGATTGACCTCCAAGAGCCCGGTGGAGGTACTGGGCGAACTGTCGGTACGCTTCCCCCACCAGGTCCCGGATGACCTCTTCCTTGCCCTCGTAGTGCCGATACAGCGCCGGCGCCGTGCATCCGACGCACTTGGCGAGCTTCCTCATGGAAAACCCCTCCATCCCTTCGGAGAGGTAGAGCTCGCAGGCGCACCGGATGATGTCTTCTCTGTTGATGCTCATGGCGTGAACAACGTAAACAGACTTGAAAAGGTTTCAATGCCTACGTTGTAAATAGATCGTTGCACTGTTTAGACCACCAGGTCTACAGAAAGCCCGTCTCTCTTCTGATCCGGCGGGTTTGAACCTCGACCACCCCGGACGGCCAGAAATCCGAAAACGGGACGCCCGTGGCCCTGGAGCGGCAGAAGAGGGGCGGGAGCCCCCGGCCGGACCGATCCGCCCCGACGCCGCGTCGCGTTGGAAGGGGTATCCCCTCCCCTTCCGGCGGCCTACACTTCCTCTTCAACCTTCCACCGCGACGCGGAGTCGAGCCATGAAACGGGTTGATCTTCGGGTGCTTTTCCTCTCTCTCCTTCTCCCGCTCTGGGGCTGCGCCTCCGGAGCGGCTTCGGCCTCCACCCCCGCTCCCGCCCCCCAGAAGGCCGGAGCGGCGTCCGGTGGGGAGCAGGAAGAGGGCTTCCAGCCCTATTCGGAGGTCATTCCCCCCTCGGCCGAGACCGACGAGGGCCTCTTCACCGTTCACCGGGTGGGTGACGGCCTCTTCTACGAGATTCCCCTGGAGGCGCTGGGGAAGGTGATGCTCATGCAGTCCCGCATCGCCAAGACCGCGGGCGGGATCGGATTCGGCGGGGAGCAAACCGACTTCTCGGTGCTCCAGTGGGACCGGGTACACGACCGGGTCCTCCTGCGACGGGTGAGTTACGAAAACGTGGCAGCCGATTCGCTTCCCATCGCCCGTGCCGTGGAGAGCTCCAATTTCGAACCCATCGTCGCCGCCTTCGAGATTCAGGCCCTGTCTCCCGATTCCAGCGCCGTGGTGGTGGAGGTCACGGATCTCTTCACCGAAGACGTGCCCCTCCTGGGCCTCCAGTCCCGGCGCCGGGAGTCCTTCGGGGTGCGGAACGTGGATGAGGACCGGACCCTCATCCTGTGGGCGAAGAGCTTTCCCAGGAACGTGGAGGTACGGCGGATCCTCACCTACCGAGCCACCGAGCCTCCCTCCAACAGCCCCACCAACACCATCTCTCTGGAGATGAACCACTCCATGGTCCTCCTCCCCGAAGAGCCCATGCAGCCCAGGCTGTGGGATCAGCGCGTGGGGTTCTTCTCCATCGAGCAGACCGACTACGGGCTGGACAACCAGAGGGCCGAGACCCGACGCTACATCACCCGCTGGCGCCTGGAACCCTCGGACACGGCCGCCTTCCTGAGAGGTGAGCTGGTGGACCCGGTGAAGCCCATCGTGTACTACATCGATCCGGCGACGCCGGAGAAGTGGCGCCCGTACCTCAAGCAGGGGGTGGAGGACTGGCAGGTGGCCTTCGAGGCCGCCGGGTTCAGCAATGCCATCATCGCCCGGGATCCCCCCACCCCGGAGGAGGATCCGGAGTTCAGCCCCGAGGACGCCCGCTACTCGGTGATCCGGTACTTCTCCTCACCCGTCCAGAATGCCTACGGCCCCCACATCCACGATCCCCGGAGCGGAGAGATCCTGGAGAGCGACATCGGGTGGTATCACAACGTCATGAACCTGGTGAGGAACTGGTATTTCGTTCAGACCTCCGCGGCGAACCCCGATGCCCGGGGCGTGGAGTTCGACGACGAGGTCATGGGTGAGCTGATCCGCTTCGTTTCCTCCCACGAAGTGGGGCACACCCTGGGCCTTCCCCACAACATGAAGGCCTCGGCCATGGTGCCGGTGGACTCTCTCCGGACGGACTACGTCTGCAGGAACGGCACCGCCACCACCATCATGGACTACGCCCGCTTCAACTACGTGGCCCAGCCCGGGGACGACACCTGCTTCCACCCCAGGATCGGTCCCTACGACATCTACAACATCGAGTGGGGATACCGGCCCATCCTGAGCGCCGAATCGGCGGAGGAGGAGGTCCCGTTCCTCAGAGAATGGATCCTGGAGAAGGCCGACGATCCCACGTACCGGTTCGGGGGCGGGAGCAGCACGGACCCGACGGCCCTCTCCGAGGCCCTGGGGGACGATGCCATGCGGGCTTCGGAGCTGGGCGTGGCCAACCTGAAGCGAACCATGACCAACCTCCGGGAGTGGGCCGCCGAGCCCGGGGAGGACTACAGCCAGATCCAGGAGCTGTACGGGGCCGTCCTGGGCCAGTGGAATCGCTACGTGGGCCACGTGGTCACCAACATCGGAGGGGTGGTCTGGACCCGGATGGACCAGGACCAGGAGGGACGGCCCTACGTTCCCGTGCCGGAAGAAGATCAGCGGCGGGCCATGGACTACCTGAATCGCCAGGTCTTCCAGACCCCCACCTGGATGCTCGACGCCGACCTCCTCTACCGCTTCCAGGATCAGGGAGCGCCGGACCGGATCCGGCAGCTCCAGGCCGGGGGGCTGGCCAGACTTCTGAACGTGGCCCGGATGAAGCGTCTCATCGAGGACGAGGCATTCCGGGGCGACGAGGCATACACCCTGGGCGAGATGCTGGCCCAGCTCCGAGAGGGAATCTGGTCCGAGGTGACGGACGGAAAGGCCATCGACACCTACGGTCGGAACCTCCAGCGGGCCTACCTGGCCAGGGTGGAGGAGCTCATGGAGGACGAAGAGGCACAGCCCACGGACATCGTGCCCTATCTTCGTGCCGAGCTCATCACCCTTCGGACCGAGATCGAGCGGGGGATGGGC
Organism: uncultured Gemmatimonadaceae bacterium; assembly: GCA_964464555.1. Classification (GTDB taxonomy): domain Bacteria; phylum Gemmatimonadota; class Gemmatimonadetes; order Longimicrobiales; family Gaopeijiaceae; genus CAYXGM01. Next base: position 3,365 of record CAYXGM010000026.1, on the reverse strand, counting down.
CGGAGCGAGGATCGGGCAACGCGCCTCCACCTGCGGGACGTTTTGAGCCGCATCGAGGAGGTCCTGGACTCCGAAAGCTGAGGAGCCCTCTTCCGGGACTCTCCCTCCCCGGCTTCAACGACCGGCCGGGGAGGCCACCGGGTGGAGGCGGGCCATGAGGAAGGTGGAGGCTACGATGATGGCCGTCCCCGCGCCGGTCCATAGATCCGGAACCTCCGCGAAGAAGAAAAGGCCCCAGAGGGCGGCAAAGGCAATCTGGAGATATCCCACGGCCATGACCCGGCCCGCCCTCTCCAGCTTCAGGGCCCGTGTGACCAGGACCTGTCCCCCGTGTCCCGCCACCCCCACCCCCAGGAGAAAGAGCCACTCCATGCCCCGGGGCATGACGAAAACCGGAAGGGTGGCGGGAAGTGATCCCACCAGGCTCACCAGGGCGAAGGAGAGGACGATGACCAGGGGATCGTAGGTCCGGGTGAGGCGGCGAGCCGCCACGTAGGCGCCGGCGCTGAGGACGGCACCACCCAGGGCCACCACGACGCCGACCGGATCCAGGCCCGCGACCTGGCCGAAAAGGAACCCGGGACGAGCCACCACCACCACGCCGCCCAGGGCCATGAACACCAGCGCCACCTCCTTGGCCCGAAGCACCTCCCCGATGAAGAGGGCCGCCAGGAGGGCGGTGAAGACCGGATTGGTGAAGTGGATCACCGTGGTGTCGGCCAGGGGAAGCCGGACCACGGCCCATAGGAAGCAGCTCAGCGCCCCGTAGCCAAGGAGGCCCCGAAGGAGGAGGAGCCCCCGGTCCCGGCTCCAGTCCGGGGCCTCCCGGCCTCGGAGGGCCAGGAGAGCGAGAAAGGTCACCACCAGGCTCCGGGCCAGGACGATCTCCTGGGTTGGGATCCGGTCCCCGGCCAGCTTGGCGCAGGCGCTCATGAAGGAAAAGGCGAGGGCTCCGGCAGCGGCGTACCGGAGCCCCCGGGGAAAGCGTTCCACCGTCACGCTCGCAACGCGGCTCGCCCCATCACTCGGATCGAGCTCTTCAGGAGCCGGGCTCCACCCTGGCCGCGAGGATGCGATCCTCCTGCTCGATGGCGTCCAGGGCGTTCATCCCATCCACCACCCAGCCGAAGGCGGTGTAGCTCCCTTCCAGGTGGGGCTGCATGGAATGGGTGATGAAGAACTGAGACCCTTCGGTGTCCTTCCCGGCGCTGGCCATCCCCATGACGCCGCGGTCATAGGGAATCTGGGTGAACTCGCTGCGGATGGTGAAGCCGGGGCCGCCGAACCCGTCCTGCCTGGCAAAGTCTCCGCCCTGGGCCACGAAGTTGGGCACGACACGGTGGAAGGGCACGCCGTCATAGAGCCCCTCCCGGGCGAATCCCGTGATGGTCTGGACGGTGAGGGGCGCGCTTTCGGCATCCAGGGCCAGGGACACGGTGCCTTTTTCCGTCTCCAGAACGAGGCGGGGACGGACCCCCAGCTCGGCCAGAGCCGTCCAGTCCACGGTACGCTCCGGAGGTGCCACCTCGCCCTCCGCCTCCAGCTCCTCACCCCGGATCTGGGCAAGGGCCTCGGTGGCCACGTCCCGGATCCCCTTCACCTGCACCTCCTGCTGGGTCTCGAGGAAGGCCTCGGCCTCCGGCGAGCCCAGCTCGCCCAGGGCCCTGAGGATGGCCTGCATCCCCTCCAGACCCTCCGGAAGCGTCATCTCGCCGTAGATCTCCACCAGAAGATCCTGTGAGCCCAGGGGCAGGAAGGCCGAATCCGCCAGGGCGGGGGCCGCCACGAATACGGCGGACGGGTCTCCGGTCCGGAGTCCGTCGGCGAAGGCCTCGAAGTAGATCCGGAGCTGGGCGGGATCCTGCCGGTCCACCCTCCAACGGCGGGCCAGCCCACCCAGCGCCGTCCCCAGAATCCTGGAGTTGGGCGACCGGGAAGCCTCCAGAAGGGTCTCCGTGGCCTCGCTCCCCGGCACGAAGGCCAGGGCTCCCAGCCCCCGGGTTCTGGGTCCTATGTCATCCTCACTCCACTGGCTCAGCCACTCTCGCAAGAACGGTCCCTCTCCCTGACGCCCCAGGAGGGCCAGGATGGGCCCCGCCCGCAGCCACTGATCGGGATGTTCTTCCACCCATGCCTTCAGCTCCGCTTTCTCACCCGGGGCGAGCTGATCCACGCTGGAAAGCGCGTTGGCGGCGTAGATGGCCACATGCGTGGAGGGCTCCTCCAGGGCACGAAGAAGCCCCTGGCGCACCCTGGGGTTCGCCGTCCTCCCGCCCAGGGCCCTGGCGGCGTTGGCCCGAACCCGCCAGTCCGGGGAGCTCCCCAGCCACCAGAGGAACCGGGGCGTGTCCTGGGGATCCCCCAGAAGTGAGAGTCCCATGAGGAGGTGCATGGCCATGGGCCGAGAGGGGGGCAGGGAATCCAACTGCGCCCTCACGGAGCCGGCCCTGCCCGCCCACGGACCCGGAGCCCCGCTTCGCCCGAAAAAATAGGCCGCGTTGAGCCTGGCCTCGGCGTCCGGGTGCGAGAGCGTCTGCACCAGGTGTCCGACGGTCTCGGGCGTGGTAAGGCCATCGATACCCAGGCGGGCCAGAGCCAGGGTCCGGGCGGGCTCGTCCCCCTCCCGCAGCTCCAGATCGAGGAGGTCATCGAGGATCCGGACGTCCCCCGTCCTCCCGGCCGCTTCCAGGAGCTTCGCCCTCACCACCGGATCCGTCTCCTCTCGCAGGGCCCCCAGGAAGACCGGTCCGTAGCGCGCTTCCCGGAGCTGGCCCAAAGCGAAGGCCGCATCCCTCCTCACCGCGGGATCATCATCCCTGAGACGACCGGTCAGCGCCGGCCCTGCTTCGGGATCCTGAACCGATCCCAGGGCGAAGGCGGCCCGGGCCCGGACCACCGCATCCGGATCGGCCAGAAGCTCCATGAGTCCGTCTCCGTCCCGCTCCACCTGCAGATCCACCGCGTCCTGGAGTCGGACGTCGGAGAGAAGCCCGTCGGAGGGCCGGGTGGGAGGCGGCGACGGCGTGCCCAGGGGCTCGTCAGGCACGCCCTTTTCCTGACAGCCCGACGGGAAAGCGAGGAGGGCCGGGGCCAAGAGGAGGGGGGCGAAGCCACGACGAAGAGAGAACAGGCGAAGCATCGGAGTCCCGGGTTCGAGGAGCGAGGGCACTAACCTCGCCCCCGGCTCACCCCGGGACAAGAGCGGGAGAGAGCCATCCTGCGGGCCGCCTCCAGAGCCAGGATACCCGGAGGCCCCGGGTGGTTGCGGGACGGAGGTCTACTTCGGAGCGGTCGGGAGCTCCGGGGGTTGCTCCGGCCTGACGCCCAGGGTCCCCAGGGCGATCCCCCCCAGCACCAGGACCCCT
>CAYXGM010000025.1:45978-52647 GCA_964464555.1 uncultured Gemmatimonadaceae bacterium | reverse complement strand
CCCGACGTGGCCGAGAGCTGGGTCATCGGCGGGGCGCCCCGGGAGGTCTCGGTGGCGCTGGATCCCCAGGCCCTGGCGGCCCGGGGGCTCAGCGCCGGGGCCGTCTTCCAGGCCCTGGGCGCCGCCAGCGCCGACCTCCCCGCCGGCGACCTGGTGGCGGGGAACCGGAGCGTTCCCGTGCGCATCGGGCACCTCCTCCGGGACGCCGCCGACGTGGAGAACGTGGTGGTGGCGGTGGTGAACGACCAGGCCATCCGCCTGCGGGACGTGGCCACCATCGAGGACGGGCCGGCCAGGCCCGACCAGTACGTGGCCTTCCTCCCCGGGGACGGAAACGGTGGGGACTTCGAGCCCGCCGTGACCATCGCCCTGGCCAAGCGGGAGGGGAAGAACGCCGCCACCATCGCCCACAAGGCCATGGAGCGCGTGGAGGAGCTCAGGGGCCGGCTGGTGAGCGACGATGTGCGCATCACCGTGACCCGGGACTACGGGGAGACGGCCACGGAGAAGAGCGGCGAGCTCCTCTTCCACATCCTCGTGGCCACCATCGGGGTGGTGATCCTGGTGTGGCTGGCCCTGGGATGGCGTGAGGCCGTGGTGGTGCTGGTGGCCGTGCCGGTGACCCTGGCGCTGACCCTGCTGGTCTACCGGCTCTACGGGTACACCCTGAACCGCATCACCCTCTTTGCCCTGGTCTTCGCCATCGGGATCCTGGTGGACGATGCCATCGTGGTGGTGGAGAACATCGCCCGGCACCTGCACATGGGACGGCGGCATCCCGACGAGGCCGCGGTGCTGGCCGTGGACGAGGTGGGAAATCCCACCATCCTGGCCACCTTCACCGTCATCGCCGCCATCCTCCCCATGGCCTTCGTCAGCGGGCTCATGGGACCGTACATGCGCCCCATCCCCGTGGGCGCCTCGGTGGCCATGCTCTTCAGCCTGGCCGTGGCCTTCATCGTCACGCCCTACCTGGCCGTGCGCCTGGTGAAGCACAAAGGGGACGACACCGCTCCCTCCGGGGAACCGGTGGATGATCTCGAGGAGGAGCTCCCCACGGGCCGTATGGCCTCCCTCTACCGGTCCTTCATGGAGCGCCTCCTGGACAAGCCCCTCGAGCGCCGCCTGACCTACGGCGTGATGGTGGTCCTCCTCCTGGTTTCGGTGGCCCTGGTGCCCCTGAAGCTGGTGACGGTGAAGATGCTCCCCTTCGACAACAAGAGTGAGTTCCAGCTCATCGTGGACATGCCGGAAGGCACCTCCCTGGAGCAGACGTCGGAGGTGGCCCAGGCCCTGGCTCTGGCCGTGAGCGAGGATCCCGCCGTCCGGGACGTCCAGACCTACACCGGCGTTCCGGCCCCCTTCAACTTCAACGGGCTGGTGCGCCATTACTTCCTGCGCCGGGGCCCCACCGTGGCCGACGTGCAGGTGAACCTGACGGCCAAGCATCACCGGTCCGAGCAGAGCCACGACATCGCCCTGCGGGTCCGGCCCGCCGTGGACTCGGTGGCCCGTGCCTACGGGGCATCGGTGAAGCTGGCGGAGGTTCCCCCGGGTCCCCCGGTCATGGCCACCCTCATCGCCGAGGTCTACGGACCCGACTACGACGAGCAGATCCGGGTGGCCGAGACGGTCAAAAGCGTCTTCGAGTCCACGGACGGGGTCGTGGACGTGGACTGGACCGTGGCCGCCGAGCATGCCCGGGTCCAGGCCGCCATCGACCAGGCCGAAGCCCTGAGGGCCGGCACCAACCCCCGGCAGGTGGCTCAGTCCGTGGCGGCCTCCCTGGGCGGAGCGCAGGTGGGCATTCTCCACGATGAATCGGCTGCGGAGCCCGTGCCCATCCGGCTCCAGCTCGCCGACTCGGCCTCGGCCACGCCGCAGGACCTGGGGAGCCTCCCCCTGGCCACCCCCACGGGGGCCCGGCGGCTGTCCACGCTGGCCCGGGTGGACAGCGTAGAGGCGCCCCAGCCCATCCACCGGAAGAACCTGCGGCCGGTGGTCTACGTGACGGCGGACGTGGCCGGTGCCCTGGAGAGCCCGGCCTATGCCATGATCGAGATGGGTGAGCCCCTGGCCGAGGCCCTCCCCGAGGTGGACGTGCACTGGGCCGGCTCTCCCACCCTCACCGAAGAGCCCTTCGTGGTGTGGGACGGGGAGTGGCAGATCACCCTGGAGGTCTTCCGGGACCTGGGCATCGCCTTCGCGGCGGTCCTGATCCTGATCTATGTGCTGGTGGTGGCCTGGTTCCAGTCATTCACCGTGCCCCTGGTCATCATGGCCCCCATCCCCCTCACCCTCATCGGGATCCTCCCGGCCCACGCCGTGACCGGGGCCTTCTTCACGGCCACCAGCATGATCGGGATGATCGCCCTGGCGGGAATCATCGTGCGGAACTCCATCCTCCTGGTGGACTTCGTCCTCCTGGGGCTGGAGCGGGGGAGCTCGGTACGGGAGGCCGTCATCCGGTCGGGCCTCATCCGGGCCCGGCCCATCATCCTCACGGCCCTGGCCGTGGTCATCGGCGGGATGGTCATGGTGCGGGATCCCATCTTCCAGGGCCTGGGCATCGCCCTCATCAGCGGTGCCGTAGTGGCCACGGTCCTGACCCTCATCGCCATCCCCCTTCTCTACTTCGAAATGGAGAGAGCCCAATGAAGCTGCTGATGATCGTGGTGGACTCGGACCACAAGGACGACGTGGAGAAAATCCTGGACACCGAGGCCCATGCCGGGTACTCGGAGGTTCCCACCGTGCTGGGGAAGGGGAGAACGGGAAAGAAGAAGGGGAACCGGGCCTTCCCGGGATCCAGCACCCTTTTTTTCACCGCCATCGAAGGCGAGACCTGCGAGGGCCTCTGCGACGAGCTGAAGGCCCTGCGGAACGAGGTCGGCCCCGAGGAGGGCCTGCGAGTGTTCACCCTTGAAGCGGAGATGGTTCTTTGATCATGTGCAGCAACGAAACGCATTATCTGGTTCGCCGGGTCGCCGGCGTCTTCGTCCTGGCGTCCCTGGCCCTGGGCTGGTGGGTGAGTCCCTGGTTCTTCCTCTTCACCGCCTTCGTGGGGCTGAACCTCCTTCAGTCCAGCTTCACGAAGTTCTGTCCCCTGGAGGGGATGCTGGAGAAGGGGAGGGGAGACGAGGCGCGGACGGGAGGTTGAGGCGAGGGCGAATGCGGCGCCTGCACGGGAAACCTCCACTTCTTCCACCACTCCATTGCGCGTCGCCTCTCTCCCTGCACACCTTTGTGAAGGAGCCGCCGTAGCCTGTGGAATCCCACCGGCGGCCACCCGGCTCGCGATTCCCCCCCCCGAGCCCCCAGGGAGGCCGAAGAGGAGGTCCGGAGGACTCCCTGGTCCCTTCTCCGTGCCCCGGGAAAGGCGCTGCCCATGGACATGAGGAAACGCATCTGGATTCTGGTCCTGGTCCTGGTCACGGTGGCCGCCGGTGTGGAGACCATCGCGCTGACGGTCATGTACCGGACCTCCTTCCAGGAGCAGGAGGACCGCCTCATGAACCTGGCCCGGAGCCAGGCTCGCCTCCTGGAAGCCGTGGCCCGCTTCGACATGGCCCACGTCGGCGATTACCCCGGGGGGGCCATGGAGGCCACCCTGTCCCAGTTCAGGGAAGCGGCGGCGAGCCGCCTGCAGCTGGGGGAGACCGGGGAGTTCACCCTGGCCCGGCGGGTGGGGGATTCGGTGGCCTTCCTCCTGAGGCAGGGGGCCGTGGAGCCTCTGGCTCCCCTCTCCCTCCCCATTTCCGGCGGCCTGGCCGAGCCCCAGGCCCGGGCCCTGGCGGGGGAGTCCGGTGTCGTGGTGGGCCGGGATTATTCGGGGACCCGGGTCATGGCGGCGTACGAACCCGTGCGCGTGTACGATCTGGGAATAGTGGCCAAAGTGGACCTGGCCGAGATACGGGCGCCCTTCATCAGGGCGGGGATTCTGGCCGGGGCCGGGGGGATCCTCCTCATCGTCCTGGGGTCCGTCCTCTTCTTTCGGGTGTCCGAACCTTTGGTGGACCGCCTTCGGGTGTCGGAAAGGCAGCACCGGGAACTGGCCGGGGAGCTGGCGGCCGCCTTCCATGCCTCGCCCCTTCCCCTCTTCGTCCTGGACTCGGGAGGCCGGGTCCAACGGTGGAATGCAGCGGCGGAGGAGACCTTCGGTTGGGGTGCGGAGGAAGCCGTGGGAAAGCCGCTGCCCGTGGTTCCCCCGGACCGCCGAGGAGAGTTCGAGGCCCTGCGGGATCGGGTTCTGGCCGGCGAATCCTTCCCGGGAAAGGAGCTCCGGGGGCGGCGCAGGGACGGGGAGGAGGTGGAGGTCCGCCTCTCCACGGCCCCCATCCGGGATGCGGACGGAACCGTGAACGCCATCATGGCGGTTCTGGAGGACATCACCGAGGAGAAGGCTGCCGAGAAAGCTCTCCAGGAACGGACGGCCCTCCTGGAGGCCGTGACCGAAAACCTCCCCCAGGGGATCCTTCACGTCTTCGACACCGAGTTCCGCTATGTCCTGAGCGCCGGCGAGGGACTGGCGGAAGTGGGCCTGACCCACGAGGGCCTGGCGGGAAAGAGCATTCACGAGGTTCTTCTCCCGGACGCGGCCTCCATGGTGGAATCCCGGTACCGGCGGGTCCTGGAGGGGGAGACGGTCCGGTTCGAGGGGGAGTTCGGGGGGGAGTGGTTCCTGGTGACGGCGGCGCCCCTGCGGGGAGCGGGAGGCGAGGTGGAAGGGATCGTAGCCCTCTCCCTGAACGTCACGGAGCGCCGCCTGGCCGAGGCCAGGATCCGGGAGAACGAAGAGCGCCTGGAACTGGCCCTTCAGGGCGCCGACCTGGGCTTCTGGGACGTCCGGGTTCCGGCCCGGAGCTGGGTCCACAGCCGGTCTCTGGAGCAATGGCTCGGCTATGCACAGGGGGAGATCGACCACACGCTGGACCAGTGGGAGGCCCTCCTCCATCCGGAGGACCGGGACCGGGCGGTGGACGCTCTCGAGCGGCACGTCAGGGGGGAGACGGAGGCCTACGAGGTGGAGTACCGCCTCCGGCGCCGGGGCGGCGAATACCTCTGGATCCGGAGCCATGGGCGGGCCATGGAGCGGGACGACGAGGGCCATGCCCTCCGGGCCCTGGGGACCCACCTGGACATCACGGAGCGGAAAGAGGCGGAGGCCGAGCTGCGGCGCAGCCGTTCCCTCCTCACCACCGTCATGGACAACCTTCCGGTGGGAATCGCGGTCAACTCTGTTGAACCGGCTGTGGACTTCACCTATATGAATGACAACTTCCCGGCCTTCTACCGCACTACCCGGGAGGCTCTCGCAGAGCCCGACGCCTTCTGGGAGGCGGTATATGAGGATCCCGAATTCCGGGAGGAGATCCGGAGACGGGTTCTGGAGGATATGGCCTCGGGGGAAAGCGGACGGATGGTGTGGGACGACGTTCCCATCGTACGCCAGGGCGCCGAGACCACCTTCATTTCCGCCAGGAACATTCCTCTACCGGATGAGGGGTTGGTGGTTTCCACGGTCTGGGACGTCACGGACCGCAAGCGGGCCGAGGATCTTCTTCGGGCCAGCGAAACCCAGTATCGCCTCCTGGCCGAGAACACCCTGGACGTGATCTGGACCATGAACATGGAGATGGAGCTCACCTACGTGAACCCGGCCATCCGGCGCCTCACGGGACACACGCCGGAGGAGTGGGTGGGGAGCCGGCTCAGCGACCACACCGACGAGGCCCACTACGCGGAGATGCTCACCCTTGTGGAGGAGTCGGTGGCCCGGGGGCCGGATGAGAAGGGAGTCGTGTTCGAAACCGAAATGCTCAGGGCCGACGGCACCCCCATCCCCATCGAGATCCACGCCAAGATCCTCTTCGACGAGGAGGGGAACCCCGAACAGATCCAGGGGGTGACCCGGGACATCACGGAGCGGAAGGAAGCCGAAGCTGAGCTCCGGAACTGGGCTGCGGAGCTGGAATCCCGGGTGAAGGAGCGGACCCGCGCCCTGGAGGCCGCCAACCGGGAGCTGGAGGCGTTCAGCTACACCGTCTCCCACGACCTCAAGGCTCCCGTTCGCGCCATCGACGGTTTTTCCAGGATCCTGGAACAGGACCATGCTCCCCGGCTGGACGAGGACGGGCTGAGGGTCCTCGGAATCATCCGGGCCAGCACGGCGGAGATGGCCCAGCTCATCGACGACCTGCTGGCCTTCTCCAGGCTGGCCCGGGCCGAGCTGAGGCAGACCACCGTGGACTTCCGGGATGTTGTGGATTCCGTGGTGGAGGATCTGGACCTCGCCGGCGAGGAACGCCGGGTGGACCTCACGGTGGAGGATCTGCCCACCGTCCAGGGGGACCGCTTGCTCCTCAGGCAGGCCATGATGAACCTTCTGGCCAACGCGGTGAAGTTCAGCGGAGGCAGGGAGGAGCCCCGGATCCGGGTGGGGAGCTACCGTGAGGGTGATGAGGTGGTGGTGTTCGTCCGGGACAACGGGGTGGGGTTCGATCCCGCTTTTGCCCAGAAGCTCTTCGAAGTGTTCCAGCGGCTCCACCACACCGATGAATTCCCGGGAACCGGCGTGGGCTTGGCCAACGTCCGGCGTATCGTGGAGCGTCATGGCGGACGGGTATGGGCCGAGGGAGAGCCGGACAGGGGAGCCACCCTTTACCTGGC
>CAYXGM010000025.1:0-45878 GCA_964464555.1 uncultured Gemmatimonadaceae bacterium | reverse complement strand
GTCCTCCTGGATCTAAAGCTCCCGAAGCTCTCGGGCCTGGAGGTGCTGAAGCGGATCCGGGAGAACCCCCGGACACGACGCGTGCCCGTGGTGGTGCTGACCTCCTCCCGGGAGGATCCGGACGTGGAGGCGGCCTACGACCTGGGGGCCAACAGCTACGTGGTGAAGCCGGTGAACTTCGATGACTTCACCCGGGCCGTGAAGGACCTGAGCCTCTACTGGCTCCTCCTGAACCAACCCCCGGAGGCCGGGCCATGATCACCCATCATCCGCACCGGTTATCCGTTCCTGGAAACGGCCGTCAGCGTCCCTGAAGCTCGGCGCCTCGGATTACCAAGCCGGTGAACCTGGAGGAGTTGGCCCTGGCCGCCGAGCTGAACGGGCTCATTCCCGTCCCTCTCCCTGGACGCCTCCTCCAGCAGTCCGAACTCCCGGAGCGGCCACAGGATCCGGCTCAGCAGCGGTGACGGCCCGGATGTCACAGTGGAGGACCAGCTCACCTCACTGGCCCCGACCAACAGAGTCACGTTTCGCGAGTCCCTTGCCCCCAACCGGCTTCTCGTCTCGGGCGCTTCTCAGGAGAGCTTCTCCAGGCACTGCCGCGCATCGGCCAGGACTGCCGTCATCAGCTCCTCGGGAACCCGGGGGGCCGAGGTCAGCGCGAGGCTTCGGCTGAGTGCCGCAGCCTCCTCCACGCTAACGAGATCTCCGGGAATCGCTTCGGAGTGGAGCCAGACGGGCGCCTCTTCGGGGGACGGGGGCGTGACTCCCGCCGCCTCGGCCAAGGCCAGGAGGATGGAAGCCGACGCCAGGGCCATGGCTTCGGTTCTTTCCCCGTTTCCTGCCAGCACCTCGGCGGCCCGGAGCTTTCGCTCGGCGGGGCTGGGCAGAGCGGGGGCGGCGGAAGAGGAGGTGGCCTGGAAGACGGCCGGGGCGTCGGACCATGGAGATTCCGTCCCCAGGCGGGTGAGGGCGGCCCAGCTCCGGCTGTCCAGGACCGCAACCGGCACCTCCCCCTCCAGGGCAGCCACCCTGGCCTCGGTGGTGGCGTCCACTCCGGCGGCTACCACCGCCACCAGTCCGCCCCCCGCAGCCACCACCCTTTCCAGCGAATCGCCCAGCACCTCCTGAAGCGCCTCCACGAGGGAGTCCAGCACGGCGTCCGGGGCCGGGAGAGCCGCGTCTGCCTTCTCTTCCGGAGCGCCCGGATCCGGGGGTGCCTCCGCCTCCGAATCCTCCGGAGCTTCCGGAGGGGCCTCACCCGGCTTCACCCCCTCCTCGCCCAGAGTGTCCAGGGCCATCTCCACCATTTTCTTCGAGACTCCGACCACGTCTTCCGTTCCCCCCTCCACCACCACGTTCCTGAAAAGCTCCCGCTTGGCCGCGAGGAGGCCGGCAATCCGCTCCTCGTAGGAGTCACGGGACACGAGGAGAACCACCTGTACCGGTTCCGTCTGCCCCAGGCGATGCACCCGGCCGATCCGCTGCTCCAGGATGGCCGGGTTCCACGGAAGGTCCAGGTTGATGAGGACGTTGGCCGCCTGGAGGTTGAGCCCCACACCGCCGGCGTCGGTGGAGAGGAAGACCTGTACACCGGGATCCTCCCGGAATCGGTCGATGATCTTTCCCCGTTTGGGAGTCGGTATGCTCCCATGAAGGCGGATGGTCCCGAGGCCAAGATCCCGGGCCACATCCTCGGCCATTCTGGTCATCCGCTCCCATTGGGAGAAGATCACCACCTTCCGGCCTCCGGCCACACAGAGGTCCTCGAGGAGGCTCCCCAGTTCTTTCAGCTTCGGCGATCCCTCGGTCTCCTTGTCCACCAGCCCCGCAGCATTGCAGGCCATGCGTGTGGTCTGGAGGGCGGCCAACAGGCGCTTTTCTTCCGAGGGGGTCAGGGGGCGCCGCTTGGCAATCCTGGCCAGGCTTCCAGCGGCGGCATAGGCTTCATCGTGGAGGTCCCGTTGCCGACGGTCCAGCTTCAGGTCCAGGCGGGTGTCGATGCGCTCCGGGAGCTGAGCCCGGACCAGGGTGCGGTCCCGGCGCAGCATGACCGGCGCCAATCGCCGCCTGAGCTCGGTCAGGTTCCGGTACCCCAGGACCCTTCCCCGGTCATCGGTGACGTGGAAGTCCAGGAGGCACCGCCAGAGGGGCCCCATCACACGGGGATCCACCACCTGCATGAGGCTGTAGAGGTCCTCGATGCGGTTCTCCAGCGGGGTGCCGGTGAGGACGAAGGCGAAGGGGGTCTCCAGCGATTTCACGGAGGCTGCCGTCTTCGTGCGCCAGTTCTTGATGCGCTGGGCCTCGTCCAGGATCAGGAGGTCCGGGGCCAGCTCCCCCTGCAGGACGTCGTGGTCCCGAAGAACGACTTCATAATTGACCAGGGTGAAGGGAGCCCTCCTGCGGTAGAGAGCCAACCGGGCATCGGGGCGTCCTTCCACCACCGTCGCCTCCAGCCCGGTGAACCGCCGGACCTCCCGGGCCCACTGGTGCTTGAGAGAGGCAGGGCAGATGACGAGGACCCGCTGCACCTCGTCGTGCTCCCGGAGCACTGAGGCGGCGGCGATGGCCTGAACGGTTTTCCCCAGCCCCATGTCATCGGCCAGGAGGGCCCGGCCGGCGGAAGCGAGGAAGGCCACGCCTTCCACCTGATAAGGGTACAGGTGAGCTTCCACTCCGGGGATCGTCCCCCCCGACCGCCGGATCCGCTCGCCCAGGGCACTGGCCCGCTCCTGGCGCTCCGCCTCCTCCTCCAGCCGCTGCACGTAGTCGGTCACCTCGGGGAGCACAACCAGGTCATCCTCCGGCCGGACCGCCTGTTCCAGACCGCGGAGTGCGTCGGGGAGGCTGCCCCGGAGGATGCCGTCCCGGTCGAAGTGCCGGTCCAACCAACCTGGCGCTCCCCGGGCCGACGGCTTCAGCCGGACCGCCGGCGCGCGGGGCATCCCCCAATCCAGATGCACGAAGCTCACGGGAGGGCCCTGCCGGGCATACCGTTCGAACTTGCGGGGTCCCCGTTTCCGCAGCCGGTGCAGGACAGCCTCCACGTGTTTGCAGGTGCCCAGCCGGTTGGTGGCGAAGTCGGGACAGGTGCAGTGGTTCAAGGGCTCGGATACGGAGCGGATGCGGACCCGGTAGGGGGCGCGGCCCGCCGCCGCCGAGGTCAGGGAGATCGCCTCCCAGACCCCGAACCAGCGGTCCCCCTCCACATGTTTCACCTTCACCTCCGAGCGTCCCCGCTGCACCCGTGCCTCCACCGCCTGGCTGGCCGCACCGGCGGCCTGCACCTCGGATACGGGCTGTCGGGCTGCGTACCCAAGGAGGGCGGCCACCCCATGCTTGCACACGGGCTCCCAGTCGAAGGGACAGTCACAATCCACCCAGAGCTCTCCGTCCTCGTCCAGTCCGATCTCCACCTGGTAGCCGCCGGGACGGGATCCCTCCACGGCGGCCCAGATGCGTTCCCGGTCCCAGGTCAACTCGGTGACATGGTTCTCCTTTAAGTAGGCCATCCCCCGACTGACAATCGGCGGGGAGGCCAGGGCTTGCAGGTCGTCGGCGTCGAGGAGAAACGGATCCGTGGCGGACGAAGCGGTGTCGGGCATGATGTTGAGATCCGGGAGCGGTGAGACCCTGTTCGAACCGGAGCAGGGTAAGAAATGGTGGCGGCGAGGGGAAGGGGGCAAGGCCCTCTTAGGGGGGGGTCAGTGCGGTCTGCCGGGCCGGTGTGCTATGCGATAGGGGATCGGCGACGATCCGGCCGTCCGGAAGGGGCCGCCGGCAGTCATCCTCTTCTCTCGCCCATGGCGGCTCTCACGGCGGCCATGAGGTCCTCCAGGGAAAAGGGCTTCTCCACGAACCCCGACGAGCTGTCCCGGGCCATCCGGTTCAGAACCTCCTCGTCGGAGTGACCTGACATATACAGGACCGAGATCCCGGGGCGGAGCTCCCGGGCGCGGTGCGCCAGATCCACCCCGTTCATGTCCGGCAGCCCCACATCGGTGAGGAGGATGTCGAACTTCTCGCTGTCCCGGTCCAGAAGTCCGAGCGCCGCGCCGGCATCAGAGGCGACCTCGACCTTCACTCCGAGTCGGGCCAGGACCCGCCCCGTGACCCGGCGCACGGCCTCCTCGTCGTCGACCACCAGGACGGAAACATCTTCTTCGATGGGCTGGTGATCCGCCCCGCGTTCCTCTCCCTGGTCGGTCTCGTCTTCCAGGGTTGAGGGTGCGGCGTCGGTAGAGGGAAGGCGAATCCGGAAAGTCGTGCCCTCTCCGGGCTGGGACTCCACGGAGATCTCCCCACCGGCCTGGGTGACGATCCCATGAACCGTGGACAGCCCCAGACCCGTGCCGTTCTTTCGGGTCGTGAAGAACGGCTCGAACACCTTGTCCCGGGTCTCCTCGTCCATGCCCCGGCCGTTGTCCGCCACCTCCAGCACCAGATCCGGACGTGCCCTTCCCTCCCGGGGCACCGCCAGGGTCCGGATCCGGATCTCACCCTTCCCCCTCATCGCGTCCGCGGCGTTGGTGACCAGGTTGAGAAGCACCTGCTCGAAGTGGGAGGGGTCCACCTCGGCCGGAGGGCCGTCCTCCGGCAGATCGAGGACGATGGTGGTGCCTTCCGGCGTAAGACGGCCGAGCATGGGCTCGGCTCTTCGTATCACCTCCTGCATCCGCACCGGGCGGGGCCGGAAGATTCGCTTGCGGCTGAAAGCGAGAAGTTGCCGTGTGAGGGCTACCGCCCTCTCCGCGCCGGCCCTGGCCTCTTCCAACTCGGCCCTGATGGGATGTCCCTCGGGGATCTCCTGGTCGCAGAGGTCGAGGGGCGTGATGATCGTGGTCAGGAGGTTATTGAAGTCGTGGGCGACGGCTCCCGTGAGCTCGCCCAGGGCCCTGAGTTTCTGGGCCCTCCAGGCCTGTTCCTGGAGGATTTCCTCCTTCGTGACGTCAAGATGAACACTGACGACGCCCGGCTGTCCCTCCCACTCCACTCTGTGGCCGTGGACCTCCACCCGTATCCGCTCGCCGGTCTTTCTGAGGCCGGTGTAACGATACCGGATGTCTTCGATGTCCCCGTTCAGCCGCCTTCGTAGGTTCTCGGCCACCAAGTTCCGCTCATCCGGGTCGATGAGGTCCGCGACCTGGATGGAGTTGTTGACCAGCTCTTCCGGGGTGTAGGCGAACATTTCGGCGAAACGCTCGTTGACGAAGCGAAAACCTCCGTCCTGCACGACGCTGAACCCGGTCAGCTTCTGGTGCACCAGGGCCCCCAGGGCGCCCGGTTCGGGTGATTTGGTGGAAAGAACGCGAGATGCGAACGCTGTAATGAGGACGGCGGATGCCAGGCCGAATACGCCCCATAACAGGAGGAGCGCCGAGGCCCCGCCGCCGGCGGGCCCGACCGACGTCTGTCCCGGGAGGTCCAGATAGAGAAGTCCGGCGGTAACGGCCAAGAGAAGGAGGAGATGAAGGGCCCCGATCTTCATCGCTTTCCGGGAGAAACGTTCCCTTCCGATCCTGGCGACAAGGCTTCGGACGGATATCATCTTTCCTCGCAACTGTCGGCGTACTGGGAAGGTTATATGACCACAGCGTCACCACCGCCCACCGAAGGAGTTCGATGAGGGAGTCTGTAAAGGGGGGCACGGAAGAATAAAAGGCCGTATGCCCGAGCGCAAACGTTGCGCCGCCGCCGGCCGGGCTCATGGGATGAAGGAAAAGATGAAGGAAAAGGTGATGGAGCGGTCCCGCCGATGTGGACGAGGACCCGGGCCATGGGGCCAGGATCGGTCTACATGGCATGTGACTTCCGTCACAGCCCTCCGGCGCTGATGGACGTATCATATCCATTATTCCCATAAATGATTCTCTTCCGACTTTTGCCGGGTTCCATCATGCACGTGTCCAGGATCACTGGATCGAAGAAGCCTGCCCATGAATCCCTCCAGCAGGTTTCCCTGTCCCCCCTCCGGCTTCTGACCCTCCTGGGGTTCTCGCTTCTGGCTGCCTGCGGCGGTCAGGAAGGGGAGTCCGGGAATTTCGCCGACGCGGCAGGGGGCCGGGGGGCCGGATCGGATGCCGCCGGAGAGGCAGCCGGGGCCGGAGACCTCACCGCCTGGGAGCTGGAGAACGGCATCGGTCCGGTGACGGAGCCCCTGGAGCTGGGAGAGATCGACCCGGACCGGGCGGCCCGGGGGGAGGAGATCTTCAACCTGAAGTGCTCGGCCTGTCATAAGCTGGACGACCGGTACGTGGCGCCCCCCCTTCGTGACGTCACTTCCCGCCGGACCCCGGAGTTCGTCATGAACATGATCCTGAACCCGCTGGAGATGACGCAGCGGCACCCGGCGACGAAGGAGCTCCTGGCCGAGTACTTCACGCCCATGACGCCCCAGGGGCTTACGGAGGAAGATGCCAGGGCACTTCTTGACTTCTTCCGGCGAGCCTACGCCCAGGGCCCGCCGGAGAGCTGATGCGTCGTTCGGGATACCCGACGTTCGCACACACCGATGGACCGGGCCCCGGGGCGGCCCGGCACCCACCCGACACCAGGGGATGATGAAATGAAAAGGACCCGAGGAACCGGCTGGAGCATGGGATTTTTGGCTCTCCTTCTCGCCACCGCTGCCCTGTATTCCTGCCGGTCCGGCGGTTCGGGCCCGGGAATGCAGGACGCCGCCTCGGCGGTCTACGTGCCCCCGGGGGAGTACGACGAGTTCTACGCCTTCATGTCCGGCGGGTTCAGCGGGAACGTGACGGTCCACGGGCTTCCCTCCGGCCGCCTCCTGAAGACCATTCCGGTCTTCTCCCAGTTCCCGGAGAACGGATACGGCTACAGCGAGGAGACCAAGGGAATGCTGGAGACCTCCTGGGGGTTCATTCCCTGGGACGACAGCCATCACCCGGAATTGTCCCAGACCGACGGGGTGACGGACGGGCGGTGGCTCTTCATCAACGGAAACAACACACCCCGTGTGGCCCGCATCGACCTGGGCCTCTTCGAGACCGAGGAGATCCTGGAAATCCCCAACTCCGCCGGCAACCATGCCTCTCCCTTCGTGACGGAGAACACCGAGTACGTGGTGGCCTCCACCCGCTTCAGCGTTCCTATCCCCCAGCGGGACATGCCCATCGCCGAGTACGAGGGGAACTTCCAGGGAACCATCTCTTTCATCCGGGCCGATGAGCCGGGTCAGATGGACGTGGCCTTCCAGATCCTGGTGCCGGGGTACAACTACGACCTTTCGAACCCCGGCCGGAAGGCGTCCGCCGGGTGGGCCTTCCTCACCAGCTACAACACCGAGGAGGCCCATACCCTCCTGGAGGTGAACGCCTCCCAGCACGACAAGGACTTCATCGCCGCCGTGCACTGGCGCCGGGCCGAGGAGTGCGCGGCCCGGGGGGCCGGGACGGTCATGGACGCCGAGTACTACCACAACCACATGGGCCCGGACCGGATGGCCCACACCGAGGTGAAGCGCTCCGTTCGGGTCATCGAACCCGAGGACTGCTCCGACATGGTGTACTTCCTCCCCACGCCCAAGTCCCCCCACGGGGTGGACGTGGATCCCTCCGGGGAATACATCGTGGCCGGAGGAAAGCTGGCCGCCGTCATTCCCGTCCACTCCTTCACCAAGATGATGCAGGCCATCGAGGCCCGGGACTTCGAGACCGAGGTGAACGGCATTCCGGTTCTGCGCTATGAGGCCGTCCTGGCCGGCGAGGTCCAGGAGCCGGGATTGGGCCCCCTCCACACCGAGTTTGACGGCCGCGGCTACGCCTACACCTCCATGTTCATCTCGTCGGAGATCGTGAAGTGGGAACTGGGAAGCTGGCAGGTGGTGGACCGGGCCCCGGCCTACTACTCCACGGGGCACCTCATGATTCCCGGGGGAGACTCGGGGCAGCCCTGGGGCAAGTACGCCATCGCCCTGAACAAGATCACCAAGGACCGGTACCTGCCCACCGGACCCGAGCTGGCCCACGCCGCCCAGCTCTTCGACATCTCCGGGGAGAAGATGAAGCTCCTGTTGGACTTCCCCACCATGGGCGAGCCCCACTACGCCCAGGCCATTCCGGCGGAGATTATCATGGAGCGGCAGGTCCAGATGTTCCCCCTGGAGGAGAACACCAATCCCTACGCCACCCCCGGGGAGGGCGCGGCCAGAGTGGAGCGGGAGGGGAACACGGTCCATGTCTACCTGACAGCCATCCGGACCCACTTCTCCCCGGACAACATCGAAGGGATCCGGGTGGGGGACGAGGTCTACTTCCACGTGACCAACCTGGAGCAGGACTGGGACGTCCCCCACGGCTTCGCCATGATGGGGGCCCGGAACGCCGAGCTCCTGGTCATGCCCGGGGAGACCCGGACCCTCAAGTGGGTACCCACCCGGGAGGGGGTGTACCCCTTCTACTGCACCGACTTCTGCTCCGCCCTGCACCAGGAGATGCAGGGGTACGTCCGCGTCTCTCCCGAAGAATCCGACGTGGCCCTCTCCTATTCCACGGGTTCCTGAGGGACCGGAGGGGAGGGGCGGATCCCGGGGTTCGGGTCCGCTCCTTCCTCCCGGGCTCCGGAACCGGGAGCTTCCATCGTGTCACCCCCGTCCCGGATCGTCCTGGCCCTCTCGGCTCTTCTCCTCGTGGGAGGTTTCTTCCTCCCTCTCTGGAGCATCCGGCTGGAGGCCCCCCAGTATCCCGAGGGGATCGGGATGCTGATCCGGGTGAATACCATCACCGGGGTCAAGCCCCACGACCTGACCAACATCAACAAGCTCAACCATTACATCGGCATGAAGGCCATCGAGCCCGAGAGTATTCCCGAGCTGGTCTTCATGCCCTGGATCCTGGGCTTCCTGGTGCTGACCGGCCTGGCGGCGGCCCTTCTGGGAAAGCGGTGGATGCTCTTCGCCTGGCTTGGCCTTCTGGCGGCGGCGGGGGTGGCGGGGATGGTGGATTTCTGGATCTGGGGGCATGACTACGGCCATAACCTGGACCCCACAGCAGCCATAAAGGTGCCCGGCATGACCTATCAACCGCCTCTCATAGGATCGAAAGCCCTCCTGAATTTCGTGGCCCACTCCTGGCCGGCTTCCGGAGGGATCCTGGCCGGCCTGGCCGGCGTTCTTGCCGCCGTGGCGGGAATTCGGGAGCTTCGTGCAGGATCCGGACGGTCCCGCCCACCCTCGTCCCCTCTCCATGTCCTGCTTCTTGTGTTGGTCCTTTCCCTGTGGGGGTGCGGGCCCCGGGAGCCCGTCCCCATCCAGGTGGGAGAGGCGTCCTGTTCCCACTGCCTGATGACGGTGGCCGACGAGCGGTACGCCACGGAGCTCATCACGAAGACGGGTAAGGTCCACTTCTTCGACTCGGTGGAGTGCCTGGCGGCTTTCTACCTGGAGCAGGATCCCGACGACGTGGCCTCCATGTGGGTCACGGACTTCCATACCCAGGCCCGGCTGGTTCCGGTGGAGGATGCCTTCTTTCTGCGGAGCGAGGATCTCCGGAGTCCCATGGGGATGAATCTCACCGCCTTCGGGGACGGCATCGAGCCCGAGACCGTCCTGAACTCCTTCATGGGAGAGATCCTGGACTGGTCCCGGGTCCTGGCCCTGGTGAAAGAGGAAGGCGGCCCCGGGGCCGGCATGAGCGGAATGCACGGGGGCCACGGAATGGGCCTGGTGGAGGATACGGCGGAGGGCCGCCGGTGAAGCCGGTCCCGGTGTCCGTCTGCCTCCTCCTCCTGGCCGCCACCCCTGCCACCGTCTCCGGTTCTGCGGCCGCCGGACCCGACACCCTTCACGTGGGAGAGGGGCAGGCGTTCCACACCCTTTCCCGGGCCCTCTCCCGTGCGGCTTCCGGAGACCGGGTGGTGGTGCATCCCGGCGTCTACCGGGAACCTACCCTGGTGGTGGACCGTCCCCTGGAGCTCGTAGGCCGGGGATGGCCCGTCCTGGACGGGGAGGGAGCGCGGGAGATCCTCCGGATCCGGGCCGACGGGGTGACGGTGCAGGGGCTGGTCCTCCGGAACGTGGGCGTCAGCTACGTGGAGGACCGGGCCGCCATCCGGGTGGAGGAGGCCGGGGGGTGCCGGATCCTGGAGAACCGGGTGGAGAACGCCTTCTTCGGCATCTACCTGGCCCAGGCGCACGACTGCCTCATCCGGGGAAACGACGTGGAGGGGAAGGCCGTCCGGGAGACGGCCTCCGGCAATGGCATCCACCTCTGGTACTCCCGGGACGTCACCATCACGGGCAACCGGATCTCGAACCACCGGGACGGCATCTACCTGGAATTCGTGGAGGACTCCAGGATCCTGGGGAACGTGAGCCGCCATCACCTCCGGTACGGCCTCCACTTCATGTTCTCCGACGGTTGCGAGTACCGGGGGAACACCTTTCTGGAGAACGCCTCCGGGGTGGCCGTCATGTACACCAGGCGGGTTCGGATGTTGGACAACGTCTTCCAGGACAACTGGGGGAGTGCCGCCTTCGGGCTCCTTCTGAAGGACATCACCGACAGCGAGATCCGGGGAAACCGGTTCCTCCGGAACACGGTGGCCATCTACGCCGAGGGCTCCAACCGTCTGACGGTGGAGGAGAACGAGCTCAGGGGAAACGGCTGGGCGGTGAAGATCATGGCCAACGCCCGGGACAATCTGTTCTCCGGCAACGACTTCATCGGAAACACCTTCGATGTGGCCACCAACAGCCGGAGGGCCTACAGCACGTTTGAGGGGAACTTCTGGGATCAGTACACGGGCTACGACCTGGACCGGAACGGAGTGGGCGACGTGCCCCACCGTCCGGTCCGGCTCTTTTCCCTCATGGTGGAGCGGGAAGAACCCTCCCTCATTCTCCTCCGGTCCTTTTTCGTGGACCTCCTGGACCTGGCGGAGCGCATCCTCCCGGCTCTTACCCCGGAAACCCTCCGGGATGACGCGCCCAGAATGACGCCGGTGGCTTCGGCTGGCCGGGAGACCGGGGCGGAGGGGGCCGGATGATCCGCGTTCGAGGGCTCCGGAAGTCTTTCGGTTCCCTTCCGGTGTTGAGAGGCGTGGACCTGGAGATTCCACCGGGTAGAATCACCGCCCTGGCGGGGCCCAACGGCTCCGGGAAGACCACTCTCATCAAGATCATCCTGGGGCTGGCCCGGGCCGACGCCGGGGAGGTCATGGTGGGGGACCATACCCTGAACGGCGGCTGGCGGTACCGCAGCAGGATCGGGTACATGCCCCAGATCCCGCCCCTGCCGGAGAACCTCTCCGCCGGGGAGCTCTTCCGCATGCTGGGGGAGCTCAGGGGGGGCGACGGGGAGCCGGACCCGGCGATGGTGGAGGAATTCGGGCTGGAGGAGGCGTTGGACGGCCCTCTCCGGACCCTCTCCGGCGGCACCCGGCAGAAGGTGAATGCCGTCACCGCCTTCATGTTCCGGCCCGAGGTCTTCATCCTGGACGAGCCCACGGCGGGGTTGGACCCCCTGGCGGCTCGTTCCCTCAAGGAGAGGATCGGGGAGGAACGAAAGAAGGGGCGGACCTTCCTCATCACCTCCCACGTCCTCAGCGAGCTCCAGGAACTCGCGGAACACCTGGTCTTTCTCCTGGAGGGGCAGGTCCGTTTTTCCGGAGCCGTGGAGGATCTCCTGTCCCTCACGGGGGAGGAGAAGCTGGAGGGAGCCGTGGCGGCCCTCATGCGGGAGGGGGTGAGCCCTACTCGCCGGGAGCAAGCTGAAGAATGAGCCATGCTCTCAGGATCGCCTGGTACGAAGTCCGGGATGTGGTCCGGGGGAAGTGGCTCGTCCTCTATGGAGGGTTCTTTTTCGCCGTGGCCGAGGGGATGTTCCGCTTCGTGGGAGAGGGGAGCAGGGTTCTCCTGAGCCTCGTGAGCCTGGTCCTGCTGCTGGTCCCCCTGGTGGGGATCCTTTTCGGCACGGTATACCTCTACGGAAACCGGGAGTTCAACGAGCTCCTCCTGGCCCAGCCCGTAAGCCGGAGGCAGATGTTCGGGGGGCTCTACCTGGGGTTGGCCGCGCCCCTGACCGGGGCCGTGGTTCTGGGTCTCGGCCTTCCCTTCCTCTTCCGCGGGTTCCGGGATGAGGGGGGGATCGCCATCCTCCTCGCCCTTCTGGGCATGGGGGCGGCCCTGACGGCGGTCTTCGTGGGACTGGCCTTTGTCATCGCCACCGCGGTGGGGGACCGGCTGAGGGGACTGGGGACCGCCATCATCCTCTGGCTGGCCTTCACCTTCCTCTACGACGGGCTCGTCCTCCTGGGAATCACCACCTTCTCCGCCTACCCCCTGGAGAAGCCTCTCCTCGCGGCGGTTCTCCTGAATCCCGTGGACCTGGGGAGGGTCTTCCTCCTCATGAAGCTGGATGTGGCAGCCCTCATGGGCTACACGGGAGCCACCTTCGAAGCGTTTTTCGGGACCGGCCTGGGGCTGGCCCTTTCCCTGGCGGCCCTGGGGGTGTGGATCATCGTCCCCGTCTGGGTCGGGGCCCACCTCTTTTCTAAAAAGGACTTCTGAGGAGTATCTCGCCTTCCTTCGTCTCTTCGCCGGTGTCTGCCGTCGCGGGCAGGAGGAGGACCTCCTCTTCCCGGCGTCGGAGGCCCTGGTCCGCAGCCTTGTGGACCTGTACCCCGGGAGCCGGCTTCATGACCACTCCAGCAGGCGCCGCTCCCCTTCGAGTGCCCGGATGGCCGTGACGTCCTGGCTCACCTCCAGGCACCCCAGGTACTCGTCCTCCGGGTTCCGCACGGCGAAGTAGCGGATGTGGATGAACTTCCCCTGCATCTCGATCCAGAACTCGGCCACCTCCCGCTCTCCGGCCTCGAAGGCCCGGAGGATCTCCACCACCATGTGGACGCTCTTGGGCGGATGGCAGTTCGTGACGTGACGCCCGATGGCGCCCGGCGTCCGGGGAAAGAGCCGGTCAGGGGTCTCCGAGTAGTAGCGCACGAACCCGTCGGCATCCACGAAGGAAAGGTCCACGGGAAGGTGCCGAAGGACCATGTCCACCTGCTGCAGGCTCAGCCGGCCGGTACCCAGATCCAGGTAGGCTTCCTCCGATTCGGGCAGAGGGGCCGGGGCTGCGGCCGATACGATGGGAAGGCTCATGCCGCCGTTCGTGGGTTCGCCGCCGGGCCTCCCCGGCACCGGGGCTTCCCGACCTCCCTCCTCCCCAGGGGATCCGGCCCCCGGGAAGGGCCCCGCCGGCTCGGCGAAGGCGTATCCCAACTCGTCCTCCCCCCGGCGGATCCGGGCCCATTCGTCCCGGCTGAACCTTTCCATGGCCATGGGAAGGAGGATCCTGTCTTCCTTGAAGACCATTTCCGTCACGGCCCGGGCCAGGGCGGCTCCCAGGGACGCCGCCTCCCGGGGGTTGGAAGGCAGGGCCTCCCGGGCCGCCTTCAACTGTCCCCGGATCTGGTCGTGAACCCCCCACATGACCTGGGGCGGACCGGTGATTCCGTGGCGCTCCAGGACGGGGAAGAGCTCGTTCTCTTTGCGGAGATAGTGGAGATGCACTCCGGAGATCTCCTCCAGAACCTCCGCCATGGCCTCTCGCCATCCAGGGAGATCCGCATCCCCATGAGGAAGCCGGGCGGAGAGGCCGCCCAACCGGTCTGCCACCTGGAGGATGACCTCATTTTCCGCCATGTACGTGTGAGCCGGATGTCCCGGAGCGGGCTTCTCGAGTGTCTGCTCCTCGAGGGCCCCCCGGACCACCGCCACGTGTACGTCGCAGAGGGACTGGATCTCCGAGACGGGCATGCCTTCCCGGATCAGGGTCTCCTCCATGGCGCCGATTTCCTGGGGGGACACGTCCCTGACCAGCTCGTCGAACCGGGCCCTGGCTTCCTGAGGCGAAAGGCCCTCATGGAGGCCGCGGATGATGGACTCCAGCGCTTCTGTCTTTTCCCGATTCCGGCTGTTCATGGTCTACCCCGGGTGGATGGAATGTTTTTCCATCTCGAGTCTAGCGCCCCGGGCCCCCCGGGGATGTGATGGGCGTCACATTCCCGGGGGATCGGCACCGCCGGCCCTATGCCTCCACGTGGGTCAGCAGGGAGCTCATGTCCACCACGAGCTTGTGGTACTCCTCGAAGGTACCCAGCCCGGCCTTCTGGCGGGCGCGCTCGAACTCCGCCTCGAGCTGGGCATGCTCCTCCGGTGTGAGCTTCTCTTCGGCCATGGGGAAGAAGACGTGGTCCTCCGTATGGATGTGGTCCCGGAGCATGGGGACGTAGGCCCGGAGGGCTTCCCGGATCTGGTCGGTCTTCACCGGATTGCCGGACTCGTATCCGTCCAGGGCCGCGCCGATGGCCGCTACATGGTCCCTGCCGGTTTCGTGCTGGTGGCGAAGGGACTCGATGTCTCCGTCCATGGCGCCCTCGTGTTTCTGGGCGAGCCGCACGAAGAGGATCAGCTCCTCCTTGTGATGATGGAACTCGTCGGCGAACTCCCGCCCGAAGCGGACCCCCTTTTCGAAGAACTCCCGGGGGGGCTTCTTCCCCTCTTCCATCCGGTTCGCGGCGGATTCGAGGAGGTCCAGGTACCGGCGGATGAGGCCGTGTTCATTCTTGAGGATCTCGAGGGGCTTCATGGTAGACTCTCCTGGGTTTGGAAGTCTCGGATGTGGGCCGGCCGTGGCATTTGCCCGGGGGCCCGGGCCTCGCGAAGCCGGGGCCCATGGTTGATCCGACTTCTCACGCGGGGTTGATCGATTCCTCCCAGGTTGCCACTGAGGAGACCGCCGGCGCTGTGATCCGCGTCACAGACGGCTTCGTCTCGAAAGGCTTCGTGCCGCTCGACGGGGGCTGCTGGGCTAGCCTCCACGCACCCCTGCACGTGGGATTCCTCGAGGGCTACGGGGTCTTCCAAAGGAGGATCGGGCTGCACGGCACGCCGCATTGACGGACTCGATCCTTTGGCCTAGCATGGACGGGACCGCCAGGGGTACACCGGGGCCGGGAGTCGCCTCGGAGTTGAGAGAGCCCCTTGGAACCTGATCCGGCCAATACCGGCGTAGGGAGTGCGGCCTCCGGCAAACAACTCGCTGGTATCGTCCCGCGCTCCCTCCTGAGGAGGCGCTTTTTCGTTGGAGCCTCCCCTCCGGGTCTATGACACTACCGGTCCCCGGAACGCCGATCCCCTGAAGGGCCTCCCCCGGAACCGGGAAGGGTGGATCCTGGGCCGGGGCGACACGGAGGAAGTGGGGGTCTGGACCCCGGCCTCCGATGCTCCGAAGGCAGCGGAGGTTCCCGGGGCGCTCCGGCACCTGGTCCGCCGGGGAACGGGCACGGTTACGCAGATGCACTACGCCCGCCGGGGAGAGATTACACCGGAGATGGAGTTCGCGGCCGTCCGGGAGGGAATGGACCCGGAGACGGTCCGCTCCGAAGTGGCCCGGGGAAGGGCCATCATTCCCGCCAACATCAACCATCCCGAGCTGGAGCCCATGATCATCGGTCGAAAGTTCGCGGTGAAGATCAACGCCAACATCGGGAACTCGGCCGTCACCTCCTCGGTGCAGGAAGAGGTGGACAAGCTCCGGTGGGGCGTCCTCTGGGGGGCCGATACGGTGATGGATCTCTCCACCGGCGACGACATCTCCGAAACCCGGCAATGGATCCTCCGGAACTCGCCGGTGCCCATCGGTACCGTCCCCCTCTACCAGGCTCTGGAGAAGGTGGGGGGTGTTCCCGAGGAACTCACATGGGAGATCTTCCGCGACACCCTCGTCGAGCAGGCGGAGCAGGGTGTGGACTACTTCACCATCCACGCCGGAGTGCTCCTGCGCTACATCCCCCTGACGGTGAACCGGGTCACGGGAATCGTCTCCCGGGGGGGGTCCATCATCGCCAAGTGGTGCCTGGCTCATCACAGGGAGAGCTTTCTCTACACGAACTTCCGGGAGATCACCGAGATCATGGCCCACTACGACGTGGCCTACTCCCTGGGGGACGGCCTCCGGCCCGGCTCCCTGGCCGACGCCAACGACGAGGCCCAGTTCTGCTCCATGTGCGGGCCTCGCTTTTGTTCCATGAAGATTTCGCAGGACATCCGGGACGAAGCGAGGGCCGGAATGGCGCAGAAGGCCGCGGAGTTTCGGGAGTCAGGTGGGGAGATCTACGTAAGGGCTGGACCACCATGATGATCTTCGGCAGGAGGTGGTCATGCAGGTGACCTACTTCCGGTGGTCATCATCATGCTCATCATCATCGTCCTCCTCCTCATCATCATCTTCTTCTTCTTTTTCTTCCTCCTCCCCCCCCTCTCCCCTCGTCTTCCCGCACCCGATGGCGGGTGAGACGTCCCCGAGGAAGAGGAAGGAGGGGGGGAGGGGGGGACCCCCTCCGGCTACCAGAGCCCCCGCCCCAGCAGGCCTCGGTCCTGCTCCTTCATCCTGGTCTCCCCCGAACGTCACCCTTTGCGTGTGGGGATATGGTGGAAATCTTTTCGGGCGGGGGCCGAGATCACGCTTGACAAATCCTCAGCGAAATGATATACCTCACTGGTCCAGTGAAGTATGCTAATCTACTGAGGTATTTTTTCTCGTTCCGCTACCGTCATCGTGAATCACCGAGCTTATGACGCGCTCGTTCATGTGCTGCCGCCAACTGCGGATGTGCAGCAGAGCGGGGATCGTGTCCGCGTCAACGGAGAACTCCTCCGCCTTCTTTGGATCGGAGAGGGCTGGCCCGCCGACGCCCGCACTGTCCTGGAAGCACTGCCGAGACCGGATGTCGTGGTTGCCACGAGAATGTCACCCGGCGCACGGCAGGCTCTCGCCAATGCGGGCATCGGCTGGATCGACGAAACAGGCGCGGCGGAGATCGCCATTGGCTCGATTATCGTGTCAAAGAGCGGCCGCCCCTTAGAACGTGACGATAGGCTTACCGACTGGACACCGGCGGTTCTGGCCGTAACGGAGGCAGTGCTTTCCGGAACGAAGCCGACGGTCGCCGCCGCCAAGGAGTCGACCGGTCTGTCCGTCGGCAGTTGCACCAACGCGCTCCGCTTCCTGGCCGACCAGGAGTTGCTTGTTGCCGAGGCAGAGCGGGGTCGGCGCTCAGGCCGGAGGATTCAGGACTTCAAAGTTCTCCTGCGCTCCTACGCGGCCGCGGTCGCCGCCGCGGATCCTCCCGCGACCCTGCAGGTGGGCGTCACCTGGCGGGATCCCGTCCCCGATCTCGCGAAGACGGCTGAGCATTGGACCAGCCGAGGGCGGGCATGGGCCTGCACCGGCGCGGTAGCAGCGTCCGTGCTTGCGCCGCATTTGACCTCCGTAGGCAGCGCCGACGTCTATCTGGATGCCGATACCGTTGCAGCGCTCGAGGCGGCAGCGAGAGAAGCGAACCTCGAACCGATCGACGGCGGTCGGCTGAGCCTGCGTCCATTCCCCACCGTCGCCTGTCGCAGACTAAGTACCAGGAAGCACGGACTCAATGTGGTCCCGTGGCCGCGCGTTTACGCTGACTTGCGCTTGACCGGCGTGCGAGGCGAGGAGGCGGCCGAACATCTGCTGGAGGTGGTGCATGACGGATGAGATCCTGAGGAGCCGTGCCGCGCGTGTCGCTGCCGAGACAGGGCTCGTGCGTATCGTGCACCACTACGGGTCCAAACCGGAGTTCGTGCTCATGGGCGGACTCATGCCCGAGTATCTCTGCGGCGCGAGCGGCTTGCAGCACGCAGGGACTACGGATGTGGATGTGCAGGTAGATCTTGAGATCGCTTGCGGCACCGTGAACGGAAAGAGGCTGGAGCGAGCCCTTCGCAACGCGGAGTTCGAGCCGGATTCCGAAAAGTTGTGGCGGTGGGCCGCCGAAGGTGCCGGGTTTTCCACGGTGGTGAAGATCGAGCTGCTGGCCGATGATGGCGAGGTGCGGAATGGCGAAATCCTGCGCTTCAACGAATGCGAGGCGCTCGGAGCAGTGAATCTCCGCGGGACCGGCTTCGCGGCGCGGGACTTTGTGACCCGCAGTCTTACGGCTCGGGTGGGGGACCTCGAGCGCACGGTCGACATCAACACCACCGGGTTGGCAGGCCTCCTGATGGCAAAGACGGCGGCGGCACGAGACCGACGCAAGACAAAAGACTGGTACGACATCGCATTCGTCCTGCTGCACAACGACGCCGGCGGCCCGGCGGCGGCCGCGGAAGCTGTTCTGGCCCGCTTCCCGGGTGAGATCGTCGGTGGGACACGTACTGCGCTCGACGACCTTGCCGCCAACTTTGCAGACACCACGGCCCAGGGACCACAGGCCTACGCCGAACAGATGATCATCGACCACCCGGATCTGGACCGCGCAACGGTCCTCGCCGACGCGGTAGTCGCGGTCAGGACGTTTCATCGCTTGGTCACGGAGAAGTAGGGTGTCGTAAGATTTCCCCGTGAGCACGGTTACCGTTGGAGCAAGGCCTGGCGCGGAAGACCCGGGAGTTCCGGGAGGCCGGCGGAGAGATCTACCTGGAGGAGGATGCGGGAAGCTGAGGGGAGGGTCGGCGCCCGTCGCGCATCCGGTTTTCGCTACCTCGGGGCGGCGTCCAGGACTTCCCGCACCCTCCGGGTGAGGGTCCTCATGGTGAAAGGTTTCTGGATGAAGTCCACACCCTCCTCCAGAACGCCCCGCTGGGCAATGACATTGGCGGTGTATCCTGACATGAATAGGGTCCGGATGCGGGGCCGGAGCTCCTGAAGGCGACGCTGTAGCTGCTTCCCGTTCATCCCGGGCATGACCACATCGGTGAGGAGGAGGTGGATCTCGCCGTCGAGCTCGTGAGCGGACCCCAGAGCCTCCATGGGAGTCCGAGCGGTGAGGACCCGGTAGCCCGTATCCTCCAGGAAACGCCGGGCCAGCTTCAGAATCGCCTCCTCATCCTCCACCACCAGGACGGTCTCGGAGCCAACCAGGGGTTTTTCCACCTCGCCCCGAACGTCCACCGCCTCACCCGCATGCCGGGGGAGGTAGATCTTGAAGGTGGTCCCCATCCCGGGTTCACTGTAGACGTGGATCACCCCGTTGTTCTGCCGGACGATGCCGTAGACGGTGGCAAGCCCCAACCCCGTTCCCTTTCCCTGGACTTTGGTAGTGAAGAAGGGGTCGAAGATCTGCTCCAGCGTCCCGGCGTCCATCCCTGATCCCGTGTCCGTGATGGAGAGAAGGACGTGCTCTCCTGGCTCCACGGCCATGTCCTCCCTGCTGTGGGTCTCGTCGAGAAGGACGTTGTCGGTGTCGATGGATACGTTCCCCGTTCCCTGGATGGCGTCCCGGGCGTTCACCAGGAGGTTGGCCAGGATCTGGTCCACCTGGGAGGGGTCGATGAGGACGCTCCAGAGCCCTTCCCGGAGGCCCAGACGGATCTCGATTTCCTCCCCGATGAGGCGACGGAGGATCTTCTCCTGCTCCGCCACGAGCTGATTCAGGTCCGTGGCCCGGGGCCGGATCACCTGCTTCCGGGAGAAGGCCAGGAGCTGCCGGGTCAGGTTCGCGGAGCGCTCCGCGGCCTCGTTGATCTGCATGAGATCCTGGAAGACCGTGCTCCCGGGATCCACCTCCGGGATGGCCATCTCGGCGGCACTCATGATGACGGCCAGCATGTTGTTGAAGTCGTGGGCCACGCCCCCGGCCAGCCGGCCCACGGCCTCCAGCTTCTGGGCCTGGCGGAGTTGGGCCTGAACCTGTTCCCGTTCCTCCTGATCCGTCACCCGCTGCGTTATGTCTTCCATGACGGTCACCACGCCGGTGACCTCTCCGTCCTCCTCCCGGAGGGGGGCGGCGTTGACGGAGAGAAAGACCCTGGCCCCGTCGGGACGGGAGACGGCGTGGCGGACGTCGAAGACCGGCTCGCCCGAGTCCATGACCCGCCGGAAGGGAAGCTTCTCCTCCGGGAAGGGGTCGCCCTCGACAGAGGATATCTCCCACTCCGGGGCATTGTAGGTTCGGCCGCTGATCCGGCTCCTCTCGAGCCCCAGCAACTGCTCCGAGAAGGCGTTGGCAAAGAGGATCTCTCCCCGGCGGTCCAGGACCACGATCCCCACGGGACTCGTCTCCATGACCTTCCGGAGGAGGGCCCTCTCCCGGGCCAGGGCCTCCTCGGCCGTCTTCTGCTCCGTGATGTCGGCCAGGGCGGACATGACCCCGGTGACTTCCCCAGCGGAGCCCCGTATGCGGGCGGAGGAGAGGCTGACCTGGATGTGGGAGCCGTCCTTTCGGATCCGGGTCAGCTCTTTCTGTCGCAGGATCTTCCCTTCCCAGACTTCCCGAAGCAACTCCCGGAATTCGGCCTGCTTTTCCGGGGGTACGACGGGTAGAGGGCTTCCCACTGCTTCTTCCTCGGTCCACCCGAAGATCTCTTCGGCGGCGGGGTTCCAGCTCCGGACCCGTCCCTCCCGATCCAGAGTGAAAAGGGCCACGGGGGAAGAGGCCAGGAGTGACCGTTGGAACTCCTCCCTTTCCCGGAGGGCGGCGTCGGCCTTCACTCGTTCGGAGATGTCGGTGTGGGTGCCGAACATCCGCAGGGGTTGGCCGTCAGGACTCCACTCTCTCACCTTACCCCGGTCTTCGATCCAGACCCAGTGACCGTCCTTGTGGCGCATGCGGACGAGGGCTGAATAATCCTCGGCAGCTCCCCCCAGATGCTGCTCGAGCCGGGTCTTCGCCACCGCGAGATCGTCCGGATGGGAGACCCTCTCCCAGGTGGTCTGGTCGATGGGCTCGAGCTCCCCCAGGGAATAGCCCAGCATGGCGGCCCACCGCTCGTCCATTTCCGCCTCCCCCGTCCGGACGTTCCACTCCCAGGTGCCCACTCCCGTGGCCTCGATGACGTGGGCCAGCCGGTCCCGTTCCCGTTCCAGGGCCTCCCGGGCCCGGCGCTGCTCCGTGATATCCCGGACGAAAACGAAGAGCCTCCCCCCCTCCAGGTTCAGGTGGGTGATGCTGACCTCCACATCCATGAGGGATCCATCCTTCCGGCGGTGGACGGACTCGAAGCGGTCCCCACGTTCGTCCATCACCCGCTGGATGTGGGCCCCGACATCCCGGGAGCTTTCCAGGGCATCGATCTCGGAGATGGACATCCCCACGAGCTCGTCCTTCCGGTAGCCCAGCCACCGGCACGCCGTGTCGTTGGCGTCCAGGATCGTCCCCCGGACGTCCGCCACCCAGAAGCCCTCCAGGGAGCTCTGGAGCACGGCGCCGTAGGCCTCTTCGGTCCTCTTTCGCTCCGTGGTGATCTCGGTGTAGAGGATGATGCCCCCCACCGAGCCTTCCTCGTCGTACCAGGGACGGACCCGCCATCGAGCGGTTTCCATGACCCCGTCCTCCCGGAGGAAGGGGTCGTCGTGGCCCTCCACCACCTCACCGGCCAGGGCCCGCCGGTGGGCCCGGCGCCACTTTTCCGGGAGGTCCGGAAACACCTCGTAATGATGCCTGCCGACGGTTTCCTCCCTCGTTACCCGGTAATCGGCGCAGAACTGATCGCTTACGAAGAGGAAGTGGAGGTCGCGATCAAGGAGGGCGACACCCATGGGATCGTGGCGGATCACTTCCTGCAAACGGTCCTGCCATGCCTTGATCTCGCCCTGGGTCCTGCGACGCTCCGTGATGTCCCGGCTGTTCACCACCACCGCCTCCACGTCGGGGTCCTGAAGCAGGTTCGTTCCCACGTTCTCGAACCAGATCCAGCGTCCGTCCCTGTGCCGGAGGCGGATCTCCATGCTCAGGGTGGTTCCGGGGCGGGACGCGAGATCCTGAAACCGTGCCCGGGCGGCCTCCTGGTCTTCGGGGTGGATGAGGGTGTGGAAGGGCCGGCCCTGAATCTCTCCCGGGGAATAGCCCAGGATGGGCGTGATGGAGTCGGAGACGTAGCGGGAGCGTCCGTCCCCGTCCACCAGGTGCACGATTCCCCAGGCGTTCTCCAGCATACCCTGGAGGCGCCGGGCGTTATGCCGGGCCTCCTGGGCCGCGCCCCTCCGTTGCTGCTGGGCGGTCAGGAGGCGCCCCAGAAGCATGGTAACCAGGGGGTAGATCCCCATCACCGGCAGGGAGCTGTGCCGCAGGGTCTCCAGACCCATGGGCCAGGGAATGGCCAACAAGGAGAGAAGCATGGCCAGATGGACGGCCACCCCAAGGAGGTAGAGGTCCAACCACCCCGTACGGGAGGGAAGGTAGCGTCGCCAGAGAAGCCCGACCCCCGCCGAGCTGACAATGATCAGGACACCGGCGAGGGCCCCGGCCCCTCCCTGCCAGACCCGAAAGGCACCGGAAATGAACACCGCGACGGCTGTGGGGAGGAGGCCCAGGAAGAGGCCCGTAACCGTGAGGAGGACCGAGCGCGTGTCCAGAAGGACGCCGGGGAATGGCTCCCATCGGGTCAGCATGAGCCCGATCCCCAGGAGCCCTACCACGACTCCGGAAACGGCACGCTCCCGTGTGCCTTGGCCCCGGGAACGGGAGGGGAGCAGGAAGTAGACGATGCCCAGGGAGAGGAGAAGGGCGGCGTTGGTCAGCATCCCGCGGGCGGCTTCCACGATCATGGACGGTCCTCGGGTGGAGGGTTCATTCAGGCGCGAAGATACGACAGGAACGCTCGGAAGTCCCGGAGGCTCATCGCCGTTGCCGGGAAAACTGCGGGTGAGTCGTCGAGGCGGTCAACGGGAGGGTGGACCTCACGCAGGCCGGGGCTGTTCTTCCGAAAAATCCCGAAACCTGTGCCTGTTCCCGAACTCGCGTATCTTACGCCTGGACTTCCGAGGTCGTTCGTTTCCCCTGTCACGGAGCTTCCCGTGAGCGTCCATCTCCCGAGGCCGACAGCCCGCAGACGCCCCGTATCGTCCTCTCTTCCGGGGTTCTTCGTCCGTCTTGCCCTCCTCCTCTCCTTTTTTTCCGCAGCCGGAGCCTGTGGAGGTGAGGGTGACGATGCCGGGAAGGAGGCTCGGGGCGCCGGGGACGCTGTCCCGCAGCCGGCCCGGGAGGCCGGTGTGGAACGGGAACCCTTCGGCACCCTCCCCGACGGCCGGGAGGTGGACGTCTTCACCCTCACCAACGCCAACGGGGCGGAGCTCCGGGCCATGACCTACGGGGGCATCGTCCTCTCCCTGAAGGTCCCGGACCGGAACGGCCGGCTGGGCGACGTGGTGCTGGGCTACGACGACCTGGAGGGGTACCTGGAGGAGAGCCCCTACTTCGGGGCCATCATCGGGCGGTACGGGAACCGCATCGCCGACGCCCGCTTCGAGCTGGACGGTGAGGTCTACGAGCTGGCGGCCAACGACGGGGACAATCACCTCCACGGGGGGGTCGAGGGCTTCGACAAGAAGCTGTGGGATGCCGAGGGCTTCCGGAACGAGGAGGGGGTGGGCATCGTCTTCACCCGCCTGAGCCCCGACGGGGAGGAGGGCTACCCGGGGAACCTGGAGGTCCGGGTCACCTACACCCTCACCGACGCCAACGAGGTCGTCTTCGACTACCACGCCACCACGGACGAGGCGACACCCGTCAACCTGACCCAACACACCTATTTCAACCTGGCCGCCGACGGGATCCAGGATGTGGAGGCCCACCGCCTCATCATCAACGCCGACCACTACACCCCTGTGGACGAAGAGCTGATCCCCACGGGGGAGATTGCCACGGTCATCGGGACCCCCTTCGACTTCAGACGGGCGGCTCCCATCGGGTTCAGGGTGGAGGATGCCCATCCCCAGATTCAGTACGCGGGCGGCTACGACCACAACTTCGTCCTGAACAGGGAGGGGATCGAGGGCGCCCGCTCCGAGTTCAGCCCCCCCGGGGGCACGGCGCCCGGGGAGCTCCTTCCGGCGGTCTATGTCTACGAGCCCTTTTCGGGCCGGGTCATGGAGGTCCACACCACCGAGCCGGGGGTCCAGTTCTACAGCGGCAACTTCCTGGACGGTACCATCACCGGGAAGGGCGGAGTGGTGTACGCGCACCGCTTCGGCTTCTGCCTGGAGACCCAGCACTATCCCGACTCCCCCAACGAGCCCGACTTCCCCTCCACCATCCTCCGGCCCGGGGAGGAGTACACGAGCCGGACGGTGTACAGGTTCGGGGTGGAGGGGAAGGGTTGAACACTTCGGCTTCACGCCGCGGTCTCCCCGCTCTCCTCTTCGTCCTCGCTCCCGTCGGGTTGGCCGGGTGCGGCCAGGACCCGTCCCCCACCCTCCTCCCCCACCGGACCCTCCTGGAGTCCCACGACTGGTGGGACAGCCGGGACTGGGGCTGGTACGAGGCGAACATCCCCTTCTTCGACTCTCCGGACCCGGAGCTGAACGCCACCTGGTACTACCGGTGGGAAGTCCTCACCAAGCACCTGGTCTACGGCTCCCCGGAGACGGGCTACACCTTCACCGAGTTCATCGACCGTCCCTTCTGGTCCGGGAGCTACGGGGCCATCAGTTGTCCCCTGGGGCACGTGGCCTACGAGATCCGATGGCTGAAGGACCGGCGCGTTATCGAGGATTTCGCCCGCTACTGGTTCGAGACCCCCGGGGCCGAGCCCCGCTCCTACTCCAACTGGTACGGGGACGCCATGTGGGCCACCTACGCCGTGCTGGGGGATACGGCCCTCCTCCGAACGGTGTACCCCCACATGCAGATGCAGGTGGAGGGCTGGACCGAGGAGCGATGGGACCCGGAGCACCGGATGTACCGGTGGGTGGGGGCGTGGGACGGGATGGAGACCAACATCAACTCCCGCCTCACCGACGACGAGTTCGGGGGCGGCGAGGGCTACCGGCCCACCCTGAACAGCTACCTCTACGCCGACATGCGGGCCATCGCCCGGGCGGCGGCGCTCTTCGGTGAGGCGGAGAAGGCCGACTCCTTCGCGGCCCGGGCGGCGGCTCTCAAGGAGAGGGTCCAGGAGGAGCTCTGGGACCCGGAGCGGGGGTTCTTCTTTCACCAGTTCGCCTTCGACGAAAAGGGAGGGATCGAGGCGGGGAGCCTCACGTACGAGACGGGCCCTTACGCCGGAGACCCCCACGGGAGGGAGCTCATCGGCTACGTGCCCTGGCAGTTCGGTCTCCCGGACCCGGGGTACGAGTCCGCCTGGCGCTTTCTCATGGATCCGGCCTACTTCCGGGCCGAGTACGGCCCCACGGGGGTGGAGCAGGGCGATCCCCAGTTCCGGGTCTCGCCCCGTTGCTGCGTGTGGAGCGGGAACGCCTGGCCTTACGCGACTTCCCAGACCCTCACGGCCATGGCCAACCTCCTGCACGACTACGATCAGGCCGTGGTTGATGCCGGCGACTACGTCCGCCTCCTCAGGACCTACGCCCTCAGCCACCGCATGGAAGGCCGGCCCTACATCGCCGAGGCCGCAGATCCCTACACCGGCTCCTGGGCGGGACACAACACCTTCTACCACTCGGAGCACTACCTCCACTCGGGCTTCCTGGACCAGGTCATTACCGGGCTCGTGGGGCTCCGGCCCCGGTCCGACGACACCCTGAGGGTGAATCCCCTGGTTCCCGGGGACTGGGACCACTTCGCCCTGGAGGGCGTGGACTATCACGGCTACGAGCTGACCATCCTCTGGGACCGGCACGGGGACCGGTACGGGCGAGGGGCAGGCCTGGCCCTCTTCCTGGACGGCCGGGAGGTGGCCCGGGTGCCGGAGCTCCGAGAGATCCGCACCCCCATTCCGCCTCCGGTCATACCTGATCCCGAGCCGCGCCTGAACAACTATGCCGTGAACAACGACGCCGCGTTCTTCCCCCGTGCGTCGGCCTCCTCGAGCCACCCCCTCCACCCCCCCTTCTACGTCGTGGACGGGAACCGGTGGTACCATCCGTCGCCGCCGAACCGGTGGGTGGCGGTACCCGGGGGCTCGGGGCGTGCCGAGGATCGGCGCGACACCCCGGCCGGGAGGGTGAACGGCGATGGAGGGGAGGAGTGGTTCGAAATCGACTTCGGGACGGAGCGGACGCTGAGCCGGGTTCAACTCTACTTCCTGGACGACGTGGACGGACCGGCGGTGGATGTCACCGGGGAGGAGGAGGGCTCGGGCTTTCCGGGGCTGGACCCGGCGGTGGCGGCGCCGGCGCCCTGGGCCGAGCCGCCGTCCCTACCGGTTCGACCTCCCGAGTCCTTCGACCTGCAGTACCGGGACGGAGAGGGCTGGCGTGACGTTCCCGGGCAGGAGCGGACGCCCGCCGAGCCGGCGGGCCGCCGGGCCAACACCGTGGACTTCCCCGAGCTCGGGACCTCCCGGATCCGGGCCGTCTTCCGCCCAAGCCCCGGCGCGACGATGGGCCTCACGGAGTTCGAGGCCTGGGGGGAGGGAGCTTTACCCCCGGTTCCGGCCACAGCCCCCGTCCCGAACCTGGCGTGGCAGGGCGAAGGTGGTGGGTTCCCGACAATTTCCGCCTCGTACACCTACCGGGCCGACGCCGGCGGGGAGGCCGCCGACGAGCGCATCGCCCTTACCCGCTACTCCAGGAACCGCTGGACGGCCTACCGGTCCCCCAACGGGAAAGACTGGTTGGAGGTGGCCTTCGCCGAGCCCCGGACCGTGGCCCGCCTGGAGCTTTACCTGTACGGGGACGGGCGGGGGATCGCCGCCCCGGCCGACTACCGGGTGGAGGTCTGGATCGACGGGCAGTGGACCCGGGTTCCTGTCCTCGACAGGGACCCCCGGCGCCCCCTGGCCTGGGCGCTGAACACGGTGGAGCTGGAGCCGGTGCGGACCGGACGCCTCCGGGTGGTCTTCCGCCACGCCCTCCCGTCGGCCACGGGCGTCACGGAGCTCAGGGTGTGGGGGCCGGAAGGCTGACGCCCGACGGCTACCGTCCCCGCATCAGCGCGTCGAAGGCTTCGTCGTCGGTGGCGAAGGCCCGGGCCGCCTCCCCGGAGCGGAGGATGCGGATCATCCGGATCTCGTCCCCGGCTTCCAGCTCGGCCAGGGCATCCTCCCCGGCGATGACCCGCCCCAGGGCGGTGAAGCGATCGTCCAGCCCGGGATCGGCCTCCAGCGTCAGGTAGAAGGAGTTGGGCCCCGAGAGCCCGAAGATGCCCTTCCGGTCATGGCCCACGGCCGGGTTGGGCATCAGGGGAAGCTCGGGAACGGCCACCCGCCGCTGGACCTCCGAGTCCAGGATGGCGCCGGCCAGCCCCCCCTCCACCTCGGTGAAGCGCCCCAATGAGGGCCCGCCGCCGCGCCGCCGGCTCGGCGTCTCGTCGTCCCCCTCCACCATGCGCACGAAGTAGGCCGCCTGGAGAGGGGCGTTCTCGTAGTCCAGAGAGACCATGACCCGCTCCCCTCCCGAGGTCATGATGTCGGCGAAGAGCCCGTCGGGGAGGTACACCCCTTCCCGGGGCAGGGGCTCGTCGAGGTTGGCGATCCCGTAGGCCACCACCGCCGTGGCCAGGGCCGAGTGCTCCTGGTGCTCGGTGTAGGGGACGAGTTCGCTGTAGATGTCGTAGAGGGTGTGCCAGGCACGGCCGTAGCTGTAGTCGGTCTCGGTTCGGAAGTTGAAGAGGGGGATCCCCTGGATGGAGAAGGAGGAGTGGTCCGATCCCCCGGGGCTGGCCGGCCTCAGGCTCGGGTATTCGGTGGAGGTGAGTTCGAAGGGCCAACGCTCGCTCAGGTTCTCCAGGGGAGCCGTGATTCGGGCCACGTCCTCGTGCCAGGTGACGGGGACCCTGGCCCCGGTGATGGCGCTGGGGCTCCCGTCCCGGTTGAACATGACCACGATGTCATCGTGGATGTCCTCGTGGTCGGCCACCCAGTCCTGGGATCCGAGCAGCCCCATCTCCTCGGCGGCGAAGAGGATCGTGGCGATGGAGCGCTTGGGTGCGCCTCCGGCCTCATGGATGAGGCGCAGGGCCTCCATCTGGGGGCTGAAGCCCGAGCCGTCGTCCACGCCGCCCGTCCCGCCGTCGTAGGAATCGAAGTGCCCTCCCAGGATCACCCACTCGTCGGGGTAGGTGGTTCCGGGGATGTAGCCCACGATGTTGTGATACTTCACCGGACCCATGTAGAACCAGTTCCGGATGTCCAATTCCAACTCCACCGGGTCGCCGGCTTCTGCCAGGGCCCGGATCTCGTCGTACTGGGTGTCCAGGAGCTTGATGTCGGGAAGCTCGGGAAGCTCCTCCCAGGACTTGGCGTGGCCGTCCATGATCTTCATGGGAAGCCCGGCCCGCTGGAGGGTGCCCAGGGCCCCTGCTTCGAGGAGGGCTTCGGTGAGGGGGGGCATGAGCCGGGAGTCGGAGTATTCCGGCGTGTCCCGCCGCCCGTCCCGGCCGAAACCGGCGCTCTCCCCGCCAATGAGGACCCACTTGCCGTCGAAGGCCCCCGGGTTCGCCTCCACCTCGGCGATGGCCTCGGCCACCAGCTCTTCCTTCCGCTGGATGTCTTCGGGGCTCGGGTTGCGGCCGGGCACGGAGTAAGGATCGGTGTGCAGGATGGCCACCCCGCCCCGCTGCAGCCCCTTGGTTCCCGCCGTGTAGGCCGGGGTTCCGAAGTAAAGGGACTCCTCCCGGGGCGTCACCATCTTCCCGAACCAGGGGCCCCGGTTGAAGCCCACCTCCATCTCCCCCACCTCGTCCAGGTAGGCCTCCACCCCCCACTCCTTGAATTGCCAGAGGGCCCACCGGGCGGCGTTCGTGTAGGCATCGGAGCCGGTGAGCCGGCCACCGAAGCGGTTGGCGGCGTAGTCGGCCCACTTCATGACCTGGTTGTCGGTGGTGCCCAACTCGATGATCCGCTGGACCACCGGGTCCTCCTGGGCGGTGAGTGGGGAGAGGGGAAGGGAGGTGAATGCAGCGAGAGCCAGAAGGCCGATGGCCCACCGGAAAACAGACCTGTTCATGGGTCCTCCTCCATGGGGTTCCATTTGTTTGGAGGAGAGGTAGAGCGCAGGGCCTCCTCCCGCAAGGCGGGGGTGGGTCGGGGTCAGGAGAGGGGGCCGGAGGAGAACGCCCGATCCTCCTCTTCGGTGCCGACCAGAACCCTGAGGGCACCCTCCTCCACCCGGAAGCGGCCCTTCCGGGCTCGGCCCGGCTCGCCGTCCAGGCTGAGATCCAGCTCCGGTTCGGACTCGAAGGTCACCTCCCGGACCTTTCGGACCAGGATGGCCTCGTGTTCCGGGTGCTTCCCCAGGAGGAGTCGGGGAAAGAGGATTCCCATCTCGGCCACGTCCAACTCCGGCACCACCAGAAGATCCAGGAGCCCGTCGTCCAGAAGAGCCTGAGGCGTCACCGGGATCCCCCCGGCCACGAAGCGGCCGTTTCCCACCACCAGATTCTGGGCCTCGAAGATCATCTCCTCCTCTCCCTCCAGTCTGAGGGAGAGCCTGTAGGATGGATGTCCTTCCATGAGGGCCTCCACGCCTCTCTTCCAGTAGGCCAGCACGCCGGGTACCTCGATGGAGGAGCCGTCTCCGGGGTCCTCGCCCGGGCTGGCGAGCCCCCCCGAGACCAGGTTCACGCACCACTCGGCTCCGGGTCCCTCGAACCGGATGAGGTCCAGGGAACGAACCCGGTCCCGGTCCAGACCGTCCAGGGCCTCCCACGGATCCAGGGGGTGGCCCAGGGAGCGGGCCAGATCGTTCCCTGTGCCCAGGGGGAGAATCCCGAAGAGGGGCAGGTCTTCCGGAGCCGGAAGGGCCTCGGGATCCAGGCCGTCCAGGAGCCCGTTCACTGCCTGATGGATGGTTCCGTCCCCGCCGGCCACCATGAGAATCTCCCGGCCTTCCTCCCGGGCCTCCCTGGCCAGGGCGCGGGTCTCCTCGGCCTTCCTGGACGATGCCACCTCGACGCCGGCCATGAACCGGTGCCCCTTGAGGGTGGAGAGGAGAGTGGGGTGGGCCCGGAACTGCCCCGCGTCGGGGTTCAGAACGAGGAGGGGTTTGCTCATCTCTCGGGTGTCGAGGACAGGGCCACGGTGGCCAGGACCGGGAGGTGGTCGGACAGGGGCCCGGCCTCCCTCAGCACCTCCACGTGTATCACCCGAAGGGGCGGTTCCACAAGGATCCAGTCCCGGACGTCCCCCCCGGCCGTGTGCGATGGTCCAGGTGAGGATCCGAAACGTGCCGGCGTCCTCCGGGGAGGCTCGAGGGATGGGCACGCTGTCCAGAATTGGGGAGAGACTGTCGGAAAGGGCAGGGTCCAGGGGGAGCCCCCTGAAGCCTCTCACCCGGCTCCCGCCCTCACGGTCCCGCCTCATCCTGACCCGCCCCTTTCGGCATGGACCCGATCTACCTATTCAGTGTCTCTTCATCCCAGGGTACCGGAAGGAGGAGGATATGTTCACAGAGGAGATCGCCGGAACACTGGGGGTACCTCCGGCAGTGGCCCTCGTCCTCCTGGCCCTGGCCGCTTTGCTGGCGGGCTCAACCCTCCTCCGGGGCCTCTTCCTCCTCCTGCGCCCGGGCGGGGAGATCCGGAAACGGTGGAGGAGCCTGGCCACCTGGTGGGCCCTCCTCGCCCTCCTGGTTCTGGTCCTGGCCGCGGGGAGGGGCGCGGTCTGGGTCCTGGTGGTGGCGGCTTCACTCCTCCTCCTGAGGGAGAGCCTCACGGTCCTGGCCCTCTCCCGCTTCTACCCTGTCTGCGTCGCTCTGGCCGCCGGCGTCTACCTCTGGGCCTGGTGGTACGGGCCCTCCCTCTTCCTGGTCGCCGCCCCCGTGGTGGCGGGGGTGCTGCTTCTGGGGGAGAGAGTGCGTTCCCTGGTCCTCCGGAAACCTCCCGGCCCCGCCTCCTGGCTCGCCCTGGCCTTCTTCCTGTCGGTGGTGGGACCCTCCTACCTCCTCGGCCTCGTCCGGCTCCCCGCCCGGGACTCCGTGGCCGTTGCCTGGCCCGGTCTGCTCCTCTCCCTTCTGGTTCTCACCCAGGTCAACGACATCGCCCAGGCCCTCTGGGGCCGGGCAGTGGGCTCCCGACGCCTGGCCCCCGAGCTCTCGCCGGGAAAGACCTGGGAGGGATTTATCGGGGGACTGGCGACCACGGTCCTGGCGGCCATGGTTCTCCTGCCCCTCCTGACCCCCCTGGGTCGTCCCGGCTCCGGCGCCACGGGAGAGGCGTTTCCCCCACTTGCCGAGGCGGCCTTCACGGGCTTCCTCCTCTCCCTGGCCGGGCTGGCCGGAGATCTCACGGCCTCGCTGGTGAAGAGGAAGGGCGGCGTGAAGGATGCCGGCGACCTCCTTCCGGGCCACGGGGGCCTCCTGGATCGCTTTGACAGTCTGGCCTTCACGGCGCCAGTCTTCTTCATGGCTGCTTATATCCTTGGTGGGGCCTCATGACCAGCCGGGACGCTTCCCGCGGCTTCTGGACCATCCCCAACGTCATCAGCTTCCTCCGGCTCCTTGGTCTGGCCCCCCTCCTGTGGGCCGCCTGGGAGGGCAACCGGGTCCTGTTCCTGGTCATCACGGTCCTCCTCCTGGCCAGCGACTGGCTGGACGGGAAGCTCGCGGTGGCCCTGGATCAGAGGACGGTTCTGGGCGCCCGGCTGGACAGCCTCATGGACGCCCTCATGTACGGCGCCCTGGGGCTCGGGCTCTTCTGGTTGGAGGGAGACGTGGTTCGGCGGTATCTTTTCTGGTTCCTGGGAGCCGCGGGGAGCTGGTTCCTCTCCGTGGCCATCGGCCTGGCACGCTTCGGCAAGCTGCCGAGCTACCATTCCCGTGGGGCAAAGGTCTCCTGGTTCGCCGTGGCGGTCGCCACGCTGGTCCTCCTCCTCCTTCGGGAGCCCCGGCCCATTCCCTGGGTTCTGACGCTGGTGATCCTCACGAATCTGGAAGCTGCCGCCATCGGGTTGGTCCTGCCCTTGTGGAAGGCGGACGTCTCGGGGCTCTTCGAGGCTCTGGATCTCCGCCGAGAGAAAAATCAACCAGCCGACTCCAACTCCCTGGATGCGCCTGAGTCATGAACATCCTCCACGTCTCCGATCTCCACTTCGGCCCCCCCTTCGTTCCGAAGGTGGGTGAGGCCCTCCTTCGCCAGGTCCCGGGCTGGGAGCCGGACCTCATCGTGGCCAGCGGCGACTTCACCCAGCGAGCCAAGGAGCATCAGTTCGCCGAGGCCAGGGCCTTTTTGGACCGACTTCCCGACCTGCCCCTGGTGGTTGTCCCCGGGAATCACGACGTGCCCCTCTACCGGGTATTCGAGAGGCTCTTCCGCCCCAGGGAGCTCTACCGGAAGCACATCAGCCCGGAGTTGGATACGGTGCACTACCTTCCGGGCCTGACCCTGGTCGGCCTGGATTCCACCTCCCCCCGCCGGGCTATCACCAACGGGCGCATCCATCGGAGCCAGCTCGTCTTTTGCAGGGAGGCGTTCGCCGAGGCTCCTCCCGAGGACATGAAGATCGTGGTCACCCACCATCACTTCGCCCCCGCGCCGGACTACGAGCGGGATCAGACCATGCCCAAGGCCCGCCGGGCCCTGGACAGCTTCGTGGAGATGGGCGTGGAGATGATCCTGGGTGGGCATCTGCACCGGGCCTACATCGGGAACTCCCTGGACGTGTATCCGGGCCAGAAGCCCAACCGGGGGATCATCATCGTCCAATCCGGGACCGCCACGTCCCGCCGGGGCCGGGCGCGGGAGCGGGAGAAGAACTCCCTGAATCTCATCCGGTTGACGGGGGAGATGGTCCACATCACCCACTTCCTCTTCCACGACGGGGAGGAGACCTTCCTTCCCTCCAGCCGGCACATCTTCTCCCGCCCGGGACGGCCCTTCAGGGAGTAAATCCCCGTCCTCGAGTCTCCCGGGGATCCGACCCCGAGCCCGGAACCCCCTACGTCCTCCGCCCATGGAACCTTACGCACCCCCTGGGTGTTCTTTGTTTTAGCTTCAAGATTTTCTCAGAAAAAGCGAAGCTCTCACTGGATCAGGGTTGAGGTCGTGGCGATGCGCGGTGCGGGGATGCGGCGGCCGGACGAGCAACGGCGTCCGGTAGCCGGGCCTCATCCTTGATCTCTTTTCCTTCAGGCCGCGGGCTCGCTGGAATCTCCTGCCCTGGCTATCCTTCCTCGGTTCTCCCGAGAGATCTCCGTACAGAGTGAAGGGGACGAGAGGGCGTGACCGATCTGCCTGTTGCCGGCCGCACGAGCTATCCCAGCATCTTCAACGACGTCATCGGCCCCGTCATGCGGGGGCCTTCATCATCCCACTGCGCAGCCGCCGTCCGTATCGGACGTCTGGCCCGGGCGTTGATGAACGGTGAGCTCACCGGGGTCCTCGTCGAATTCCATGCGGGCGGCTCTCTGGCCACCACCCATGAGAGCCAGGGCTCGGACATGGGGCTCTTTGGTGGGCTCCTGGGATGGGAGGCGACGGACGAGCGACTGCCCCGGTCGGCGGCCGCCATGGCGGTGGCGGACATCGACGTCCAGCTCCGAATCACGGACTTCCCTGCGTCCCACCCCAACACCTACCGGCTGACGCTCAGGAACGAGGCGGAAGAACACCGGATGACGGCCCTCTCCGTGGGGGGAGGAATGATCCGGGTGGTCGAGGTGGATGGGGTGGAGGTCGACATCCGGGGAGACTACCACGAAACCCTGGTATTTCTGGAGGCGGAGGGTGGGGAGGGAGGTGGTGAAGCGGGTTCCCGATCCCGGGATGACAGCGGCCTGGAGATTGGCGATGTCCCCCCCGGCGAGGGCCGGTCCGCGATTCGTGAGACCCTCGTCACTGCTCTGGAAGCCGCGGGCATCCAGGCCGAAGAGATTCATCTGCACAGGGGCCCGGATGGGGGGCTGCTCCAGATCGAGACCGGGAAGGCCGTTTCTGCGGAAACGTTGTCCCTCTTTCGGGAGCATGAGTCGGTTCGGGACGTGCGGACCCTTCCCCCCGTTTTCCCCGTCCTCTCCCGGAAGGACCTGGAGGTGCCCTTCACCAATGCCGGTGAGATGATCTCTTTTTGCGGTGGCCAGAAGCCGTCGGGT
This sequence comes from uncultured Gemmatimonadaceae bacterium, assembly GCA_964464555.1. Taxonomy (GTDB): domain Bacteria; phylum Gemmatimonadota; class Gemmatimonadetes; order Longimicrobiales; family Gaopeijiaceae; genus CAYXGM01. The sequence continues at coordinate 11,955 of CAYXGM010000025.1, read as the reverse complement.
GACGGGGCAGGGCAGGTCGGCGGCGATGAGGATCCTGGGCATGCCGACCCCGGGCTCCCACCCCTCTGGCAGCTTGCCGCCCGCTACGAATCTGCCCGTGGAGGGATCTCCGAGGAGGAGGTTCTGGCTCGCATGGTGGCAATCGTTCGGATTCTCGAGGGCTCCCTGCAGGTGGGGCTGGACGGCACGGTCTACGAGGACCGGATACTGGGAGCCCAGGTGGGGCCCTTCCGGGCCGCCATGGAGGGAGGCGCCCTCCTGGACCTCGGACCCGCGGACGGGGGGCTCCTGAACCGGATGATCCTCTACGTCACGGCGTTCATGGAGGTGAAGAGCTCCATGGGCGTCATCGTGGCGGCGCCCACCGCAGGGGCGTGTGGTGCCCTTCCCGGGGCCTGCCTGGCCCTGGCCCACCGGCTGGCGGGCCTCGAGGTGGGCGAGATCTACTCCTCGGACGAGGAGAGGGAGGAGGCCGCGAAGGCTCTCCTGGCCGCCGGCATGATCGGCGTGTTCATCGCCGGCGGCTCCACCTTCGCCGCAGAGGTTTGCGGGTGCCAGGCCGAGACGGGGGCCGGCGCAGGGATGGCCGCCGCCGCTCTGATCCAGATGGCCGGAGGGGGCACGGAGCGGGCCCTGGCCGCCTCCTCCATGGCTCTTCAAAATACCCTGGGGCTGGTCTGCGACCCGGTGGCGAACCGGGTGGAGGTGCCCTGCCTGGGACGCAATGTTCTGGGGGCGGCCAACGCCCTGGCCAGCGCCAATATGGCCCTGGCGGGGTTCGATCCCGTGCTTCCCCTGGACGAAGTGATCCGGACCATGGACGAGGTGGGAAAGGCCCTCCCCCATACCCTTCGGTGCACCGCTCTGGGCGGGCTTTCTGTGACGCCGACCTCGAAACGGATCGAGAAGGACTTGCAGAGCCGGTCCGGGTAACGGGGCTTCCGCCATTGCTCGGCCAGGCTCTTCCGGGCCCGGAATCCGGTTCCGGATCGGCATAGGGCCCCCAACCGGAGGGGCACGAACTTTCCCCGAGGGTGTAGAACCTTTAGTATCCAGTAGTATCCAGATAGGGCGGGTAGGACGGACGGGATCGGGCGGGTCGGCCCCGGGTCGGCTGTAGTGTCCCGGGGACGGCGTCATTTCTGAGGTAGCGGCCCCCCTTCGGGCTTTTCGAAATAACTCAAGAACTCCTGATGGAGGTTATCCACCATCCCCACGGATCGGCGGCGGTACCGGGTTTTCACTCGAGACGACATCGACGACATCCCTCAGCTCCGGGCCCTCTCCCGGTCCGAGCGCGTGGAGATGAAGGCCGTGTCGGCCGTTCTGCCCTTCCGTGTGAACGAGTACGTCATCGAGGAGCTCATCGACTGGGACTCAGCACCAGACGACCCCATCTACCGACTGGTCTTTCCCCAGCCGGGCATGCTTCTTCCCGACCAACTGGCCCAGGTCCTCAATCTGGTTGCTTCCGGCGCCCCGGAGGACGTGGTCGAGGAGACGGCGGCCAGGATCCAGCTCACCCTGAACGCAGACCCCGCCGGTCAGAAGTCACTCAACGTGCCCCACCTGGACGGGGAACCTCTTCCCGGCCTCCAGCACAAGTACCGCGAGACCGTCCTCTTCTTCCCCGCTGCAGGCCAGAGCTGTCACTCTTACTGCACGTATTGCTTCCGCTGGGCCCAGTTCACGGGAAACGAGGAGTTCCGGTTTCAGAGTCACGAGGCCGGCTCCCTGGTCCGGTACCTGAAGCGTCACCCCGAAGTGACCAACGTCCTCGTCACCGGCGGCGACCCCCTGGTCATGACCACGGAAGTGCTCCGGAGGTACCTGGAGCCTCTTCTGGATCCCGCCCTGGAGCACGTCCGTAGCATCCGCCTCGGGACCAAGTCCCTGACCTACTGGCCCCACCGGTTCGTGGATGACGAGGATGCCGACGATCTCCTCGAGCTCATTGAAGAGGTGCAGGCTTCGGGTCGCCACCTGGCTCTCATGGCCCATGTGAGTCATCCCCGGGAGCTGGACACGGGGGTGGCCCGGGAAGCGGTCCGCCGCCTTCGGGATGCCGGGGCGGTGATCCGGACTCAATCCCCGGTGGTGCGGGGCGTCAACGACGATGCCCGGATCTGGGCGGATCTCTGGCGGACCCAGGTGCAGCTCGGAATCGTCCCGTACTACATGTTCATGGCCCGGGACACGGGCGCCCAGCACTACTTCAAGGTCCCTCTGGCCGAGGCCCTGGAGATCTATTCGGGGGCTTTCCGGCAGGTGTCCGGTCTGGCCCGGACGGCTCGAGGGCCGGTCATGTCCGCGACTCCCGGTAAGCTCCTGGTGGACGGCCGGGCCCGTGTGGCGGGCCAGGACGTGTTCGTCCTGAAGTTCCTGCAAGGAAGAAATCCAGCCTGGGTGGGACGCCCCTTCCTCGCCCGCTTCGATCCCGAGGTGGCCTGGCTGGACGAGTTGGAGCCGGCCCTGGGCCGGTCGGAATTCTTCTTCGAGGGCGAGTTCAGGGAGATGACGAGTCGGGCGATGAGGCGGGTTCGAACGCCCGACGAGCCTGCCCTCAGGCTCATGCCCCTGGGCCCACGCTCGAGAATCCGGCTTCATTCCTGGGGATGCCGCCAACCTACCGAGTCCTCCGAGCAGGCTCCCCTGAACTGAGGGCGGCCTTCCAGTTCGCAACGGGGCGGGCGCCGTCCTACCTTGTCCCCCATGGCCACTCCCACCCGCGTGCCCATCAAAGGGGGCACCTGTCCCTTTTGCGGGATCTCCTTCCTGGGATCCCCCAACCAGTGCAGCCGGTGCGGCGCCCTCCTGGGCGAGGCCCGGGATGACCTGAAGAGGGAGGGGAAGCGGGCCCGGGGCGAGATACGCTTCAAGAAGGCCCAGGCCGACCTCTTCTTCCTCGTCGGCCTCCTCCTGGGGGGCCCCATGATGACGCTGGGCGGGCAGCTCCGGGGGGGGCTCTTCATCGTGCTGGCCGGCGGCTTCGCCTCCATACTCCGGCGGTACACCGCATCCTCGGCTGCCGGGTCGGTCACCGTCGGGGGCCTCGTGGCCCTCCTGGTGGCCACCATCGTCGTGGACCCCGTCCAGGAGATGACTCGGGGCGTGGATGTGGGAGAGGCGGCGCGAACGGCCTTCGTGAGCACTCTGACCGAGGAGGATTTGGACATCCTGGTGCAGGCCCGGGGGCCCGGAGCCATCACGGTCTGGTTCACCGTGCCCGACGCCCTCGCCGGTGAGTGCGGCACCTACCCCTCTCCCGAGGTCCAGGCCCACCTGGGCGAGCTCGGCTTCCTCCGCATCGTGGTCATCGGCCGGAGCCGGGCCGGTGGTGTGTGCTCCTTTTCGCCGTCAGCACAGGGGTCGCTTAAGAGTCCTTGAAGATCCGGGCTCCACGGCGCCTTTGCCGTTTTCACGCCCCCCTCTCACCTGTGCAATACCGTGCTCCTGGCACGTCATGGGGAGTAGAGCACGAAGAAGGAGAGGATAGCCGACATCCGGGACCGGCGGGTGCCGGTCTGGATCAGCCTGCCCATCACCTTCCAGACGCGCTGAGGCCCCTCCCTACCCTCGCATGGGCGCTGCCGGGGCCCGCTCCAGCAAAGCCTGGTAGGCCAGCGGCAGCACGATCAGCGTCACCAGCGTGCTGGTGAGAAGGCCCCCTGCCACCACCGTGGCCAGGGGGCGCTGGATCTCGGCGCCGGGGCCCGTGGCCAGGAGGAGGGGGAGGATCCCGAAGATGGTGGAGAAGGTGGTCATGAGGACGGGGCGGAGCTTGGTCGTGACCCCGTACCGGACCGCCGTGGCCGCGTCGTCACCGTCCAGGATTCGCCTGCGGATGGTGGAGAGGAGGACCAGGCCGTCCTCCAGTGCGATCCCGAAGATGGCGATGAACCCGATGGAGGCCGGCACGCTCATGTACTGGCCGGTGAGGAGAAGGGCCGCCAACCCGCCGGTGAGGGCCAGGGGGATGTTCAGGAGGATGACGCCGGCTTCCCGAACGGAGCCGAAGATGGCGTAGAGGAGGACCGAGACCAGGAGGAGGGTCAGGGGGGTGACCAGGAGGAAGGTCCCCCGGGACCGTTCCTGGAGCTCGAACTGCCCTCCCCAGCGGATGGTGTATTCCGCCGGGATCTCCACGTTGCTACGGATCTGCTCCCGGGCGTCCTCCACGAAGCGGCCCATGTCCCGGCCCCGGACGTTGGCCTGGACCGTGCTGTAGCGGCGACCGTCCTCCCGGGTCACCCGCCGGGGCGCCTCCGTTTCTTCCACGGTGGCCACCTGGTGGAGGGGGATCCGTCCTCCGTCGGGGAGGGGGATCAGGAGGTCCCGTATCAGTTCGACGGTGGACCGGTACTCGGGGAGGAAGCGGAGGAAGATGTCGAAGCGCCGGCGACCCTCGTACACCTGACCCACCACCACGCCTCCGATGGCCGCTTCCACCGTCTCCTGGACCCGGTCCACGTCCATCCCCAGGCGCGCCAGCGCCTCCCGGTCCAGGCGAATGACCAGGTTGTTCTGTCCGGTGAACTGCTCCACCTGGACGTCCACGGCTCCCTCCACCTCGTGGAGAACGGCCTCGATGCGCCCCGAGAGAGCCCGGAGGGTGTCGAATTCCTCCCCGTAAATCCTCACCGCCAACTGGGCCCGGGTCCCGGTGAGGAGCTCGTCCAGATTGTGGGCGATGGGTTGGGATAGGTTCAGGTTCACGCCCGGAAGATCCTCCATCCGGTGGGTGATGGACTCCTGGATCTCATCAAGATTCCGGCCCAGCCGTGTCGCTCGACGCTCATCGATCTGGATGAGGATGTGCAGGTCGTTCACGAAGTGGCCGTGGCTTCCCGTCTCCCCCCGGCCGATGCGGGTGAGGACCCCCTCGATTCCCTCCATGGCCAGGAGTCGGTTTTCGATCTCCCGGGCCATCCCGACGGACTCGTCCAGGCTCACGTTGGGGTTCATGGTGGCTGCGAGCTGGAGGGTCCCCTCGTTCAGGGTGGGCATGTACTCCCGCCCCGTGAAGGGTAGGATGGCCACACCCGTCAGCAGGACCACCGCCGTGACGGTGAGGACGCCCCGTCTCCGGGCGCCGCACCACTCGTACAGGACCAGGTACCGGCTCCGGATGACCCGGATCAGGGCCGGGTCCCTGGCCTCCCCGGCCTCCCGGGAGCGGAGGAAGTACCAGGCCAGGGCGGGGATGACCAGGAGGGTGAAGAGGAGGGACCCCGCCAGGGCCGCCGAGATGGCGAAGCCCATGGGGCGGAACATGATCCCCTCCGTGCCCTGGAGGGTGAAGATGGGGAGGAAGACGAGGATGATGATGAGGATGGCGAAGAAGAGGGGGCGGGTCACCTCCTCGCCGCTCCGCACCAGGGCGCGGACCCGGTCCATCCCTCCCTGGAGGTGCCGGTAGGTGTTCTCCACGTAGATGATGGCGGCATCGGCGATGAGCCCGATGCCGATGGCCAGCCCCCCGAAGGACATGAGGTCCGCGGCCAGCCCCATTCGCTCCAGGACGATGAAGGCGAAGAGGACGGAGAAGGGAAGGGTGAGCATGGTGAGGAAGGCTGACGGGAGGTGCCCCATGAAGACGAAGAGCACTCCCACCACCAGGAGGACCCCCAGGCCCAGGCTCACCGCCACCGTCCTGAAGCAGGCCCGAACGAAGGAGGCCTGGTTGTAGAAGGGGACGATCTCCACCCCGTCGGGAAGGCTGGCGTTCACCGCCTCCATCCGCTCCTCCAGGCGGTCGATGACCCGGGCGGTGTTGGAGCCAAAGAGCTTCAACACCATCCCCACCACCTTCTCCCCCTCGCCGTTGGCCAGGGCCGCGCCCCGCCGGATGGCCGGGAGGGTTTCCACCCGGGCCACGCTGGAGAGATAGACCGGTGTCCCGTCCCGGTGCGCCACCACGATGCGCCGCAGGTCCTCCACCTCCTGCACCAGCCCGATGCTCCGGACGATGAACTCCTCCCGGCCCCGGGTGATGAACCCCGCGGCGGCATTCCGGTTGCCGGCCCGGACACGGTCCATGAGGTCCTGGAGGGTCAGGTCGTAGCTCAGCAGGGCGTCGGGGTCCACCAGGATCTGGTACTGCTTCACTTCTCCACCCATGGAGAGGACGTCCGAAACCTCCGGGACGGCCTTCAGCTCGTACTTCACCAGCCAGTCCTGGAGGGTCCGGAGCTCCATGGTGGTATACCCGTCACCCTCCAGGTAGTACAGGTAGACCATCCCGAGCCCCGTGGCGATGGGGCCCAGGAAGGGTTCGCTGGCCTGGGGAGGGAGCTCGGCCTGGATCTCGTGCAGGCGGGGCGCCAGGACCTGCCGGGCCCAGTAGATGTCCGTCCCCTCCTCGAAGTAGACGTTCACGAGGGAAAGCCCGTAGGTGGAGTTGCTCCGGATCCGCTCCACCCGGGGAAGGCCCGACATGGCCGCCTCCACCGGGACGGAGACGAGCTGCTCCACCTCCTGGGGCGCCAGCCCGTGGGCCTCGGTGTAGACCTGGACCAGGGCCGGGGAAGGATCGGGGAAGACGTCGATGATGAGGTTCCGGTAGGCCACCACCCCGCCCACCGCCACCAGGGCCGCGGCCACGACCACCAGGACCCGGTGTCGGACCAGAAACCGGATGGTCGCTCCGATCACGCCGTGCTCCCCATCGCCGAAGGCTCAGCCACCGTTCGCCCCGGCCTCCCGTCAGTGCGCATGGCTGTGCCCCGCCGCTCCCTTGGTGAGCTCGGATTTGAGGGTGAAGGCGCCCCGGATCACGATGCGCTCCGTGCCCTCCAACCCCTCCTGGATCACGGTGCCCACCGTGAGGGTCGCGCCGGGGGTCACCTCCACCGGAGTGAATACCCGGTGCTCCTCCCCGGGCTCCTGCGGCGCTTCGACGAAGACGACGCTGTGGCCTTCGAGGGTCTGAACGGCATCGGTGGGCACCACCAGGCGGTCTTCTCCTGGCGTCCGGACCCTGAGGAAGCCCCGGACAAACATGTTGGGTTTCAGGGCCCCGTCGGGATCGGGCACCTCCACCCGGACCCTCACCGTCCGAAGCTCTTCGTCGACCTGGTCGGCGATGAAGGTGACCCGTCCGTCGAAGTCACGGCCGGGGAAGAGGGGGGACCGGATGACGACTTCGGCCTCCCCGGAGAGGGCTTCCATCTGGTTCTCGTAGGCGTCCAGGCGGGCCCAGAGGGTGGTGAGGTCGGAGACGGTGAAGAGGACCTGGCCCGGCTCCACGTGGCTTCCAAGGATGGCGTCCCGGGAGAGAACCACCCCGTCCACCGGGGTCTCCAGCTCCATGAGGGGCTTCACCGCCGAGTGATCCAGGAGGGGCTTTCCCGTGTCCAGGCCCGCCGTCACGATCTCCGTCAGCTCATCCTCGTCGAGCCCCAGGGAGTGCAGGAACGCTTCGGCTCCCCTCAGGTCGGCCAGGTCCTGCTCCACCAGGGCCTGCCGCCTGAGGAACTCCCGCTCCTCGATGGCTTCCTGCTCCCTCAGGACCAGGGCCCGCTCGTAGTCCCGACGGCTCAGGTCCGCCCGGGCGTAGGCCTGGAGAAAGCGGGACTGGACCTGGGTGAACTCGGGGGAGTTCAGCGCGGCCAGGGCCTGGCCTGCCGTCACCCGGCTCCCCACGTCCGCCATGACCTCGGCTACCTGGCCGGCCACCAGAGGCCCGATGCGGGCCGTCCTGTTTTCGTTGACGGTGAGGATACCGGGGAGCTCGACTTCCGAGGACACGTCCGTCCGGCCGGGGCGGTCCACCTCCAACCCCCAGGCCGAGGCCAGCTCCGGCTCCAGGTGGAGAAGCTCGAAGGGCTCGTGCTCGGCGGCTTCTCCCTCGTGCACGAGCGCGCCTTCCGCCTCGCGCTCGTCTCCCCCGGGGGCGCAGGCCATGAAGATCACGAGGATGAGGGGGACGGCTGTCCCGAGGATTCTCTTCACTGCACTCCTCCTCCGGCGGCACGCTCCAGGGCGGCCCTCTCCAGGTTCAGATCGTAGAGGGCCTGCTGGTACTCGGTCTGAATGGAACGGTAGGTTCGCCGGGCGTCCAGGTATTCCAGGAAGGAGATCTCTCCGGCCCGGTAGCTGGTCTCGGCAATGGCCATGCTGGCTTCGGCCTCTCCCAGGAGGCCGTCCTGGAAGAGGGTCACCGTCTGCCGTGCCCGCCGCAGATTGTTCAGGTGAATCATGATCTGGGCTTCCAGCTCCAGGCGAAGGGCCCGCTCCCGCTCCTCCATGACCCGCACCCGCTGCCGGTCCCTCTCCACCGCCGAGCGGGAGAAGTTCCAGAGGGGAATCCGGATCCCGATCCCGAAGGTCTTCACGTTCCCGTCCATCTCCCTCCCCGAGGAGGCCGTGAGCACCGGGCCCGGGATCCAGCCGCTCCCGGTGGCCTTCCGGGCCGCCTCGGCGGCCTCCCGCTCCCTGACGGCCTGGAGGAGGGTGGGGTGGTGGGGCAGGGCCTCCTCGACGAGGGCATCCAGGGTCGGGGGCTCGGGACCCGTCACCAGCTCCCCGGCCAGACGGAAGTCCGGCGGGAGGGCATTGCCCAGGTAGGTGTTCAGGTGCTGGCGGAACTGGTCCAGCTCCATCTTCACGGCTTCCGTCTCGTTCCGGGCCCGGAGGTGCTCGACCCGCAGACGGATGGCCTCCAGCTCCCGTACCTCGCCCACCCGGGCCCGGGTTTCCATGAGATCCCGGATGGCCTCCAGGGCCTCCTCGTTGAGACGGGCCTCCTCCACCCGCTCCCGGAGAAAGAGGATCCGGTAGACGTGCATGCGAACCTGGTACTCCATCTCCAGGATTCCGGAGCGGATGTCCTGCCCCGCCGCCAGGGCCAGGGAGGTCATGGAGTTGAGCCGGTGGTGGCGGCTGAAGGGATTCTCCAGGGGCTGCCGGAGGGAAAGCCCCCTCAGAGACCGGCTTCCCTCGTCTTCGAAGGGCTCACCGGTTCCGGTCTCGAACTCCAACTCGGGGTTGGGCCACCGTGCCGAAGCCCGCCGGTCGGCCTCCAGGGCAGCCTGTTCGGCCCGCAATGACCGGATGGTGGGGTTCCGCTCCCTACCGATCCGGATCAGGTCATCCAGGGCGTACGCCTCCTGGCCCCGGGCGGACCCGAAGCCCGTCAGGAGGGCTCCGAAGCCCGAGGAGAGCAGGAGGAAGCGTCGGACACTGGGCATCTTCATGGGTACCGATGGCCTCGTTTCTTCTCTGTCGGAGGCGGTGCGGATGGCCCGGAAAACTCCCGAATGCATTGGAACCCCGTGACTCGACGGGTCCCGAAGAGCCGGCCTCCGGCGTCTTTCGGGCCGGGCACAATGTAACGGTTTCCGTTCAGGAGCCGGTTCGGGGCCCCGTGAGAAATAGTGCCTGGCTGATGGGCGTGCCAGGTTGTAAGCTGACTCCCATGCTCCCGCCCCTGACGCTCCTGGCCATGATGCTGGCCTGGCTCCTCTTCCTGGTGGCCGAGGTGGTCCTCCTCCGCCGTCGCAGGGAGACCGTGCCCCTTCGCATCGCCGTCACCGGAAGCCGGGGAAAGACCACCGTGGCCCGCCTCCTGGCTTCGGTGCTCAGGGAGGAGGGGAGAACGGTTCTGGCCAAGACCACCGGGTCGGAGCCGGCCTACGTTTTCCCCGACGGATCGGAGCACGAGATCCACCGCCTGGGGGCTCCCTCCATCATCGAGCAGAAACGCCTTCTGAGGCGGGCGGCCCGGATGGGGGCCGATGTCGTGGTGGCGGAGGTCATGGCCGTCCGCCCCGAGTACCACCGGGTGGAGGGCCGGGAGATCCTCCGGCCCCACCTGGTCCTGGTGACGAACTTCCATCCCGATCACCTGGAGGCCCAGGGCGAGAGCCGGGCCTCGGTGGCCCGGGTCCTGGCCCTGGCCGTGCCCCCGGGTGCCAGGGTCCTGGTTCCCGAAGAGGAGTGGGAGGAGGTCTTCCGCCGGACCGTGGAGGATGAAGGGGGGAGGGTGGAGAAGGTCCTCTCCGGTTCGGGCCCGCCGGCGGAGGGACCCGGGGGCTTCGGGTCCAACCTGGACCTGGTGGGAGGGGCTGCCCGCTCCCTGGGGATCGGCGACGAGGTTCTCCGGGACGGTGTGCGCCGGGCCCGGGGGGATCTGGGTGCCCTCCGCCTGTGGAAGTACACCCTGCCCGGTGCCGGCGGCTCCTGGACGGTGGTGAACGCCTTCGCCGCCAACGACCCCGAGTCCACCTTTCGCATCCACGACCGGGTCCTGGACCGGATGGGCGTTTCCGCGGAAACGTGCACCGGTCTCCTGAGCCTCCGCCCCGACCGGGGGGACCGGACCCTCCAGTGGGTGGAGGCCCTGGCCGCCGGCGGGCTGGAGCGCTTCGGCCGTCTCCTGGTCGCGGGGCTCCACGCCCGGGCTCTCCGTCATCGACTCCGGCGGGAGCCCGGGGCCGGGAAGGTCGAGGTGCTGGGGCCGGGACGGCCCGTTGCGGTGATGGAGAAGGTCATGGCCAGCGGCCCCGGGGGGGCGGTCTCGGGCTCAGGCGGCCTGGTCTTCGGCTTCGGGAACATCGCCGGGCTGGGGGAGAGCCTCGTGCGGCACTGGGACCGGGTGGGAGCGCCTCATGGGATTTGAGCTCCCTTTCATGGGCCTCCTCGTCTCCCTGGGGATCATCGCCTTCACGGGCGTCTATCCCGGGGGGATCATCGTCCCCAGCTACCTGGTCCTCTTCCTTTCCGCCCCGGAGCGCATGGTGGGGACGCTGGCGGCGGCCCTTCTCACCCTCTGGGTCTACCTCCTGGCCTCCCGTTGGCTCATCCTCTTCGGCCGGCGGCGCTTCGTCTTTCTGCTGCTGGTGGGGGGGAGCTGGTCCATCCTCTGGAGCCTGGTCCTCCCGGGCCTCTTTCCCGCCTCCCTGGAGTTCACCGTCATCGGGTGGGTCATACCCGGCCTCATCGCGAACCACTTCGAGCGCCAGGGCGTCCTGGTGACCCTGGGCTCCCTCCTCACGGCCACGGTGGCCATCGGGTGGCTGGGGCGGATCCTGAACCTGGTGTGAGACGGTGACGCCAAGGCGCCTCTCAGGACCGACCCCGGCGGAGCCCGGCCCGGACCTTCGTGCCCGTTTCGTCCTGGCCGGCGCCGTGAGCCTCCTGGCCTGGACCCTCCTTCGGCTCCTGGCCCCGGGACCGGCCCTCCCCCGGACGGAGCCCATGAAGGAGGCGGCCCGGGAGACCGGGGCGGCCCAGGACGCCCTCGGGGCCCACTGCGCCCGCGCCGGAATCCCGGTGGACCGGGCGCTGGATCCCGCGGGCACCTGCCTCGTCGGTCCGGAGCTCACCGAGCTCTTCACCTCACTGGGCATGCTGGAGGCCAAGCGAACGAGCCTCACGCCCGACCTGGCCGGGCTCCTGGTCCACTTTCTGGAAGAAGCCGGGGTCGGGGCCGGGGACACGGTGGCCATCGGGGCCTCCGGGTCCTTCCCGGCCCTCCTGGTGGCGTCTCTGGCCGCCGTGGAAGCCCTGGAGGCCCACCCGGTGGCCGTGCTCTCCCTGGGGGCGTCCTCTTTCGGCGCCACACGGCCGGGCTTTCATCTCCTGGACATCCACCGGGTGCTCCTGGATGCCGGGATCGTGGCAACGCCCCCGGGGGCCGTCTCCCTGGGCGGGGAAGGAGACGTGGGGGCGACCTTCGACCCTGACTTCAGGGCGTCCCTGGTCCGGGAGCTGGAAGCGGACCCCGTTCCCTTCCTCCGGGAGCCGCTCTTACAGGAGAACGTGGCTCGCCGGATGGAGGTCTACTGCGGGGGTGGGACGAGGAGTGGGACCGGATCCCCGTCATGGGATGAGGCCTGTCCCGTCTCGGCCTTCATCAACATCGGAGGCGCCGAGGCCAACCTGGGCACCGACGCCCGTGTGCTCTCCGTGCCTCCGGGGCTGATCCCGGACCCGGCCTCCTCCATGGCGCCG
>CAYXGM010000024.1:14278-53934 GCA_964464555.1 uncultured Gemmatimonadaceae bacterium | reverse complement strand
AGCTGCCCCGAATGCGAGTCGCTGACGGACTGTGCCAAAAGTGATAGGTGGCTAGTGTCAAATAGCCGGAAGCTAGAGTTGGCATTTGCCTATCAGCGGATTTGGTAGTATAATTATCGCTCGGTGCTGGGGGGGATCGGCTTGGCTATCTTCCTGGCAAAGCGGTCTTCGCAAGGATGAGATGACTTCGAAAAAAGAGCAGAACGTGGCAATCGAGGCGGGGCGGATAGAGGGGTCGCCAGCGGCCCTGGTGATCGGAGGCGGGATCGCTGGCATCCAGGCTGCGTTGGACATTGCTGATGCCGGCTTTCGTGTGTATCTGGTAGAAAGGGAGCCCAGCATCGGCGGGCGCATGTCCCAACTGGACAAAACCTTCCCCACCCTGGACTGTTCAGCTTGCATCCTCACGCCCAAGATGGTGGACGTGGGCCGTCACCCCAACATCGAACTCCTCACCTACAGCGAAGTGGTTGATTTCCAGGGGCAGGTCGGGGACTTCCGGGTCAAGGTCAAGAAGAAGCCCCGTTACGTCCACGAAGAGCTTTGCACCGGCTGCGGGCTGTGCGCCGAGGCCTGTGTCTGGAAGAACATCCCCTCTGAATTCGATGCGGGCGTGGCCACCCGCAGCGCTGCCTACATTCCATTTCCCCAGGCTGTCCCCCTGAAAGCCGTTATTGACGAAAAGACCTGCCTTTATCTGACCAAAGGCAAATGTGGCCGAAAGTGCGAACGGGCCTGCGATGCAGGGGCCATTGACTTTGAAATGAAAGAGGAGTTAGTGGATCTGCACGTGGGGACCGCTATCGTGGCTACTGGCTTTGACCCCTTCGATCCCCACCTCAAGCCCGAGCTGGGCTACGACTACCCCAACGTCATCACCGGCCTGGAATTCGAGAGGCTGTCCTCGGCTTCAGGTCCCACCAGAGGCAAAATATCCCTCAACGGCAAGCAGCCCAAAGATGTGGTGTTCATCCAGTGTGTGGGCTCGCGCGATCAGACGGTGGGCAACGAGTACTGCTCGCGGGTGTGCTGCATGTACACGGCCAAGCAGGCTCACCTGGTCGAGGAGAGGATACCGGACGCCAACGTGACGGTTTTTTACATGGACGTGCGGGCCTTCGGCAAAGGATTTGAGGAGTTTTACGACCGGGTGAAGCGCGAAGGCGTGATGTACCGCCGGGGCAGCGTGTCCGAGATCTACAAGCGGGGGGATCGGGTGGTGGTGCGGGCCGAGGACACGATTCTGGGCGAGCCGCTGGAGATGGAGGCCGACCTGGTGGTGCTGGCCACCGGCGTCGTGCCACGGGCGGATGTGGAAGGCGTGGCGGGGCTGTTGAATCTAGAGCGCTCGCCGGATGGTTTCTTCGCCGAGGCCCATCCCAAGATGAGGCCGGTGGACACCGCTAACGAGGGCGTCTATCTGGCCGGCTGCTGCCAGGGTCCCAAAGACATTCCCGACACCGTGGCCCAGGCCAAAGCCGCGGCCTCCTCGACCATCGTCGTATTGCGACAAATCAATATCCAATCTCCAATACCCAATGTCCAGCATCAGGAGTCCTAAATGGTAACTTCAAACAGAGCTGGTTCGGTCTTGATTGTAGGAGCAGGCATCAGCGGCATGGGGTCGGCCCAACTGCTGGCCCGGCTGGGATGCAAGGTCTATTTGCTGGACAGCGCGCCGGGCATCGGCGGCTCGATGCACCTGCTGGACCGCACGTTCCCCACCGACTCGTGCGGCATCTGCATCATGCTGCCCGACCAGCCCGCCTATTGCCCCACCCTGGAGTGCGGGATGCATCCCAATATCGAGATACTGTCCCTCGCTGAGGTGGAATCGCTGGAGGGGGAAGCGGGCGATTTCAAGGCGCTGGTCAATCACCGACCGCGCTACGTTGATGTTGAGAAGTGCAACAACTGCGGCCTGTGCGTCGAGGTCTGCCCTGTGGAGCGACCCAGCGAACACGAAGGCCGTTTGCACCAGGTGAAGGCCATCTACCGTCCGCCCACGCGCGCCGTGCCCGACGCCTACGTGATTGACATGGACTACTGCACGCGGTGCGGCAAGTGCGTCGAGGTCTGCCCCACGGAGGCCATTGATCTGGACATGGCCGAGCGAAGCTCCGAGATCGAGGTGGGGGCCGTGATCCTGAGTCCCGGCTATCAGGCTTTCGACGCCCGCCTCAAGGGCGAGTTCGGCTACGGCCACTACGACAACGTGCTGACCAGCATTGAGTTCGAGCGCATGGTCAGCTTGGCTGGCTCCACCCAGGCCCATTTGGTGCGTCCCTCCGATGGGACGGCTCCTGGCCGCGTGGCCTTCATTCAGTGCGTCGGCTCGCGAGACGAGGCCATCGGCTACCCCTACTGTTCGTCGGTGTGCTGCATGTACACCGCCAAGCAACTGGCGGCGGCGAAGGAGATAGCCCCTGATCTAGACGCCACGGTTTTCTTCATGGACATCCGCACCTTTGGCAAGGACTTCGAGCGCTATTTCAACCGCGTGGAGGCCCTGCCCGGGGTGGCCTATCGCCGCTGCATGGTCTCCTCCATCAAGGAAGTGCCCCAGACCCGCAACCTGCGGGTGGCCTTTGCAACCGAGGATGGCACGCTTCTCGAAGAAGACTTCGGGATGGTGGTCCTCTCAGTGGGATTGGCCCCGCCCGAGGGATTCAAGGCTCTGGCAAACAAGCTGGGAGTCGAGCTGAACGAGTTCGGCTTCTGCCTGACCGACCGCTTCGCGCCCCACGAGACCACGCGGCGCGGCGTGTTTGTGGGCGGCGCCTTCCGGGAGCCCAAAGATGTCCCTGAGACGGTGGCCGAGGCTGCGGGGGTGGTGGGGGAAGCTGCAAGAAGCATGAGGCAGGAGGCAGGAGGCAGGAGGCAGGAGACAGGAGGCAGGAATCTTGCCCCTTGCATCTTGCCTCTTGCACCTGAGCGAGATGTTAGCGACGAAGAACCCCGCACTGGAGTGTTTGTCTGCACCTGCCGGGGCCAGGTCTCGGAGGTGGTGGATGTTGGGGCGGTGGCGGAATATGCGGAGCGGCTCAGCGGCGTCGCGTTGGCTCAGGTAGTGGACGATGCCTGTGTTGCGGATTTGGCGGCGATCAAAGAGGCCGTGGAGGAGCAGGGCTTGAATCGGGTGGTGGTGGCGGGCTGCTCCCAGCGTCTCTACCAGCCTGAGTTCGCCGCCCTCATGCGCCAGGCGGGATTAAGCCCGCAGTTGTTGGAGCGGGCCGACCTCCGCGAGGGTGTGGCCTGGGTGCATCGAGATCAGCCAGAGCAAGCCACAGTCAAGGCCCAGGCCGCCGTAGAGATGGCCGTGACCCGCGCTGCCTTCCAATATCCAATCTCCAGCGTCCAATCTCCGATATCCAGAAGAGGTCTGGTCATCGGAGGGGGCTTGGCTGGCCTGACCGCGGCCCTGGAGTTGGCCGAGTTGGGCTTCGGCGTGGATTTGGTGGAGAAAAGCGGAGAGCTGGGGGGCAACCTGCGCACCGCGCACTATACGCTGGAGGGCGGGAAGCCCCAGGAGTTGCTGAGTTCGCTCATTGAGCGGGCGGAAGCCAACGAGCTGGTCAAGGTGTATCGCAACACAGAATTGAGGGAACTCAGGGGAAGCAAGGGCAACTTCCTGACTACGTTAGCTTTGGCCGACGGCGCCGACCAGGTGCTGGAGCACGGCGCCGTCATCGTGGCCACAGGCGCTCAGCCCGCCGCCACCACCGAGTACCTCTACGGCCAGCACGACCGAGTCCTCACCCAGAAAGAACTGGAAGCTAAAATATCCGAAACCCACAATCGGAAATCGGAAATCGGAAATCGGAAATCGGTGGTTATGATCCAGTGTGTCGGCTCCCGCGACGACGCTCGTCCCTATTGCAGCCGCGTCTGCTGCTCCCACGCCATCAAGAACGCCCTCAAGCTCAAGGAGCTGAATCCGGAGGCCAGGGTGGTCGTCCTCTATCGCGAGATCAGGACCTACGGCTTCCATGAGCTGTACTATCAGGAGGCGCGGGACAGGGGCGTGGTCTTCATTCGCTATGAATTGCCCGACAAGCCCCGCGTCGAAGCGGCGGGCGATGGTCTGCGGGTGCGTCTGACCGAGCCCATCCTGGGTCAGGAGATCACCCTGGACGCCGATTTGCTGGTCCTCAGCACGGGGATAGCTCCCAATGACAACGCGGCGCTGAGCGAGGTGTTGGGCGTGCCTCTGGACGAGGACGGCTTCTTCCAGGAGGCGCATCCCAAGATGCGGCCGCTGGACTTCCTCAAAGAGGGCGTTTTCCTGTGCGGCCTGGCCCATTCGCCGCGTTTCATTGATGAAGCCATTTCCCAGGCCAAAGGCGCGGCGGTGCGTGCTGCCGCGCTGCTCAGCTTGCCGCGCCTGGAGAGCAAGGATACGATGGTGCAGGTCAACGCCAGGCTGTGCAGTTTCTGCGGGCTGTGCGTGGAGGCATGCCCTTACGAGGCCCGCTATCTGGACTACGACGAGCGCGTGGCCCAGGTGATCGAGGTGCTGTGCAAGGGCTGCGGCGTGTGCGCCATGGTGTGCCCCAACAAGGCTACGGCGCAGGTGGCTTTCGCGCCCAAACAAATGCTGATGGCCGTGGATGCGTTGGTGGGCAACTCGTAAATTCGTGTAATCGTAGATTCGTAGATGAGTTTCTGTATTTCCGAGTTTACGGGTTTCCGAATCTACGAATTTACCACTTCGCCAGCGGACTTACGTCCGCACTGCGGCAAGTTTCAAACAAGGAGAGAGAGTACATGGACGATTTCGAACCGCGCATTATTGCTTTTCTGTGTAACTGGTGCACCTATGCCGGGGCGGACCTGGCGGGCACCTCGCGCATTCAGTACCCGCCCAACATCCGCGTCATCCGCCTGATGTGCTCCGGCGGCCTGGACGTGACCTACGTTCTCAAGGCGCTGCTGGAAGGAGCCGACGGCGTGCTGATCGGCGGGTGTCATCCCGGCGACTGTCACTATCAGAGCGGCAATTACAAGGCCCGGCGGCGCGTGGCCATCATGAAGAGCATCCTGAAGCAGATGGGCTTCGATGACGACCGCGTGTGGCTGCGCTGGATCAGCGCCAGCGAGGGCCAGTACTTCGCCGACACGGTGAAGGAGATGGTGGCCGCGCTCAAGGAGAAGGGCCCGAATCCCGTGCGGGAGCTGTGGGGGACGTAGTAATTGCGCATAAGGATAAGGAGTTTGCCATGACTGTTTCGGTTGCTCAGATGAGTAGGGATGAACTCAGGGAAATGATCGAAGTAACTCTCGAACAGAAGCTACTCGAACTGCTGGGTGATCCCGATGAAGGGTTGGAGATTAGAGAATCTGTGCGAGAGAGACTTTTGCGTCAGCAGAAAGCGGTAGCGGCCGGTGAACGTGGCGAACCATTTGAAGGCGTCGTCAGCCGACTGGCGTTGGAGTAACTACTGTGTACCGTATTCGCATCTTGGAAGGGGCTGCCCGTGAGCTGGCAAGACTGGACAGAGCCATTGGGCATCGAGTCGCTCAGCGCGTCAATTGGTTGGCTGCGAATCTCGATGACGTCAGATTACAGCCATTCACGGGTGACCTCGTAGGTTTCTACAAGCTGCGTGTGGGCGATTAATGCGTCATCTACGAGGTTCTCTACGATGAACGGCTTATCGTGATTCATGAAATCGGTCATCGCAGAGAAATCTATCGGAGGCGATAGAACATCTCAGGTACTTCACCCACTTTATGGGGCAAGGGGGATAGAACTTGGAAATGAATAGCAGTTACACTCTCGAAGTAGAAGACAGCGCTCTGGAGACGATGACCGCCTTCCTGCGGGGGCTGCTGGAGAAGGGGATCGTGGATGCTCTGCTGGCGCCCCGACACACGCCGACCGGCGACAACGTCGTCCAGACCCTGTTCAGCGACCCAGCCAAGCTGGAGAATGTTGACCCCATTGCGCCGGTGTTGCCGGTGAACTCGGCCAAGCTGGTGGCGAACCTGACTGCTACCGGAGCAGTGGGACGGCTGGGGGCGGTGCTGCGCTCCTGCGAGATCAGAGCTCTCATCGAGTTGGTCAAGCTCAAGCAGGCCAGCCTGGACAACGTGCTCCTCATCGGGGTGGATTGCCTGGGCACCTACGAGATGAACGACTACGCCGAACTGGCAGCGAGCAGTGGCGATCTGTCCACCGACTTGCTGGCGCAGGCCAAAGAGGGCCGCCTCATCCCACACGAGGGCCATCAATTTCGGGTGGCCTGCCAGATGTGCGAGTATCCCGTTCCCCAGGGCGTTGACTTGGCCCTGGGCCTGATCGGGGTGGATACAGCCAGCGAGATACTGGTCGCTGCCAGCGACGAGTTGGCCGAGCAGTTGGAGCTAGACCGAGAGACGCTTGACCTCCCCCCTGAGGTTGGGGGGGACAGAGGGGGGGCTATAGATCGGCTGGTCGCAGAACGCACAGCCGAGCGTGACCGCCGCTTCGCCGAGTTTCGCGAGCGCGTGGCGGACATGCCCAGCCTGCTGGCCGAGTTCTCTCGCTGCATCCGCTGCCACAACTGCATGATAGCTTGTCCCATCTGCTACTGCAAGGAGTGCATCTTCCGCACGGCAACCTTTGACCACGCCTCCGACCGATATTTCCGATGGGCGGCTCGCAAGGGTTCCATCCGCATGCCCACCGACACCCTGATCTTCCAGTTGACGCGCCTCAACCACATGGTCAGCTCTTGCGTGGGATGCGGGATGTGCGAGAGTGCCTGCCCCAACGACTTGCCCGTGGCCACCATCTTCCGCGCCGTGGGAGAGAAGGTGCAGGCCCTGTTCGACTACGTGCCGGGCCGGAGCCTGGAGGACGAACTGCCGGTGGCGACGTTCCGCGAAGATGAGTTGACCAGTTTAGGAGAGAGAGAATGAAAGCTAAAACTTCAAACGTGAAACGTCAAACCTCCAACCTCCAACCTCCAATTTCCAACCTCCAACCTCCAACCTCCAGCTTCCAACCTCCAACTTCCAACCTCCAACTTCCAACCTCCAGCTTCGCCCTGGAGGTACAGCGGCGTAGTGGGGAGAACGTCTTTCGGTGCTACTATTGCCAGAAATGCACCGTCGGCTGCCCTACCGCCTACGCCATGGACTATCAGCCGGCCCAGGTGCTGAAGATGATCCAACTGGGCCTGAGGGAGCCTTTGCTCAAGAGCTCGGCTCCCTGGCTGTGCGTGGGCTGCGAGGCCTGCGGCACTCGTTGTCCCAATGAGATCCGCCTGGCACCTGTCATGGACACCCTCAAGCACATGTCCCTGGAGGCGGGCTATGCGCCGCCAGAGACCACGGTCTACGCCCTGCATCGTTCTTTCCTGGATAGCATCAAGTTCTTCGGGCGGGTGCACGAGACCACTATGTTGGCTGAGTACATGTTGAGGAGCAAAGACATCTTCTCCATTCTTCGCTCCAATATGGGTGTGGCGCTCACTCTGCTTGTCAACCGCAAGATACCGATTTTGCCAGAACGGGTCAAGGCCCTGGAGCAGGTGAAGGAACTCTACCGAAGAGCAGGCCAATAGCTGGTAAATCCGTAAACTCGTGAATTCGTAGATTCGTACATTCGTCAACTGATCCACGAATCCACGAATACACGAATCTACGAATTTACGAACCCACCGATCTACCAACCTGAAGGAGACCACCTTGAGATATTCATACTATCCCGGCTGTACGGCGGCTACCACGGCTGTTGAATACGGCCTCTCCACCGAGGCGGTGTGCGAGGCGCTGGGCGTCGAGCTCGTCGAGCTAGAAGACTGGAACTGCTGCGGGGCGACCTCAGGCCACGCCTTGAGCCATGAACTGGCCACTTCGCTGCCGGGCCGTAACGTGGCGATTGCCCAGGCGGCTGGATTGGACCTGGCCATCCCGTGTCCGGCCTGCTACCAGCGCTCCCTGGCCGCCGATCAGCGATTCCGAGAGGACGAGACCTGGCGGGCAGAGATGGAAGAGCTGCTGGGCTTCGAGTACACGGGTCGGGCGCGGCCCCGGTCTCTGCTGGAGATCATGGGCCGGGACTTCGATTTGGACGACATCGCCGCCCAGGTCAAGAAGCCGCTGGAGGGCCTGAAGCCGGTCAGCTACTACGGATGCGTGCTGGTGCGCCCGCCGGAGCTGACGGGCTGGGACGATCCTGAGCATCCGGTGCTCATGGATCGCCTGCTGCGGGCGATGGGGGCCGAGCCCGTGTCGTGGTCGTACATCGTGGACTGCTGCGGGGCGAGCCTGACTTTGAACCGCAGTGACGTGGTGATCACGCTGGTGAACAAGCTGGTGCAGGCGGCTGAAGAAGCGGGGGCGGACAGCATCGTTTCGGCCTGTGGCATGTGCCAGATCAACCTGGACACCCGCCAGAAAGGCCATAAGATGCCCATCTTCTATTTCACCGAGCTGTTGGGCCTGGCCCTTGACCTGCCGGACGCCGACAAGTGGTTCAAGCGGCACGCCATAGACCCGCGGCCGCTGCTTCGTTCTTTGGGGTTGGCTTAGCTGGTAGATTGGCGAGATCCGTCAATTCGGAAACCCGTAAACTCGTAGATTCGGGGAACTGGTCTACGAATTTACGATTCTACCGATCCACCGACCTAAAGGATTGCCATGCTGAGAACACGAAACTTCGTACAACAATATGACCTGCTGGGCTGCATCCAATGCGGGCGATGTACGGCAGGTTGTCCCCTGGCGTTGACCTCACCCCTCAACATCAGACGTATCATCTACCAGGCTCTGGTCAGCGATAAGCTGGACATCAATCAGATGCCTGAGATCTGGGACTGCACCACCTGCACGACGTGCACGCTGCGTTGTCCCAAGGGCGTGGACCCCGCCCTGGTCCTGATCGGCATGAGGCGGGTGTTGACCGAGGGCGGCCACGTCAAGCCCACCGTCCGCGATGCGCTGGAGAGCACGTTCAAGTTCGGCAACCCCTGGGGACGGGGCAAGGCCAAACGGTCGGAGTGGGCTCAGGGTTTGGACGTGAAGAATCTGACTGAAGGTGCCAAAGCAGAGCTACTCTACTTCGTGGGCTGCACCCCGGCCTACGACGACCGCGTTCAGGCCGTGGCCCAGGCGATGGTCAAGGTGTTCGATGAGGCAGGCGTTGACTTCGGCACGCTGGGCAACGAGGAGATCTGCTGCGGCAGCGAGATGCGAAGGATGGGGGAGGAAGGGCTATTTGAGTTTCTGGTGGAGGACAACCTGGAACTCTTCCAGCAGCACGACATAAAACAGATGGTGACCACCTCTCCCCACTGCTACAACAGCTTCAAGAAAGAGTACGAAGGGCTGGATGTCGAGGTGCAGCATTACACCCAACTGCTGGCGGATTTGATCGAGCGCGGGAAGCTGGCTTTCTCAGGAGAGGTGAACAAAGTGGTCACCTATCACGATCCGTGCTATCTGGGGAAGCAGAACGGCGTCTACGACGAGCCGAGGGCGATCCTGCAGAGCATCCCCGGCCTGCAGTTCGTGGAGTTCGACCGCTCCAGGGAGCGGAGCCTGTGCTGCGAAGGCGGCGGAGGGCGGATGTGGGTGGAGGCTAGCGGCGTTGGCGAGCGGCTGGCGGAAGTACGTGTCAAGAGCGCCCTCGAGCTGGGCGCCGAGGTCATCGCCACCGCCTGCCCCTTCTGCATGTTGACCCTGGAAGACGCGGTCAAGACCACGGGGGCGGAGGAGGCGATTCAAGTGCTGGACGTCGTTGAACTGGTGGCGCAGGCAATATGAGACGTATTGCGTATTGCGTACTGCGTAACGGAATACGCAACACGCAATACGCAATACGCAATACGTACTACGCAATACGTACTACAGATAGGGAGGAAGAAAATGGACATAGTTGTGTGCGTAAAGTACGTGCCCGACACGACGGAGGCGGAGATCGCCATCCGCGACGATGGGAGGGACATCAAGAGAGAGGGCCTGGTGTTCGACATCAACGAGGCCGATAACTACGCCGTCGAGGAGGCCCTGCTTCTCAAAGAGGAATTCGGCGGTTCGATCACGGTTCTTACCGTAGGCCCGCCAGAAGCTGATGAGACGCTGCGCATGTGCCTGGCCAAGGGTGTGGACACCGCCGTTCGGCTGACCGACGAGCGCTTCGAGGGCTCCGACAGCTACGCCACCGCCCGCATCTTGGCCGAGGCCATCAGGGACATGGACTACGATCTGGTGCTGACCGGCTGCATGGCCGATGACGACGCTTCTGCTCAGGTGGGCGTCACTCTGGCCGAGATGCTGGACATTCCCCACGCCGCGCTGGTGGTGAGCACCGAGGCGGAGGACGGCAAGATGACGGTGCACCGCGAGCTGGAGGGCGGCCTGCACGAGGTGCTGGAGATCGGACTGCCGGCCCTGTTCACCATCCAGACGGGCATCAACGAGCCGCGCTACGCCTCCATCTTCGGCATTCGCAAGGCCATGAAGAAGCAGATCGAGGTGCTGGACCTGGACGACCTCGATCTGGCCGAGGAGGCGGTGGGCGAAGCAGGATCCAAGACCAGCCTGGTCGAGCTGTTCATCCCCGTGGTGACGGCCCAGGCCACGATCCTGGAGGGTTCTCCGGAAGAGGTATCGAGCGAGCTGGTCACGGTTCTCAAGAATGAGGGGGTTGTCTAAATGGGCGAGATATTCGTTTTAGCAGAACACAGGCGGGGCGAGCTGAGGGACATCACCTTTGAGATGCTGGGCAAGGGGCGAGAGTTGGCTGCCGCCCAGGATGCTCCTCTGGCGGCAGTGCTCCTTGGCCACGACGTTGACGATTTCGCCACGGAGCTGACCCAGCACGCCAACCGAGTTTTGGTCGTCTCCGATGAGCGGCTGGAGCACTTCAACGCCGACGCCTATCAGCAGGTTCTGGCCCATCTGATCACCCAGCGCAAGCCGAGGCTGGTGTTGATGGGGCACAGCGCCTATGGCATGGACCTGGCTCCCAGCCTGGCCACCCAACTGGACTTGCCGCTGGTCACCGACTGCGTGGGGTTGGAGTTCGAGGATGGGCCTAGCGCTCAGCCGTTCGCTGTGCGGGAGATGTACGGGGGCAAGGTGAGCGCCAGGGTCGCCTTTCGCCAGGCCGATGTGGCTATGGCCACTGTGCGGCAGGCGGCCTTTCCCTTCGAGGAGGGCGCGCCTCTGGGCGGCGAGGTCGTGGCCGTGGATTCCCCCCTGACAGAGGACGTCGCATACCGCAGGTTCATCGAATACGTGGAAGCCGCCGTGGGCGACGTGGACATCACTCAGGCCGATGTGGTGGTGGCCGTGGGGCGCGGCATCAAAGAAGCGGAAAACATGGCCCTGGCGGAGCGGTTGGCCGAGTCTCTGGGTGGGGTGATAGCTGGTTCCCGCCCCGTGGTGGACGCTGGCTGGCTGCCGCCCGATCGCCAGGTGGGCCAGTCGGGCAAGACGGTAAAGCCCAAGCTCTACCTGGCGCTGGGCATCAGCGGGGCCTCCCAGCACGTGGTGGGCATGAAGGCCGCCAGCACCATCGTGGCCGTCAACAAAGACCCCGACGCGCCCATCTTCAAGGTGGCCCACTACGGCATTGTGGAAGATCTGTTCAAAGTAGTGCCGGCGCTGACGGAGCAACTGGGGGGCTGATGGCAAAGTGTCATTGCGAGCGTAGCGAAGCAATCTCCTATGCTGCGAACTGGAGATTGCCTCGTCGCTGCGCTCCTCGCAATGACAGTTCTGTGGACAGGGACGGCGATGAGAGCTCGAGTTGGGGTGTATGTCTGCCATTGCGGCATTAATATCGCGGCCACCGTAGATGTAGAGGCGGTGGCTGCCTTTGCCCAAACGCTGCCCAACGTGGCGGTGGCCACGGAGTACACCTACATGTGCTCCGATCCTGGCCAGGAACTGATCAAGAGCGACATCCGGGAGCACGGGCTGACCCACGTGGTGGTGGCTGCTTGCTCTCCTCGCATGCACGAGCCGACCTTCCGTGGGGCGGTGGAAGAAGAGGGCGTCAATCCCTACTGCTTCGAGATGGCCAACATCCGGGAGCAGTGTTCGTGGGTGCACCAGGATAGGACGTGGGCTACCGAGAAAGCCAAGCAGCTCGTGGCCTCGGCGGTGGCCAAGGCCGCGCTGCTGCAGCCGCTGGAGGAGCGGGAGGTGGATGTCACTCCGGCGGCGCTGGTCATCGGCGGGGGGATCGCCGGCATCGAAGCCGCCCTGGACATCGCCAACGCCGGCTTCAGGGTGTACCTGGTGGAGAAGGAGCCCACCCTGGGCGGACGGGTGGCCCAGCTCAACCGCACTTTCCCCACCCTGGAGAGCTGCCAGGAGCTGTTGGGCCCCAGGATGCAGGCAGTGGCGGAGCACCCCAACATCGAGTTGCTCACCTCGTCAGAAGTCGTGAGCCTCGAGGGCTACATCGGCAACTTCCAGGTCACGGTGCAAGAGGCAAGAGGCAAGGGGCAAGATTCCTCCCCCCTGCATTTTGATGTAGGCTCGATTGTGGTAGCCATCGGCTACGACCATTTCGACGCCTGCATCAAGCCAGAGCTGGGCTACGGCCAATACCCCAATATCCTCACCGCCCCCCAATTCGAGCGCCTGTTCAGGGAGCAGGGGAGCAAGGGAGCAGAGGAGCAGGGGAGCAGGGGAGCCCTGAAGCTCAAAGCTCAAAGCTTAAAGCTCAAAGGGGGTGAGGGAGAAGACTCGATCACCCGACCATCTGACCACCTGACCATTCGGCCGAGGGACGTGGTGTTCATCCAGTGTGTGGGTTCGCGGGATGAGACGGTGGGCAACGAGTACTGCTCGCGGGTTTGCTGCATGTACACGGCCAAGCAGGCGCACCTGGTCAAAGAGAAGCTGCCCCAGGCCAACGTGACGGTGTTCTACATGGACGTGCGGGCCTTCGGCAAGGGATTCGAGGAGTTCTACGATCAGGTGAGGCGCGAGGGCGTGCGCTACCGTCGGGGCAGCGTGTCGGAGGTCTACAGGCGGGGGGATAGAGTCGTGGTGCGGGCCGAGGACACCCTGCTGGGCGAGCCGCTGGAGGTGGAGGCCGATCTGGTGGTGCTGGCTACGGGCCTCGTTCCCCGCCGTGATTCTCAGGGTATCGCCGAGCTACTGAAGCTGCCCCGCTCTCCAGACGGTTTCTTCGCCGAGGCGCATCCCAAGCTGAGGCCGGTGGATACGGTCAACGACGGCGTCTATCTGGCCGGCTGCTGCCAGGGGCCCAAGGACATCCCCGATACCATTTCCCAGGCCAAGGCCGCCGCCTCGTCGGCCATGATCCCTTTGTCGCGGGGCAGGGTGAAGGTCGAATCGGTCACCGGCGTGGTCGAGGTGGAGATGTGCGCCGGCTGCGGCATCTGCGAGAGCTTGTGCACTTATGGCGCACTGACCCGCGACGACAGGCGGGGGATCATGACCGTGAACCAGGTGCTGTGCAAAGGGTGTGGCGCCTGTGCAGCAGTCTGTCCCTCCGGCTCGATGGTCCTCAGCCATTTCACCCACGACCAGATCATGGCTCAGATTGACGCCATGTTGGGGTAGAAGTCAATGCACGCCATAGTGTGTATCAAACAAGTGCCCGATACCACCGAGGTGAACGTCAATCCTGAGACGGGGACCTTGATCCGCGAGGGGGTGCCCAGCATCATCAATCCCTTCGACACCTACGCCATCGAGGAAGCGCTGCGTCTGCGAGAGAAGTTCGGCGGGCGGGTGACGGTGCTCTCCATGGGGCCGCCCCAGGCCGAGGACGCCCTGCGAGAAGCCATCGCCATGGGCGCTGACGAGGCTGTCCTGCTCTCCGACCGCGCCTTCGCCGGCGCGGATACCCTGGCCACGGCCTACACCCTGGCTGAGGCCATCCAGCGCATCGGCGATTACGACCTCGTCCTCTGCGGCCGCCAGGCCATTGACGGCGACACCGGTCAGGTGGGGCCAGGCATCGCCAACCGCCTGGAAATCCCCCAGCTCACCTACGTCTCCAACATTCGCCAGATTGATTTCGACAATCAGACCATCACCGTGGAGCGGTTGGTGGAAGAAGGGCGCGAGGTTGTGGTCAGTACCCTTCCTGCCGTGGTCACGGTGAACAAGGACATCAACCAGCCGCGCTATCCCGATTTCCAAGGCGTTATGCGCTCGCGGGGGGTGGAGATTGGGGTGTGGGATGCGTGCGCTCTGACCGCGGCCGATCCGTCCCAGTGCGGGCTGGAGGGCTCGCCCACCCAGGTCGTGCGCGTCTTCACTCCGCCGCCTCGCCAGGAGGAGGCCGAGATCGTTGAGGGCCAGACCGTCGCAGAGGCGGCGGCGAAGCTGGCGGAAAAGCTGTTGGCGGAGGAAGTGATTTTTGTGACATAGCCCCCACCCCCCGCCCCTCCCGTGGACGTCTCCGCCGGATGGACCCAGGAGGGCATCGCCTCCTGGTACGGAGAGCCCTTTCACGGACGGCAGACGGCGTCAGGGGAGATCTACGACATGGAGGCTTCAACCGCGGCCCACCGCACCCTACCCTTCGGCACGCGGCTGAGGGTCCGGAACGTGGACAACGGGCGGACGGCCACCCTCACCGTAAATGATCGGGGTCCCTTCGTGGGCGGCCGGATCCTGGACGTCTCCCGCCGCATGGCCCGGGAGTTGGGGATCATCGGGCCGGGAACCGCCCGGGTCCGCATCACCGTCCTCAACGAGTTGGCGCCGCCCGGGTGCTGGATGGTCCAGGTGGGGGCCTTCGCCGGGGAGACGAATGCCCGGGCCCTCCGGGATCGCCTGGAGCGAGAAGGCCACCGAGTCCGCATCGTGCCCTCTCCGGACGGGCTCCACCGGGTGAGGATGGGCCCCTACGCCGACGTGGAGCGGGCCGGGCAGATCGCCGCCCGCTACGGAGGGTTCATCCTGGGGTGCTGAAGGGTGGGGCTTCGGTGACCCCCGATCGAACAAAGAGAAGGCCGCCCCGGTGTCCCGGGACGGCCTTCTCGTCTTTGCTCGGTGGATCGGCGTTACGAAGACTGAACCACGTTCTCCGCCGCGGGACCCTTGGTCCCCTCAACGATGTCGAACTCCACCTCGGCCCCCTCGGAGAGAGTCTTGAAACCCTCGGCCTGGATGGCGCTGTGGTGGACGAAGCAGTCTCTGCTTCCGTCCGCCGGGGTGATGAAACCAAAACCCTTCTGATCGTTGAACCACTTCACTGTTCCCTTGGTACGCATCATGCGCTTCCTTGTTGTTCGATGGTCGGAGTGCGGATGATCCGTACTTTCCGACTACCTGACTGTTGCGCGGCTTACTCCGCGCGGAGCCTGTGGCCAACCGGGCCACAAAAAAAGCGGAGCCTTCCGTTGAAGACCTCCGCCTTCAATTCGATTTCGGGTCCCGGGTTGTGCCCGGAAAACGCGGTATGATCGCGGTAATCCCGCCGGATGTCAAGGCTTGAAGCATAAACCTCGGAAACAGTCGGCCGCCTGGCGAGTGACGGGGGCCGCCGAAGCCTACGACCCGGTGGAGGCCATTCGTGGAGCGCTGTATCCGCGTTTCACGCCCCGGGGGGAGAAGACGAGCTGCCAGAGCTGAATCTGCCGGGAGCGGAAGGCGCCGGCGCTGGTGAGGAGGAAGAACCTCCACATCCTGTAGAACCTCTCGGAGTAGGCACCTTTCAGCTTTGCCCAGGCCTTCTCGAAGTTCTTCCACCAGGCCAGGAGGGTCCGGTCGTAGTGATGCCCCATGGAGTGCCAGTCTTCCAGGACGAAGAGCCTCTCCGCGGCCCGGGTGCTCTGGGAGGGGCTCGGGAGCTGGCCGTTGGGAAAGATGTATCTGTTGGTCCAGGGATTGGTGGCGGCCACGGGGGAGTTGGCCCCGATGGTATGGAGGAGAA
The DNA here is from genome assembly GCA_964464555.1 of uncultured Gemmatimonadaceae bacterium. GTDB lineage: Bacteria > Gemmatimonadota > Gemmatimonadetes > Longimicrobiales > Gaopeijiaceae > CAYXGM01. The sequence goes on along the minus strand of CAYXGM010000024.1, from coordinate 38,072 downwards.
ACAGCCCATCCCTCTTCAGGCAGCGCCGGACGGTGCGGAAGAAGGTGCCGTAGTTCTTCGATCCCACATGCTCGAACATCCCCACCGAGACGATCCGGTCGAACTCCCCTTTCACGTCCCGATAGTCCTGCAAGCGGACCGTAGCCGGCAGTCCCTCCACCATCCTCTCTGCGTAGGCTGCCTGCTCCCCGCTGATGGTCACGCCGACCACGGCTGCGCCATAGTGCTCTGCGGCGTACCTCGCCAGACCACCCCAGCCGCAGCCGACGTCCAGCCGACGCATCCCTTTCTCGAGTTGAAGCTTCTTGCAGATGAGGCCCGGCCCGGGACGGATCCGGCGCTGGAGCTCGGCACGGTAGGCCTTTTCGGTCAATGCATCCAGGGCCTGCACGCACTTGGCCGCGGAACGCATGGTGAATCCTTACTTGCTGAGCTTCGGTCCGGCTTTCCGCCGGGGGTTGCTCCCTCTGATGAGTACTATCCCCGAGTGGCGTGCCTGTTTCCAAACCCTCCCTCGGGCTACTCGGGGAAGGGCATGACCTGGTTTCGGCCGGCCTCTTTGGCTCTGTAGAGCCACATGTCCGCAGCCTCGACCAGCTTGCTGCCCAGCTCTTCATCGGTTCGTCCCGTGGCCACGCCGAAGCTGGACGTCACCCTCAGAATCTCGTCTCCGAAGCGAATGTCGGCATCCTGAATGGCGATGCGGAGTTTCTCGGCTACGTTCAAACCGTCCTCCAGGGGCGTGTTCGGAAGCAGGACGACGAATTCCTCCCCCCCGTACCGGGCGCAGACGTCCGTGGTGCGGGTCAGCGCCCGGAACAGGGCGGCGACCTCCCTCAGGACGTGGTCCCCGGCCTGGTGGCCGTGGGTGTCGTTGAAGGTCTTGAAATGGTCGATGTCCGACATGATGCAGGAGAGAGGCTGTTCCAGTCTGACTTCCAGGGACGAGTACTCCTCGAGCTTTTCGTCGAAGAACCTCCGGTTGTACAGTTGGGTCAGCTCGTCGGTAGTCGCCAGGGCCTCCAGCATCTCGTTCTTCTTCGCCAGGTCGGCCGTGCGCTCGGCGACGGTCTCCTCCAGGGTCTCGATCATGTTCCGGAGGGCCACGTCACGGCCCTCCACGCGAACGAGGAGCAGGGAGAGGATTTCGACCAACTCTTCCTGGTCGAACGTCCGCAGCTCCTCCTCGCTGAAACGGTACTCCTTGTTCAGCGTGGATTCGACGAAGTCCAGGACGTGCTCGAAGTCCACCGGGGACCTCCTCCTTGCGGCTGGGGAACACCTTCGAGAGTAGCGCCTGGACGAGCTCGAGAGAAGGCTGGAGGTTCCGGTGAAGGTCTTCTTTCCCACAGGCTCGATTCCATCCTCAGGATCTCCCCGAGGCTTCCTTGGGTCTCGTCGATGATCAGGGTGGGCCGGTTCGGGTTCCGCGCCTCTGCTTGCAGCAGTGACTCCATCAGGTTCATTTCAGCGCTTCCCGGTGCGGGGCGGCCATGGCGACACCGCAGGTGGCCGGCACGCATCCTCAATCAGCAGGCGCCCGCTCCACCCGGTGCTGAGCATGTTCGCTCGTCGAGGCAGGGTCCTTCGACCCGAAGAACAAAGCGGAGTGAAGGGCCCGGTGACCGAGCGCCGCTTGGCCGCCCTCTGTGACGACGGAGACTACGAGGAGCTCTTCGGACACCCGGGCTCGGTGAACGTGTGTGCCCGCGGGATGAGAGGCGGCCGCACCTTCTTCCTGGTAGCCTCCGATCCGGAGCCCACCGCCGAAGCGCCGGACCTGGCCGGGTCCCTCAAGCGGATTCTCGGGACCCTGGCCGAGGCCGAGGCCGAGGGGTGCCCCGTCGTCTTTCTCTTCGATTCCCCGGGCGTGTTCCGATCCGGCCGGACCGCCTTCCAGGGTTCCGACGTGGAACTCCTCATGGGCCCGGAGGGGATGGGCCGCTGGTACCGGGAGTTGGCTCGTCTGGTCCGGAAGGTTCCCGTGGTGGGGGCCGTGTTCGGAACGATGGCTCAGGCCCAGGCCTTTCCCGTGGCCATGTGCCGCGCCGTGGTCATGACGGAGGAGGCGTCCCTGGTCATGGCCAGGCCGGATGCCGTGAAGGCCATGCTGGGAGAAGAGACGGACTACGGGGCCCTGGGCGGCCCCGAGGTGCATGCCCGGTTCACCGGCGTGTGCGACCACGTGGCGGGAGGAGAGGCCGAGGCGCTGGCCTGGGCTGGCCGGATTCTGGATCTTCTTCCTTCCAACGACGCCCTCGCCCTGCCCGCCGTGCCGTCCTGCGGCGTGGCCGTCGGCGCCCCCCTCCTGGAAGACGTCATCCCCGCCCGACCGAACCAGCCCTACCAGGGTCGAAGGGTCGTCGAAGCCCTGGTGGACGCCGGCTCCTTCGTGGAGCTGGGCGAGGGCTACGGCCGGGAGGTCGTGACGGGCCTCGCCCGGGTGGAAGGCAGGACCTGCGCTCTTGCGGTGAGCAATCCCCAGGTGAACGGGGCCCTTCTCTTTGCGGACACGTGCCGCAAGCTGGTCCGCTTCCTGGAGCTCACGGACACGTTCAACGTACCCCTTGTCTTCCTGGCCGACGCCCCCGGGTTCATGTTCGGGAGCAAAGCCGAACGGCAGGGAATCGTCGCCGCCGGAGCCAGGGTCTTCGAGGCCATTGCCCGGACCGAAACCCCGCACCTGTCGGTGGTCCTCCGTCGGGCCTACTCCGCGGGCCTTTACGCCGTGGGTGGGGCCGGCCTCCGCCCCGCAAGATTCCTGGCTCTTCCGGGAGCCACCATCTCCGTCTACGGAGCGGAGGCGGTGGAGCGTTTGTTGAAGAAGCTGGAGCTGTCGAAAGAGGAGGAAGCCGATCTTCGCCGCCGGTTGGACGAGGAGCATTCCCTGGAGCGCATGCGGGAGCGGGGATTCCTGGAGGACGTGGTTTGCCCCGGCGCCGTGAGAGCGGCCATTTCAGAGTTCCTTCGAGAATCCGAACCGGACTCGTGAGATCGGGTGAAAGGACGCGAGGTCGAGTGAAAGGACGCGACGTCGAGTGAAAGGACGCCACATGGAGGCGTGGGTGAGATGAGCAAGGTCGATGGATGCCCCTGGGGGGCCTACGAGGGCAGGCGGGATCTCCAGTACGAGGACCGTAACACCATCGGGCGGGTTCGGGACGAGCTCTTCATCGAGCACGTCCGCTACGCCGCCCGGAATACGCCTTTCTACAGGGAGGAGTTCCGTAAGGCGAAAGTGGAGATCGAGGATATCCGCGGCGTAGTGGACGCGTACCGGCTCCCCTTCACCACGAAGTCGGAGCTGAACGAACGAAACGACGAGTTCCTCAGCGTGCCGGCCGAGGAGATCGTCGACGTGTGTCTCACCTCCGCCACCACCGGTCCAACGGCCACCCGGCTCCTGCAGACCTCTTCGGATCTCCTCCGTCTCTCCTACAACGAGGAGGTCGCCTTCCGCATGGCCGGCCTCGGCCCCGACGACACACTCCTGGTCGCCGCGGCCCTGGACCGGTGCTTCATGGCCGGGTTGGCCTACTTCCTGGGCGGCAGCGCTCTGGGTGCGACCGTGATCCGGGCCGGCGCCAGCAGCACCGCCGTGCAGTGGGAGATGATTCGTACCCTGCGCCCCACGGCCATGGTGGGTGTTACGCCGATGATGGCCCGCGTCGCCGCCGCCGGACGGGAGGCCGGCGGAGATCCCGCGGAGGCTGGCATTTGCAGGCTTTTCGCCATCGGCGAGGCGGTGCGGGGGGAGGACATGGAGCTCCTGCCCCCGGCCGCGGCCCTGGAGAGGGAGTGGAACGCCGAGGTCTACTCCACCTACGCCAGCACCGAGCTCGCCACCACCTTCATCGAGTGCGAGCACCGGGCCGGAGGACACGAGCGGCCGGAGTTGATCGTGGTGGAGATCGTGGACAACGACGGATGTCCCGTCCCTGACGGGGAGAAGGGGGAGGTGGTGGTGACTCCGTTGGGAGTGCGCGGCATGCCCCTCATCCGCTACCGCACCAACGACATCTCCTTCATGATCCCGGAGCCCTGTGCCTGTGGGAGGACCACCCGGCGGATCGGGCCGATCCTGGGCCGCAAGAACCAGATGCTGAAGTACAAGGGCACTACCGTGTTCCCCAATGCGATTCTCGCCGCGGTGGAGGGGGACGGACGATTCCACGGCGGACTCGTCGAGGCCCGGTCGTTTTCCGACGGCACCGACCGGGTCATCCTCCACGCGGCGGTGGAGCCCGGGGGAGAGCTGGCCGGCGCGCCCTCCCATCGGGTGGAGTCGGTTCTCACCGAGCTCGTCCGGGCCAAGGTGCGCGTCGCTCCCGAGGTGGAGATCCGGTCGCCGGAGGAGCTCGACTCGCAGATATACACAACCGGAAAACGCAAGCGCGTGCAATTCCTCGATTCCAGGAGCGGACCGTGACCGATACACGACCCACCGTGGTGCTGAACGGAGAGGACCTCACCGTCGACGACATCGTCGCCATCGGCATCGGCGACAAACGAGTGGAGCTGGATCCCGCGGCTCTCGAGCGGTGTCGGGAATCCAGGGACCTGCTGGAACGGGCCGTCGGCGCCAGGCACATCATCTACGGAGTGAACACGTCCTTCGGGCCGATGTGCAACAAGATCATCAAAGAGGACCAGATCGAGACCCTTCAGAACAACCTCATCAGGAGCCACGCGGCGGGGCTGGGGACTCCCCTGAAGTTCTACATCGCCCTGGCCGTGCTGACCGTGCGACTGAACACGCTGGTGAAGGGGTACTCCGGCGTCAGGGTCGAGTTGCTCGAGCTCATGCGGGACATGATCAATGGCGGCATGGCTCCCTACATTCCCGAGTGCGGGAGCGTGGGCGCCTCGGGGGACCTGATTCACCTCGCTCACATGGCCCTCTCCATCATCGGCGAGGGAAAGGTCTACCTGAGGGGCAAGCTCATGGATGCCTCCGAGGCCTTCGAGAAGCTGGATCTCACGCCCTTCCGCCTGAGCTACAAGGAGGGGATCGCCCTCATCAACGGCACCGCGGCCATGACGGCGCTGGCGGGTTTCACGGTGTTCACCACGCGAAAGGCGCTGAACGTCGCCTGCGTCACCGCGGCCTTTGCCGTGGAGATCTTCGGCGGAATCAACGACGCTTTCGATCCCGACCTGCACAGGGTGAAGCCCCACCCGGGCCAGGTGGAGATGGCCCGGGTCATCGAGAAGCTGTTCGAGGGCTCACGGAACGTGATCCGTCGGGACACCCTGCACGAGCGCATCCGCAAGCAGGAGAACGCCACCGATCCCGTCTTCGAGACCGACATCAACGTCCAGGACGTCTACTCCATACGCTGTACGCCGCAGATCCTCGCTCCCGTCAAGGAGGCTCTGGATTTCGCCACACGGACCGTGGAGGTGGAGGCCAACTCGTCCAACGACAATCCCATCGTGTTCCCGGAGGCCGGGAAGGTCATCCACGGCGGCAACTTCCACGGCCAGAGCATCAGCTTCGCCATGGACATGCTCTCGGTGGCGGTGGCGACGCTATGCAACCTCTCGGAGCGGCGGATCAACAAGCTCCTCGATCCCAGCCTCAACGAGGGTCTGCCGGAGCACCTGATTCCCGGTACCGTCGGTCTCACCATGGGCTTCATGGGGGCCCAGTACCTGGCGACCTCCACCACGGCGGAGAACCGGAACCTGGCCGGCCCGATGAGTGTGAACTCCATCTCGTGCAATGCGTCGAATCAGGACGTGGTGAGCATGGGCACCGTGGCCGCCCGCAAGGCCTTCAAACAGATCAGCAATGCCAAACATGTTTTGACGCTGGAGCTCCTGGCCGACCTGCAGGCTCTCTCCTTCGCGAACGCCGACAAGATGGGAAGGGGCACCACCAGTCTCTACGGGATCCTGAAGGAGCATTTCGAGGTGTACGACAACACCAGGATCTTCCACGAGGACCTGGTCGCTTTCAGGAAGCTCCTCTTCAGCAGCCAGCTTTTCGATGATATCTCCGGGTACCTTGAGGAAGAAAACACGTGAGAGGAACCAATGAGTATTGAGATCAGGGAGTTGAAGACGCCTGCGGAGATGGAGGAGGTTGTTCGCCTTCAGGTGCTCGTGGGCGGCCTCCCCGAGAGGCACGTGGTCTCACCCATAACCCTCAGCACCCTGGCGGCCGAGTACCCCAGGATGGGTTGGGTCCTGGGTGCCTTCGAGGACGAGAAAATGGTGGGGTTCGCCACGGCCCTCACCACCTTCGAGCCCGGAGTGGTCTACGGGTTCATGCTCGCCGTGGACCCGGAGGCCCAGAATGCGCGAATCGGGGCCCGGCTTCTCCAGCACAACTTCGATCAGTTCAGGGAGGCCGGAGCCCGGAAGGTGTGCTGGGCCTACGAGCCCCTGGAAGCCAAGAATGCTCACATCTACCTGAACAAGATGGGTGGTCGGTGTGTGCGTTACGTGGAGGAGTACTACTACCTGGACTCGGGGCTCCACCAGACCCTTCCCCAGGACCGCTTTCTCGTGGAGCTGGAGCTGGACGCCGTCGGGCCCCGGGATCCCGGCATGGAGCTGAGCCGGGCCTTGGACACCCTTCCCGTGGCGCGACCCGACGACACGCCCGCCGAGGACCGCATCCTCGTGGAAGTGCCCCACAAGGTCCACGAGCTGCTGCCCGAAAATCCGGAGAGAGCCATGGCCTTTCGCATGGATACCCGGATGGTCTTCAACCACTACGTCAACGACGAGGGATACCGGGCGGTGAACCTCCTGGTGGGTGGAGCGGAAGGGGAGGAGCCCCGGGCCTTCTACCTGTTGGAGAAGGAATGACCGGTCCCGATGACAGGGGCCACCGGGTGTGGAAGCCGCCCATCGGGCCCCTCACCCGGGAGGCCCTGTCGCGGACTTCGGGGGACTACGTCAGCAAGGAGGTGGACGAGTACGCCCTCATCGAAGAGCTGAAGGCCCGGCACGGGCTGGACCGTGTGTACCGGTTCGACATCGGGAAGAACACCGACGGCTATTCGGACCTCATCGAGGGGGTCCTGGAGCTCACCGATCTGGCCGACCTGTGCCGGCAGCATCTCATCGAATATCCCGATAACCACTGCGAGCTCCTCGTGGAGCACATGGCGGACCGCTTCGGGCTCGATCCGGGCTCCTTCGTGATCACGTCCGGGCTGGAGTGCATGATCGACCACGTGTGCCGGGTCTTTCTTCACCCCGAGGCCGAATTCCTCCTCCCCGTTCCCAACTTCAGCGTCTTCGAGAACTTCTCTCTTCGGGTGGGGGGCAGGCCCATCTACCTTCCTCTCAGGGAGAAGGACGGGTTTCTCTGGACCGGGGAGACCGTGGCCCGCCTCCGGGAGGCCATGGCCGAGCGAAGCCCGGCACTCCTGTGGATCAGCAATCCCGTGAACCCCACGGGCCAGCACCTGTCCCCGGCCTGGATCGAGGAGTTGGTAACCCACGCCGAAAAGCATGAAACCGTGGTGGTGGTGGATGAGGCCTACGGAGAATACACGGATCCTGAGTACGGCTTTGCGACGGCGGCGGACCTCACACCCCGGAGGCCGAACCTCCTGGTCATGAGGACCTTTTCCAAGATCCACGCTCTTCCCAGCCTCAGGGTCGGCTACCTGACCTGTTCCGACCCGGACGTCATCGGGAGCCTGGAGCTCTACCGGCCCATGTTTCCCCTCTCGTGGTTCTCTCTCTTCGTAGCCCAGATCGCCTTCGTGGACGAGGAGCAGGCCATCAAGGCCCGGGAGAAGACCGAGGAGCGGAAGGCCGCGCTGTACCAGCACCTTGACGGCCTCCCCGCATACGAGTACATCCCTTCCGCCGTAAACACCGTCATGCTCCGGCACACCTCCCTCTCCGCCGACGAGCTCTGGGAGGCCCTGGCCGCCAGAGGTTGCCTCACGGCCAACCTGAACGGGGTCAACGGCCTCGCCGGCGAAGAGTTCCTCCGGATCACCGTCCGCGCCGAGGATGAGAACCTCCACCTCGTTGGGGCCCTGGAGGATATCGCCGAAGCCGCAAATCCGTGACACCAGGGCGCGCTCACTCACTTCCACACTCACTTCACACCTCACCTTGAAGAATCCGTGACCACCTCCGCTATCACCCGCCGCGTCGCCGCCGAGCTCTCCCTCTCCCCGAACCAGGTCGCCGGAGCCCTGGCCCTCTTCGCCGAGGGAGCCACGCTCCCCTTCATCGCCCGGTACCGGAAAGAGGCCACCGGCGGGCTGGACGAGGTTCAACTCAGGGACCTCCGGGACCGGGCCCGCTACCTTGAAGAGATGGAGGAGCGCCGGGCCGCCGTCCTGGAGTCCATCGAGGAGCAGGGGAAGCTGACCCCGGAGCTGAGGACCGAGATCGAAGAGGCCGAGACGAAGCAGGCCCTGGAGGATCTGTACCTGCCCTACCGGCCCAAGCGCCGCACCCGTGCCACCATCGCCACCGAGCGGGGCCTCCTTCCCCTGGCCGACCTCCTCTGGGAGGGGGAGGTGGACGACGTCGGGGCCCGGAAGGCGGCCGAGGCCTTCGTGGATGCCGAGAAGGAGGTGCCCGACGTGGAGGCGGCTCTCCAGGGCGCCCGGGACATCCTGGCCGAGCGCCTGGCCGAGGACGCCGGGCTCAGGGGAGCCGTCCGGGACCTGACCCGGAGCAAAGGACTCGTCACCTCCCGGGCCGACAAGGGCATGGAGGAGGCTGCGGCGGCGGCCCGCTTCCGGGACTACTTCGAGCACTCGGAGCCGGTGACCCGGATTCCCAGCCACCGCATGCTGGCCATCCGAAGGGGTGAGGCCGAGGAGGTCCTTCGCTGGACCATCGATGCCCCGGAGGAGGAGGCCCGGGCCATGGTCAGGAGTCGGGCTCTGAAGGGAAGGCGGGCCAGGGGAGAGCTGAAGGCCGTGGCCGAGGACGCCTACAAGCGCCTCCTCAAGCCCGGGGTGGAGGTGGACCTTAGAATGGAGATGAAGGAGGCCGCCGAGAAGGAGGCCATCCGGGTCTTCGGAGTGAACCTGGAGCAACTCCTCCTCCAGCCCCCCGCGGGGGAACGGGGGGTCCTGGGGCTGGACCCGGGGTTCCGAACCGGGGTGAAGGCGGCCCTTGTTTCCAGGACCGGGGCGGTCCTGGCCACCGACACCCTCTATCTGCACCGGGAGGACCGGTTCCGGGCCGGGCTGGATAGTCTCCTGGACGGCCACGCCCCCGAGATGGTGGCCATCGGCAACGGCACAGCCTCCCGGGAGACGGAGACCCTGGTCCGGGAGGTGGTCCGGGCCCGGACAGACGAGGGGCCGGTGGTGGTCGTGGTGAACGAGGCCGGAGCCTCGGTCTACTCGGCCAGCGAGGTGGCTCGGGAGGAGCTGCCCGAGATGGACGTCTCCCTCCGGGGCGCCGTCTCCATCGCACGACGGCTCCAGGATCCCCTGGCCGAGCTGGTGAAGATCGATCCCAAGTCCATCGGGGTGGGCCAGTACCAGCACGACGTGAACCAGCCCCGTCTTCGGGACCGCCTGGATGAGACGGTCCAGCTCTGCGTGAATCGGGTGGGCGTGGAGGTGAACACGGCCTCGGCTCCTCTCCTCTCCTACGTGGCGGGCGTCGGTCCCACCCTGGCCCGGAACATCGTCGAGTTCCGGGACGAGCGGGGTGGCGTTGCCTCCCGACGTAACCTTCTGGACGTTCCTCGCCTGGGACCCAAGGCCTTCGAACAGGCTGCAGGCTTCCTGAGGATCCGTGGCGGTGAGCACCCCCTGGACGCCACCGCCGTGCACCCGGAGCGCTACGCCCTGGTGGAGGCCATGGCCGCCGACCTGGGCTCGGACGTCGGTGGGCTCGTGAGAAACGAGGAGCTCCTCGCCAAGCTGGAGGGTCGCCTTTCCCGGTACGTGAGCGACGACGTGGGACTCCCCACCCTCGGGGATATCCTGGACGAGCTTCGTAGGCCCGGCCGGGATCCCCGTGAGGCCTTCGAGGCCCCGGCCTTCAGGGAGGACATCACCGAGCCGAAGCACCTGGAACCCGGGATGGCCCTGGAAGGGGTCGTCACCAACGTCGTGGCCTTCGGTGCCTTCGTGGACATCGGCGTGCACCAGGACGGGCTGGTCCACATCTCCCAGCTCGCGGACCGTTACGTGAAGGACCCGAACGAGGTGGTGAAGGTGGGGGACAGGGTGAAGGTCACCGTCTTGAGCGTGGACCTGGACCGGAACCGGATCGGGCTGAGCATGAAGGCCGGGGGGAAGCGGTCCGGGTAGCCGGGCCCGTTTTCCAGCCCCCAGAGGGCCCCTCTCACCATGAAGATCGCCGTCCCCTTCCTTCAACCTTCCCGGCTGTTCAAGGTCGGGAAGGTTTGAGCGTCTCCTGTCGTTCTTCGTCCGATTCCGCCACGCCGTCTACCTCCGAATAGAGCTCCAGGGCGCAGTCGGGGCAGATCCCGTGGCTGAAGGAGGCCTCGGAATGCTTCGAGACGTAGGTCTCCACCTGTTCCCAGAACCCCTCGTCGTCGCGGATCTTCTTGCAGTTGGCACAGATGGGAATGAGCCCCCTGAGGGTGCGGACCCGCTCCAGGGCCTCGGCGAGGGCCTCGTTCTTGTTCTCCAGCGCCAGGTTGGCTTCCGCGAGGAGTTGGTTGGACGCCCGGGCGGAGGCCTGGGCCCGGTAGAGGACCACGGCCAGGGCTGCTGCCAGGAGGAGGAGGATGCCTCCGAGGGCGAATCCCTGGCGCTGCCGGGCGATGACGGCTTCCTGTGCGGTCTGCATGCTCCGGAGGAGGGCGTTCTCCTGGGCTCGGCTCTCGGCCTCCCGGGAGGCCCGCATTGCGGCGATCCTTCGTCCGGAGCTCTCGTCGAAGAGGGAGTCCTTGAGGGCGATGTAGGCTCGTTCGTAGGCCAGCGCTTCCCCGAACTCCTCCCGACCCGCATGGACGTCGGCCAGGAAGCCCTGGATGTCGTTGTAGAGCTGCCGTTGCCCGACCTCTTCTGCGGTATCCAGGGCTGCGTTCAGGGCCCTCAGTCCCTCAGCCGACCGGCCGACGCCCGCCAGGGCCAGGCCCCGGTAGGCCAGGCCCCGGGCCTCCCGCTCCCTGTTGCCCGCTTGCCGGGCCAGGGCCACGGCCTCGTCCAGGAGGGGGAGCGCCCCGGTGTCGTTTCCCTGCAGATGGTGAAGGCGTCCGAGAGAGATCAGGTTCAACACAACCCCGTCGTCCAGGCCCGCTTCACTGTAGACTTCCAGAGATCGCTGGTAATGCTCCCGGGCTCCCTCCAGATCCCCCCGCGCCTCGTGGATGGTGCCTATGTTGTTCAGGGAGTAGCCCAGAGCCGAGGCGTCGTCGGCTCTTCTGCTCCGGGTCAATCCGCCCCGGAAGGATGCCAGGGCCTCGTCGAGCTGTCCCCAGTCCTGGTACGTCTTCCCGATGTTGTTCAGGACCAGGGCGGCACCCCGCTCGTTTCCCAGGGCGGTGCGGAGCTCAAGGGACCGGAGATAGTGCTCCAGGGCGCTCTCGTATGCCCCCTGCTGGTAGTGGATGACGCCCATGTTGTTCAGGAGTGCGCTGATGCCGGCGCTGTCGGCCATGGCCTCCCGGAGCTCGAGGGCGTGCCGGTACTGGGTCAGGGCGCTGCTGTAGCGGCTGGTGCGCCAGTACAGGAGACCCAGGTTGTTGTGGGCAAAGGCCCAGCCTGTCGTGTCTCCGGCCGCTTCGTGTGCCCGAGTAGCCCTCCGATAGGCGTCCACCGCCTCGGAATGTCGAAGGAGGCGGTTGTAGGCGTTGCCCAGGTGGTTGTAGACGTAGCCCAGAATGTCGGCTCCCGTCCTGCTTTCCTCCAGCACCTCCAATGACGACAGGTAGTTGGCCACCGCATCCTCGTACCGGTCCAGAGCGTACCGGGCCAGTCCGCGCCAATAGAGTGCGGTGCCCCTTCCCAGGGGGTAGTCCAGGGAGTCGGCCTCCTGCCGGGCCGAATCGGAGAAGGCCAGGGACCGGTCCGGGGCCTGGCGGGCCAGGGTGCCGGCGATCTGGTTCAGGAGGTCGACGCGCTCGGTGCCGGTGGCCCGGGGAAGGATGGACAGCAGGCTGTCGGTGGGAGTCTGGGCCCGGGCCGGGGCGGAGAGGAGGAAGAAGCACGCGAGGGTGAGAAGAAGCCTGAGAAGCCCCTTGATAGGGATGGGCGAAAGACTCCCCCCGAGGGGGCCGAGACATCGGATTCCGGAACGCACCCCTCACTTCCCTTCCCGCGGCGATGGGCGTCACCGGGCTGAACCACCCGGACCAGCGGGAAGGTAATCGTTTTCGCCCCGAAACCAACAGGAGCCCGATGTCGGTGCCCTCTTTTTCGGCTTCCGGGGCCGGCAGCGGCCTACGGCGGCCCGCCTCCCCCCCTCAGCGCTTCCACTCGCCAGCCGAACTCCCGGGGAAGGTCGCCGCTCCACCCCCGCTTCTTGAACGCCAGCATCCCGTCAGGACCGATGAACCAGGTGGTGGGGAAGGCCCGGACCTTCACCTCGTCCACGTATCCCTCGTCCAGCATCACGGGAAAGGTGTACTCCTCCTTCTCCATGAATCGCCTGAGCACGTCCAGGTTCTGGTCATTGGAGAGGGTGAGGACCTCGACCCGGGAGTCATCCTTGTAGCGGTCGTAGAACTCCTGGATGCCCGGCATCTCCACCACGCAGGGCCCGCACCAGGTTCCCCAGAAGTTGATGACCACGACCTTTCCGGCCAGCTCCTCGGAGCGGAGGGTGTCCCCGTCCAGCGTCGCCATGGTGAATGCCGCCACCGGTTCAGGTTCCTCCAGGCGCCCGGCGAGGATCTCGGCCCTCCGGGCTTCGGTGTCGTCGACATTGGCCGTGGCCACGTACTCGTCGAACCCCTCCATGCTTCCGAAGCGCTCGGTGTAGAGCCTTTCCAGCTCCTCGTCGTTGGGGTTCTCTCCCATGGCCTGAACCAGCGTCCCCTTCAGGTAGAAGTCCAGGGCCTGGTCCAGGTAGTCGATGGCTCCGTTTCCCGGTCCTTCCTCCAGCGCCAGGGCACGGCGCCTCTCGTACAACTTGCCCAGGTGCAGGTAGACGGAGGTGCTCCGGTCGGTGAGCTGCATGGCCCGCAGGAGCTCTCCCTCGGCGTCGTCCAACTCTCCCTTGGCGAAAAGAACCCAGCCCAGGGCGTCGAGCATGCTGGCCCGGGCGCTTCCTGCAGCGGCCTCAAACTGCTCTTCGGTGTCGAAGATCCCGCGTTCCCTGTACTCCTCCAGGTCCTTCTCGACCTCCGTCATCCCCTTCCGGGCCAGCGTTTCGGCATAGTCCAGGTACACGCCGTGGTCGGCCAGGATGGTGGGAGCCATGCCATAGATGATGCGGGTGTTGATCCCTTCGTAGAGCTCGACGCCTCTGACCACGTTGTAGAGGAACTCGGGATCCACCTCATCCTCGTCCCGGAGGAGGTAGAGGAGGTTGCGGTAGGCGTCTCCCCGTAGAGTTTCCCGGTGAAAAGTGGGCCGCAGGAGAAAGGACTCGAGCTGACGCCGGTACTCGGCGCGAAGCTTCGGATCCGGCTCCTCACCGGCCCGCGTGGCCTCGCTGATCCGACGACTCAGGTCCCGGTATCGGCTCACCAGTGCCCATTCGGCACCCGGGGAGTCGGGGAACTCGGCCAGGATGACGTTCCAGAGGGAGTCCCGGACCTCCTGACGGTTGGCCTGGTCGTACATGCCTGCTGCCGCCTGGAGGGCGCCGCCCGTCTTCCCGCCCCTCTCCCAGAGCTCGGCCACGGCCTCATCCAGGAGCGTCATCTTTTCCGCCTCGTCCATGTCCCTCATGGCCAGGATCTGCCGCCAGACGTAGCGATGCACCTCGTGGGAGGGGGAGAGCTCCGCGGCCCGGCGGAGCAGAGCCGCGGATTCCTCGGCATCTTCCGGGGACCGCAGGCGGGTACCCAGGAAGAAGGGGGGCTCCAAGAAGTCCTCGTCCAGAGCCATGACCTGTCGGAAGTAGTCGAGTGCGGCCTCCCGGGCCTCGTCGTCGTCCTCCTCCACGGCGATGGCGTCCAGGGCCACGGCTTTGCGGATCTGCAGCAGGGGGTGGCCACCCAGGTCGGAGGGAAGGCTCTGGATGTAGTCGATGGCTTCCTGCTCACCGTCGGTATAGCGGAGGATGTCGGCATGGAGGGAGAGGGCGTCCAGGTTCCCGGGCTCCAGCTCCAGGGCCCGTTGGATGGGCTCTTTCGCCTCGTCCCACCGATCCGTGTGACGGAAGATGGATCCGGCCATGGCGAAGTGGGGCCAGAAGGCGTCCGGCGCCCTCTCCAGGAGGTCTTCGGCCACCTCCACGGCATCGTCCACCCGGCCGCCCCGGGCCAGGCTCAGGGCGTACCAGGCTCGAACCTCCAGGGCATCGGGGGCCTTCAGGTCGAAGGCCTCACCCCGGAGGGCTGCCAACTCCCAGGCCCGGTCGTAGTAGAGCTCCCGGAGAGTGGCTGCGGCCTCGGCCAGCTCCTCGGCGGTGAAGGCCGGGGCCTCCCGGGCCTGGGCGGCCTCCGTCTGCAGCTCCTGGGCCGCTGCCGAACCCGGCGAGAAGGAACACAGACCCGGGGGCGCGGCCAGGAGGAGGAGGACGACCATGGAAAGAACGCGCAGGCGTAGGAAAGGGCAGATGACCTCTCGCAGCAGACCGGCAGGGATGTTGGGGCAGCGAAACGAGAAGAGCACCGAAGCGACCATGCGACAGACTCCTTCCAGGAGGCCTGGAGAGCTGCGAAAGGGCGGCGACCGGCCACGCTCTTTCTGCAATTCCCCTTTTGAGACCGTTGCCCTTCGAAGAGGCAGACGGCCCGCTCGAGAGGGTGGAGCATGGGGACTTGGATGGGGGGATAGCCAGGTCCCTCAGCCGACACGAGCCCACGCTAGGACGTGGGGAGGGGAAGAGCAAGACATTTCTTCTGCCCGACGGAGGCCGCGCATCCCCGGGGTGAAGGCGAGCGGACCGGAAGGAGAAACGGGAACAAAAGCTGGACCGTAGGAGTCTACGGTCCATACTTTGATGTGGACCTTCCCCACAACCCCGACGTGATTCAGGGAGACGCCGCATGAGCCCCACCCCCCGGCTTCGGAAGGCATCGATGGCATTTCTTGCCGTCAGCCTTTCCGCCGCGCTCCTCACTCCGGCACCGGCTGCGGCCCAGGAGGAGCCCGAGTACCCCACGGAGGAGAAGATCCGGGAGGCAGAGAATGCCCCCCTCTTTCAGAGCCACGACATCCTGGAGATGACCCTCAGCGCCGACTTCCACACCATCCGGGAAGAGGACCGGAGCGACGAGGACAGCCAGGAGCGCCCGGCCACCATGGAGTGGACCGGCGCGGACGGCTCCACCGGTAGCCTGGAGATCGAAATCCAGACCCGGGGCAACTTCCGCCTCTCCAAGCGGAACTGCGATTTCCCGCCCCTGCGTCTGGACGTGGACCGGAGTGAGGCCGAGGGCACCCTCTTCGAGATCCAGGACAAGATCAAGATGGTGGTGCCGTGCAAGCTGGGGCAGGACTACTGGGAGCAGTACGTCCTGGCCGAGTATCTGGTCTACCGCATGCTGAATGTCCTCACCCCCGTCAGCTTCCGGGCCCGGTTGGCCCGGGTGACCTTCGTGGACTCGTCGGGGGAGGACGATTCCTTCACCCGCTACGCCTTCCTGCTGGAGGACGACTCGGAGCTGGCCAAGCGGGCCGGGGGCATCAAACAGGACTGGCAGGGAGGACAGCTCAACCCCGTCCTCCTGGACATGGAGTACGCCGTCCTGGTGGAGTTCTTCCAGTACATGATCGGCAACACCGACTGGTCCGGGGCCGAGATGCACAACATGGAGCTCCTCCGGGACAGGAACCGCCGCCCCTACGCCGTCCCCTTCGACTTCGACTTCAGCGGGATCATCGACACCCGCTACGCCGTCCCGGACCACAGCCTCCCCATTCGCAGCGTTCGCAGGCGCCTCTTCCGGGGATTCTGTCCGGACCAGTTGAACCGGCCTCCCGAGGTCTATCAGGCTACCGCGGACGTCTTCCTGCAGAAGAAGGGGGAGATCTACGACCTGTGGAGGAATCTGGAGCCCCTGGACCGGGATCGCCTGGAAGACACCCTGGAGTACCTGGACGAGTTCTACGAGATCATGGAGGATCCGGATCGCATCCGGCGCTACATGCTGGACGAGTGCGTGAGGATCGGAGGGTAGTCCCGAGCAACCTTCCAGCGTAGCCTTTCATCCAAGTTCAAGCCGGCCCCGGCAGCGGGGCCGCCTCACGCGTAGACGGGATGTGGCGATGACATCGATGACGCGAACAAAGAAGAGAACAGTGCTCCCGGCCCTCCTGCTGGGCCCGGCCCTCCTGGTTCCGGCGGCGTGTGGCGATGGCGGGAAGGGTGGATCCACCGGCGAGGCCGCTGGCTCCGGGACCTTTGCCACCGTGGAGCTGGAGGCCGAGTACACCAAGCCCTTCAGTCTGCTTCTCAGCGTCAGGGAGCGGGATGACGGCACGGTCATGGCTGCCGACCCCCTGAGCCAGGTCCTTCTGAGAGTGGATCTCGTTGCCGGCACAGCCGACACCCTGGGCCGCGTGGGAGGTGGGCCCCAGGAGTACGAGCAGCCGGACCAGGTCTTCCCGTTGCCCGCCGACTCCACCCTCCTGGTGGATCTGGGCAAGGGCCGGCTCACCGTGGTGGACCCCCAGGGCACCTTCCACACCGGAATGAAGATGGCCGTGGCGAGCGAGGAGATGCCGCTCCTCATCATCCAGCCCCGCTTCGTGGACGGGGAAGGTCGGCTCTACTTCGAAAGCGGCTTCGGATCCGGGGACGGTCCCCGGGATTCCCTCCGGGTGTCCCGGTATGACCGGACCACGGGGGAGGCCGAGGTCCTGGGCCGGACCTGGCGCACTCCGCCCATCGTCACCCGCATCGATGGGGGGATGCGGATGACGCAGGTCCAGATGGCCCCCCGGGACGACTGGGCCGTGGGCCTCGACGGAAGCGTCGCTATCGTCCGGGCCGACGGGTACCGGGTGGAGTGGCACCGACCCGACGGCCAGGTGATCACCGGTCCCGCCACGGAGCTGCAGATGCCCAGCCTCTCCGACGAGGACAAGTATGCCTTCCTCGAGGCGCCCCATCCCGCCGGCATGCGCATCTCCGTCTTCTCCGGGGACAACGGGGCCGTGGACGTTTCCATGAGCCGAACCGGGGGTAGCTCCCGGGGGCGTGAGGAGATCAACCTGGCCGACTACGAATGGGCCGAGCGTTATCCCCCCTTCCGGCCGGATCGGGCCAGGATCTCCCCGTCGGGTGAGCTCTGGGTCCAGCGCTGGCTCCATCCCGGCGACGGCCCCCTCTTCGACGTCTTCGACGGCACGGGTGTGAAGCAGGGCTCGGTGCGGCTCCCCCGGGGCCGCCGCATCGTCGGATGGGGCACCACGGCGGACGGCGACCCGGCCGTCTACCTGGTACGGGCCGACGAGTTCGACCTCAACTGGCTGGAGCGGTACCGGGTGGTGTGGTAGGGAGCAGCTCCGGTTCGTACCTTGTGTCGTCGGCCGGCCTCGAGCCGCCTGCCGGCGAGGGGACTCGGCATCGGGGAGCGCTGTGCCCATCGGACGCTCATCAGAAAAGAAGGAGAAGGAGGAAGGATGAGGAAGTCTCTCCTGCCTTTGCTTGCCAGCCTGGCCGTCTCGCTCGGTGGATGTTCAGCGGAAGATCCTGCATCCGAGATTGCTTCAAGCCCCTGTGTTCTTCTCCCTGATGAGGTCGAGGCCATCCGGGACATGGAGACGACGCACGGTGCACAGATCCTGGACGGAGACCTCGATGCCCGGCAGGCGGATCTCGCGGAGGACGTGGTGGTGGTCCTGCCGAATCGACCCCCCATCGTCGGCCGTTCTGCAGTTCGGGAGTTCCGGGCCGGCTTCCCTCCCATGCACGACCACGAGTTCCAGGTGGAGGAGATCTTCGGTTGCGGTGACATGGCCCTGGCTCGAGGGACGTATTCCATGGTGGTGTCCGTGGAAGGAGAACCCGAGCCCATGAGGGACTCCGGGAGCTGGATTCACGTCCTTCGGAAGCAACCCGATGGCCGTTGGCTCATCGTCAGGGACATGGTGAGCTCCCATGGTCCGGAGACGTGACGCCTGTCCGGTTGTACGGGCCTCATCCAGCCCGGCCAGGTTTGTCCGATTCTCGATTTCGAGGGCGACTTCTTCCTCACCTCGCTGGGGCTCGGAGCCCTGGTGAACCATCAACTCGACCCACGCACCGATCTGTTCATCTCCGTGGACCTCTCCCTCCACTGGCTTGCGGGACAATGGAAGAGCGGAAGGGCCCGGATCGGCGCGATGCCTGATGGTGCAGGCTCCGGGTGGGGAGTCCAGGTCGGGGCCTATCGTCGCGTGTGGAAGACTGCCGGTCTTCGGGTCTCCCTTCGCCATGAAATGCCGGGCTTCTCCGCCTGTGGCGAGGACGCCTACTTCCCCTTTTGTAGATCGAAGGGGGTGACCTCCCTGCTGATGGGTATCCAGAGGAAGGTGAGGCGCTGAGTGGGACGGGAACGACCCGTCCGACCCGATACGCTGTTTGACGAAGAGGAAGTAACCGACTATGACGTTCATTCCTTTCCGGTTCGCAGTGCCATCTTCAATCCCGGTAGGACGAGTCGGATCAACGTGGCGCATTTCATGGCCGAGCCGGCTGGGGGCGGGGAACTCGTACCCAGTGAAGACCACCGGGAGGGACCGGTCGCGGGACGGAGGATTTCCGGCTTCCGGAAGGCACGGAGGCGCCTCGGAACTCTGCGGAGTCGTGGATCACTTCAAAAAGGGGTTCGACGGACGGGGAGTGGAAGGAGAAATGGAATGAATCTCGGCTACGAAATGGTCCTCGGGATTCTGGTCCTCGCGGGCCTGGCGCTTCCCGTGACCGGGTGCGAGGCCGAGCCCTCTGCGGGCGCCGCGGTCACCGACAGCGCCGGTGTGAGCATCGTCCTCAGTGCGGAGGAGCCGAGGACCTTCGCCGAGCTGGAACAGGAGCCCGCGCTCTCCATCGGGGGTCCGAACGCTTCGGGCCCCGCCCAGTTCAACCAGATCCGGAACGTCCATGTCGATGACCGGGGACGGCTGTGGGTCGCCGACGGCGGTACTGCCGAACTGAGAGTCTTCGATGCGGACGGGTCGGTTCTCCAGGTTCTCGGGGGGCGCGGTGAGGGGCCCGGCGAGTTCAGACGACTGGGCCTTCTCGGCGGGTTCGCCGACGACAGCGTGGCCGTGTGGGACGATGCTCTCGGCCGACTGACTGTGTATTCGGGAGAGGGCACCCTGGCCAGGACCCAGCGCCTGGAAAGCTCCGATGGGAGGCCGATTCACGGCGTCGACGTCTTCCCGGAGGGGGCCGTTCTGGGCCAGCTTTCCACTCTCTTCTCGGCGTCGACCCTGGAGCCGGGGCAACTGCTGGGAGATTCGGTTCACCTGGTCCGTCTGGGAACCCGGTTTTCCATGGAGACGCCCGTGGCGACGGCTACCGGTCCCACGTGGCTCTGGACCGGAGAGACCCAGATTCCCGTGCCCTTCACGACAAACGCGGTCTTCGATCTCTCCGGGGATCGGCTCTTCCTGGCTCAGGGACCCGAGTTCCGGCTCCGTGTCTTCGTGGCCGGCGGGTTGGAGGCCATTTTCGGTGTGTCCAGGGAGCCCAGACCGGTCTCCGATTCCGAGATCCAGGCCTATGAGCAGTTCATCCGGGAGTTCTTCCCGGACGAGGAGCAGGAACCCTTCCTGTCGGTACTGGAGCACCCCCGGGTTCCCGAAAAGCTTCCCGCGTATTCCCAGGTGATGGCCGGGCCTGAAGGCCGGATCTGGGCCCGGATTTATGCGGTGGATCCCCTGGCAGCGTCCGACTGGGACGTATTCGATGGATCCGGGGAGTGGCTGGGCCGGCTCCGAACGCCTCCCGGCTTCGTGGTCCTGGACATCACGGAAGACGAGGTGGTGGGTGCCTGGCGCGACGACTTCGGGGTGGAGTACGTGCGGACGTATCGATTCCTTGCGCACTGAGACGGAGCAGTTCCGGGAGAGCCGGGATCGTTCTCCTCCTCATCGGACGGTGGCTGTATGGAGGAGAGGAGACGGGAAGAAAACGGAGTTGATGGGAATCATGAACCGAGTACTTCTCGCCACCGGCAGCCTCGTCTTCCTGGCCGCCTGCAGCGGCGCTCAGGACCCTCCCCGAGGACCTGGGCAACCCTGCCCGGACCATCGGACACGCGGTGGACCGGTGCGGGAGCGGGGGCTGAAGCGGATCAACCCATCCCTTATCCCTGCCCTCGCTTGCCCCGGTCGAATCGGCGCCCTCCTTTGATACCATCACAGAGATTCGCCCTCGGACTGGGTCCCGGGGTCCGAGAACCGGGAGCCTCCGGGATCTGTCGCATCACTTCCCAGGAAGGATGACGGCCATGCCCGCTTCCATCTCACGACGTCCGGCCGGAGTCGCATGGCTCCTGCTGGCGCTTCTCATCGGTGGGGTCCACGCCGGGGATCTCTCGGCCCAGGCCTATACCCGAATGGCCCTCACCGACAGCGTGGATGCCATGTTCGAGGCGTGGGACCGGGAAGGCTCCCCGGGATTCGCCCTGGGCATCTTCAAGGACGGGAGGATCATCTACGCCAGGGGCTACGGGATGGCGAACCTGGAATACGACATTCCCATCACGCCCCGGACCGAGTTCCGCATCGGCTCCCTGTCCAAGCAGTTCACGGCCATGTGCGTGGCGCTGCTGGAGGAACAGGGGAAGCTATCGCTGGAGGATGATATCCGAAGGTTCTTTCCGGAAATGCCCACGTATGAGACCCCCGTCACGGTGGACCATCTGGTGCACCACACCAGCGGCCTGCGGGACTACCTCGCGCTCCAGGGAATTGTGGCCCGTGGGGAGTATTACGACGCCGATGACGCTCTGGCCATGCTCCTTCGTCAGAAGGGGTTGAACTTCACCCCCGGCGACGAGTTCTCCTACTCCAACTCCGGCTACTTTCTCCTGGGGGCCCTGGTGGAGCGGGCCAGCGGGATGACGCTGGCCGAGTTCGCCGGGAAGCACGTCTTCGAGCCCCTGGGGATGGCCGACACCCATTTTCATGATGATCTGAAGGTGATCGTGAAGAACCGGGCCTCCGGGTATCGTTCCGACGGGAAGGGCGGGTTCCGCGTCAACATGACGGGGCTCGACATCGTCGGGGACGGGAGCGTCTACACCACCATCGAAGACTTCTTCAGGTGGGACCGGAACTTCTATCACAACACGCTGGGTGAGGGGACGCGGGAGCTGGTGGACCGGGTCCTGACCCGTGGCGTGCTCAACGGCGGGGAAGAGATCTCCTACGCCTTCGGCATGAATGTGGATACACACCGGGGGCTGCGAAGGGTCGCCCATACCGGTTCGTGGGTGGGATTCAGGACGGTCGCCGTCCGCTACCCGGACCAGCGATTCTCGGTGGTGATCTTCGGGAACGGCTCCGTGGGGCCGAGCCAGCTCGCGGAACGGATCGCCCGGCTCTACCTGGAGGACCAGTTCACCGAGCCCGAGGCCGCGGAGGCCCAGGAGGAGGAGGCTCCTGAGGCGGGCCGGCGGGAGCGGACAGAGGCGGACGTCCCGACGCTGTCGCTGTCGGAGCTCCGGGAGTACGTCGGGATCTACTTCAGCGAGGAGCTGGACACCCATGCCTTTCTCAGCGTCCGGGACGGGGCGCTGGTGATGAGGTTGGGTATGCACACCGCCGAAGCCGAGCCCGCCGGGGCCGAGCCCGCCGGGGAGGATGCCTTCCGGTGGAGGGGGATGACGCTGGAGTTCACCGGGGATGCCGACGGGTCCCCGACCGGATTCGTCCTCCATCCCAATCGTCGCTTCGGTCTGCCGTTCACCAGGGTCAGGTAGCGGGGGGAGGAGCGTCAGGGAACGGGAGGAGAGGGGTCGGGCGGCGGGGAGAGAAGGGGTCGGGGAACCAGGGGGGAGAAGACAACGAGGGGAGACATGATGCAGAAGACCGGGATGCGGAGGACGGAGAACCGGAAGAAGGGACAGGCCCTGCGGATGGTCACGGGGGGCGTGGTCTCAGCCGAGGGGCTGCTGATTTTGGTCGTGGGGGTGCTGGTTTCGGCCCTGGCGTCCTGCTCGCCGGCGGGCGGGCAGGCGGACCTCCTCATCCGGAACGGCCGCGTCGTGGACGGGACGGGGGCTTCGGCATTCGTCGCCGACGTGGCCGTGCGGGGCGACACCATCGTGGGAATCGGGGAGCTGGACGGGTGGACGGCCGGCAGGGTCATCGATGCCCACGGCCTGGTCGTCGCTCCCGGGTTCATCGACCTGCATACTCACGCCGACCGGAGCCTGGGCGAGCCCTCCTCCAACGCCAATCTCAACTACCTGGCCCAGGGCGTGACCACGGTGGTCACCGGCAACTGCGGCGGCTCGGTATCTCTGGACGCCAGGGGGACCAAGGAGGAGTGGGAGGGGCTGGGCATCGGCACCAACGCCGTGTTCCTGGTGGGCCACGGGACCATCCGGGCGGAGGTGATGGGGGTGGAGCCCCGGGAAGCGGACCCCGGCGAGATCCGTGAGATGAGGGAGATCGCCCGGGAGGCCATGCAGAACGGCGCCTGGGGAATCAGCACGGGTCTCGAGTACATCCCGGGTCGCTACGCCAACACCGACGAGGTCATTGAGGTGACCAAGGTCGTGGGGGAGTTCGGAGGTGTCTACGCTTCCCACATGCGCAACGAGAATGCCGGGATCGTCCAGGCCATCCGGGAGAACGTGAGGATCGGCGAGGAGACCGGGGTCCCGGTGGTCGTGTCCCACTTCAAGGTGACGGGGAAGAGCAACCGGGGCCTCATGGACGATGCCGTTCGGACCATCCAGGAGGCCCGGGACCGGGGAGTGAAGATCGTCGCCGACCAGTACCCCTACACCCAGTCCGCTCCCATCGGCCTGATCCATACCTTCCTGAGCATGCCGGAAGGGATGGAGGAGCTGGAACAGGCCCTCTCCGATCCGAAAAAGCGGGAGCGGATCAGGGAGGCCACGGTGGTGGGCCGCCCCCACGACCCCAGCCCCGTGGCCATGTGGGGATGGGACGACTTCACCGTCCTCGTGGCCGATGAGCACCGGCACCTGGAGGGGACCAACTTCGCGGACCTCCCCGTGGCGGAGGGGCAAGACCTCTTCGACTTCGTCGTGGAGCTGGTCCTCGACGAACCGGACCTGCTCTACGGCGGTGGGTCCCAGTCGGAGGCCGAGCTTCTCCACGCCCTGGGCCAGGAGTGGGTGATGATCTCCAGCGACGGGGGGGCGATGCGGATCGTGGAGGACTCGGCCGGACCCGTTCGGGGCCATCCCCGGACCTTCGGAAGCCAGAGCCGCATCCTGCGGAAGTACGTCAGGGAGGAGGGCCGGCTCACGCTGGAGGAGGCCGTGCGAAAGATGACCTCTCTTCCGGCCACCTTCCTTGGCCTTCCGGACCGGGGCGTCCTGGAGGAGGGAGCCGTGGCCGATCTCGTCCTCTTCGATCCCGGGACTGTCGCCGACCGGGCCACCTACGCCGATTCCCGACGGTATCCTTCGGGAATCCCCTACGTCATCGTCAACGGCCGGGTGAGCATCGAAAGGGGAGCGTACAGGGGGGCGCTGAACGGAAGGCTCCTCCTCCTCAACGACGAAGGATGACGCTCATGACGCCGTGCGGCCTCCGCTCCGGTTTCAGGATCCGGGCCAATCCCC
>CAYXGM010000024.1:10065-14178 GCA_964464555.1 uncultured Gemmatimonadaceae bacterium | reverse complement strand
GGCCAATCCCCGGGCCATGGGGTTCTGGGCCGAGGCGGGGTTCGAGCCCTATATGCTGACGTTCCGGACCTTCGCCTCCACCTGATTGGCCGGTCCCGCAGAGGGACCGTGCTCGAGCGAGTGCGGATCGAGGGTCCCGGTGCCGACAGTCCCGATGGTCCCTTGAAGGGGCCCGTTCGTACCCGGCCCCGGTCTCGTTGAGTTCTTCCCGCGCAGGGGAGACTTTCAGGGAAACGAGTCGTATGATTCAAGTGGATTTTTCAGGTGCACCCTCTCGGCCCCGTCCATGATGGAGGGGACCCATGCCGAGTTCCGTCTGCGCCATCTCCTCCTGCCCTCCCGTGGAGTTGGAGGGAGGCGTGCCGAAGCGGTCACCTCCAAGCCCTACTACCATTGTAGTTGACTTCTGCGGCCCCATCCCGTATCATCATACTACGCGTGTAGTAGGACTATCGCCGGAGACGCCTCATGGTTCTATCGAGCAGGGAGCTGGACGTGATGAACGTCCTCTGGGAGCGGGGCTCGGCCACCGTATCCGAAGTCCTGGAGGATCTGCACGACGAGCTGGCCTACACCACCGTCCTCACCATTCTCCGGCGTCTCGAGGAGAAGGGGCACGTAGGGCACACCTCCGACGGGAAGGCCCATCGTTACCGGGCCCACATGGCCAGGGAGGAAGCCCAGGACAGCGCCCTCAGCCGGATGACGCGGAAGCTCTTCGGCAACTCCCCGGAGCTCCTCATGAACCGGCTCCTCAGGAGGGGCTCCCTCAGCGACGAGCAGCTCCGGGAGCTCCGGACCCTGCTGGATGAACGACTCCAGAAAAGGGGGGAGGAATGATCACCGCCTGGATCCTGTATGCCGGCCTGGTGGGCACCCTACTGGGCGCCGCCGCTCTTGCCCTGGAGCGCTTCCTTCGGGTGCACAGCCTTCCGTCTCGCTGGATCTGGGTCGGTGCGATTTTCCTCTCCGCGGCCTGGCCTCTGGCCCACTGGACTCTGGAGAACCGTGCGACCCCTCCCCCCCCTGCCTCCCCCCCGTCCGTCACGGCTCCCGCCGAAGCCGTGCAGGGATCGGTCACCCTTTTGCCCCCTGAGCCCATCACCGTGGAGGTGCCTCCCGAATCCATCCTCCGGCGGCTGGACGGCCCGGTCCTGGTGGCATGGGCCGTGACCAGCGGGGCCCTCTTCCTCTTCTTTCTCGCCCTGGTCCTCCGCACCGGCCGGATGCGCCGGCGCTGGCGGGAAGGGTGGGCCGGAGGTCGGTCCGTCCTCATCTCCGAGGAGTGGGGGCCCGCCGTGGTGGGGGTCCTTCGTCCCCGGATCGTCCTGCCGGGATGGTGCGAGGAGATCGATGAAGCGGCCCTGGCCCTCATCCTGGACCACGAGCTGGAACACGTCAGGGCCGGGGATCTGAAGCTCCTCCTCCTGGCGGGGATCGTCCCCGTCCTCCTTCCCTGGCACCTCCCCGTCTGGTGGCAACTGGCCCGTCTTCGCACTGCCATCGAGGGGGACTGCGATCTGCGGGTGTTGAGGCGGCACCCGAACCGTACCCGGCCCTACGTGGACCTCCTCCTTGAGGTCGGCGAGCGGGCCAGCCGGGGCCGTCCCGTGGCGGCCATGCTGTCGGAGCCCTACCAGACCCTCAAACGGAGGATCAAGATCATGACCATGCCGTTGCCCAAACGACCCCTCTTGGGGGGAGGCCTCCTGACCGGCGCCGGTCTCGTTCTCCTGGTCCTGGCCGGCTGGGCTCCGGGGCCGACGGACGCCGTGGAACCGGACGCTCCCGTGGTCGGCCCGACCTCCGCACCTGACCGAACCCAGGCTGCCCTCGGGGGCGAGGCCGGGGTTCACGTCGGCGACGAAACCCAGGCTACCGCCGTCGACGAGGCCGGGGTTGCCGCCACCCCGGAACTCGCAGGGGGCCAGGAGCGTCAGGTGAGCCCTGTCTTCACGCCCTATACCGTCCTCCCGGAGATCCAGAACCGGGAGGAGGTTCAGGCCGGGCTCCGCGAGCAGTATTCGGCGATGCTGACGGAATCCGACGTGGAGGGAACGACCCAGGTCTGGTTCTTCATGGACGAGGAAGGCGTGGTGCAGCGGACCCTGGTGAACGAGTCCTCGGGCCACAAGGCACTGGATGATACCGCCATTCGGGTGGCGGACATCATCGAGTTTTCCCCGGCCCTGAACCGGGATCAGGGGAGGCCGGTCTGGATCTCCCTTCCCATCGAGTTCACCACCGGAGCGGGAGCCCGGGCCGAAAGCGGGGATCCCAGGGCGGGCCTCTACACCCCGGGGTCGGCCGCCAGCACCCCCGAGTCCCGGGCCGCCGTGGCCGACCTGCCCACGGGGGATATCTCCGGCGTGGTCACCGACGCCTCCACCGGTGAGGCCCTTCTTTTCGTTCAGATCTTCGTCCTGGGCACCGGAGACGGCACCCTGTCGAACCGGGAGGGACGCTTCCTCATTCGGGACGTTCCCGTGGGGGAACGGGAGGTGGTGGCCCAACTCGTGGGCTTCGAAGAGGTGAGGACCCGCGTCCGGGTCACGGAGACGAACCCGGCCGAAGCCATCTTCGAGCTGGAACCCATGGCCATCACGATGAAGAAGCTGGTGGTGAGGGGAAGTGGGTAGATCGGGAACCCTCGAGAGGGGAACAGTCCGGAAAACGGGTGTCATCCAAACTCGAGTCCGCCGTTCGGGATACCCCGACTCGGAATCAAGTGAGAGCGGATTCACCTACCGGAATCTCTGGAATATGCGAGCCTCATGCCCAACACGCACATGAGAAAACTGCTGGCAACCGCAACGCTTACGCTCCTTGCAGGATGCGGACCCTCCGGGGAGGATCCGGTTTCCCAGGTTGATCTTCCTCCAGGGGCCCCGCTCCAGATTCAGGAGACGCCCAGTACCTGCGTGGGCGTGCTCAGCGGCGACAGTCTTCAAGAGTTCGGCAGAGTCGTGACACCGTTTCTCCTCCCGGACCAACGCCTTGTCGTGCCGCTTGCCGGAGCCAGGGAGATTCGGCTCTTCGACCTGGATGGCGAATACTTGGCCACGCTCGGTCGGCCGGGAGAAGGTCCGGGCGAGTTTTCTTCCTTGGACGCGGCTTGGAGGCGCGGAGATACCGTCGAGGCCTTTGACGGGGATCTCCGTCGCATCACTCGGTTTCTGCCAAGCGGGGAAACAGAGGTCGTGTTGTTGGAGCGGGTCCCTTCGGCTCAAGCTGCGGTACCTGGAGCTCCGTCCTTTGGCTGGGCCATCCAAGGTGTCGCATCTGCTGGAATGGGCCAAAGAGACCAAGTTGCCCTTCATCGCTTCGACCGCTCTGGGGCTCACCTTGGCGAGGTAGGCCGCTTCGAAGGAATGGCACGGTACCGTATTTCCAACTTCTCCGGTCCAGACCCTCTTTCGCCGAAGACGGTCTTCGTGGTGGGAGACGAGAGGATCTATGCGGGTGAGACTCTCTCCCCGACTCTTCAAGTATTCGGGGCCGACGGAGAGCCGGAGGGTGAGGTGGCCTGGGATCCGGGTGCTTCGCTGTCCCCGGACAGGGCATACGAACAAGTGGTGGAAGAGGTGGTTTCCAGGGCCGACCCGGACCGAGCTCAGGAGATACGCCAACGCCTGGACGCGTTTCCCCGCCCCGACAGAGTATCCGTCTTCTGGGCCGCCATCCTCGACGACGAAGGGTTCCTTTGGATACGACCGTTCGACCCGCTCCAGCACGCTCTTGAGCTTGGGATGTACCACCGGCCCGGGATTGGGGGAGATTGGCTTGTGCTCTCACCCGCCGGAGAGAGACTCGACCCCATGTCAATGCCGCGTCGGCTTGAGCCTTCGGTGATCAACTCGGATGCTGTAGTGGGCATCCAGAGGGACGAGATGGACGTGGAATCGGTGTGCGTATATGAGTTGGAGCGTGAACGAAGGTAGATCGGCCACCGGATTGAAGCAGTCTTGAGACCTCAGCAGTGGCCCGGGCTCCGATGAATAGAGTTGCCGCTCGTGCTCACTCCGTTGACTCAAGGGAGCAGGGCGCAGGAGCGCCGCGCCGACAACTTCTGGACCGAAGAACCAGTCCGGACACCCGACGGGCGGGCGTCGG
>CAYXGM010000024.1:0-9965 GCA_964464555.1 uncultured Gemmatimonadaceae bacterium | reverse complement strand
ATCCGGGGAGCCATCGGAAATGCACTGGTCTGGGCGGCGGGCTGGGCCGCCGGGTCGTTGGTCCTGTCCACCCTCTCCTTCTTCGTCATCGCCCCCCCCGTGTCCTTCCTCCCCTTTGCCCTGGTGGCCGCGGTGAACTCGGCGGCGCTGGGATTCCTGGGTGGCGGTGCCTTCTCGGTGTACCTGGGCATCGTAGGGAGGAACAAGCGCCTGGAGGAGCTCAACGCCACCCGGTTCGGTCTGGGCGGGGCCGTGGTGGCCGGCGCCTTCGTGCCCGTGTTCACGACCCTCCTCTTCGGTGTGGGCGGGCTGTCCATGCCCCTGGCGGCCACCGTGACCATGACGGGAATGGCGGCGCTCATGGGAGGCGTAACGGCCTTCGGAACCATCAAGATCGCCCAGCGGGGCGCCCGGGAGATCACCGGCCCGTCCATGCGGGAGCTGGAGGCCGAGCAGGAAGCGGTGCGGGCGCTGCTGGACTGAGGGAGCAGGAAGCAACCAGGAAGTGGTGCCGGCCCGCTGGAGCGAGGGCGGGACCGGTCCGGGAGCGGACCATCCACTCTCCACCTTGACGCACCGGACCTTCCCCCGCATTGATCTCCGTAGGAGGCCTCATGGATCCGGCGAGGGGGGGATGCCCGATAACCCGATTTTCAGAGACAAACTTGCCCGTCTCATCGAGATGGAGAGGGAGGCGGCCGAGCTTCGCCGGGCCCTGGAAAGCCGTGACGAAACGCCACGCATTGCCCCCTTCGCTCCCCAGGACCCGGAGGTCTGGGCGCTCCTGGCGCGGTTCGGTTCGGACTTCCTGAGCATCCACAGCCCGTCGGGGGCCTACCGCTTCGCTTCTCCCTCGGTTCGCGGGCTCTTTGGATGGGACCCCGGTGATCTGCTGGGAACGTCGGCCTACAACGACTTCCATCCAGACGATGCGAAGGAGATCGCGGAGAACCACGAAGGCCACGTGGACCCGGATCCTGTGGAGCCCATCGAGTACCGCTTTCGCTGTGCGGACGGGAGCTATCGGTGGGTGGAGACGCGCTCCAGGGCCTCTTTCCCATCTGCTCGTGGTGCAACTCCGTTCGCGACGACGAGGGGTGTTGGCGCTCGGTGGAGGAGTACCTGGAAAAGCACGAGCGGGTGCAGGTGTCCCACGGGATCTGTCCGGAGTGCCTCGCCAGGTACTTCGGGTCGCAGGCCACACCCCCCTTTCGCAACACCCTTTCAGAGCCGAGGCCAGGAGAACCGGATGATCCATGGGGAAGGAGCCGCCGGCAACTCCCCACGCCTGTATCTGAACACGGGACAGGCGCACTGCTACGACACCCGGGGCCGGAAGATCGCCTGCCGGGGCACCGGCCAGGATGGGGAGCTCGCCATGGGAGTGCCGTGGCCGGAGCCCAGGTTCCAGGAGGCGGGGAAGGCCGTTCTGGACCGGCTCACCGGGCTCGTCTGGACCCGGAACGCCGACCTGGCCGGCCGGTGGACTACCTGGGAGGAAGCCTTCCGGGTGGTGAACGAGCTGAACCAGGAGAAAGGAGGGGGACGCTCGTCCTGGGTTCTCCCCACCATCAACGAGCTGGAGTCCCTGGTGGACGCCTCCCGGCACACGCCGGCCCTCCCTGCCGACCATCCCTTCACGGGGGTGCAGGAGGCCTACTGGTCCTCCACCTCCAGCGGATTCGAGCCGGACTGGTGCATGGCTCTCTACATGTTGAAGGGGGCCGTGGGGGTGGGTCAGAAGAAGGACAAGAACTTTTCCGTTTGGGCCGTAAGCCGGGAGGAGTGATGATCCGAAACGTAGATTTCGCTTCCTGGGGCAGGGGCCTCGGGTTTCTCCTATTCACCCTTTCGGCCTGCGCCCCGGAACCCCGGGAAGCCGGCTGGACGGGAACCGCCGATACCCTCTTCAGCGGTGCCGTGCGCGTTACCAACCCGGCGACGGGTGTCTGGGGGGAGGACGGGGGATGGCGCCTGGAGCCGGAGCTGACGCTGGGTGCCGTGGAGGGGGAGGAAGGGGAGATTTTCGCGCAGATCTCGGGACTTCAGGCCGATGAGGACGGTCGCATCTACGTCCTGGACCGGCAGGTGAGCCACCTTCGCATCTACTCTCCGGTGGGGGAGCTTCTCCACACGGTGGGCCGGGAGGGGGAAGGACCCGGCGAGTACCAGGCGGCCAACGGGCTGGAGTGGCTTTCCCCGGACTCGCTGCTGGTCATCGACCAGAGGGGCGGCCGTTATACCGTCCTTTCGCGGGACGGGGACTTCCTGGCCTCCATGCCCCGGCGACTGGGCTTCTACGGCTGGGTGTTCCGGGGAGGTCTAACCGGGGAACGGGTCTACGAGCAGGGCTCGGTGAGGGAGGGAGATAGCGAGGAGTGGAATCCGGCACTCCTGGGCACGTCCCTCCATGAGCTGGGTTTCGGCTCGGCCCAGACTCCCCCCGGCGACACGGTCATGCTGCCCCTCTCCGACGCCCCGCCTTACGAGGCCTTCAGCATACGGACGGACCGAGGGGGGATGTCCATGGCCGTGCCCTTTGCGCCGGGCTCGGTCTATCATCTGGCCGGGAACGGAGATCTCTGGCACGGTCACGGAAGCGAGTTCAGGCTCTTCCGCTCGACCCTTGCGGGGGACACGCTCATGGAGATCCTGGTCGATGCCGAGCCCGTGCCGGTCACTCCCGGGGAGGTGGACGAGTGGGCAGCGGGATCGGGGCCGGAGCGGTTCCGGCAGCTCGGCGGAGAGCTGGACATGGACCGGATCCCGGACGTGAAGCCCTTTTTCGAGGGACTCTACGTGGATCCCGATGGCTACCTCTGGATCCAGGTGCCCACGGACCCGGGCCGGGGGCTGCTGAAGGTCGTGGACCCCGACGGGCGATACCTGGGATCTCTCGAACTGGAGGGCTTCGAGCTCTATCCGTGGATGGATCCGGTGGTGCGAAATGACAGGCTGTACCTGGTCGGTCACGACGAGCTCGACGTTCAGTACGTCTACGTCTTTCGCATTGAGAGATAGGGCCCCGGGGGATTCCGGGCTGCCGAGGCTCCCCCTGCTGCCGCCATCGTTGACATCGCATCCGGGCCGGTGCATCATCCTACTATCGGGATAGTAGCAACGGGGACGGGGGGAGCTTTCGGATCTTCGAGAAGGGGATGAACCCGTGAGCAACAATTGCCGTAGGCGGTGGTTCGTCGCAGCGTGTCTGGCCGCCACCGTGGTCTGGGGTTGTGCGGGAGAGGAAAGGGGGGTACTCACCTCCGAACCCGAAGTCCGGGACTCGGCCGGCATCCGGATCGTCACCCATCCTGGTGGCGAATTCACCGACACCGTTCCGCCGGAGCCCCTCCTCACCGTCGGACGGGAGGGAGAAGAGAACTACGAGTTCTTCCGCCTCAATACCGTAGTAGGCCTGGCCTCGGGCAATGTGGTGGCGGCCAATGGGGGCACCCACGAGCTCCGGTTCTTTTCGCCCGAGGGCGAGCACATCCGCACGGTGGGGCGCCGGGGAGAGGGGCCCGGGGAGTTCGGCTTCCTGTCCGCGGTGTGGGTCCGGGCCGGGGACACCCTCATGGTCCGGGACGCCAGGCGCAGGCGGGTCGTGGTCTTCGACTCTTCGGGCACACTGGTCCGGGGGGCCTCGTATGCCGGCGACCTTCCCACCGAGTCTCCCCGGGCCCAGGGACCCTGTGCGTTCCCCGGCCTCATGGGTGTATTGGCCGACGGCACCCGGGTCATCTCGGGGTGGGGGTGCATGATGCTGGAGGGGAGCGCCGGGCGGCGGCCCACCCGCCTGCCCATTACTCTGGTGGGGGTCGGATCCGACGTCGATCCGGGCCAGAGCCCGGGCGAATGGGAGGTGGATGTGGGAGAGTTCACGGCGAACTGGGTCTGGGAGACCGGGTCGTCGGACGATCCCCGGAATCTCTACGCCCGCATCCCCTTCTCGGGCCTCCTGGCGTGGGCCGTGGGGCCCGAGGCCATCTATCTGGCCGACCTGGGGAGCTATGAGATCAGGGTGTACGACGGTCGGGGCCGCCTCAACCGCATCCTTCGGGAAGATGCGGAGCCACCCCGGGTGACGGCCGCGCACCGGGAAGCCTACCTGGCCGAGCAGGAGGCCATGGACCGACCCCATCCGGCCGAGGCGCCCTTCCCCGACCGGTTCGGGAGCTACGAGACTTTCGTGGTATCCCACGGCGGAAACCTGTGGGCCCGGCACGTCACGCCACCGGGGGTTGAAGGGGAACGATGGGTGGTGTTCCCCGCAGACGGCGGGCCCCTGCGCCGGGTGATCCTCCCCGACATCACCGTGGAGTCCGTCCGGGACGGCCGAATCTATGGGCACAGGAGCGATAGCCTGGGGATTCAGACGGTGGTCGTGCTGGATGCCGGGGGCTGAAGTCGGAGGATGAGAACTCCATGATCTTCCCTCACCCACCCCGCCTCCTTTCCGTCGGCGCCTGCGGCCCCATCCTCCCCATCCTCTTTTGGTCCTGCGCCGGCCCGTGAGGAGGAATCGGCCTCTCTCCCGGGCCAGGAGATTCTGGCCGTAGCCCGGGTAGCGTCGTGGGTCGTGGAAGACCGGGAGGAGGAGGTGATGTGGTGGATCGACGCCGAGGGATCCCTCTGGATCGGCGATCTCCCGGGGCCCGGGTGGCGGGGGTTCACGGGAAGCTGGACCGGGGAGGCCCTGGAGGGCTTCTTCGAGTCGCTGGATGTCCAGGTGTCACGGGGCCGGGGCTACTGGAGCGCCGGTGAATGGCACGCCCGGGCCCTTCTGACGCCCACCGTCTGCCCGGGCTGACGCCCGTCTCCCCTCACACGTCGCTGGTCATGACCAGGAGGGGCTTGCCCTCGAAGGTCGTGTACCTGGGCCGGAGCCGCTCGGCGTTGTAGAACTTGTGGATGTCCACCACCTTCTTCCGGCCCGTCACTACCTCGATGGGCACCGAGTCGTACACCCCGTTCCTGAGGCTCACCAGCCTCCCCGACGTTCCCTCCAGGATCAGGTCCAGCGCCAGGTTCCCGAAGGCCATGGGGACCACCGAGTCGGTGGCATCGGGGTCTCCGGATCGCACCAGGTACCCCAGGCGCTGGTTCACCACGTTGATCCTCCGGCCGTCGTTGTAGCCGGGGGAGAGTTCCTTGAGGCGGGCGCTCACCAGGTCCCCGATGCCGCCCAGCTTCCGGTGGCCGTACTGGTCCCGCTCCGTCTCCCTGAAGATCATGTCCTCCTGGCCCTCGGGCCGGGCCCCTTCCGAGACCAGGACCACCGAGTAGCGGCTGGGGTGGCGGTTGCGGTCGTAGACCAGGAGCTCGGTGAGGTGCTCCATGTTGAAGGGATGCTCGGGGATCACGCACCGGTCCGCGGCCCCTGCCATGGCAGGGAGGATGGCGGTGTAGCCGGCGTACCGTCCGAAGACCTCCAGCACCAGGAACCGCTCGTGTGAGCCGGCGCTGGTCCGGAGCCGGTGGGCCATCTCGATGGTCCGGGTCACGCAGGTGCTGAAGCCGATGCAGTAGTCGGTGCCCGGGACGTCGTTGTCCATGGTCTTGGGAATCCCCACGACCTTGACCCCTTCCTGGTGGAGCCGCTGTGCATAGCTCAGCGTGTCGTCCCCGCCGATGGGAATGAGATAGTCCACGCCCAGAAAGTCCAGGTTCTCCAGCACGGCTTGCGTGACGTCGTTGACCTCGTCGCCGAAACGATCCTGGAGATGGGACGGAACCTCGAAGCCCGGGAGATGGCTGGGGCGGGTCCGGGAGGTGTGGAGAAAAGTGCCCCCCGTGCGTCCGGCCCGGTTCACCAGATCCTCGGTGAGGTGTTGGACGTTGTGCTGGTTCGGGGCTTCGGGATCGGGAATCAGGTCCACCAGGCCGGCCCACCCCCTGCGAATGCCCATGACGTCGTAGCCCTCCCGGAGAGCTCGGATGGTGATGGCCCGGATGGCCGGGTTCAGCCCCGGCACATCGCCTCCGCCGGTGAGAATTCCGATGGTGCCTTTGGTCCGGGACATGAGGAGTTCTCCTGGGAATTCTGAAGGAACGAGCGCTATGTGTTCGGTGGCAGCACCGAACTCGGCTTACACCGAGCCCGAGGAATCCTTCCAAAGATCCCCCTGGAGCCCTATCCTCACCAGATGCGTTTTCCCGCTTTCGGTCTCCTCGTCTCCCTTCTGGCGGCCTGCATGGGGTCCCCTCCGCCGGCCCGGTCCGGCCCGGATCCAGGGAGGACGTTCGTCGCGCCCTCTCTTCCAGCCGCCCAGGCCGGGGACATCCTGAAATGGATCGATCCCTTCATCGGCACTGCCGGAGACCACGGACAGCTCTATCCCGGGGCCACCTTTCCCTTCGGTCTGGTGAAGCTCAGCCCCGACACCCCCGGAGAGGGCCATGCGGGCTACGACTACCTGGAGCGGCGGATCCTCGGGTTCTCGCACACCCGGCTGGGAGGGGTGGGCTGTCGGGGGGCCGGGGGGACCCTTCTGGTCACTCCCGAGCCGCCGGGACCCATCTGGACCTCTCTTCACAAGACCTCAGACGAGCGGGCCGAGCCGGGGTACTACCGGGTCCGTTTCACCTCAGATCTCGTCGCCGAGATGACCGTGGGCCCCCGGGTGGGTTATCACCGGTACACCTATCCCGGAGACGAGGAGATGGCGGAGATCCGGTTCGACGCCGGGCATGCCCTGGGAGGAGAGGGGCAGGCCAGGGTCCGCATCATCGACGACCGAACGGTGACGGGGCAGGTCACGGCCCCCAACGTCTGCGACGAGAGCCGTGACATGCTGCATCGGCTCCACTTTGCCGCACGCCTGGAGGGCCAGGTGTCGGATCTGCGGCTCACCGGGGAGGGCGAGGGCCGGTTCAGGGTCATCCTGGCCGGCGATTCGGCGGTGGACCTTCGTGTGGCCCTTTCCCCCGTCAGCGAGGCCGTGGCCCTGGCCGAGCTGGACGCCGATCCGGCGGCCGGGGACTTCGACGCGGCCAGAGCGGAGGCCCGGCGCGCCTGGCGGAAAGTTCTCGGAAGAATCCGGGTGATGGACGACGATCCCGGCAAGGTCCCTCTGAAGCGGCTCTTCTACACCGGGCTGTACCGAAGCCTCCTCCTGCCCCACAACGCCACGTCTTCGGACGGACGCTACAGGGTGGCATCGGACTACCCGCGCATCCGGAAGGCCGAGGCGGGCCACGTGCATTATTCGGGCTGGAGCACCTGGGACGACTACCGGAAGTCCGCCCTCATCGGGCTCCTGGCTCCGGAGGTTCTGGCCGACATGGCCGGTTCCATCCTCACCCTCTACCAGGCGGGACCGGTGCCGGAGTGGGCCGAGGGTCTCTGGCCCACCCCCTCGGTACGGAACGAGATGATGCAGGCCATCGTCCTCGAGGCTCTGGCCAAGGGGCTGGTGGACCCGGATCGGGTCCGGGGCGCCTACAAGGACCTTACGGCCTACCACCACGGGAATGTCCTGGAGCAGGCCTACAGCCAGTGGGTCGCCATGCGCCTGGCCGAGCGTCTGGGGTTGGACGACGAGGCCGCCCGTCACCGCCCCGGTGCCCTGGGCTACCGGCGGCACTGGGTTGCGGACCAGCGGGACGTGGAGGGCCGGCCCAGAGGGTTCATGACGCCGAAGGGGCGGCCGGTCCGGTACCGGAAGGCCGACCGGATCGATGCCCACTTCTACGAGGGAAACCTCTGGCACTATCGGTGGTGGGTGCCCCACGATGTGGGAGCGTTGGTGGAGTTGGACGGAGGACCGGCCCGCTTCGCCGAGAACCTGGCGTACTACTTCGAATCCGACCGTCACATGGCGCTGAACGAGCCCCCTCTGGCCTACCCCTTCCTCTTCGTCTGGGCGGGACGCCCGTGGCTGACCCAGAAGTGGTCCCGACACTTCACCACCGACACGGTGGTCCAGATCTATCACAACCACGGGCTGCTGAAGGAGCCCCACCGTCGTCCCGTCTTCCTCGACGAGCCGGCGGGATGGCTCCCCGGGATGGATGACGATACCGGAACCATGAGCAGCCAGTTCGTCTACCAGGCTTTGGGGCTCTTTCCGGCGTGCACCGGGGAACCCTACTACGTCATCGGATCCCCGGTCTTCGAGAAGGTGGAGATCACCGTCGGAGGGGGCAGGGTGTTCTCCCTGGAGGCTCCGGGATCCTCCGTGAAGAACCGGTACGTCCAGTCGGCGATGCTGAACGGAAAGCCCCTGGACCGGGCCTGGATCCGGCACAGCGAGCTCTGGGCAGGGGGGATCCTGGTCCTGGAGATGGGGCCCGAGCCGAACAGGGTGTGGGGTTCGGACCCGGCCACTGCTCCGCCGTCCATGTCGGAGGGAAAGGCGGGGGAAGGAGCGGGTTGAGACCCGGCGGGCCGGGGTTGGGCTGCTGCGGCGTGGGAACCGGGGGGTACGCCTTGCCCTTTGCCCACCTCGCCCCCGATTCTTAGTTGGCGGCACCGCAACGAAAGGACACACCATGACCGGATTCGGGATCGGGGAGGGCATCCTCATCGGTCTGATCGTGGGCTTCATCGGCATTGCTCTCCTTGCCGGGGTTTTCAGCCCCGGAGGACTCCGGCCCGGCCGAGGGGGAGAGATCGGCGGCCCCCGGGAGGACCGGATCCTGGACGAGCTGGCGTCTCTGCAGGCGCGGATGGATGCGCTGGAGCGCCGTCTGGAGAGGGGAGGGGAAGGGACGGCGGAAGGAGAATCGGCGTCTTCATCTCCCGGAGCCGATGGCGCTCAAGGAGCCTGAGGACCGGGGAGGGGCCGAGGTGGGCTTCCGGAACGTCTATCTGGACGAGGCCCGGGCCCGGGCTTACGCCAGCCTGGAGTTTCCCGGGACCTACTACCTGGCTTTCCGGGACCTTCCGACTCTCCTGGAGCGGCACGTCACCGGAACCCGTGCCCTGGACTTCGGGTGCGGCGCCGGGCGCTCCACCCGCTTCCTGAAAGGGCTCGGGTACGAGGTCCTGGGAGTGGACGTCTCCGAGCCCATGCTCCGCCAGGCCCGATCCCGGGATCCGGAGGGCCACTACCTCCTGGTTCCCGACGGGGAGCTGGGGAGCCTGGCCGGAGAGAGCTTCGACCTCGTCCTCTCCTCCCTGACCTTCGACAACATCCCCACGTGGGAAAAGCGGGCGAGCCTCCTCCTGGAGCTTCGCGGCCTCCTCGTCGACGGCGGCCGGATGGTCAACCTGGTGTCGTCTCCGGAGCTCTACACCAACGAATGGGTGTCCCTCTCTCCCCGGAACTTCCCGGAGAACGAGACTGCGGACGTCGGCGACACCGTCCGCATCGTCATCCTGGACGAGTCCGATCAGCGGCCGGTGGACGACGTACTCTGGACCGACGAGGCCTACCGGGAGCTCTACGGGCGGGTGGGGCTGGAGGTCGTCACCGTTCACCGTCCCCTGGGGGGACCTTCGGACCGCTTCGAATGGGTTTCCGAGGACCGGATCTCCCCCTGGGCCATCTACATTCTGACTGGCTCGGGATCGAAATCATGAGCGACGACCTGCTGGACGGTGTGGATGTCGATGTCTACGGCCTGCCGTCGAGGTCGGAGGGGAACGGGCTGGTGGACTTCCTCTTTCCCGCGCCGGCACCCCGGACCACCGGCGGCATCGTCAAGTGGTGGGAGAAGCGAAGGCTGGCCTACAATGCCATCGTCGGGGGGTCGGGGATCCTCTCCCTCGGCCTCCTCAAGCTCTTCACTTCCCTCCCTCCCGATCCCCACACCATTCCCATCCTCCTCACGCCCATCATCGTCTACGGGACGCTGGCCAACATCTGCTACACCCTGGGTCCGGCGGCGGAGCTCCTCCTGGAGAAGCTCTTCAAGCGGAAGCTCCTGCCCACGGGTCCGGTGCTCTTCCGCATGGGACTGACCTTCTCGGTGGGACTCACCATGCTCCCGGTCCTCCTGGCGGTCTTCGACTGGGTGAT
>CAYXGM010000023.1:17117-54247 GCA_964464555.1 uncultured Gemmatimonadaceae bacterium | reverse complement strand
GCCCCCAACCGCGGGCCGCGCCCGCCGGTCGGGGCACTGCGCGGAATCGGGTAGACCCTCGAAGTCGGAGGTCCTGCTGGTCCATGGGAATCCATCGGGGCCTCCCGGGCCAATTCGTGATCTTTTTCCCTCTTGCCGGGCAATGGGGTGTTTTGCCAGTTTAGGCTGGCACCGAGTCTCCAGGAACCGCCCGAAATCCGGGCGGTTTTCGACTCTCACCGTCCCCCGTGGCGGAAGGCGGCCAGGAACTTGACGAGGATGACACCCTCTCAACACCGGGAAGCGGCGTTCCTCTCGGCCATGACGGCCGGCGCCACCCATGAAACCCGAAACGTCCTGGCCATCATCAAGGAATCGGCCGGTCTCATCGGAGACCTCGTTCGTCTGTACGAGCGAAAGGGCTCCCTGGACCCGGAGAAGGTGGCCCGGGCCGTGGAGCGCATCGACACCCAGGTGAAGCGGGGTGCCGAGATCCTCACCAACCTGAACCGCCTCTCCCACGCCGTGGATCACGACCAGGCCGCCGTGGATCTGGCCGCCGAGGTGGAGCAGGTGGTCTTTCTCAGTCAGCGGTTCGCCCGCAAGAAAAGACAGAGAGTCGAGACCGGTGAGGCCACCGAGGAATGCCTCGCCACGGTGAACCCCCTCTGCCTTCAGATGACGCTCTTCGGCGCCATGGAACGGTGTCTGGAGGAGCTCCCCGAAGGATCCCTGGTGACGGTGGAGGCCAGGAAGGCGGGGGATGCGGGCGTGGTGGAGTTCCGGGGGGACCCGCAAGGGAGGGGGGAGGAGATGGGAGCCCCTACCCAATCGGAAGGTTGGGAGTATCTGAAAGCTCTGGCCCGGATGCTCGGCGTGGAGGTTGAGAGCATGGAGGCCGGGTTCGGTATTCGACTTCTCTTTTCCCGGCAGGGGGAGGGTTGACCGTGTCCCTTTCCGCCGCCGGAGGATCAACGACCAGATGAGCAAAGTTCGAGTGCTCCTCGTCGACGACGAGGAAGACTATGTGAAGGCGATGGCAGAGCGCATGGACATGCGTGATCTGCAGAGTCAGGTGGCCCTGAACGGCGAGGAGGCGCTGGATGTCCTGGACAGGGACCCTCCCGACGTCATCGTCCTGGATCTCAGGATGCCCGGGATGGGCGGGATGGAGGTCCTGGAGAAGGTCAAGAAGGATCATCCTCACATCCAGGTCATCATTCTCACGGGCCACGGCGGGGAAAAGGAAGAGAAGGAGGCTCGCCGCCTCGGCGCCTTCGAATACCTCCAGAAGCCCGCCGATACCGGGGACCTGGTGGAAACCATCCAGGGCGCCTGGCGAAAAAGCATCCAGGCGGCCAAGGAATTCCTCAAGGACCAGGGGGAGGAATTCGAGGGGAGCATGCAGGCGGCGGCCCTGGCCGAGGGAGGGATGCCCGAAGCGGCGCGAAGCATCATGGAGCGGGCACACGGCGCCGCCCGGGAGGCCAGGGGGGGACAGGAAGACGGGGCCGAAGGGCTGAAGGTTCTCCTGGTGGACGACGAGGAGGACTATGTG
The DNA here is from genome assembly GCA_964464555.1 of uncultured Gemmatimonadaceae bacterium. Classification (GTDB taxonomy): domain Bacteria; phylum Gemmatimonadota; class Gemmatimonadetes; order Longimicrobiales; family Gaopeijiaceae; genus CAYXGM01. Next base: position 52,710 of record CAYXGM010000023.1, on the reverse strand, counting down.
CGAACCATGGCCGAGCGCATGGAGATGAGGGACCTGGGCAGCAATGTGGCCCTCAACGGGGAGGAAGCCCTCGCCATGCTGGAGGGGGACGTCCCGGACGTCATGGTCCTGGATCTGAAGATGCCCGGGATGGGGGGGCTGGAGGTCCTCGATGCGGTGAAGAAAAACTACCCCGAGGTCGAGGTCATCATCCTCACCGGACACGGATCGGACAAGGAGGAGGTGGAGGCCCGGAACCTGGGTGCCTTCGACTACCTCCGGAAGCCCGTGGACATCGCCGACCTCATGGAGAAGGTGAAGAAGGCCGGCGAGGCAGGGAAGGGGAGGTAGAGGCAGACTCTCATGAACGGGTTGAAGGGCGAGAACGGGCTTTCCGGTGGCCAGGCCGAGAGGGAGGTGGGGTCTTTCGTCTCGGGGCGACGCTACCGGAAGATTCTCCTCGCGGCCGTTCTCTCCGTTTCCCTGGTGGCGGTGACCCCCCTGGTCATCATGACCTGGGTGAACTACCGGCAGTACGAGCAGGCCTTCAGGGAGGAGCAGACCCGGCCCATGGTCCGCTTCGCAGCCAACGGGAAGCTGGCCCTGGAGGCCTTTCTGGAGGAGAGGAGGGCTGCCCTCCGCTTCGTGGCGCGAAACCGGACCCACGAAGAACTCACCGACTCGGTTACGCTGGAGACCATCCTCGAGGACATGAAGACCTCCTTCGGCGGCTTCACCGACCTGGGGGTCATCGAAGCGGGGGGGACCCAGCTCGCCTACGCCGGACCCTACGAGCTGGAGGGCAGGGATTATCAGCACGCTCCCTGGTTCCAGGAGGTCATCCGCCAGGGCACTTTCGTCAGCGAGGTCTTCCTGGGGTACCGGGATTTTCCCCACTTTGTCATCGCCATGTACCGTGAAACGGAACCCCAGGAGGGCTTCGTCCTCCGGGCCACCATCGACACCGAGTACATCAATCGTCTGGTGGCGAGCCTCCTGGCCCAACCCGGGGGGGACGTTTTTCTCGTCAACGAGAGGGGCATCCTCCAGACCCCGTCCCGGTCCCACGGCTCGGTGTTGCAACCGGCCCGGATTCCATCCCTCCCCTACAGCACCCAGACCGAGATCCTCGAGGTTCCCGCCCCCTCGAGGGGAGGGCAGATTGTGGCCTATACCGGCATCGAGAGTTCGCCCTTCGTACTGGTCATGACCAGCCCGGAGCAGGCCAAACCTCCGAGCTGGGCCGGCCTCCGTCGCAACCTGCTGTTGTTCCTGGGGGGAAGCATCATCCTGATTCTGGGTGTGGTGGTGTGGGGAGCCACATGGATGGTGAACCGGGCTCGGGAGGCGGATCTTGCCCGGGCCGCGGCCTTCCACAAGATGGAATATCACAACAAGATGGCGGCCCTGGGACGTTTGAGCGCAGGCGTGGCCCACGAGATCAACAATCCGGTTGCCATCATCACCGAAAAGGCCGGTCTCCTGAAGGACCTGCTCCTCATGTCCGAGACCATGCCCCCGAAGGAACGCCTCCTCAACCTGGTTGACTCGGTCCTCCGCTCGGCGGATCGGTGCGGTGGCATCACCCACCGCCTTCTGGGCTTCGCCAAGCACATGCAGGTCAGGACCGAGACCATCAATCTCGAGAATCTCCTGAAGGAGGTCCTTACGTTCCTGGAGAAGGAGGCCGCCTACCGGGACATCGAGATCGATTTCGACTTTCCCGAAGAACCGGCGAAGATTGTCTCGGACCGGGGACAGCTTCAGCAGGTGTTCTTGAATATCGTCAACAACGCCTTCGCCGCCGTGGACGACGGAGGACGTCTGCAGATCGGGATCATCGAGGCCGGTGCCGAGGAGGTGTCCGTCTGGGTTCAGGATGACGGCGTGGGGATTCCGAAAGATCACCTGGACCACATCTTCGACCCTTTCTTCACGACCAAGAAAGGGGGAGGCACCGGATTGGGACTTTCCATCACCTACGGGATCGTCCAGAAGTTGGGAGGGCAGATCTCCGTTCAGAGCGAAGAGGGAGTGGGTACCCGCTTCGTCGTCACCCTGCCCAGGGGCAAAGCCGAGAGCTAGGAGCGGGCATGGAGCCATTGAAGATTCTGATCGTGGATGACGAAGAGGAGCTCGTCAGCGCTCTGGTGGAGCGCCTGAGTCTGCGGGGGTTCGAAGCCCACGGTGTGACCAACGGCGCCGAGGCCCTGCAGTTCCTGGAGACCGGGAGCTGCGATGTGGTCCTCCTGGACGTGAAGATGCCCGGCCTCGGAGGATTGGAGGTGATCCGGCGTATCAAGACCCAGCCGTCGGGCCCCGAGGTCATCCTCCTCACGGGCCACGGCTCGGAGGACAGCGTGGAGGAGGGGATGGCCCTGGGAGCCTTCGACTATCTCATGAAGCCGGTGAAGATTGATCGCTTGATTCGTGTCCTCAATGAGGCCGGGAAGAGGACGGATCCGAACGCCAAGGAGGAAGGCGAGGTGGTTTGAATGAGTGACTGCACCGTCCTTCTCGTGGACGACGAGGTGGATTTCGTGGATGTGCTGGGAGATCGCCTCGAGGCAAGGGACATCAGTGTCGTGAAAACCCACAGTGGCCGGGAGGCCCTGGAAGCTTCGGAGAAGAGGGTGTTCGATGCCATCGTCCTGGACATGGTCATGCCCGGGATGGACGGGATCGAGACCCTCGAGGGGCTCCTGGAAATCAACCCGGACCTTCAAGTCATCCTTCTCACGGGGCAGGCTACCCTGGAGCAGGCAGCTACCGCCATCCGCGTGGGTGCCCTGGACCTTCTGGAGAAGCCTGCCGACATCGACACGCTGGTTTCCAAGATCGAGATGGCAGCCACCAGGCGTTGGTCCATGGAAGAGAAGCGAATCGAGGACAAGGTCTCGGACATCATGCGGAAGAAGGGGTGGTGAGTTCCATGACCGGACCATCTTCCAGTAGGTCGGATGAGGTCACCAGGGTCCGCGAGATCATGATTCCCCTGGACAAGTACCCGTGGGTCCGCATCACAGATCCTCTGAGCCGGGCCGTAGCGCTCATCAGAGACGCCCATCTGGATGTGGGACGCCATCGGTCTCTTCCCAGGGTGTTGCTGGTGTTCGACCACGACGACGAGCTGGTGGGGATCGTGCGGCGTCGGGACATCATGCGGGGTCTGGAGCCCAATTTCCTGGTGAATCAGCCATTGGATGTCCGGGTGAGCTACTTCGAGGTGGGGGTGGATCCCCATCTGGCCGAGCTCGCCGAGGAGGGTTCCCTGGAGAAGGTATTGAAGGGGCTCCGTGATCAGGCCAAGCGTCCTGTCGGGGACGTGATGCGGCCCATTACCACGACCCTTTATCCCGATGACCCACTCATGAAGGCCGTCTACGAGATGGTCTCCCTGAACGCGAGCCTCATTCCGGTGGTGGACGAGGACGAGGTTCTGGGTGTCGTCCGCTCCGTGGAGGTTTTCCACGAGTTGGCCGAGCTGATGAATATCGAGGGGTGATCTCGAAGTCGGTCTGACAACAGGTGCTCTGATATGACCATAGATTCGTCGTCCGAACCCGCTGGGGCGTCCATGGAAGAGCCTGCGGCTGAGGGTTTGAGCGAAAGAGGATCCTCACAGGCCTCCTCGGCCCCGCGCAAGATGAAGCGGGCGTCGGCGGAGAGCCGACAGAAAAAGAGACCCCCCGAGGCCCAGAGGGAGGTGAAACGGACCCTTCTCATCCTCCTGGGGGTGGCCCTTTTCGGCATCGTGTACGCCCTGCCCTCTCCGCCGCCGGCCGTCTCTCCCCTGGGTGAGGAGTTCCACCTGAGCCGGGAAGGCCAGATGGCCCTGGGCCTCTTCTTCCTGGCCGCCACCTGGTGGGTTACGGAGGTGGTCCCCATCGGGATCACCGCCATCACCATCGGCGTGGTCCAGGCCCTCTTCCTGATCCGGCCGGCCCGGGACGCATTCACCGACTTCATGGATCCCTCGGTGTGGTTCATCTTCGGGTCTCTCATGATCGGCATGGTCTTCACCAAGACGGGCCTGACCCGGCGGCTGGCCTACAAGATGCTCGGGTTGGTGGGCGAGCGGACGAGCATGATCTACCTGGGCTGCTTCACCATGACGTCGGCCCTCACCCTCATCATGGCCCACACGGCCGTGGCCGCCACCATCTATCCCCTCCTGGTGGCGGTCTATGCCCTCTACACCGACGAGAGCGAGCCCACCCGCTTCGGAAAGGGGCTCTTCATGGGGATGGCCTACGTAGCCGGAGCGGGGAGCATCATCACCCTTCTGGGCGCGGCCCGGGGGGCCGTGGCCATTGGCTTCTTCGCCGAAACTACGGGGCGCACCATCGGGTTCTTCGAGCTTACCTGGTACATGTGGCCGGTGGGGCTCCTCATGACCTTTGTCCTCTGGGGCTATTTCATGGTCGTCTACCGCCCCGAGAAGAAGACCATTCCCGGGCTCCGGGAGCGGGTGGCTCGCCTGAACGAGAGCCTGGGGCCGGTGAAGCGGGACGAGATCCTGGCCCTGATCTTCGTCCTGGGCGCCATCGCCATTCTCAGCCTCCGCTCCTTCATCCCCGCCCTGGCCGGCGTGGACAAGAGCGCCCTGATTCTCCTGCCCACGATTCTCCTCTTTCTCTTCAAGGTCCTCTCCCTGGATGACCTGGAGAACACCTCCTGGAACATCGTCTTCCTCTTCGGTGGGGCCATGAGCATCGGGCTCTGCCTGTGGCAGACGGGGGCGGCGTCCTGGCTCGCCGTCCACTGGCTCACCCTTTTCGAGGGGGCCCACTGGCTCCTCTTCGTCATGGGGATCGCCTTCTTCGTCCTGCTCATGACCAACTTCATCATGAATGTGGCGGCCATCGCCATCACCATGCCGGTGGCTCTGGTCATGGCCCCCTACCTTGGCGTGGCGCCGGAGGTCATCCTCTTCGCCTCCCTCGTGGTGGCGGGGATGCCCTTCCTCTTTCTGGTGGGTGCGGCCCCCAACGCCATCGCCTACGCCAGCGACCAGTTCAGCACCAAGGAGTTCCTCCTGGTGGGAATTCCCGCCAGCCTCATCCTCCTGGTGGTCCTGACGGTCTTCGTCTGGGTTATCTGGCCCCTCATGGGGATGCCGGTGCTGGCGTGAAGGAGGGGTTGTCTCGGACTGCCCCCCGGCGCCGCCCGTCCCCGGAGCACCCGGGTCCGGAGGGCTATTCCAGCTCGGAGCCCAGGAGGAGGGGTTCTTTCGGTTCCTGGAGGGCCGCCCGGCGTGCCCCGGCCGAGCCCAGGGTCCCCGAGGTCACGCCCATTCCCATCAGACCTCTGAGCTTTCGCAGCGCTTTCTCGATGGCTGTCCCTTCAGCGTCCTCCATCAGTCGATGAGGCGGCGGCGTAGCGCTTTGATGGTTTCCGGTGCCGTCCGGCAGCATCCACCCACGACGCTGGCGCCCTCCGAAACCCATTCGAGGGGGGCCGTCTCCCAGACCTCCGGGGTGGGAGCGTCCCGCCAGACCTTCTCCACGGCATCGTAGGTCTCTCCGGAATTGGGATACACCAGGAGGGGCTTGGTTGTCCCCCTCCGGAGCTCCTGAAGAAGGCGCGGCACCCATTCGGGAGCCACGCAGTTCACCCCCACCGCCGCCACCTGCTCTTCCCGTTCGCAGAGCTCTGCCACCTCTCTCAGGGGAGTGCCGTCCCGGAGGCTGCCGTCATCACGGCATGAGAAACTCAGCCACGCCCACCGGTGCGGAGTGGACCGGAGAAGCTCCAGGAGGGCCCGGGTCTCCGGAAGATTCGGAATCGTCTCGCAGGCCAGGAGGTCCGCTTCCGTCCCGGCAAGGACGTGCCAACGGGGCCAGTGGAAATCCCGAAGCTCCTCGACGCTCAGCCCATAGTCCCCCGTGTACTCGGAGCCGTCGGCCAGAAAGGCCCCATAGGGTCCCACGCTGGCAGCCACCAGGGGCTTCAGGCGACCAACCCGGTTCTTCCCGTTCGCCCAGAACTGGTCCCGGGCGTCCAGGGCTAGCTCCACGGAGTGATTCAGCAGCTCCACGCTTTCTTCTTCGGTGAAGCCGCTTCGCCGGAAGCCCTCGATGGTGGCCTGGTAGCTGATGGATGCAAGGCAGTCGGCACCGGCGGTCAGGAAATCCCGGTAGACCTCCCGGATGAGCTCCGGATTATCGACAAGCACCCGAGCCGACCACAGGTCGTGATTCAGGTTGCAACCCCGGTCCTCCAGCGTAGTGGCCAGCCCCCCGTCCAGAATCATGACGGCCTGCTCGACCAGAAAGGGAAAGATGGGGTTGGGCTTCGATGAGGGCATGGAATCTCCCGGGGTCTCGGTCCGGCTCGACGCTTCAGTACCGCAGAAGGGACGGATCCACCTGCTCCTGCCAGGCCAGGATTCCTCCGCTTAGCCATTCCACTCCGGTCACGCCGGCCTCCATGAGCTCCCGGGCGGCCAGCACGCTCCGTTCTCCTGTTCGGCAGTAGAGGATGATGGGCCCATCCGTTCCGAGCAGCTCGGCTGTCGCCTCCGAAAGACGATCCCGAGGCACGAGGCGGGCCCCGCAGTGCTCGAGGTTCACCAGGGACCATTCGTTCGGGTCTCTCACATCGATGAGTCGGACCGACTCCCCGCTGTTCAAACGAGCCTTCAGCTCCCGGGGGGTCACCTCCGGCACCGGTGGTCCCTCCGCATCCTCCCCGAGGCCGCAGAACTCCTCGTAGTCGTAGTCGATGAGCCGGTCGATGGAGGGGTCGTCTCCACACGCGACGCAACCGGGGTCCCGGCGCATTGCCATCTTCCGCCAGGTGAGCTCCAGTCCGTCGAAGATGAGGAGGCTCCCGGTGCCCGTGTCCCCGATGCCCAGGATCCACTTGATGGCTTCCAGGGCCTGGACGGAGCCGATGATTCCCGGCAGGACTCCGAGGACCCCTCCTTCGGCGCAGTGAGGCACCAGGTGGGGTGGGGGCGGCTCCCGAAAGAGGCAGCGGTAGCAAGGCCCGCCCGGGGCGGCGAAGAGGGCCGCCTGGCCGTCGAACCGGAAGATGGAGCCGTAGACGAAGGGACGCCCGAGGAGGACGGAGGCGTCGTTCACCAGGTAACGGGTGGGGAAGTTGTCCGTCCCGTCCACGACCAGATCGTAGCCGCCCAGGATCTCCATGGCGTTGGCGGAGGTCAGCCGTACCGGGTGAAGCTCCGCTTTCACCCCGGGATTCACGTCCCTGATCCGGTCCCGGGCCGACTCCACCTTCCTGCGCCCCAGGTCTCCGGTCCCGTGGATGACCTGGCGCTGGAGGTTCGACTTCTCCACCACGTCATCGTCCACGAGTCCCAGCGTCCCCACCCCGGCGGCCGCCAGGTACAGGGCGGCCGGGGAACCCAGCCCGCCCATGCCAACCATGGCCACCCGGGCGGCCTTGAGCCGACGCTGGCCCTCCGAGCCGATTTCAGGGAGGATGAGATGCCGGCTGTAACGGAGCATCTCGTCCCGGGTGAGATCCGGCAGATCGTCCTTCGGGCTCATCGGGATGCGGGGGTCAGGTCGATCCCGTATCGGTCGGCGATGGTTCCGGCGGCCAGGTAATACTCGGTGGTGGCCAGGGCGTACTGGTATCGATCCTGAGCCCGGGTGAGGCGGGCCGTCACCAGCTCGTCCTCGTACTGGAAGAGCTGAAACACGGTGATCTGGCCCAGGTCCACGCCGGAGCGTGCGATCTCGTACTCGGTGAGGGCCAGGGCCTGCAGGGAGTCGGAGTGGACCAGGCTCTCGGACGTGGCCGACACGCCGCGGATTGCGGCACGAACTTCCCGGCGGATCCGGTTCTCCACCAGGGCCACCGACAGGCGAGCCTGCTCCATCCGGGAGGAGGCGGATTGGGCCCTGGCCCGGGCGCTGAGGTTGAACTGGGGGAGCGAAAAGGAGGCTCCGATGGAGTAGACCGTGCTCCGGGTGTTCTGGGGGTGAGGGTACGAGAAGAACCGGAGGTCGTCCGAAAGCCCCCCGTAGTCCACGTCGAAGGAGAGGTCCAGTTCCGGTTTCAGCCGGTTCCGGGCATAGTCCAGGCTCGATTCGGCGCCGGCCAGGCTTTGGCGGGCTGCAGCGACATCGTTCCGGGACCGGAGCGCGGCATCCTCCAGGGCCTCCAGCCTTGTCGCCCGTGGATGTGCAGGCTCGGAGGGGGCGGCCCGGATGGTGGCTCCCCCCAATACGAGCTCCCGGTGGGCCTCTTCTCCGTAGACCAGGAAGACGAGGCCTTCGGCCGCGTCCATGCGCTGACGGCGGGCCGACACGTAGGACGTCTCCCGGAGGGAGAGTGCGCGCTGTGAAGTGATGAGATCCAGCTCCGAGATGAGATCCCGTTCCCGGAGCGCCAAATTCCGCCGGTAGAGGTCCCGGGCCCGCTGGAGGGAGGCACGGGCGATGGCTTCCGCATCCTCGGTGAGCTGAAGGAGCCAGAACGCCCGCTCCACCCGGGCGATGGCTTCTTCCATGTCTCGCTTCACCTGTTCCTCGGCGGCTCGAAGGGCCTGCCGGGCCGACTCCCTCTGGGCCGTGGTGGCCTGCAGGCCGAAGCCCCGCAGAAGGGGCTGATGAAGGGAAAAGAAGGCCCCGGTGGTGTAGTTCTCACGAAATGGGCCTACGGAGGAGTTGATGGGATCGGCGTAGGCCCGGGATGCCTTCAGCCCCAGGGAGTATCCGGTGGAGACGGGCAGGAGGCCGCCGAAGGACGCTTGAAGGAGGCTGTTGGACTGGTCCACCTCGGTGTCGGCGGAGTCCCCTACCACCGTCGTGCCCGTGGCGCTCCGGGACAGAGCGAGGGCCCAGGTCGGATCGAACGCCCCTCGGGCCGAAAGGAAGTCGGCTTCAGCGAGGGTCCGGTCCAGGCGCTGAATGCGAAGACCGATGTTGTTCTGCAGGGCTGCCTGGACCATCTCCTCCAGAGTCACCAGGATGGTGTCTCTCGAGGCCACGCTGGGCGGAGGGGACGGGTCCTGGGCGGCCGCGAGGCCGGGAGCGAGGAGGAGCCCCCAGAGAAGGAAGTGGGCCCGAAAAGACACGTTCATCGGTCTCCGAGTGGGGGGAAGATGTTGCGCCGGACGGAGGAATGACGGAAACTAGACCCTCGAAAATCGTGACGCCAGTTCGTCGGCTGTCTTCTCCTCCGTCTCCGTCTATTCCCCCTCCGAGGAGCACCCCCCATGAGCGACGGGAAGCAGATCTTCCGGCCCGAAGCGCTGGAACGACTCAGTTCCCCGGAACAGCTCGACGAGCTGATGGTGGTGACGGATTCGAAGGCCTGGATTGCCCTCGCGGCCATCGGCATCGGCCTGGCCATCGCTCTTCTCTGGTCCGTCGTCGGCTCTGTCCCCGCCAGCATCCATGGCTCCGGGCTCCTCCTGAGGGAGGGCGGGATCTACGAGATCCAGGCCGGGGGCACGGGCCAGATCATTTCTCTTGCCGCTGAGGAAGACTCGGTGGTGGGGGAGGGGGAGATCGTCGGGTACATCGCCCAGCCCGATCTGGCTACCCGCATCTCCCTCCAGCACCAGAACCTCCTCGTCCTCAGGGCGAACAGGGAGACCCTGGTGGAGGCGGAGGGTCGAAACCTGGGCATCGCCCTGGACATCATCGTCCAGGATTCCATCCGCATGGAGAACGACATTCGAACCGCCCAGGGACAGATCGCCCAGCTCGAACAGCGCCTGGAGGACACTCGATTCGCTCGTCAGCAGGGCCTGGTAACGGGACAGGCTGTATCCCAGGTGGAGCAGGAGTTGGCCTCGGCCCGGAGCCGTCTCGCCCAGCTCAGGAGCGCCCTCACAGGCATCCCCAGCCGGCGCATCCGGGCGGTCCAGGAGCACGATTCCGCCGTGGAGAGGATCCAGAATGAGGTCCGGGCCTCCGTCCAGGACTCCATTCTTCTGGCCCAGCAGCTCAGCGAGGCCAACGAGATTCGCAGTCCCCACCGCGGGAGGATCACCCAGGTCATGGTGGACGAGGGACAGACGGTGGCGACGGGGTCGGTGGTGGCGAGCCTGGAGCTCCTGGACCGGCCCCTGCAGGCCGTGATCTTCGTGCCGGTAGTGGGGGCCAAGGCCGGGCAGGGAATGACGGCCCACGTCCAGCCCCTGACGGTGAACTGGGAGGAATACGGCTACATCGAGGGTGAGGTGGAGTTCGTCTCCCTGACCCCCGTCACCATGGAGCGGATCAACCGGGTCATCAAGAACCGGGCCCAGGCCCAGCAGATGGTCCAGGGCGCCGACCCCTACCTGGTGGAGATCTCCCTGAACCGGGCCGACACCCCTACCGGATTCCAGTGGACCTCCGGGACAGGACCTGATTCCACCGTGAACATCCACAGCGGGATTCTTGCCCAGGCCAAGATCATCGTGGACACCAGGCGCCCCATCACGCTGGTGATTCCTGCCCTGCGCAAGTTCTTAGGATTCTGATGCCGGACATGGGATCGGGAGGAAGACGCAGCCGTGGCTGAGCCCGCCCCAGCAACGAAGGACGAGGGCACTTCGGCCCACTGGCGGTTCAAGACGCCCACCCTTCTCCAGATGGAGGCCGTGGAGTGCGGAGCGGCAGCCCTGGGCATCATCCTGGGATACTACCGCCGCTTCGTGCCCCTGGAGGAGCTTCGGCTGGAGTGCGGCGTGTCCAGGGACGGGAGCCTGGCTTCCAACGTCCTCAAGGCCGCCCGGCGGTACGGGATGCAAGCCAAGGGGTTCCGGCGATCCCTGGAGGATCTCAGGCACCTGGACGCCCCGGTCATCCTCTTCTGGAACTTCAACCACTTCCTGGTGCTGGAGGGCATCAAGGGAGACAAGGTCTTCCTGAACGATCCGGCGTCCGGGCCCCGGGTGGCCACCTGGGACGACCTGGATATGGGGTTCAGCGGGGTGGTTCTGGAGATCACCCCCGGCCCGGACTTCGAGCCGGGGGGCACCCGGCCCAGCCTGATCCGGGCTCTGGGCCGGCGTCTGAAAGGCTCGGAAAAGGCCGTCTGGGTCCTCATCCTGGCCGGCCTCTTCATGGTCATACCGGGGCTGGTCATCCCCATCTTCTCCAAGATCTTCGTGGACCAGTACCTGGTGAATCGCCTGGAGGGCTGGCTCCGCCCCCTGCTCCTGGCCATGGTCCTCACCTTCCTGGCCCGGGGGGCCCTGGGCTGGCTCCAGCAGCGCTATCTCCTCCGCCTGGAAGCCAAGCTCCTGGTGAGCAACTCGGCCAAGTTCCTCAACCACGTCCTCCGGCTTCCCGTGGAGTTCTTCACCCAGCGCTACGCCGGAGACGTTTCGAACCGGGTGGACTACAACGACCAGATCGCCACCTTCCTTTCCAGGCAGTTCGCCACCGCCGTCATCTCAGCGGTCCTGGTGGTCTTCTATGCCCTGGTCATGCTCCTCTTCTCCGTTTCCCTCACCCTCATCGGCGTGGGTGCGGTGGCCGTCATCGTCTGGGTCACGGTGCTGGTGAGCCGGATCCAGGTGGATGCGAACAAACGCCTTTTGCAGGAAAAGGGGAAGCTGGCCGGCGTGGCCATGGGAGGGCTCACGACCATCGAGACGTTGAAGGCCACGGGGGGGGAGTCGGACCTCTTCTCCAGGTGGGCCGGGTATCTTGCCAAGGTGATCACCATCGCCCAGTCCATGGGCGTTCGAACCCAGCTCTACCTCTCTCTTCCTCCCCTCCTGACCCAACTCACCAACGTGGGCGTGTTGGCGGCAGGAGGTCTCCTGGTCATGCGGGGAAACCTGTCCATGGGTTCCCTGGTGGCTTTCCAGAGCCTCATGGCCTCCTTCATGACGCCGGTGAACAACCTGGTGGGCATGGTCCAGGGCATGCAGACCATGGAAGGGAACATGAGCCGGCTGGACGACGTCCTGGGGTATGACATGGATCCCCTGGCCGCCGACCGCGAGGAGAAGGCCGGGACCCGTTCGGCTAAGCTGGACGGGGCGGTGACGATGGAGGGCGTGACCTTCGGGTACTCCCGCCTTGCCGACCCCCTCATCGAGGATTTCCACCTCCACCTCAACCCCGGAGACCGGGTGGCCCTGGTCGGCCCCTCGGGAAGTGGGAAATCCACCATCGCCAAGGTCATCTCCGGCCTCTATCCCCAGTGGTCCGGAAGGGTGCTCTTCGACGGCAAGCCCCAGGAGGAGATCTCCCGGGAGGCCTTCACGAACTCCGTGGCGGTGGTGGATCAGGACATCGTCATGTTCGAGGGCTCCATCCGGGAGAACCTGACCCTCTGGGATCCCACCATCTCCGACGAAGAGGTGGTTCAGGCCTGCATCGACGCCCGGATCCACGACGACATCACCGCCCGTGAGGGAGGCTATGAAGGGAGGGTGGCCGAAGGGGGAGCCAACTTCAGCGGCGGTCAGCGTCAGCGCCTGGAGGTTGCCCGGGCGCTGGTCCAGAACCCCCGCATCCTCATCATGGACGAGGCCACCAGCGCCCTGGACACCCTCACCGAGTTCGAGATCGACCAGAATCTTCGGCGGCGAGGATGCACCTGCATCATCGTGGCCCATCGGCTGAGCACCATCCGGGATGCCGACGAGATCATCGTTCTGAAGGTGGGGAAGGTGATCCAGCGGGGGACCCACGAGGAGCTCATGGCGGATGAGGATGGACCCTATGCCAGACTCATCGAGGCCTGAGTCATGACCGACGCCTCGCTTTCCCCGGAGCTGATGGAACTGGGCCGGGAGGTTCCTCTGGGCGGGAACAGGCGACTGCTCCTGGACGATCCCGACGTCCTGTGGATCCTCACGGAGGGGCGGGTCGAGGTCTTCATGGTAGGGGCGGCCGAAGGACGAGCGGTGGGAGCTCGGAGGCACCTGGTCACCCTGAAGCCCGGTGACGGCGCTCCGGGCCTCCTTTCTCACGCCTCCGATGGCGACGGGACCATGACCCTCCTGGCCGTGGCCACCGAGGAGTCGCGCCTTCTGGCCTACTCGGTTCCCCGGCTACTGGGGGAGGGGCAGCCGGCCGTCGATGCCATGGACCGGGTCCTGCTCCCCGTTCTGACTTCCATCGCCGAGATAGACCCCCGTCAGATCGGCCAGGTGGTGGAAGACACTGGGCGCCAACCGGTGGAAGGGGGACGGAAGCTGGGAAGCCGGGGCGGCGTGGTCTGGGCCTTTCTGGAGGGACAGGCCGAGATGGAGGGCGTTCGTCTCTCCTTCGAAGGAGCTCCCCGCCCTGTGCCCCTGGCGGGAGGGGCGTGGCTGGAGGTGGACGAGGCAGGGGAGATGGAGTTTCTGGACACCGAGCAGGTGGTGGAGAGCGGTCACCTTCCCCGTGCGTGGAAGAGCTTCCTGGAGTTCCTGGCGGACTTCGTCTGGCTCCACGCTCGGGCCCAGTCCAAGCGGGAGCTGGACCAGCTCGAGGCCAGGGTCAAGGAAGACCGGCGCGTCCGCTCCAGGACCCTCCGGGACCTCCTCTCCATCGTGGTTCCGGGGATCGAGGAGTCGGTCCCCGTGGCCCGGGAAGATCGTCTGCTGGCGGCCTGCAGGATTGTAGGCGAGGCTTCGGGAGTCACCATCAAGGACCCGCCCACGTGGGTCACGGAGGGGGGAAGCACCGACCCCCTGGGGGCGATCCTGAGCGCTTCCCGGATCCGGTTCCGGAAGGTGGCTCTGCGGGGCCGGTGGTGGACGGAGGACGCCGGGCCCATTCTGGCCTTCCGCGGCGAGGACCGGTCTCCGGTGGCACTCCTCCCCGAGGGGGGACATTACGAGATGGTGGATCCCGCCTCGGGGGAGCGGGCCCGGGTAGACGAGGAGATCCGTGACAGCCTGCATCCCTTCGGCCACACCTTCTACCGGACCCTTCCCGACCGGTCCCTGGGCCTGAAGGACCTGTTTGCCTTTGCCTTCCAGGGCATGGGATGGAGTTTCGGGTCGGTGCTGCTTCTGGCCGCCATGTCCGGGATTCTGGGCCTCTTCATTCCGGTGGCTACGGGATTCGTGTTCAACACCGTGATCCCTTCGGCCCGACCAAACCAGCTCCTGGAGCTCTTCATCGGACTCTCGGTCACGGTGGCGGCGGCGGTCGCCTTCGAGCTGACCCGGGGATTCGTGATCTTGAGGCTAGAGTCCCGGGGGGGGGCGGCCATGCAGGCTGCCATCTTCGACCGGCTTCTCAAGCTCCCGGCTCGCTTCTTCCGGAGCTACTCGGTGGGGGACCTGGTGACCCGGGTGGCGGGCATCGGTCAGGTCCAGACCATGCTCTCCACGACGGCCGTGACGGCTATTCTGGGAGGGCTGGCCGGATCCTTCAATCTTGCCCTCCTCTTCTACTACGACTGGAGACTTGCCCTCTTTGCCCTTGGCTGGGTGGTTCTGGCCATCTTCTTCATCGGCATCTTCGGCTGGCTGACGGTCCAGGCCCAGACAGAAGTGCAGGAGATGCAGGGCAGGCTCTCCGGGTTCGTGCTTCAGCTCATCGGGGGGATCGCGAAGCTCCGACTGGCGGGGGCAGAGGATCGGGCCCTGGCGCAGTGGGGAGAGCAGTACACTCCCAAGGTTCGCCTGGAGAGGAAGGCCGCTACCTATCAGGCCTGGGTCCTGGTCTTCAACGACCTCCTGCCCCTCCTTACGTCTCTGGTCCTCTTCGGAGGCGTGGGAATCCTCGTGAGTCGCGGTTACGGCGTCATCAACACCGCGGCCTTCATTGCCTTCAACGCGGCCTTGGGGACCTTCCTCGCGGCGACCGTCTCCACCAGCAACACCCTCATCAACCTGGCCACGGCGGTCCCGCTCATGAGGAGGGCTACGCCCATCCTCGCCGAAAGTCCGGAGGTGGAGTTGGAGAAACCCGACCCCGGAGAGCTTTCGGGGCAGGTCGAAGGGCTCCACCTGGACTTTCGTTACGTCGAGGGAGGTCCCCTCGTTCTCCAGGACGTGAGCTTTCGGGCCGACCCCGGTGAGTTCGTCGCTTTCGTCGGTCCCTCGGGCTCCGGGAAGTCCACGACCCTCCGCCTTCTCCTTGGATTCGAGAGGCCGGAATCGGGGGGGGTGTATTACGACGGAAAACACCTCGACTCGGTGGACGTGAGTGCCGTCCGCCGCCAGATGGGCGTGGTGCTCCAATCCAGTCGCCTCATGTCCGGGGATATCTTCACCAACATCGTGGGTTCGGCGCCCCTCACCCAGGACGACGCCTGGGAGGCAGCGGAGATGGCGGGGCTGGCCGACGACATCCGGGAGATGCCCATGGGACTCAACACGATGGTGAGCGAGGGGGGAAGCACCCTCTCGGGAGGACAGCGCCAGCGCCTCCTTATTGCCAGGGCCCTGGCCAGGCGTCCCCGGATCATCCTCTTCGATGAAGCCACCAGCGCCCTGGACAACAGGACCCAGGCCATCGTGAGCGAGAGCCTGGAGAAGATGCATGCGACCCGCATCGTCATCGCCCACCGCCTGAGCACCATTCGCAAAGCTCACCGGATCTACGTGATGGTGAAGGGCGTGGTGAAGGAGGTGGGCGACTACGACACCCTCATGGCCCGGGACGGCATCTTCGCCCGGCTCGCCGCCCGACAGCTCACATGACCCTCCCCCGGTCCGACGTGCTGAGGAGTTTCGGGGCGGGCGAGGACGCGATCCCCGAGCTCCTGGAATACTGCACCTCGCCTTTCCGCTTCGGGAAGGGCACCGCACCTCCCGTCCTCCCCCTTCCCGACGAGCCGGGGACCCGGGTGTGGAGGTCGTACGAGGAGCGGGCCCGGGAAGAGGGGGCCGCCAAGGTCCTCAGGGGGGCCCTGGTCCAACTCAGCTTTCCCGTGGAGGAGGGCATGTCCGAGGACGAAGAGTACCGGGCCGCCACCCGGCGGGGCGCGGTGCCCTTCTTCCTGTCAGGGGCCACCGGCGTCGAGTTCGTCGATCCCCTGGGACTGGACATCCGGGTCCACGATTCTCCCGCCGGTGGCGTGCCCGTCGTCATTGCCGAAGAGCGTCGGGATTTCGAGCTCCTGGTCCAGGCCCTTTCCAAGAAGAACGAGCCGTGGCCCGTGCCTCCCTCCATGGGGGCCCTCACGGTGGCGGGTCTGGTGAACTGGGACAGGGTTGAGCGACTCCGTGAGGAATTCCAGGCCAACAACCCGGAGGGAGATTGGAATGCCCGTCTCATGGAGCTGGCCCGGGAACCGGAACTCGTGCGGGATCGCTTCATCCTCCTGAGCAGGGGGCCCTACAGCGGAGTGGACGCGGCGGAGCTGGGGCAGGACCGGGAGGAGTGGATGGAGAAGTCGGTGCGGCTCCGGGCCGAGCACGAGGCCACCCACTATTTCACTCGCCGGGTCTACGGATGCATGCGGAACAACGCCCTGGACGAGGTCCTGGCCGACTACATGGGCACGGTGGAGGCGTTCGGCTCCTACCGGGCCGATGCCGCTCTTCGGTTCCTGGGTTTGGAGGATCCCGAGATCTACCGGGAGGGGGGGCGCCTTCAGAACTACATGGATCCGCCTCTCTCCGGGAAGGGGTTCGAGGTCCTCTGCCGTATCGTGCGAAGGGTGGTGGAGAACCTGGAGGCGTTCGATTCCAGACTCGAGGAGAAGCACCGCAAGGTGAAAGAACGCACCCGGACCCTCATGGCCCTGACAGGCTTCCACCTGGAGGGGTTGGCTGTGGAGGGGGCGCCGAAGACCATGCGGAA
This sequence comes from uncultured Gemmatimonadaceae bacterium, assembly GCA_964464555.1. Classification (GTDB taxonomy): domain Bacteria; phylum Gemmatimonadota; class Gemmatimonadetes; order Longimicrobiales; family Gaopeijiaceae; genus CAYXGM01. The sequence goes on along the minus strand of CAYXGM010000023.1, from coordinate 36,055 downwards.
GGCCCGCCGAATGATGAAGATCTGACCGCGAAGACCGGGCATCCCGCTGACGGAGGGGAGTCGATCCTTCTCGCCCGACCCCTTTTTCAGCAGCCCGTCAGATCTCCTCCAGAGTGACCGCCGGCACCCATCCCACCCGCCCGTCCTCCAGGACCACCTCGGCCCACTCGCCGGTCTGCTGATCCAACCGGACCTTCGTGCCCTCGTGGATGCGGAAGAGGGTCAGGTCGTCTTCGGCGGAGGGAGCGGACCGGACCGCCACTTCCTCGGCCAGGATGATCCCCCAGTCGGTTCCCCCCAGCACCTCGGTCCGGGCCAGGAGGGTGGCTCCGAAGAGGAGAATAGCAGCCCCGCCGCCGGTCATGAGCCCGGTCGATACCGGCCGGGTCTCGGGTCGTCGGGATAGAATCCGGAGGACGAGTCCCCCCGCGGCCAGGAGCCAGGCGAGGGTCACCACGATGCCCAGGATCCTCAAAGGGAGGAGGTTTGCCCACCAGTCCAGCGCCGAGAGGACCCAGAACCGGGGCATGGGCTCGATGGCGTCGGCGGTGAGGGAACGGGCCAGCTCGAGGTTGGCCCGGATGTCCGGGTCCCGGGGGGGCAGGCGCAGGGCCCGCTCGTAGTTGAGGATGGCCCGACCCAGGTTCCCGGACTTGAAATGGGCGTTCCCCAGGTTGTAGTAGAGGTCGCTGCTCTCGTACCCGGCTGTCAGGAGGGCCAGATAGGCGTCCCGGGCCTCCTGGAAACGGCCATCCCGGTAGAGGTTGTTGGCTTCCCGGAAGTGAGCCTCCGGGCTCCCTTCCGCACCGGTCTCCTCCTCCTGCACTCCGGGGACCTGCCCGGCCAGGAGGGCCGGAGCCAGGAAGAAGAAGAGCAGGAGGCACGTCGCCTTCCTCATCGCTTCACCTCCCGGTTCAGCGCCGTCATGACCGCGCCCACCCTGTCCAGGAAACGGGCCTCCACACCTGCGTCGGCTTCGGGGGGCGCGAAGCGCTGCCGGTCGCAGTGGTCCAAGCAATCGGCGATCTCGCGGACCGTCTCTTCGGAGGCCCCCCGCTCCCTCAGAGCCTGCGTCAGATCCTGAAGCTGCATCCCGGCTTCGGCGACGTTCAGCCTGTCGGCGGCAAGTCCTCTCAGAGCCCGGGCGACCTCGGCGTAGAACGCCCTGGCATCGTCTTCGCCCGCCAGTGTCCGAGCCCTGCCCAGACGCCTTCGGGCCACTCGGCCCGCTCTCCGCCGCCGGGCGTAGGCCGGATCCCCGGCAAGGCGTTCCCGGTGTCTGCGAAGGGCCAGAGCTCCCAGGACCGTTGCCATGGGAAGAAGGAGGAGGGTCCAGAAGACCGGGCCCTTGAAGGGCGAGTCGCCGGACCGGGTGAGGGTACCCGGGTCCAGGTGGATGAACCGGATGTCTTCCCGGAGGTTGGCCACCCCGCCCCGAACGCTTCCCGCGGGCCCTTCGGCCACTTCGCCGGTGACGGTGAGGGGCAGCGCCTCCGTTGAGGTGGTCCGATAACCTTCCGACGAGGGATCGAAGTAGCTCATTGTCACGGCGGGGATTTCCCGTCGCCCCGGAGCCCTGGGGATGAGAACGTACTTCCAGCTTTTCGTGCCCCGGAGGCCGGCGCCGGAGCGCTGGACGCTCTCCGACACCTCGGGGGGATAGACCTCGAAGTCCCGGGGAAGATCCAGCGTGGGCTCGGGGACGGTTTTCATGTTGCCCAGTCCCCGGGCCGTGATGGTGAGGGTCACGGCCTGGTTGGCCTGGACCGAGTCCTGGTCCAGGGAGGCCACGAGACCCAGATCCCCCACGATGCCGCTGAAGGGCTCGGGGGGGTCGGGGGGGAGGGGCTCCACCTCGATCTCAAGGGCGTTGGAGAGGGCCCCCGCGGCCACCACCCGTCCGAAGAGGGAGCTGCGGTCCAGGTCGAAGAACCCCTCAAAGGGGTCTCTGCTCCGGGACCGGACTCTGACCTGGGCTTCGATACCCAGCGGCTCCACCGTCCGGGTGCCGGGACCGGTCGGGACCAGTGCCACCCTCCGGATGACGGCCGAGGCATACTGGACTCCCTCCAGGGTGACCTGCTCCACCTGGGGACCCCCGCCCATGGGCAGCTCCTCCATCCAGAACCCCTGGGGCTCGGGAACCCGGGTGAAGCTGTAGGAGCTGACGTCCACCCGCGTGAAGATGCGGTACTCCACGATGAGGGGCTCTCCCACATACACCGAGGTTCTGCTGGCCTCCGCCGTCAGGAAGAGGTCCTCGGAGCCCACGGTCCCCGGATCGTCCTCCTCTCCCGCACCTCCCGGCTGGGGAGACTGCCGGGGGAGGATGGTGAGCTCCAGGGGCTCGGTCCGACGGGTTTCACCCCCCGCCTCCACGGAAAAGGCCGGGATTTGGAAGGTGCCTTCCGCCAACGCCTGGTAGCGGTACTGCATGGTGAGGGAGATGGAGGTGCGGCCGCCCACCATCTGCATGGAAGTGGAGCTTCCGCTCCCTCGGTAGGAAGCGAAAGGGGAGAGGTCCGGAAGCTGTGGCTGCGAGTCCAGACTCTGGGTCCCGGAGATCTCCACGTTGAGCGTGAAGCTTCGGCCCACGGCCACGGAAGTGGGCGTCAGGAAAGCCCGGACCGAGACCTCCTGGGCCAGGACCGGTTCGGTACCGTCGTGTGGGAGGCCGGCCAGGAGTCCCAGGACGAGCGCGTGGAGGAGTGGGCGCGCCGCAGTCTTCATGCCCCTACCCTCACCAGTCCTTCCGGGGACGTTTCCCCGTGGCCGGGACCCGGCGCCGGTTGACCTCACCGGGGTCTTCCTGGATGGCCCCCAGAAGCCGCCGGGCTTCGTCCTCCGTCATCTTCCCGGGTTGCGCCTGCCCCTCACCCTGCTCGTTATCCAGGTCATGCTCTTCGGGAACCTGCTGTTGGCCCTGCTCCCGGCTCTGCTGGTCCTGTCGATTCTCTTCGCCCTCTTCCGGTTCCTGTTGGCCCTGATCCCGGTTCTGCTGGTCCTGGCTTCGCTCTTCCTGCTCGTCCCCCTCCTCTCCCTGGTCGCCCTGCCGGGGCTGCTCCTGCTCCTGCTGCCGGAGCTGCTGAAGGACCCGCTCCAGATTGTGCTTGGCGTCCACGTCCCCGGGATCAGCCCTGAGGGCCCGCTTGTAGGCCTCCAGGCTCTCCTCGTACTGCTGCTGCCGATAGAGGGCGTTTCCCAGATTGTACCAGGCCGACCCCCGGATCCGGGCATCCTCGCTCTCCAGCGCCTCCATGTAGCGCTCCATGGCCTGCCGATAGTCCTGGCTCCGGTAGAGGGCGTTCCCGTCGTTGAAGCGGATGAGGGGGGATTCGGGATCCGTCAGGAGGGCTTCCAGGTACTTCTGATGGGCCTCCTCGAAGCGTCCCTCCTGGTAGAGGCGGTTGCCTTCCTCCACCATTGCCCTCGGGCTCTGGGCAGCGGTGGCCGTGGGCAGGAGAGCCAGGAAGGCCAGGACAGCCGAGACGGCGTGGAGGGCCCCCATCCGATGTGCCGCCACGGTCCTCGGGGCCGCCGGCCTCCGGTCCCTTCGAGTCCCCGCTCCGCGTCCTGGATTTCTCATTCTGCACCCTCCCTCCAGGAGTGTCTCATTCCGGCTTCCCCTCCGGGAGTCTCTCATTCCGCGCTTACCGTCCGTGCCTCTTCGACCCTTCGTCTCTCCGGGATCAGAACCTCCAGGAAGAGAAGGGCCAGCCCCACGGCGAGGAAGATCTGATATTGCTCCTCGTAGCGGGTCACCTGTCGGGCCTCCAGCTCCTCTCCCTCGCCGGCCGCGATCTCGTCCATGAGCTCGTCGAAGGCCGTGTTTCCCGGGGCGACCGGGACGTAGCGGCCTCCGGTGGCCTCTGCAATCTGCCGCAGGGTGGCCTCGTCCAGGCGGGTGGTCACTACGTTCCCGGCCTCGTCCCGTTTGAACGTGGGTGCCCCCCCCGGAGTTCCCTCCAGGGGGATGGGGACACCTTCCGGGGACCCGATGCCCACCGTGTGGACTCGTACCCCGCTGCGGACCGCTCGTTGAACCTGCTCTTCGATTCCTTCCTCATGGTCCTCCCCGTCGCTGACCAGGACCAGGGTACGGCCCTCCCGGCCTCCCCGGTCCAGCCCATCCAGGGCCTTTCGGAGAGCTTCTCCCAGGTCGGTGCCCTGGATCGGCATCATCTCCGGTTCCATGGCGTCCAGGAACATGGCCGCCGCGGAGTAGTCCACCGTGAGGGGGCTCTGGATGAAGGCGTCCCCGGCGAAGGCCACCAGCCCGATCCGGTCCCCGTCCAGGTTTCGGATCATGCGGAGGATGGTGAGCCGGGCCCGGTCCAGGCGGTTGGGTACTACGTCCCGTGCCAGCATGGAGGTGGAGAGGTCCACGGCCACCATGATGTCCCGGCCCCTGCGCTGGACCGTTTCCACCCGGTTGCCGAACTGGGGGCGTGCCAGGGCCAGGGCCAGGAAGGCCACCGCCGCCAGGATCACGGCGCCTTTGACGAACCGTCCCCTCCGGCTCACCGAAGCCGTGAGCTTCTCCACCAGCTCCGGGTCACCGAAACGGCCCAGCGTCCGCCGCCTGTGTCGGGCCGACAGCCAGAAACCGCCCAGGAGGAGGGGAACCAGGAGGAGTGCCAGGAGCCATTCGGGAGATGCGAATCGGAACACGGGCGCCTCCTCAGGGCAGCTTCCGCAGGGCCGTGTGGGCCAGCCCCAGCTCGGCCAGAAGGAGAACGAACCCGGCCCCCAGGGCCAGGGGAAAACGCTCGGCGTACCGGGTGAAGTGCTCCACCTCCATCTCCGTGGTTTCCAGTGCGTCGATCTCTTCGTAGACGGCTTCCAGGCTCGCACGGTCCGTGGCCCGGAAGTAGCGGCCTCCGGTGGTCCCGGCCACCTCCTGAAGGGTAGCTTCGTCGATGTCCACCTGCACGGTCACGTAACGGCGACCCAGACGGGGGTCATTTACCGGGACCCGGGCCGTGCCCCGGGTTCCGGCTCCGATGGTGTAGACCTTCACCCCCAGGGCTTCGGCCATCTGGGCCGCCGTGGCGGGCCCGATCTCTCCCCGGTTGCTCCGCCCGTCGGTGAGGAGCACCACCACCTTGGATTCGGCGTCCGAGGCCTGCAGGCGCTTCACCGCCGTGGCCAGCCCCATCCCCACCGCCGTCCCGTCGTCGATCATTCCCACGTCCAACTCGCCCAGGAGTTCCACGATGACGTTGTAGTCCAGAGTGAGGGGAGCCTGGGTGTAGGCCTCTCCGGCAAAGGCCACCAGACCGATGCGGTCGTTCCGTCGTCCCCGGACGAACTCTGCGGCCACCTCCTTTGCTGCCTCCAGGCGGTTGGGCTCCATGTCCTCGGCCAGCATGGAGCTGGACACGTCCATGGCCAGGACGATGTCGATGCCCTCGGTGAGAAAGGACTCGGAGGTGATTCCCGTCTGAGGCCGGGCCAGGGCCAGGACCAGGGCCGCCAGGGCCAGGGCCCGAAGGGCTCCTGGGACCCGGTGCTTCCACCGGCTGAGGCCCCGCCCGGTGCTCCGGGCCGTGTTCAGGGCCGAGAAGCGAAGGGTCCCCTCCCGCTCCTCGCCCTTCCACCGGTGATACGCCCAGACGATGAGTGGAAGGAGCAGCAGAAGGCCCAGGACCAGAGGATCATCGAACCGGAAGGTCATGGCGTCTCCTCCCGTCTACCACCCTGCACGCCGGTCCCGTCCTTTGCCCGCAGGGTCCGGCCATCGGCTGCCTGCGGGGCCGGGGCGTCGGTTGTTGCCGGCATCGGGGCATCGGTGTTTCCGCGCTCCGTCGGCTCCAGCTCGGGGATCGTGTCCTTCACCAGGTCGCGTCCCATGACCAGGGCCTCCCGCGACGCCTCGGTCTCGGGCCGGTGCTTGGCGAACTTCACCAGGTCGCATCGGTCCAGGAAGGCCCGCAATCGCTCCCGGATGGGCTCCTCCAGCCCCCTGGACTTCAGCCCTGCCAGGATGTCCCGGGTGGTCATCTCAAGGGCCCAGACCCTGAACCGGCCCTCCAGGTACCTCCGGATGATCTCAGAGAGCCGGATGTGGTACTCCTTCACCTCTCCCCTTTCCAGGAGTCGGGATGCCTCCAGGCATGCCAGCTCCTCCAGGGCCGTCTCGTGGGCGGGGCGGGGGGGCACCGCCGGCTCCCTTCCTGCCTCTTCCACGTCGGAGCCCTGCCGCAGCCGGCGCACGAGGAGCCAGCCGGCCAGCGCCAGGAGGAGGAGGCCGAGAGCCCACAGAGCCACCACCGCAGGGTCCAGTGGGAGGCCCACCGGCCCCTTCAGTTCCCGGATGTCCCCGCTCTCGTCCAGCCCCACGCTCTCCACCAGGATACCCCAGGGGCTGGTGGTGAGGATCGTGCTCTTCCCTTCGGGCCCCAGGACCCCCACCTCGAACCCGGGAATCTCCAGCTCCCCCAGCTCGTAGGCGGCGAGGTTCACGATGAGGTCGGACCGGGCGGTGTCACCACGGACGGAGCCCTCCCCGACCCGGACGTCCAGGACCTCGAAGGGGCCCACCTCCAGGGAGTCGGGCCAGACGACCCGGGCGTCGGGGTGGTGGAGGACCGAAACGGTGAGAGTCACCGGGTCCCCCACCGTCACCCGCGTGGTGTCCACCCCGGTCCTGACGTCGGGCTCCTGGGCGGCCCCGGGGGCCGCAACGGCCAGGGCGGACACCAGGAGGACGAGCGCCGGAAAGGAAGGCCGCCCCCTCACCGGAACCTCCGCATCCGCTGCTTGAAGAAGCGCATGAGAGGCTGGACGTAGGGGAGCCCGGTCTCCACGTCGATGACGTCCACCTGGGCCCGGCGGAGCTCACCCTCCAGCGCCGCCTCCCTTTCTCCGGAACGCTTCCGGAAGGCCTCCCGGAAGGCTGCGTCGGAGGTATCCACGACAAGGCGATCTCCCGTTTCCGGGTCCTCCATCTCCACCAGCCCCAGGGCCGGGATCTCGGCTTCCCGCCGGTCCCGGACCCGGACAGCGATGAGGTCGTGGCGTCTGCCCGCCACCGAGAGGGGTCGGGAGAAGCCCTCGGCCATGAAGTCCGATACCAGGAAGACCACGGCCCGCCGGGGAATCACCCTGGATAGATACTCCAGGGCGCCGGCAATGTCCGTCCCGCGCCCCCTGGGCCGGTGGTAGAGGAGCTCCCTCAGGACCCTGAGGACGTGGCGCCGCCCCTTCCGAGGAGGTACGAACTTCTCGATGCCGTCGCTGAAGATGATGAGACCGATCTTGTCGTTGTTCTTGATGGCGCTGAAGGCCAGGACAGCGCTGAGCTCCACCGCCAGCTCGCTCTTGAGGCGATCCCGGCTCCCGAAGTTGCCCGAGGCGCTCACGTCCACCACCAGGACCACGGTGAGCTCCCGCTCCTCTTCGTACACCTTCACGAAGGGAGAGCCGGTCCGGGCGGTGACGTTCCAGTCGATGGCACGGATGTCGTCTCCGAACTGGTATTCCCGGACTTCGGAGAAGGTCATCCCCCGGCCCTTGAACACCGAGTGGTACTCCCCGCTGAAGACCTCGTCGACCAGGCCCCGGGTGGAGATCTCGATGCGCCGGACCTTCTTCAGGATCTCTCGGGGCACAGCGCTCATGCTCCGCCTCCCGTCTCCTGAAGAGGGTTCTTCCTCGTACCAACGACCATGACGCTACGGCACCTCCACCGTGTTCAGGATCCGTGTCACCACGTCTTCGGAGGTCAGCTCCTCGGCTTCGGCCTCGTAGGTGAGGAGCACGCGATGCCGGAGGACGTCCATGGCCATGGCCCGGACGTCGTCGGGAGTCACGTAGCCCCGGTGCTGGAGAAAGGCATGGGCCCGGGCCGTCCTGGCCAGGTAGATGGAGGCCCGGGGAGAGGCTCCGTAGGAGATGAGATCCGCCAGCTCGTCCAACTCGTAGGATCCCGGCTCACGCGTGGCGAAGACCAGGTCCACGATGTACTGCTCCACCTGCTGGTCCAGGTAGATCATCTCCACGGCCTTCCGGGCCCGGAGGATCTCGTCGGGGCTCACCACGGGCGTGACGGCCGGCTCCTCTCCCGTAGCCATGCGCCGCATGATGGCGAGCTCCTCGTCCCGGGTGGGATAGTCCACGGCCAGCTTGAGCATGAACCGGTCCACCTGGGCCTCGGGGAGGGGGTAGGTGCCTTCCTGTTCGATGGGGTTCTGGGTGGCCAGGACCAGGAAGGGGGCAGGGAGGGGAAAGGTGTTCTCCCCGATGGTGACCGTGCGCTCCTGCATGGCTTCCAGGAGGGCCGACTGGACCTTGGCAGGGGACCGGTTGATCTCGTCCGCCAGGATGATGTTGGCGAAGATGGGCCCCTGCTTGGTCTTGAAGTCCTGGTCCCTGGGGTCGTAGATCAGGGTCCCGATGAGGTCGGCGGGAAGGAGGTCCGGGGTGAACTGGAGTCGCCGGAAGGTGGTGTCCACCGTCCGGGCCAGCGTCCTCACCGTGAGGGTCTTGGCCAGGCCGGGCACCCCCTCCATGAGGACGTGGCCGTCGGCCAGGAGGCCGACGACGAGGCGCTCCACCATGGCCCCCTGCCCGACGATCACCTTGCCCACCTCCTCCAGGAGTCGGGGGAGAAAGGCGCTCTCTGCCTGGATCTTTTCCTGAATGACTTCGATATCCCGATTCATGGCTTCGCTTGCGATGGTTCGGATTTCACGGCCCGTCCGGAGCGGCGGGAGCCGTCCAACGATCAGCCCTCCAGGGTGTCTGCCCGGGGGGGCAACAAGACAAGAACATACCCGGCCAGTTGTTGAGATGACTACCCCCCGGGGGAGCGTTGTCCGGAACGGGCGAGTCCGACTTCCGGTCACTGCCCATGGCGCGGAGGATGGGCGGTCGGCATCATGGAGGCGGATGCCCGGGTGCAGCGTACCCCCCCGGGTGGGCGACGAACGGGATGGAGGTCCCTGACATGCAGCTGCCCGAGTTTCTCTCTGCCGCCCGTCTTCGGGTGGACGACACCGCCATTCGTCGCCTCGTTGAAGTGAGCCGTGAGCCGGGGATGATCTCCTTCGGGGGAGGACTCCCCTCGTCCGAGGCCTTTCCCGCCGCCGAGCTTGCCGAGGCGGCCCGGAAGATCATCGAAACGAAGGGCGCCCGGGCCCTCCAGTATGGCCCCCCGGAGGGCACGTCCCGCCTGAGAGGGAAGATCGTCGAGCTCCTGGACCGGGAGGAGGGAATCAGCGCGGCGCCCTCCAACATCCTCGTGACCACGGCATCGCAACAGGCGCTGGACCTGATCTGCCGCACCTTCCTGGATCCGGGAGATCCGGCGGTGGTGGAGCTTCCCAGCTACATCGGCGGCCTCCAGGCCCTTCGGGCATGCGGGGCAGAGCTCATCGGAGTCCCCACCGACGAGGCTGGGGTGGTGGTGCACGAGTTGGAAGAGGCCCTGCATCGACGGAGGGATCGGGGTCACCCGGTGAAGATGGTGTACCTCGTTCCGGACTTCCAGAATCCGAAGGGGGTTACCCTCTCGCATGCTCGTCGAGAACGGGTGGCGAGGCTGGCCGAGCGGATGGACGTTCTCCTCGTTGAGGATTCCCCCTATCGCCAACTGAGATTCGAGGAAGAGCCGGGGCCCATGCTCTTTGGCCTGGTCTCCGGGCCCCACGTCATCTCGGTCTTCTCTTTCTCCAAGATCCTGGCTCCCGGGCTCCGGCTGGGATTCGTCCTCGCCCACGAGGACGTCATCCGGGAGCTGGCGGTCCTCAAGCAGCCTCTGGACATGTGCACCTCGCCCCTGACCCAACTCATGGCTGCAGAGCTTCTGGATGGCGGACGCCTTCAGGACCACGTACAGGGCGTGAGGGAGCTCTATCGGGGCAAGCGGGAGCTCATGCTTCAGGCGCTGGAAGCCCACATGCCCGCCGGGATCTCCTGGACCCGGCCCAGGGGGGGACTCTTTCTATGGGTGACGCTTCCTGGGGAGCTGGACGCCGACGAGCTCCTCGCCGAAGCCGTCGAGGAGAAGGTGGCCTACATCCCCGGCTCGGCCTTCCACTGCGACGGGGGTGGCCGGAATACCTTGCGCCTCAACTTCACCTTCACCCCCGATGCCGACATTCCGGAGGGGATCCAGCGCCTGGGGCGGGTGTTGACGCGGGCGCTGGCTCGCTGAAGGGGAGCTCGACCGGTCCCTATCCGGACAGCCCCCGGCTCTCCTTCATCTTCAGGTAGCGGCGGTAGTTGGCCCGCATGGTATCGGAGAGCTCCCGGTTCTTCAGGTACTCTTCGGGGAAGGCAGAGACGTGCCTCCATCCCCGGGAGACCAGGTGGTCCCGGAATCCCAGAGGATCGGAGTAGATGGGGCATTCCCCTTCGTAGCTGGCACATCCCCAGTCGGTGATGGTCTCGGCCACCTTGGGACCGATGGAGCCGCCCTGGACCCGGTGTCGGGAGAAGTGCATGAAGGGGCAATTCTTGATGTTGCCGTCCACGTCGAAGAAGAGAAGACCTCCGCAGTGATCCTGGGCCGTGTCCTGGAGATAGATCTCCCCGCCATCGATGATTGCCCGCTTCCTGGATTCCAGCAGGAAGTAGCTCTCCCCGGAGAGGATGAGTTCGGGGATGGGGTGCTGCCCGACGGGGAGGTATTCGATGTAGCGGCCCATGACGGCGCCCCGGGCCCGCATATCCGAGACGAACCCGGGGCTGAGGACGTCCCTGGCGTTGGTCTCGGCTACCAGGGAGATGTACCCCCAGGTGGCTCCGGCTTGGTTGAGGTTGTCCATGGCCTCGGACACCTCCTGGTAGGACCCTTCGCCCCGAATGGCATCGTGCTTCTCCCGGGTCGAGCCCTCTACGCTGAGCATGGGGATGAGATTGCCCAGCTCGGCCAGGCGAGCGGCGTAGGCGGGATCGATGCCGCTTCCGTTGTTGAACATGAAGAAAACGATGTCGGGGTGATTCTCGGCCAGCTCCGGCACCCTCTCGTCCAGGATCGGATTCCCGCCCGTGAGGAAGATGTGCTTGTAGTTGGCCTGCAGATACTCCATGATCCCGGCCAGAACCGCTCCGTCCATGCTCACGGCGTTCACGCCCACCATGGCGTAGCAGTGGGGACAGGATTTCTCGCACCGCTTGGTGATCTCGATGATGGCCGAACTGTCCCTTCCGTCCCTGAGATTCCCCATTCCGTAGGTTCTCATGTAGGAGCGGAAGAAGGCCCGGACGGTGGCGGGGTTCGTGAAGATTTTCCGGAGCTTCACGGCCTTGCCCAGAAGCTCCTCCGCCATCTCCTGCGGGAATCCCTCGGTGACCAGGAGAGAAGCCAGCTCCTTCCCGTTCCGCTTCAGCTCCTCGCCGGTGACCAGCTCCAGGATGCGAGTCGTGGACATTCAGGCGTCCTCCTCGGGGGTGGACTCGGGATGGAACTCGGGGTAGTGATCCTCGTCCAACCGCCGGAACCCCAGGTAACCCTTTGCCAGGGCAGGGGACCCGGCTCCCAGGACGATCTTCACGTGGCTGATGCCCCGAAAGAGATAGCTGGGGAAGGCGTCGCCGTGGAGGATCCCGCGTGTGTGCCCCGGCCAGGAAAGGACGGCATCCCGGCTCCCGGCATCGCACAGCCCCACTTCCACGAGGTACTCCAACAGGGAGTGCCACCGGGGTTCGATCCGGGGCTGCTTCTTCATGAGGAGGCATTCCAGCCCCAGGCGAGGGAGGACCGCTTCCGCCACATCCAGGTGCAGGTAGACCCGGTCCACCCGGGGGGCCAGGTCGGAGAGGAGGTCGCTCGATTCCTCGAGGGGCCCGGACCACCCGATGCGCCCCAGAAACCCCCGCACCTCGTCGGCCTGCATGGAGAGGATGATCCGCACTCCGGCCTTCGTTCGTGACATCATGAGGGCAACGAAGGGGATCTCTGCGCCTGTGGGAACCTCCTTCATACACCGGTCCAGGGACTCCTGAGCGGTCTCGGGAAGGGATGACCGGCGGGCCAGGTGGAGGACCGTCTCCAGGACGTCTTTCCTCATGGCCGGGCTTGGGCCGGTGCGGAGATCGGACCCCGGAGCCGGACTCCGCGTGTTGAAGAACACGCCGGGGATGGGAACCGGGAGATCCAGGACGTCGGGGTCGAACTCCAGCCAGATGTCTGCCACCCCCCGGTGAAGCGGGGAGCCGGGGTCGCTCCAGGCTTCGGCGAAGTCCTTCAGGAATCGCCAACGGTCGTCCTGCAGGAGGGATGGGGAAAGGCCGCCTTCGGAGACAGGCCGAATGAGAGCCTCCCGCCCGCCCTCTTCTGCATTGACTCCCAGGATCCAACCGGCGAAGGGATCGGATCCGGTGAGGCGGCACTCCAGCCCCCCCACGGTAGAGAGGTTCGCGGGCAGGTGGCGGTTCAGGGAGCGAATCATCTCGATCACCCCATCCGGCACCAGTCGGGCGGGAATATGCGGAATCAGAGGACCGAAGATCCCGTTCATTCCCGCCCCGTTCCGGCCCTCCATCATGGAGATTCCGGCAGGGAGAAGAGCCGGTCCATGTCGCGGACCCACTCGCCCAGCTCCTCCCGGTCCAGGTAGGCGGTGGGAAAGAGCCCCCTGGCCAACGCTTCCTCGCAGTACCAGAACCCGGCCCAGAGGTCGTGGGCGTCATGGTAGTTCTGGGCCATGCAGTGTCCCCCGCAGGCCCTCCGCAGGTGGCACCGGGAACAGATACCCCCGAACCTGTGGGGGAAGCCGTCCCGGATCTCGAGGAGGAGGGGACTCTTCCTCCATACCTCCTCCAGGGGATCGGTGGCTGCGTTGCCGAAGATCAGGTCCGGCTCGTTTTCGGCCATCCCGCAGAGGGAATACGAGCCGTCCCCCAGCACGCCCAGGAGCTGGGTGACGCTGCAGCTCTGAGAACCGGTGATTCCTTCCGGACGCCTGAAGGCAAGGGGGTGGTTGAACCGCACCTTCACGGGTGCCCGGGGGGCGAGCTCGTCCTCCACCCACGCGCCCAGAGCCACCAGCTCCTCGATGCCCAGCGTCTCCCCCTTTTTCTCCATGGCCACGCCCCGGCCGGTGGACTGGACGAAGTTGAACTTCACCTGGACGACGCCCAGCTTCGCCGCCAGCTCGACCAGGTCATCCATCTCTTCCCGCGTTCGGCGGGTGACGGTCATGACGATCTGGGTCGGGAGGCCCTGCTTCGTGAGGTTCTCGATTCCCCGGCATGCATCCCGGAAGGAGCCCTGGACTCCCCGCATCCAGTCGTGACTCTCCTCGTGTGCCCCGTCAACGCTCACCGATACCAGCTCGGTCCTGCAGCCAGCGATCCGGGCCGACATCCCGGGAGTACAGAGGACACCGTTCGTCTCCACCGTGAGGCGGAGGCCTCTGGAGGCCACCTGGCCGAGGATGCCGTCGATGTCGGAGTGGATCAGGGGCTCGCCGCCGGTGAGCTTGACGCCGGCCAGGCCCATGGGTTCGGCCTGGTCCAGAATGGACCGGAAGAGCGCGAGGGGGATCTCGGGGCTGGTCCTGGTGGCCGAATCGGCCCGCGCCGAGATCCAACAGTGCCGGCAGGCCAGGTTGCACCCCCGGGTGAGATAGAAATAGATCACCCTCAGGGGATGGGTCTGGACGGGGGGCGAGTCAGGTTCGGCCACGGGGGGTCAACAGGCGGTTGCGATTCCAGGGGGGCCTGGAATCAGGGTGAAGAGGCAAACCACCTCCCACTGCCGGAGCAGCGAGAGGTGGCTCGAGGTCGGGCGAGCTCGGCGGGGCTCCAGCCTCTCAGAACCGGAGTCCCGTCCGGGATGGAAAGTCTACGAGCCGTATGGCGCGCAGACCTTCCCTCCGCCGGCCACGGCTTCCATGGCCTCGTCGGAGAGCTCCCCGCTGGCCTCGATCTTGACCTTCCACTCGCCCCAGCCGGCTTCCAGGGATGCCTCATCGATCTCGAATCCATGCTCCTCGGCCATCTTCATCAGGCCGTCGAGCACGGTTTTCCGGTCGGTAAGTCCCCGCAGCTTCTTCGCCTCGGCCTTGAGCTCTTCGTCGCTGCGAAGCTTATCAAAAAATGCGACTGCCTGTTCCTTCGACATGGATGGTCTCCTGTCCGCTTGGGAAATGACGGTACGAGGGAGTAGCTCGGCTTTCCCGGAGGGACCGGCGAGCATCCCGGTGCAATGTCAAAGGACTCCGCGTCCGGAGCCCGAGCTTACGAACCGTATGGCGCGCAGACCTTCCCTCCGCCGGCCACGGCTTCCAGGGCCTCGTCGGAGAGCTCGCCGCTGGCTTCGATCTTGGCCTTCCACTCATTCCAGCCCGCCTCGAGGTCGGCCTCGTCGAAGTCGAACCCGTGCTCTTTGGCCATGGCCATCAGACCATCGAGAACGGCTTTACGGTCGGTCAGACCCCGAAACTTCTTCGCTTCGCCCTTAAGCTCCTCGTCGCCTCGAAGCTTCTCGAAAAACACAATTACCTGATCCGTGGCCATGGATTTCTCCTCTCCGATGAAATTGGACCCCGATGCGGGCCGGTGGCCAGCTCAGGGGAAGGTGTGAAGAGCCAATACCCGTATTCTGGGCCAGGAGAGTGTTTCCCGCAATAGAGACGGGGTCACAGATGGGTGAGGAATGGGACGCGGGAGGGGAACACTCCCCGGTTTCAGGAGGCGGAGGAGGGCCATGGAAAGGGGAAGGGTGCGGGAATCGGCCTCTCAGCCGGTGGACCGGCCTCCCTCCAGGATCCGGGCCAGCCCGTAGATCGTTCTCAGCACCGGTACCTCCGTGTCGCTCCTTTCGGCAGCCCGGAGCACATTGCCCAGGATGGCCTCCAATTCCAGGGGTCTCCCCGCCAGGAAGTCCTGGGCCATGCTGGTGCGAATGTCAGGGAGCTCGAGGGTTCCCCGGATGAAGCGCTCAACGGTCTCGGGGGGGAAGGGATGCCCCACGGCGCTGGCTACGGCCCTGACTTCCTCCATGGCTTTTCGCACCACATTCCGGCCCTCGGGGTCCCTCAGGAGGGTCAGGGTGCCCGCACATCCGGTCAGGACCGAGATGGGGTTGAGCATGTTCCAGGCGCACTTCTGCCATCGGGCCGACTGGATTTCGGGGGTGCGCCTGCAGTCGATCCCGCCCTTCTCCATGAGCTCACCTAGTCTCTCAGCACTGTCAGAAAGGCCATGAGGATAGGCCCCCAGGATCACCCGACCGCCGGCCGTGTGCTCGATTTGGCGGGGACCGGTCCGGGTCACGCCGATGTAGGCCACCCCGCTCAGGATCTCGTTTTCCGGGAAGGCCGCTGCGATGGGTTCCTCGATCTCCACCCCGTTCTGGAGGAGGACGATGGTCGTTTCGGGGCTCACCAGGGGACGCATGAGAGCCACCGGATTCGCGTCTGCGGTGAGCTTCAGTGACACCAGGAGGTAGTCCGGGAAGGCCCGGGGCGACTCTCCCGGAGCCAGAATCGTCCGGGGCCGAAAGACCGAGTCCCCCAGGGGGCTCCGGATCTCGAAGCCGCCCGCGGAGACCTCGTCCCGGTGGCTTCGCACGACCACGGAAACGGCCGCTCCCTGCCCGGCCAGGACTCCGCCATGGAAAGCGCCGACCGCGCCGGCTCCCAGGATCAGGATCTCAGGTTTCTGCATGGATTCCGCAGGTCGGGCAATCGGGTCTCTTCAGGGGTGAGAGATCGAAGGTCCGGAACCCCATCTCGGGTCCGCCGAGCTGAAAGGCCAGCATGGACCCTTTCATGTTCGGCCCGAACCCCACCAGGAGCTTGATGGCCTCCATGGCCTGAATGGACCCGACCGCGCCGGCGGCGGCACCGACACAGGGGTTGAGACGTTCGACTGTGGGAAGGAGATGGCGCCCGGGACGGGATGGATCGGCGAGGTACTTCGCACGTTCCTCCTCCCAGGCAGCCAGGCAGCATTTGACGCAGGGAGTGTCCGGGGGCTGGATCACGGTGATGAACCCCCCGAGCCGATAACCTCCCCCCCACACCATGGGGATTCCGGAGAGGCTGGCGTGGGATCCAAGGAGTCTCGTCGCCTCCAGGTCGTCCACGGCACAGCAGACCAGATCGACGGCTTCGAAAAGGCTCTCGATGTTCTCTGTCGAGACGGCGTCCTCGCTCACCGTGATCCGAATCTCGGAGTTCAGCGCTGCGAGGGTTTGCTCTGCCGATGCCGCCTTGTTCATTCCAAGCCTGGATTCGTCGTGGAGGATCTGCCGGTCGAGGTTGGAGAGCTCCACCTCGTCGAAATCGCAGATCCGGATGCTGCCCCCCCCCGGCCGCTAGATAGTAGAGAAGGGGGGACCCGGTGCCTCCCGCTCCTGCAACCAGGACCTGAGACTGCCCGAGCCGTTCCTGTCCCATTTCGCCCTCCCATTGGGGGAGAAGGAGCTGACGGGTGTATCGGGAGGGAGACGGGTGCAGGCCGGGCATGGCGGTTGGGCTTCCTTTCCGGGACCACTTCGAGTATCGACTCGATGTGCGTGATGTGCGTGAAGGATCGACTCGATGTACGTGGCCGTTCCTGTCGCAGACCAGTATCGTGCTAGGCATGACCGATGACAACGGCAAGCTGTCCATTGCGGGGGTCGGCACCTACCTCCCTCCGTCGGTGTCCACCCTGCAGGTCGCGGCTGCCCAGGGGGGCGATATCGCCCGGTACGGGGGGTGGGAGAGACACAGGGTCGCCGGGGAAGAGGACCATCCGAGCACCATGGGAGCTCGGGCCTTGCAGGAGGCTCTCGAAAACGCCGCCTCCTCGGCGGACGATCTGGCCCTGATCGTCTTTGTCGGCACGTCCAGGGACTACCTCCCCTCCTGGTCCGTGGCCACCGAAATCGCACGGCTTCTGGGAATCCCCGGCACATGTCTGGGCCTGGACCTGCAAGTGGGCTGCCTGGGCCTCCTCCCGGCGCTGGAGATCTGCGAGAGTTGGCTCCGGAGATACGCCGGTCGGCACGCAGCCATCGTGGCGGCCGAGCGCTGGAGCCACACGGTGGATCGTGGAGACAAGCGCGCCCGGGGGATGTGGGGTCACTCCGACGGAGCCGGAGCCATCGTGGGCACTCTCTC
The DNA here is from genome assembly GCA_964464555.1 of uncultured Gemmatimonadaceae bacterium. Lineage (GTDB taxonomy): Bacteria > Gemmatimonadota > Gemmatimonadetes > Longimicrobiales > Gaopeijiaceae > CAYXGM01. The sequence goes on along the minus strand of CAYXGM010000023.1, from coordinate 18,992 downwards.
CCGGGAGCTCCCTGTCCTGGCTCGCTTCGAAGGATCCCGCTACATCACCTGGAACGAGGACAACGACGCCATCCTGGTGAAGTACGGAGGGACCCGCTTCCCCTCTCCTCCCCCTGGAATGAGTCCCCATACCCGGACCATGACAGACCGGACGTATGATGATCCCATGCAGATTCTAATCGATCGCTACCTGGCCGCCGTGCGAGAGCTCCAGGCCGGGATCCGGCCGGAGGTCGATGCCATGATCTGCAACCAGATTGCGCCCAGGTTTGTGGAGAGGCTGGCCTCGGCGAGCGGTCTGGACCTTTCGGCGATATGTGTCACCGGACACGACCACGGACATGTGGGGTCCGTGGACCTCATTCTGGGGCTCCAGGAGCTGAGGGTCGCCCACCGGCTCGAGGGGAGCATCCTGGCCGTGGCGAGCTCCCCCTATGCCGTCGGGGCAGGGGCGTTTTCCGGGTCTCTCTGAACAGCCCCGGGTCAGCGGTTCGCCGCCCCGGCTCCGGCCGGCGCCAGGGGCATGCCGAAGTGGGCCGGGAAGTATTCCTCCAGCGCCGTGGTCAGGGCCTGGGCGAAGGCCGCCCGGTTGTCCAGGTTGTCCCTGACGCCCTCCCAGTTGCACTCGATCTGGACCCCGCTCACCGTGCCCCCGTCCCGGGAGCCGTGGCGGGCCGTGTTGTAGCCCCCTGTAAAGTAGGGGTCGCCGAAGGAGTGGGGTTGGGTCTGGCTGGGAGTGGCAGGAAAGCCCCGGTCCTCCAGCAGGGTCCCCAGGCTCCTGGGTCCCCGGATGAGATCCGCGAAGACGACCTCCGGTTTCTCCCCCAGAGTCCGGACGCTGCTCTTGGAGATGAATTGCGGGTCGGACAGGGTCTCGTTGGAATTGAGAAGGTCCGTGGTGGAGAGGAGGTACCCGAGCTCCAGCCGCTGGATGGTGTGGCCGTGGCCGTGGAGATCGATGTAGAAGCCTTCTCCGTGGCTCTCTTCCACCAGCGCCTGGGCCCGTTCGATGAAGATCTGGAACTCCCACCAGGCCCGGATGGCTTCGGGATCGCCCTGGGCCGCCTCCACCACCTCCCGGTTCGGGTCCAGCTTGGTGCGGCGCAGGTGGGAAAGGATGATGTGGGGGTAGAACCCGGTGGCGTTCTTCACGGCTTCCCTGATCTTGAGGGCCAACTCCCGGGTGTTGGTGTCCCGGGCCATGGTGCCGTAGCTCCGGTCCGGAATCTCAGCAGGGGTCAGGTCCCCGCCGTGGGGTGCGGAGAGGACAAGAGGGAGGGATCCGGGAAGGAACTCCGTGTAGCCCTTTCGGCCCAGGTAGCTCTCACCGGCTACGGCCTGGACCGCGGTGGCCTGGATCTCCACCGAGAGACTCCCGGTGCCGGCTTCCATCCGCTGGGTGGCCCCGGCCTCCTCTCCCAGGATCCAGACCGTGCGGGCACGGCCGTTTTCGTTGGTGGAACGGGAAGGGAAGGGGGTGGAGCCCTCTCCTTCCAGGACCCGGAAGGACACCGTGACCCCTTCCATTGGCTCCCCGTGCTGGTCCAGAACCTCCACGGTGGGACCCTCGGGCAGAACCGTTCCCACCGGTCCCTGGAGGCCCTCCCCCTCCACCACCGTCAGGGTCGTAGCGACGCTGGGGTCCGGTTGCGGCTCCGTGCTGCCCGAGGAACAGCCCCAGAGTCCGGCAGCGGCAGCCAGGCCCACCAGGAGGAAGGGCTTCGCATGAGTGTGAGTGCCTGTCATCTGACTCCTGATCTCCTCTTACCGTTCCTGCCAACGAGTCGTTCATACAATGGGATCCCGTCGCGGGTTCGTCCATGGGTCCCCCGGAGATTCCCCATGGAGGCCGTCCCGGCCGTCGTCCTGGCCGTC
>CAYXGM010000023.1:0-17017 GCA_964464555.1 uncultured Gemmatimonadaceae bacterium | reverse complement strand
GGAGCGTGGTCTCCGGTTTGCCCCAGCCAGAGGAGTTTTTGTCATGAAGCGGTTCGTCCCTTCCCTGATCCCGCTGGTCGTTCTCGTTTTCCAGGCATGCGGCGGCTCCCCGGGGGCGGCTCCGGAGAACGCCGCCGACCTCATCCTGTTGAATGGCGACATCTACACCATGGAGGAGGATCATCCGTGGGCCTCGGCCGTGGTCGTGACGGGCAACACCATCATCGCCGTTCTGGACGACGCCGCCGAGGCCGAGGCGTACCGGGGTCCCGACACTGAGGTCATCGACCTGGAGGGCAAGTTCGTGGTGCCGGGCTTCATCGACGGCCACGTGCACTTCAACAACGCCGGCGCTCTCATCAACGACGCCAACCTCATGGCTGTGGCCGACGACGAGGGCCTGGTGGCCGAGATGGAGCGGGTCACGGGGATCCTGGGCGACGGGGAGTGGATCACCGGGGGGCTCTGGGGAGCCTACGAGGAGTGGGCCCTGGGAGCTGCGGGGGCCGGGGAGAAGTCCGACACCCGCTGGGAGCCGGACCGGTGGACCATCGATCCCGCGACGGAGAGCAACCCCTGTCTGTTGAACTCCTTCGACAGCGAACTCTACCTGGCCAACACCGCGGCCCTCCGGGCAGCGGGGCTGGAGGATGCGCCGGTGGAAGGGATGAAGCTCAACGATGAGGGTGTGCCCACCGGGTTGATCTATCGGGGCTCCGACGCCCTGAGCCGCATCCGGGCGGTGCAGAGACCAAAGTCCCACGAGCGGCTCCTGAACGAGAACCGGGCGGCGTTGAAGGCATTGAGAGAAGCGGGGATCGTGGAGATCCACGACATCGCCCGACCGGACCAGACGGCCCGCTTCGTGGCGCTTCAGAAGATGGGCGAACTCACCGCCCGGGTCTGGCTGCGGCCCGATCTTTCACGGGGGGCCGACCTGGGGGCCCAGGGCTTCACCATGGGGCTCCATCCGGAGACGAAGGAGCCGGATCCCTTCCTCCGCTACGGCGCCCTGAAAGGCTACATCGACGGAATCATGGGAACCCACGGGGCCCTCTTTTTCGAGCCGTACGACGACCAGCCCGACAATTACGGGCACTACCGGCGCCACACCTCCAACGACTCCCAGATGCAGGTGGGGGACATGGAGAAGATGTACACGCTCATCAAGGCGGGCCTGGACGCCGGCTTCGTTCCCAACGTCCACGCCATCGGGACCAAGGGCGTGGCCCTCATGCTGGACATGTACGAGCGGCTCGAGAACGAGGGGGTGGATCTCACCGGCTTCCGGGTCATCCACAACCAGGTGGTCCGGCCTCAGGACTTTCCCCGCTTCCAGGAGCTGGGGGTCATCGCCGAGGTGAATCCGTACCACATCTCCGACGACATGCGGTGGATGGAGGAGCGCATCGGGCCCGAAAGGAGCAGTTGGGCCTATGCCTTCGCCTCCATGCTGGAGCACGGGACCATGCTCTCCTTCGGCTCGGACTGGCCCGGAACCTCAGCGGCCGAATACCACATGCACCCCAAGTACCTCATCCATGCCGCCGTGAACCGGACCACCCTGAACGGCACCCCCGAGGGAGGGTGGTTTCCGGAGCAGAAGATCAGCGTGGAGGAGGCCCTCGAAGCCTACACCATCAACAACGCCATTGCAGCCTTCGAGGGGGACATCCGGGGCTCCCTGAAGGAAGGGAAGGTGGCCGACATCACCGTGGTGGACCGGAACCTCCTGGAGATTCCCCCCGAGGACATCCTCAACATGGAGGTCGAGATGACCATCGTGGACGGGGAGGTGGTCTACCGGCGGGGGGTGTAGCCTCCTCAGCCTCCTGAGGAGGGATCAGGCGGCGTGCTCGGAGAGCAGAGCAGAAGCGGCGGAAGAGGCAGGGGACGACGACGCCCCAGGCGCCTCCGGTTCCGGAGCAGAACCGGCTGCTTGGCCTCTACAAGCAGGGCCGCCTCCATGAGCTAGTTGCCGCGGCGGGGGCCGTTGCGGGGAGGTGGCCCCGCCATCCGCTGGCCTGGAATCTTCAGGCTGCTGCCCTCCGGCAGCTCGGCCGTCCCGCCGAGGCGGTGGAGGCCGCCGCCCGGGTGGCCGAGCTCCAGCCACGGGACCCGAGGGCTCACACCAACCTTGCCCTCCTCCTCACAGATCTGGGACGGTACCGGGAGGCCGAGAAGAGCTGCAGGCATGCCCTGGCCGCCGATGAGCGTCACGCGGAGGCCCACTTCAACCTGGGCAATGCCCTCATGGGGCTGCGCCGCTTCGAGGAAGCTGAACGTGCCTTTTCCATGGCCCTGGAGCTGGATCGGTCCCTGGACGCCGCTCACTTCAACCGGGGAAATGTCCTGCACGAGATGGGACGGCTTTCCGAGGCGGAGAGCCACTATCGGCGGGCACTGGAGATCGTGCCGGACAGTCCGAATGCTCACTACGGTCTCTCGCTCTCCCTTTGCCAACACCCTCTCAGTCCTCGAATGCCTTGAGCACTTCCCGAACCAGGTCCCACCGGTTGAAGCCCTGGCGGCCGTAGTCCAGGCCCCGCCGCACGATGACCAGCTCGTGGGAGGGGACCACGATGACGTATTGCCCCCGGTTGCCCGCAGTGGAGTAGGCGTCGGCGGGGACGTCGGTCCGGTCGTCGGGGACGAGCCACCACTGGCCGCCGTAGAAGTTGCCACGGTCGGCGGTGGACGGGGCCGGCGTGCGAACGAAGTCGATCCACTCCTGGCTGATGATCCGCTCCCCGTGCCACACCCCTCCCTGCTGGTAGAGGAGGCCGAAACGGGCCAGGTCCCGGGCATTGGTGTAGACCTGGCTGGAGAGGATGAAGTCCCCGAAGCGGTCGGTGCTGAGAAGGGTGTTTCGCATCCCGAGGCGGTCCAGGAGCGCTTTGCGCGGGAACTCCAGGTAGGCCTGGTCGTCGCCCAGCGCCAGCTTCATGAGGTAGACGCCCAGGAGGGTGTCGTAGTTTTCGTAGTCCCAGTGGGTCCCGGGCTCCCGGATGAGCCCCCGGTCCCGGGCGCCCTCCACCGAGCTGGCCCCGGCCCAGTAGGCCAGCCCCGAGCCGGTGGCGTACTCGAGCCCCCGGTTGTCCACCGTGTAGAGGCCGCTGGACATGTTCAGGACGTGGCGGAGGGTGATGGCGTCCCGGGGGTCCGTCTGGGCGTCGCCGCCCCGGGGAAGCCACTCGATGCCCAGGGGCTCGTCCAGGGAGAGGCGGCCCTGATCGGCCAGGATCCCCATGAGGGTGACGGCGATGCTCTTGGCCGTGGACCAGGTCCGGGTGCGGGTGCCCATCTCCACCCCCGGGGCGTAGCGTTCGTGGATGATCTTTCCCCCGTGCACGACGATGAGGCTCAGGGTGACCTGCTCCGGCGACTCCCGCTCAAAGGCCCAGTCCGAGGCGGCCTGGAGGGCGTCGCCGTCGATCTCCGCCGGCAGTGTCTCCTCGGGAACCAGATCCCCATCGGGCCACGGGATGTTGGCCGGGTCGCCGGGTAGAGGCGGCGTCGTCAGCTCCGGGAGCCCGTCGATGTCCTCGAAGGTCTGGTCCGGGGCCATGATCACGCACCCGATGCCCTCCCGGAAAGCGGCCCGCATGGTGGGCACGGACCCGTCGGCGCCGATGGCCACGGCCTCCCTCTCCCGGTCGATCTCGTAGTCCCCACCCTCCGGTGTCCCGATGGGATCGCGCAGGTACGCCAGCTCCTGGGCGTAGACCTGCTCCAGCGTCCGGTGGGAGGTAAAGAGGCCATTGCAGGTGAAGATGGCCTGCTGACCCCGCTGGATCATCTCCCGGTTGAATTTCCAGTAGTCGTAGGACTCCCGCTGCTGGGCGGCGGCGGGGACCGGGCTGACGGTCGCCGTGCTCAGGGGGAGAAGGAGGGCGGCGAAGGCGACGGCGAGGATGGAGCGTATCATGGGTAATTCCTCATGCGTATCCGATGGCCACGGCCACGGCCAGGGCGATGGATCCGGCGATCCAGATCTTGATCATGAAGGGGAGGACGAAGCGGAGCCACCGGTCGTAGGGGACGGCGGCCATGGCCAGGATCCCTACCAACACCGCGTTGGTGGGCACCAGGATGTTGGTGAACCCGTCCCCGAACTGGTAGGCCAGCACCGCCACCTGGCGGTTGACCTCCACCAGGTCGGCCAGGGGCGCCATGATGGGCATGGTCACGTAGGCCTGACCGCTCCCCGAGGGGATGAAGAGGTTGGCGGCGCTCTGTACGAAGAACATCCCCACGGCGGAGAGGGCTCCGGGAAGCTCCTGGAGGGGCACGCTGATCCCGTGGACGATGGTGTCCACCACGCCCCCATCGTCCAGCACAACCTGGATGGCCCGGGCCACGCCGATCATGAGGGCCGTGGTGGTGAGCTCGGCGGCGCCCTTCCCGAACTCGATGGCCGTGCGGTCCGGGCTCATGCGGCCGATGATGGCCAGGACGATGGCCAGGGCGAAGAAGAGGGCCCCCATCTCCACCAGGTACCAGTGCCACCGGCTGAGTCCGTAGACCAGGACCACCAGGGTGAGGGCGACGGCACCCAGGACCCAGCGGTGGGTGGGGGTCATGGTGGGGTGGTCGACGACGGAGGTGTCGGCGGTGTCGCCGGGCTCGCTTTCAGGCGACGGAATCGCGTCGTCCTCCGGGGTCGAGGCTTCCCCCGGACCGGTCCCCGTCGTCGCCGACCCCTTTTCCACGTCCGCAACCAGGCTCGCCGAGGGATCGGCACCGACCCTCTTCGCGTAGGACCAGACGTGGTGGATCCCGATGGGGAGGAAGACTGCCGCCAGGGCGACCCTGAACCAGAGCCCGGAGGTGGGCTGGAGGCCGGCCACGTCCTGGGCGATGAGAACGGTGAAGGGGTTGATGACCGCCGTCCCGTACCCGATCCCGTAGCCCACCGTCATGATCCCCACGGCGGTGACGGTGTCGTAGCCCAGCGCCCGGGACAGGACGATGAGGACCGGCACGAAGGGCAGGTATTCCTCGGCCATTCCGATGGTGCTGGAGCCCACGGTGAAGATCAGGATGCCCCCCGTGATGAGCCAGAAAGGTCGGTGTCCCAGCTTTCGGAGGAGAGCCCCCAGGGCGGCGTCCACGGCCCCGGTGGCCCGGAGGACAGCGAAGGCCCCTCCGATGATGAAGACGAAGAAGATGATCTCCTCGGCGGCGCTGAACCCCCTGGGGATGGCCGTGAACATGGCCCACGGCGCCAGGGCTCCCACCTCCGGGGTCATGTGGAAGCTGCCGGGAACCACCTGGAGGCGGCCTGCGGCGTTCTCTACCCGCTCGAAGGCGCCGGCAGGGAGGAGGTAGGTGAGGATCTGGGCCACCACCACCATCCCGAAGAGGAGGACCAGCGTGTGGGGGACCTTGAAGCGGCTCTTCGTCATGGAGAACCTCGAACGTGTTGGGCCCGTCGAACGATGGGTGCGCTGGGTCGCGGGACTCGGCATTCGAGGCACCACACTAGCCGGTCAGGGCCGTCACGGAAATCCCGGGGGCCGGGAACGGGGGGGGGACGGGACTCGGCCCCGCCCGACGTCCGACTCTCCGGCAGTCGGGTCGGCGTCTCGTGCCGCTCTCCCTTTTCAGGGCCTCCATCCCGGGGTCGCGCCCGTATCCAGAAAGCCCGGCTTCCCGAACTCGTCCCTCTCCTCGTCGAAGTAGTGGACGGTGCGGGGGAGAAACTCCCCGTGGTCCGGGAAGAGTCGTCGGAACTCGTCCCGGCACGGCCCACGTACGTCGTCCGGCCTCAATCGGGGGAATGCCGCCAGGACCGGCTCCAGGAGGCGGTCGAAGAAGTGGCCTCCCATCATCTTGTCGTAGGCGATGCTGGCAAAGCGACCGTCTTCCATCCTGTTGTAGTCGTTGAGTCCGGAAGAGCCCAACCCCAGCCCCCGCCGCCGTCGCATGTCGATTCCGGGGCTCAGGTCCCGGTGCACGACGCGTCGGATCCGGTCTCCGTTGCTGGTCTCCAGAAGGACGTTCTGGCCGTGGGGCTCGAGGATGAAGCCCAGCTCCAGGTAGCATCGGACCCAGTGACGGACGACGGGAAGGAGGATAGCGCCCAGGAGGAAGTCCACCGGGTCCTCGTCGCCAAGGAGTTCCAGGATCAGGGGTGGCAGAGTGGGGTCGTGCAGGTCCCTCCCGTAGAGGGCGAAGCCGGGGATGAGGCGGGCCGTTCCCTCCAGAACCGGGAAGGGGGTCATGTCTCGGATCAGGTAGCCCCAGTTCTCTCCCCTGGGGGAGTCCGGGTCCTGATTTCGCAAGGAGACCCCGAGGACCTCCCGGAGGAAGGCAAAGTCATGGTCGGCTGCCGGGGGGCGCTCTTCAATCTCCCTGGAAACGTTAATGGCCTGGCGGATGACTTCGTCCCGCATCCTCCGCCCGTAGCGGGAGATTCGGAAGGGGAAGTGGACCTTCAAGGCCTGGGTGGGACAGCTCCGGGTCAGGGAGGGCCTCAGTGAGGGGAGGGGCCGCCGAACCTCTGCGGCCGTCCTTTCCACCAGGTCGGGTCCCGGCCCGTGCCCGGGCATGACGTACAGGGTCCGGGTGGAAGAGCTGGGGACCACCCTCAGGGGTTCCTCCCTCCGGCCAAAGGCCTGAATCCGGCGAACGTATGGATCCTCTTGAAGCTCCTCCAGGACCTGGGGATGGACGCAAAAGAGGACACCGTCGTTTCCCACGTACCGATCCCGAAGCTCCGGGAGGGGCGCCGCCTCGTAGAGGTTGACCTCCTCCGGGGGGAGCCGAAAGACCGGGAGACGGAAGGCCTCGTGGGGCGCCGTGGGCCGGTACCGGTCCCGGGCCTCGGTGTAGGCGGCGTGGGGGCTGTAGACCCGGGTGCCCTCGTTCCGGTACCGGTCCAGGTAGACGAGCGTGGGGATCAAAGCGGTGGAAATCCAGGCGGCGGCTTCCGGTGTCCCGTCCCCTGCTCGTAGCCGTAGGCCAGGCGAAAGAGGAGTCCCTCGTCGTAGGGGCGGGCCAGGATCTGGAGGCCCGCCGGGAGGTTCCCGTAGCTGTAGCCCATGGGCACCGTGATGGCCGGCATCCCCGTGGCCGGCGCCACCCGCTGGCTGTTGTCCCCCCCGTATTCCTCCCGTCCCAGGTCCAGGTGGGCCGGGGGGAGGAGCCAGGTGGGATAGACCACGGCGTCCAGCTCGGCCTCGTCCATGGCTGCGACCAGGTCGGCCAGGTAGGCTTGCCGCTCCGTGTGCTCCAGGTAGTCGGGACAGGGCTCCTCCCACTCGGAGGGATGCACGTCCAGGGGAGCGTCCACGTACCTCCGCAGGGTTCCTTCGATGTAGGGGCTGTACTCCCCCGTCTCCAGGACGGTGGCCACGTCGGTGAAGGGGGCCTCATCGCCCAGGCTCCGGAGGTACACCCCCATGTCGTAGCGGAAGCGCCGGCAGAACATCCCTTCCCGCTGGAGCTGAGCCCGGACATCGAACGGGAAGGGGTCCATGACCTCGGCCCCCAGTCGCTCCAGGTCCGCCACCGCCTCCTCGAAGATCCGCACAATGGCCGTGTCCGCACTCTCCGAGTCCACCAGGGAGCGCATGACCCCGATGCGGGCGCCCCGGAGGCCGTCGGGATCCAGGAAGGCCGTGTAGTCGGCTTCTTTCCGGCCCCGCCCCGCCTCGGTGTAGGGGTCGGCGGAATCGTAGCCCGCCACCACGTCGAAAACCCGGGCCACGTCCTCCACGGTGCGCCCTATGGGCCCGGCGATGTCCCGGTCGAAGGAGAGGGGGATGACCCCGTCCCGGCTCGTCAGGCCGATGGTGGAACGGATCCCCACCAGGGCCAGGTGGGACGACGGCCCCCGGATGGAGTTCCCCGTGTCGCTCCCCAGGCCGATGAGGCCGAAACTCGCCGCCACTCCCGAGGCCGTGCCTCCGCTGGAGCCCGCCGGCACCCGGTCCAGGTCGTAGGCATTGGCCGTGGTGTCGAAGGAGGAGGAGATGGTCTGCCGGGGGCTGAAGGCCCACTCGGCCATGTTCGTCTTGGCGATGACGACGGCGTCCTCCTCCCGGATGCGTTTTACAAAAAACGCATCGTCGGGTGGTATGTTTTGCGCTAGAGCTATCGATCCTCCTGTCGTAAGCATATCTCCGGTGTCGAAGTTGTCCTTCACCAGCATGGGCACGCAGAAGAGGGCCCCCAGCTCCTCCCCCGCCGCCACCGCCTCGTCGATCTCGTCGGCCCGCTCCAGGGCCCGGGGATTCAGGACGGTGATGGCATTGACGGTGCTCTCGTCGTAGGCCTCGATGCGGTCCAGGTGGGCCTGGACCACGGCCCTGCAGGTCGTTTCCCCGGCAAGGATGGCGTCCTGCACCTCGGCGATGGTGATCTCCACCACGTCCAGTGGGGGAGGGGTGGGGGAGCAGCCGGCGAGGGCCACGGAGAGGCCGAGGAGGAAGAAAAACGGGGCACGAAGCGGAGTATTTCCCATGATCATGACCTGGCCGGATCCCTGGATTGAGTCGCGGCGTCGTTTGGGCGAACGACGCCGGCAGGCCTGCAGCGTCCGACGAAAAATGGCGGTGCGGCGGACCTGCCCGAGAGCGTCTGTACCGGGGGAAAAGATACTGTCCGGGGAAGGCCCGGGCTAACGTCCCTTCGTTTGCGGCCCAGTAGGTGGCGGGAGTAGGTGGCGGGATCGTCGTCCACGTCGTTCTCGTGGAGGAGGCCGCGGCGGTCCGGGGGTACGTTCAGGAGGAGGACGCAGTTCCGCCCCACCGAGCCGTAGTAGAGGTCTACCAGCTCCCGGGGAGACTTCACGTCGTCGTCCTCATCGGAGCGGTAGAACCAACCCGGTCGGATGGATCACCGGGGTCCGGAAGGGAACGACGGATTTCATGGTGATCGTTCCGACAGCCCTTCCACCGTCCGGATCAGCTCTTCGGGATCCCGGACCCGGAAGAAGTAGCCCCGGCCCGTGGCCGTCTCGAGGAGGATGCCGGCCCGCAGCACCGGGAGGGTGAAGGTCCGGAAGCTCAGTGGCCCTCCGGCCCGCAGGAAGCCACCCAGCCGCTCCTCCGTCAGGCTCCGGATGTCCTCCAGCTCGATCCTCCTGGAGCGGTATGCCCTGTACTTGATCAGGAGATGGTCGTCGAAGACAAGGAGCTTGGAGGGGATGAAGGCCAGGAGCGCGACGATGCCCAGTACGCCCAGGGCCAGGACACCGGCGAAAAAGAGGTGCTGGACCATATAGCTGTGGATGGGAGCGATGACGCCGATCCAGGCCGCGTAGACCCCCTGGGCGCCCACCCGGTAGAGCAAGGCCATGAGGAGGATGAAAAAGAGAAGCCGCAGCGCCCGGCCCACGAAGGAGCGCTTGAAGCGGGCCACGTAGCGGATCTCCGGCATCTCCACCGGCCGTGTGAGGGCCTTGCGGGCCAGGTAGACGGTGAGAGCCACCAGGAGCACCGCCGCCAGGAGCATGACTCCCTGGGAGACGGGCTGCCGGTAGATCACATGGTGCACCCGGTCTTCCCTGGCGAAGAGCTCCCGGGCGTAGTCTGCCAGCTCCTCCTGGGAGGTTTCCCGGTAGAACCGGACCAGGTCCGGGAGTCCTTCGTGGGGCGCCCGGTCCACCAGGCGGTAGTCGGCCAGGCGCCCCAACATCCTGGAATCGCTGTGCCACCGGGCCAGTTGGCGGACCAGGCTCTCCCGGAGCTCTTCGAAGACCTCCGGCGGGTAGCTCCCCCGGCGCAGGTGCTCGATCTCCTCCTCGATGACCCGGCGGGCGTAGGGGAACTCCTCGTCGTCGATGCGGGCGGAGATGCGCAGATGAGCCGCCGGCCCCCGGTGGTTCAGGAAGACCGAGACCCCGTACACGGCCTTCCGTTCGCCGAACCTCAGTCTCTTCTTCAACCGCTCCTCCAGGATGTCTTCGATGAAGAGGGCCTCGAGGTGCTCCTCGGGAGTCAGCTCATAGATTTTGAAGCGGGTGTCGTAGAGGACGTTGGGGCGGAAGAACCAGGCGTAGGAGGCCCGGTACCGGCCCGGGTCCTCCAGCGTCCGGTTCACCTCCGGAGCCGGTCGTTCGGGGAGGGTACCGAAAGTGGCTTCGATCCGGGCCCGTGCGCTGTCGGGCGCCAGGTCTCCCACCACCACGAGGGTCATCTCCGAAGGCACGTAATAGGTGTCATAGAAAGCCCGGAGGTCCTCGGGGGTGATGGCCTGGAGGCTGGTGTGGGCGTCGTACCACCGGTACGGCCGGGTCTCCAGCCCGAACTCTCTCTCCCAGAACCCTTCCACCCTCAGCCACGGCGGATCGATGACGTAGTCTTCGACCCAGTCGAAGAACTCCCTGGGCCGGGCTCCGATCTCCAGGGCGACGGGCTGCCGCTGTCGCTCCACCACCTCTGGGTTCATCTCGTGGGGGCTGACGATGCGGTAGAGCCACTCCAGGGCCGTGAACCCGTGTTCCTTCCGGATGTTTACGTAGTAGACCGTCCGGTCCGGGTAGGTGAGCCCGTTCCGGTTTCCGCCCAGGTCCTCGATCTCCCTCCTGATCTCTTCTTCCGTCCTCCCCAGGTGGTCGCTGAAGAGCATGTGCTCCAGGAAGTGGGCGATCTCCTCCTTGCCCCGGAAGTCCTGGTCCGAGCCGTAGGGAATGACCACGCTGGCGTACATGTCCTGATCTTCGGGAAGCCTCTGGAACCAGACCGTGAGCCCGTTGGAGAGGCGCCACGTCTCGGCCCCTGCGAAGGGGTTGGTGAGGGAGTCGGGTGCCTCGGCGGGTCCTGCCTGGCCCTCCTGTCCGATGGCGGGAGACGGCGGCACGAAGGTGAGAGCCAGAGCGGCAAAGGGGAGAATGAGGTGTGGTGGATGGAAGCTCATGGTTCTGCTCCTTCGGGTCTCCGGTTCCTACTCCTTCGGTGCACCGATCCCTACGCCAGGTTCGGGCCCGCCTCCGACGTCGGCTTCGGACCCGCCCCCGCCCCCGGCCCCGGCACGGCCCGGTCCACCACGATGAGCCCCGGCTGGGCCTCCCGGGCCTCCCTCACCAGGCGGGCCATGTCGATGTCCTGGCTCTGGAGGCGCATGGAGTAGTAGTCGGGGCGGTTCCTCCGCTCCCGGATCTCTTCGTCGGTCATGATCCTGACCCATCCGCCGTCCAGCCAGAGGATGTCCACCCGCCCGTACTCGGTCATGAGCTCGTCGATCTGGCGGGTGTCGAACATGCTGAAGCCGTCGTGGTGCTCGTGGCTCTGGGCGTGGGTGGGGTGAGCCGGCGCCGAGGCGGCGAGGGACGCCACCAGGACCATCCAGATCCCCTTGTCATTTCGCATCCAGGTACCCTTTCAGTTGCACCGTCCAGGCCCACCGGCCCGGGATCCGGCTGTAGGGAACCTCGGAGAGATCCACGTACAGAACCCCTCCATCGTATCGCCAGGGTAGCTCGCCTTCCCGACCCAGGAGGATCACCCGGGTCTCGGGCCCGCCGAAAGAGGCGAGCCCACTCGTCCGGGTCGATGAGCTCGGCCCGGACGAGGGGGGCGAAGTGCCGGTACCGGAAACCCTCTCCGTAGTTCTCCCGCAGAAAGCGGGTCCGGAGCTCCTCCCAGGTGGGGCCGTCCGGAGTCTCCGTCGGGTCCTGGGCGCACAGAGGTGCCACGGAGGCCGTGGTCATCGTGAGGGCCACAGCCAGGAAGGCCGCCACATTACGAAGATGGAAGAGTCCCATCGCCGAAAGATGAGGATCCCCCGGGTTGCCGGACAACCAGAGGGGGTGCAGTCCTTCCTTCTCGCTGGAGGGAGTCTGGGACCGGAAGTAGCTCGGCTCCCGGGCGCGATTCAGCCTCCGGTCAGCCTCTGAGCTCCTCGATCTCCTCGATGGTCTGGGGCTTCCGGGGGCCCAGCCTTCGGGCGCCGTCCTCGGTGATGAGGTAGTCCTCCTCGTTCCTCACCCCGCCGAAGTCACGCCACTCGCTCAGCTCGTCGTAGTCGATGAAGTCCGTGTGCCTGTTTTCGGCTTTCCAGAGGTCGATGAGTTGGGGAATGAAGTAGATCCCCGGCTCGATGGTGATGACGAAGCCGGGCTCCAGGGGCCGGACCAGGCGGAGGGACTTGAGCCCGAACTGGGTGCTCCGCTCGTCATCGGGACCGTAGCCCACGTAGTCCTCGCCCAGGTTCTCCATGTCGTGCACGTCCAGCCCCATCATGTGGCCGATCCCGTGGGGCATGACCAGGGCGTGGGCGCCGGCGGCCAGGGCCTCGTCGGGGTCCCCCTTCATGATGCCCAGCTCCTTCATCCCCTCGAAGATGACCCGGCAGGCGGTGAAGTGGACGTCCTTGTTCGGAACCCCCGGGGCCAGGGCATCCACGGCAGCTTCGTAGGCACCGTACATGATCTGGTAGATGCTCTTCTGCTGGTCGGAGTAGATGGAGCCGACGGGGAAGGTGGAGGTCAGGTCACCTGCGTAGCCCATCTCCGTTTCGGCCCCGGTGTCCAAAAGGAAGAGGTCCCCTTCGTTGATGGTGTTCCCGTAGTAGTGGTTGTGGAGGGTCTGGCCGTTGATGGTGGCGATGACGGGAAAGGAGACCTTGCCTCCCGCAGCCAGGGCAATGTGCTCCGCCACGGCGGCGATCTCCATCTCCAGGATCCCCGGCTGGGCCATCTGGATGGCCGCCGTGTGCATGGCCACCGAGGTCTCCACGGCCTTCTCGATCTCGCCCACCTCCTCGTCGGACTTGTAGTTCCGCTGGGCTACCACGGCCCTGATGAGCTCTTCCGATGCCTCGTCCTCGACCTCGTCGGGGGTCAGTCCGAGCCATGTGGAGAGCTCGAGGCGTGTCGAGTCCCGGTACGGGGGCAGGAAGTGGATGGCCCTCCCGGCCTGGACCGCACGAGCCAGCATTTCGACCAGATCGCCCCGAGGGCGGGTATCGGTGACGCCCACCCGCTCGGCCCGGTCGGCGATGGTGGGGAGGTCGCCCATCCAGACGATGTAGTCGATGGAAAGCTCGTCCCCGAAGACGGTGGTCGTTCCCGCATCCACGTCGATGACGGCAGCCAGGTCGGCCTGATTTAGCCCGAAGTAGTACAGGAAGGAGCTGTCTTGCCGGAAGGGGTAGGGATTGTCGAGGAAGTTCATGGGGCTCTCGACGTTCCCCGGAAAGAGGAGGAGGCCGCCATCGAACTCGGCCATGAGCTTCTCTCGACGTGTTATGTAGGTCTCTATAGGGAACATGGATCTGGCCTCTCTTCCGGCACTCATCGGCTAGGCTGGATGCGGGTGAGCCCCAGGGGTCGGGCTCCCGGCGCATCTCGAAGAACGTGAAAGAGAAAGTATAGCGAAGGCCCCCGTGCGCTGGCGAGCGGCGGCCTCGTGGCTCCCTCAGCCCAGGAGGATCCAGATGCAGAGGGCGATCCAGATGACCGAGAGCAGGGAGATCAGCCCGATCTCGAAAGACCGAATCCTCTGTTTTCCCTTCTCCCCGTGGAACCAGGCGATGACCCCGGAGCCGGCGACGCCGCAGGCGCAGGTGGCCAGGGCGAGCTGAAAGGCCTCCGGTGGGAGGACCTCCCGATCCACGAGCATGTCGATGAACTGGAGGACGGCGTAGAGGATCACACCGGTCACCACCACGATCTGGGGCAGTCGCTTCTTCAGAAGGGGCTGAAAGACGTCGCCGGACTCCGGGTGGGCGGTGGGGTGGCTGCCCGATGAGAAGGCCGTCTTCCCGGAGAGAACATCTCCCAGGTATTCGGCGCTGGGGCGCTTGCGGGGCTCCTTGGCCAGGCAGTTGGCCAGGACGTTCTCCAGGTCCGGGTCCACTCCGTCCCGGAGGTGGGAAAGGCGTCGGGGCTCCTCCTCCAGGTGCGCCGCGATCATGCCCCCGGCGGGTCGCTCGGGGTAGGGGCCTTCTCCTGTGAGGATTTCGTAGCCCAGGATTCCCAGGGAATAGATGTCCGAGGCCTCGGTGGTTTTGTCGCCGGAAAGCTGCTCCGGACTGATGTGCTGAAGGTCTCCCAGGAGCTCGCCGGTCTGGGTGAGCTTCGGGCCGGCCTCCTTGCCCGTGGGCAGAATCCCGGCGATCCCGAAGTCGGTAAGAAGAGTCCGGCCCGACTCCTCGTCGCACATGACGTTTCCGGGCCGGATGTCCCGATGGACGAATCCGTGCTGGTGGGCGGCGGCCAGGGCATCGGTCAGATCCCGGAGGATCCTCCGGGCCTCGGGGATGGACAGGGGGCCTTCGGCTTCGATGCGGTCTGCCAGGGTCTTCCCCCTGGCGTACTGCATGATCAGGTACGGAATACCGTCAGAGAGAAACCCGAAGCGGTACACCGAGACCGCGTTGGGGTGATTGATGCTGGCGGCGGCCTTGGCTTCTCGCTCGAAGCGGGCCCTTGCTACCTCGTCGCTTGCCCTGTTCCTGTGCAGGACCTTTACAGCCACCAGTCGGTCCAGGGAGAGCTCTCTGGCCATGAAGACCTCGGCCCGCCTTCCCTTTCCCAGGGAATGCAGGACCTCGAAGTCCGATCCCAGCGCTTCGTTCAGGCGTTCTCGCATCGCGGCCCCGGCCCCTTTCCAGGGGAAATGTGCGGGCGTCACTCTTCTGCGGGCAAGGAGAGAGCCGTCCGCCGGGATGCTGATCGGGAGCAGGAGCGAGGGAAGCGGTCATCGGGATCGGAGCCTTTCCGTGTCCCCGGTCCGGGTGCAGCCTCCCGGAGCCCGTGCCTCCTCCCGCCCCTACCCCCGGGGGTAGGGGGGCTCCATCTCCACTCCCCGAGCCGTCCCAGACCCACCACATGTAGCCGTATCCGAAGTAGTCGTCCCGGCGCCTCACCGGATTCATCTCTTCCAGGGGCCCGGCCGAGATTTGCATCAAGCCCGGAGAAACCGTTTGCACCGCGGCCGTGTATTGTGCATTGTACCGTTTCCGATTCCTCGTGCTCGCGTTCGTATGAACTGGATAAGCCGACTCATCAGCCCCCAGGGGGGCGATTCAGGGGATTCCAAGGGAAGCCTGGAGCAGCAGCTCAAGGATCTGGAAGCCCAGGCCGAAGACGCCCCCCTCGCCACCCGAGGACCTCTCCTCAACCGGGCCGGCGACGTCTGTTTGCGGGCGGGGGATCATTCCAGGGCTCTTCGGTACTTCGGCGAAGCCATCGACACCCTCCTCATGGACGAGCAGCCCGAGCCGGCCCGGGGGGTGGCCAAGAAGATCATTCGCGTCCATCCCGAGGCCGTCCGTACCCTCTGCACCCTCACCTGGCTGGATCTGGCGGCCCGACAGACGGCTGCCAGCATCCTGGACATGCGTAAGTACGTGGAGGCTTCGAAGCGGGGAGGGCAGGAAGATCTGGCCGGTGAGCAGATCCTCGAGATGGCCCGATGCTCCAAAGACGTGGATTTCCTGGAAGAGGCCGTCCGGGGCCTGGAAGAGCTGGGCGACGAGACCCGGGCCAGGACCGTGCGGGCATGGTTGACCGAGGGAGGTTCCCCCGAGGCGCCCGAGGATTCCGAGGAGCTGTTGGCCCTCTGCTTCAGAGCGGCCACGGGCTCCAACGCGAAGCGCAAGGCCGAGGGAGCGTTGGCCTAGGCTGGCAGGAGGCTGATCGGAAAAGGGGAGCGGTTGGCCCTCCCTCCAGCCGCCCGTTCGCTTCCCCGGCTACCTCGCCAGGAACGCTGCCGCCCTCGGTTTGAAGGTGTCCGGCGCACAGGCGTAGGCGCTGTGCCCGCAGTCGTTGCCCAACTCCAGGGTCGCCATGCCGGCCAGCCCGGCGAACTCAATGCCCGGCCCCGGTGTCACCACGTGATCCGTGAGCCCCACCACCACCAGAATCTCGGCTCGGACCCGTGCCGCGGCGGCCTCCATGTCCCCTCCGTAGGGAGCCGAGACGTCGTGGGCCACCATGGCCTCGGCCTGGCTGATGAGGTCGTGGGCCCGGCCCGCTCGGATGGTGGCGTCGGCAATCCTCTCCCTCACCGCTTCCAGCTTTTCCCTGGAGTTCACCCGGGCGTGGTAGTCCGGATTGCCCATGAGAAAGAAGAGTCCCTCGTTGACGGCCGCCGGGGGCCGGCAGTCGCACGCAATGGCCCACTCCAGGATCCGCATCTGGGTTTCCCAGAGGACGATGTCGTAGACGGCCAGGCGGGGTGAGCCCACGATGGGCATGATCTTCTCCGCAAATCCCGGATAGGCCACGGCCCACTCGAAGGACTGCATTCCTCCCATGGAGATTCCGGTCACTGCCAGGATGTGGTCGATGCCCAGGACCTCCGTGAGGAGCCGGTGCTGCTGCCGCACCATGTCCCGGATGGTGATGGTGGGGAACCGGTCCCCCGGTTGGGTCGGGCTGTTGGAGGGAGACGAAGAGACGCCATTGCCGAAGGCGTCCACGAAGATCACGTAGTATTGGTCGGGATCGATGAATCCGTTCTCCTCTTCCACGGCGAAGAGGGCCCCTTCGGAGCTTCCCCCGTACCAGGTGGGGAAGAGGATGACATTCGACCGGTCCTCGTTCATCTCCCCCACGGTCCGGTAGCCGAGCTTACAATTTCGGATCACCTCTCCGCTCTCCAGGAGGCACTCCCCCAACTCGGCGAACCGGAGCTCCTGGGCACTGACCCACGGATGAAGCCCCAGGAAGGTCGGGACCTGGAGGACGACGGCCAGAACGAACGAAGCAGGAAGCATTCGCATGATGGCACCTCTTTCGCAACACCCTTCCGAGGGAGACTACCCAGCCGAGTCCATCTCCGTCAGTCCACGTCCTCGTACTTGAACGAGACCTTCACCTTGGCCCGGTACGCCACCACCTTGCCCTCCTCCAACTGCATGTCCAGCTCGGCGACTTCAGCGATGCGTAGCTCTCTCAGGGACCGGGCCGCTCGGTTGATGGCGTTCATGGCGGCCTGCTCCCAGGATTCCGGGCTCGTCCCGATGAGCTCGATGACTTTATGAACTACCCGCCGCCAAGCGGCTACGCCGCTCTGGCGGGGGTTTCGGCGGTTCGGTGACCCTCTCGGGTCACGTCACC
>CAYXGM010000022.1:27748-54787 GCA_964464555.1 uncultured Gemmatimonadaceae bacterium | reverse complement strand
CGGGAAAGACCTGGTCCGGCTCCCATCCTCCGAAGAGGGGGCCTGCCGAGCCCCGCCCCACGGCCCGGACCCCGGGGAGCCCCGCCAGCGCCTCGTCCAGGGTGTAGTAGAGGTTGATCACGGCCCCGTCGTCCTGGTATGCGCTGGTGTTGGAGGAGAGGGAAAAGGTGAGAATGTGCTCCTGGTCGATTCCCGGATCCCAGCGGTAGAAGGCGGCGAAGCTCCGTGTGAGGAGGCCTGCCCCCACCAGGAGCGTCATGGCCAGGGCCACTTCGGAGACCACGAGGATGCCGTTGATCCCCCCCGGGAACCCGCGGGGCCGGCCGCCCCGCTCCCTCCGGAGGGCCTGCATGGGTTGGAAAAGGGATCTCCGCGCCAGCGGCGCCAGCCCGAAGAGCACGGTGGCGAAGCCCGCCATGCCCAGGGTGAAGGCCAGGACGACGGGATCCATCCCCACCTCGTGAAGGCGTGGAATGCCCGCCGGGGCCAGGGAGACGAAGAGGGGCGTTCCCAGCCAGGCAAGAACAAGTCCCAGACTTCCGCCGAGGAGGGCCAGGACGAATCCCTCCGCCAGTAGGAGCCCCGCCAGCCGCGAGGCATCGGCGCCAATGGCAGCCCGGATTCCCAGCTCCGTCTCCCGGCTGGAAAGACGGGCCAGGATGAGGTTGGCGATGTTGGCGCAGGTGATGATGAGGACCAGGACCACGGATCCGAGAAAGAAGAGGAGGGTGGTGCGGACGTGGCCCACGGTCCGGTCCTGGAGGGTGGTGAGCTCCAGCCCCCAGGAGGCGTTCTCCTCGGGGTGTTCCTCGGCCAGCCCTTGCCTGATGACGCCGAGCTCCTGCCGGGCCACCTCCAGGCTCGCTCCCGGGGCCAGGCGCCCCACGGCGTAGAAGCCCCGCCAGTCCCGGTAGGCATTGTCCCTGGGTCCGATGTGCAGGGGCATCCAGACGTCGGCCCGGGGCTCTCCGGAGAAGGTGGGGGGCTTCTGGCCCTCCTGCATCACGCCGATGACCTGGAAGGGCTCACCGGAAAAGACGAGGCTGGTCCCGACGATCTCCGGGTCGCCGCCGAAGCGGGACATCCAGAAGTCGTAGTCCAGGACAGCTACCCTGCGGTTCCCCTCCAACTGGTCCTCGGGACGGAGGACCCGCCCCACCGCGGCGCGGTACCCCATGATCCGGAAAAACTCGGGGGTGGCGATGAGGGACCGGACCCCCTGCACTCCCTCCTCCGTTTCCAACTGGTGGCCCCACCAGCGAAAGAGCCCGATTCCCTCCAAGGAGCTACTCTGCTCGGCCCAGTCCGAGGCGTTGGGAGGGGAGGCGGTGACGCAGGTGCCCTCCTCGTCGGGCCAGGTCTCGCAGAGGGAGATCAGCCGGTCCGCCTCCGGGAAGGGAAGCCCGGTGAGGAGGATCCCGTTCACCACGCTGAAGATGGCCGTGCTGGCGCCGATGCCCAGCCCCAGGGTGAGGATGGAAACCACGGCGAAGCCCGGGTTCCGGCGGAGGGTGCGCAGGGTGAGCATGGCGTCACGCCTGAATTGCTGGATCATCCCGATTCCCCAGTTCTCTCGTGCTTTCTCTTTGTGACGAAGAGGCTCGCCGAAGCTTCGGCGGGCCCGTCGGGCGGCTTCTGCGGGAGGGACCCCTGTTTCACCTGCAAGTTGTCGCTCCACTCGGAATTCTATGTCTAGAAAACCGAGTGGTGTCTGAGTGTAGGACGGGAGAGAGGGAAAAAAGGTTTCGTCGGGAGGTAGGAGGGCCCACTTTATGCCGTTGCCACGTGGGCGATCGGGGACCGAGAGGAGGGAGGCGAAGAGTGCTTGTCGGCGAGATGAACTGGATGCAGGTGGAGGAGTACCTGAAGGAGGACGATCGGGCCGTAGTGCCCCTGGGAAGCACGGAGCAGCACGGCTACCTGAGCCTCCTGGTGGACACCCTCATTCCCGAGCGGTTGGCCCGGGAGGCCGCCGGCCCCCCGGGGATTCCCGTGTTCCCGGTGATGCCCTACGGGATAGCTCCCTACTTCTCGGCCTTTCCCGGGACCATCACCCTCAGGATGGAGACCTACGTGGCCTTCATCCGGGACCTCCTGGACAGCCTTTCCCGGTCCGGCTTCCGGCGCATCGTCCTCATGAACGGCCACGGGGGAAACAGCCCTGGGGGGTCGCTGGCCCTGGAATGGATGGCGGATCATCCGCAGCACCAGGTGAAGCTTCACAACTGGTGGACCGCCCCCCGGACCCGGGCAAAGATCGAGGAGATCGATCCGGTGGCTTCCCACGCCTCGTGGATGGAGAACTTTCCCTGGACCCGCCTGGCCGACGTGGCCCTCCCCTCGGAGCAGAAGCCCCTCATCGACACGGCCCTGAAATCGGTGCTGGACCCCAAGGCCTTCAAAGAGATGGTGGGGGACGGGAACTACGGGGGCCATTATCAGCGGCCCGATGAGGAGATGATGGCCATCTGGGACGTGGCCGTGGCCGAAGCCAGGGCCGCCCTGGAGAGGGACTGGGCGTGATAAGGGCGCCCTCCAGGGACGGACCGCCCCTGGTCATCTGGGGGGCCGGAGCCATGGGCGGGACCATCGGTGCGGTCCTGGCGTCCCGGGGCCGGAGAGTCCTCTTCGTGGACAGGGACGAGGACCACCTGAAGGCCATGCGGGAGCGGGGCCTGAGGATCACCGGGCCCATCACCGGGCTCCACGTTCCCGCCGAGGTGGCCCACCCCGAGGAGGTCCAGGGCCGTTTTCCCATGGTTTACCTCTGCGTGAAGGCCCAACATACGAGGGAGGCCATGGAGCAGGTGGAGCCCCACCTCCTGGACCAGGGGGCGGTGGTCTCCATCCAGAACGGGCTCTGTGAGCGGGAGATCTCGGAGGTGGTGGGGGCTGGGCGGACCATCGGGGCCTTCGTGAACTTCGGCGCCGACTACGTGGAGCCCGGGGTGGTGCACTGGGGAGGACGGGGAACGGTGGCGGTGGGGGAGCTGGACGGACGGACGACCCGGCGGGTGGTGGGAGTGCACGACAATCTCCTTCATTTCGAGCCCGATGCTCTCCTCACCGAGAACATCTTCGGTTATCTGTGGTCCAAGCTGGCCTATGCGGCCCTCCTGTTCGCCACTGCCCTCACCGACGCCCCCATCGCCGACGTCCTGAACGAGCCCGAGTACCGGCCTCTGCTCCGGGCCCTGGCCCGAGAGGTGGTGGCGGTGGCGGTGGTGAGGGGGGTAGTGCTGGAGCGGTTCGACGGCTTCGACCCGGCGGCATTCCACCCCGGTGCCCCCGACGAGTGGGCCGAGGAGTCCCTGGACGACCTGGTGATCTTCAACCGGAGGTCGGCCAAGACCCACAGCGGGATCTGGAGGGATCTGGCCGTTCGAAAGCGACCCACCGAGGTGGACGCCCAGTTGGGTCCGGTAGTGAGGTTGGGCCGGGACGTGAGGGTCATGACGCCCCTGGTGGAGCGCCTCATCCTTCAGATCCGACAGATCGAGTGGGGGAAACGGACCCAGAGCTGGCGAAACCTGGAGGAACTCCGGACGGGGGGGCCGGACTGGGATTCCCGTCCCCCGGAGCTGGGGGAGGAGCTGAACCTGTAGAAGGGTGCCCGGGAGGATTCCGGGAACTGCCCACGGTGCGTGCCGGAGGTGGGAGATGGAGATGGATCTGGATCTGGAGCAGAAAACGGTGTTGGTGACAGGGGGAGGCCACGGCCTCGGCCGGGAGATGGCCCGGGCTTTCTCGAGCCGGGGGGCTGCGGTCTGGACCTGCGACCTGGACCCCGATGAGCTGGGCGAGACCCGCAGGCTCTGCTCGGGAGCGTGCGAGACCCGGGTGGTGGACGTGCGCGATCGGGACGGAGTCGGGGTCCTGGTGGAGCAGGCGGTGGCTGCCACCGGTAGCGTGGACATCCTGGTGAACAACGCCGGCGGGGTGGCGGGTCAGGTGGGAAGGCCCCTGGAGGAGGTGACTCCGGAGGAGTGGCAGGTCGTCTTCGACATCAACCTCACAGGGGCCTTCAACTGCTCCCAGGCCGTGGCTCCGGGGATGAAGGATCGGGGGTGGGGCCGCATCGTGAACATCTCCTCCGGCGCCGGGCTCCGGGTGAGCCTGACGGGGATCCAGGCCTACGCCTCGGCCAAGGCCGGCCTCATCGGACTCACCCGGCAGTTGGCCCATGAGCTGGGCCCCTTCGGCATCACGGTGAACTGCATCGCTCCGGGCTTCATCCGCTCCAACCCCACCACCGAAAAGCAGTGGCAGTCCTACGGGCCCGAGGGGCAGACGAAGCTCGTGGAGTCCATCGCCACCCGGCGCTTGGGAGAGCCGGAGGACATTGCCTACGCCGCCCGCTTCTTCGCCTCGGAGGGAGCGTCCTGGATCACGGGCCAGACCCTGAGCGTGGACGGGGGGCGGTAGGGCAAGCGCCTCGCTCCGGGGACCGGCTCCTCAAGCGTTACCGAAGGGGTCGAACTCTGCCCGGCGGTACCCGCCGTCGGGGCGGCTGATGCGTGGATCGGCCACCAGCGCTTCCAGTACGAGCTCGCGCAGGATCCGACTCCGCGCCCTGCCGGATCCGGGAGAGGCAACGGCAACGCCCTGCCCGGGATGCCCGTGCAGAGTCACGAAGTATTGGCTAAGGTAGTGCGACTGGGTTCCTGACGTATCCCCATCCCCGGGGGGTGGATCCGTCTTCACGGGAACGTCTTGGAGGAGGGATGCAAATGCTGTGGGCCGAGCGGATTCTGGTGGTGCTGGTTCTCCTGGCCAGTGTGGGTGCCTTCGGCTACATCCTCTGGACCCGCCGGCTGAGGCACGTCTGGCCCAAGCGCGGGGACATTCGGATCGTGAATCCCGGCGGCCTGTTCACCGGGGCCTGGGAGGTCCTGAGCCAGAGCGTCGTTCTTCGCAACCGGCCCTGGGTGGGGCTCTTCCACCTTCCCCTCTTCTTCGGGCTTCTGGCCTTCCTCTACAAGAGTGTGATCCATGTCCTCTGGGGGCTGGGGGTGGAGTGGGGCGTGCCGGACTGGTACATCCGGCTCCTGGACGTGGCGGCCGTGGCGGTCCTGGCCGGCGTCGCCTTCCTGGCCGGTCGGCGCTACCTGGTGGAGAAGGAGAAGATGACCCACCCGATGGAGTCGGGGGTCATCCTGGGCTTCATCGCCCTCCTCATGGTTACCCAGCTCCTGGAGCATTTCCTTTCCCTGGATACCGTGGGGGGGAGAGTGAACTGGTGGGTCCACTTCCTGGTGCTGGCGGCCTTCCCCGCGGTCATCGCCTACGGGAAGCACCTCCACCTGTTGCTGGCTCCGGTGAACGTTGTCCTCAAGCACATGACCGAGGTTCCCTCGGACCGGCCGGTCTTCGGCAACGACCTGGACATGGACATGGAGGACGAGGCCAAGCTGGAGGCCGAGTACGCCCGCCTGGGGATGGAGAACGGGGTGGCCGATTTCCAGTTCGGGCCCCTCTTCGACCAGGCGGCCTGCATCCAGTGCGGGCGATGCAACGACGCCTGTCCGGCCGGACCGGAGCTGAAGCCCAGGGAGCACTTCGTCCTGGCCCTTCAGGATCCCTCCCTCTCGGGAGAGGAGCTGGCGAGCCTCATCGATCCCGACCTCACCGCCACCTGCGTGCAGTGTCGTGCCTGCGAGGTGGCGTGTCCCACCGGGTGCCGGCCCGGGAAGAACGGCCTGGAGATTCGGGGGCGTCTCATGCTGGAGGGTCTCTACCCGCCAAGGGCTCTCCGGGACACAGTGATGAAGGCCATCGCCGGCTCGGGCAACATCTTCGGTCAGGACGAGGGGGAGCGGGCCCGCTTCATCAAGGAGAACCAGTTCCCCATCTACGATGCTTCCAAGCACGACCTCCTCTTCGTCCTCGGGTGCCAGGGGGGGAACAGCCCGGAGGTGCAGCCCGTTGTGGTGGCCATGGCCAGGCTCCTGGATGCGGCGGGGGTGAGGTGGGGGGTTCTGGCCGAGGAGCAGTGCTGGGGGGAAGGCCTCCTGCACGGTGGAGGCCTCATGGAGGACTGGCCTCTCTGGGCCCGGGACCGCATCGAGTTTCTGACCGAGGCCCTTGGAGGGGATCAGAACCGGGCCATTCTCACCATTTGCCCCCACTGCAGGGACACCATCGAGACCCAGTACCAGGCCTTCGGCGCCGAGTTCACCGATGTGAGGCTCCACACGCCCTACCTGGCCAAGCTCGTTCGTTCCGGGAAGCTCGAGCTGGAGTCCAGGCCCATGCATGCGGCTCTCCACACGCCCTGCAAGATTATCCACAACGAGGAGGCGGGGGAGCTTCGGCGCCTTCTCAGGAGATCGGGGGTCTCCCTGGTGCAGCCCGAGGCCAGCGCGGCGGGTTTCTCCACCACCTGCTGCGGGGGTGGGGGCGGGGGCTTCCTGTGGGATTCTCCAGCCAAGGTGAACCGGAAGCGGTGGGAGCAGATCAAGGCCACCGGCCAGAAGGAGGTGGTCACGGGATGCCCGGGGTGCCACCGGATGCTGGGGGTCGTGAAGGACGAAGAGAGCCACGTCCTGGATCTGGCCACCGTGTTGGCGGACCGCCTGGCCGAGTGAGTCCACCGGAAACGATCGGTTCGGGCACCTTCCCCCCCCGCGTTTTCTGTCAAATTTTTCCCGTGCCCGGTTATTTTCCGGGCCTGGATCGGTGTTCCCCGAAGGGAACAGGGAAGACGACAGCAGACGGTGAAGAACCACCTGGCCAGCATCATGCAGAAGCTGGGGGCGAAAAGCCGCCTGGAGGTGGGCATCCAGGCCGTGAGGCAGAACCTTGCGGCTTCAGCCGGGGATGCTCAGGGAAATTCCGAAGGCGACTGAGCTCCTCCCGCCGGCTCTACTCTTCGACGACGATTCCGATTCCCCCCGGGGCCGCCACGAGCCTGGGGAGGAGGCGGGGGACGGCGCGGCCTCCCAGAGCTTTCAGAGCTTCCCGGGCGGTGGAAAAGGGGGCCAACTCCTCCAGGGTTCTCAGGGTGGGGAACACCAGGGGAAGGGTTCCCTCCCGGTTCCGCTCCAGGGCCTTCTCGGGGGTGAGCCACAGGGCCTCCACCAGCTCGGCCTCGTGGAGGTCGATGGGGGTGTCACCCGGGGCCACGGCGGCGAAGAAGCGGGTGTCGAAGCGGAGGGGCTCCACCACCGGGGTGATCCAGTGGCCCACGTAGGCCAGAGCCCCGGCGTCCAGGGTCAGCTCCGACTCCTGGAGGACTTCCTGAAAGGTCACTCTTCCCGACAGGAGCGCATCCCGAAGCTCGAGGACCCGGTGGGTGGGGAGGGCTGGGCCCGGGGCTCCCGCACCGGTGGCTTCCCGCTTCCCGGGGATTGACGTCACCGGGGCATGGCGGCTCGCCTTCGCGGCGGGAAGGTGCGCCGTCTCCTCGAAGGTTTCCCGGAGGGCAGCGACCCAGTAGGCCAGGGGCGGGGGCGTTTCGTCGGGTGCGACCCCCAGGAGCTCGCCGGCCCGCTCCGGTTCGAGACCGGTGAGGCGCTCCTGGAGGGCGGGGGCTCCGTCCCCGGGATCCACGGTGCCCCCGGGGAAAACCCAGGCTCCGGGGATGAAGCGGGCCCGGGGCGTGCGCTTCAGAAGGAGGGCTTCCGGCCCCCGGGCCCCGTCCCTCAGGAGGCACAGGGTGGCCGAGGGACGGGGGGTGGCAGGTGGCCGGGGCGGTTCCTCCAGAGAGCTGGGGAAGCCGGGAGGCAGACGATGGGCCGGGAGGACCCTCACCCCGCCATGATTTTCGGGGTGGCGGGCAACTCCGGGGGGTGGGGTCGTCCTCCGGGACATCAGTGCCCCGCCGCCATTCCGTCCTTCCTGGGATCGGAGGCTGCGGCCCACCCCCTGGGGAGCCGGAGGACGACCTGGGCTCCACCGAAGGAGCCTCCCTGTCGAACGTCGTGACCCATGGCCTCCAGCGCCGCCCGGACCTCCTCGGCCACCGGTTCCTCGATGGAGACCCGGGTCCCGCCCAGGTGTCGGAACCGGGGCGCATCCACGGCGTCCTGAAGATCCATTCCGAAGACCAGGGTGTTCATGAGAAGCTGGGTGTGGCCCTGGGGCTGCATGGATCCCCCCATGACGCCGAAGGCCATGTAGGGCTCTCCGTCCTTCGTCACGAAGCCCGGGATGAGGGTGTGGAAGGGGCGCTTGTTGGGGCCGATGCGGTTCGGGTGCCCCTCTTCCAGGGTGAACCCCGCCCCCCGGTTCTGAAGCACGAAGCCCGTTCCCGGGACCACGACTCCGGAGCCGAAATATTCGTAGACCGAGTTGATGAAGGAGACCATGTTCCCCTCCCGGTCCGCTGCGGCCAGGTAGATGGTCTCCCCGCGATCGAAGGGGCGTCCCGGCTCCACCCGCTCGGCGGCCCGGTGCGGGTCGATGAGGCTGCGACGCCGGGCCGTGTACTCGTCGGTGAGGAGGGCGGAGGGGTCGCCCTCCAGGTGGTTCCGGTCCGATACGTAGCGGGCCAGATCGGCAAAGGCCAGCTTCTTGGCCTCGATGAGGTGGTGGAGGTACATGGGGGTGTTGTGTCCCATCTCCTCCAGGCCCAGGGGCTCGATGATCTTCATCATCTCCAGGGCCGCGACGCCCTGTCCCGCCGGGGGGAGCTCCCAGACCCGGTAGCCGTAGAAGTCGATGGAGAGGGGCTCCACCCACTCGGGCTCGTGGCTTCGGAGGTCGTCCAGAGTCAGGAAGCCTCCCAACTCCTGAACCCGCTCCACGATGCGGGCTCCCAGGGCCCCTCCGTAGAAGCTTTCCGGTCCCTCCCTGCCAACGGTCCGGAAGCTCTCGGCGATGTCTGGATTGGTGAACCACTCTCCGGCCTCGGGCGCCCGTTCCCCGCCGATGAGATAGGTGGCGCTGGCTCCCTCGTCCCGCTGAAGCGTGCCCACGTTGCCCTGCCACTGCCCGGCGATGATGGGGCTCACGGGGAAGCCGTTCTCGGCGATGTCGATGGCGGGGGCCACGGCCTCGGCCAGGGTGAGGGTGCCGTAGGTTTCCAGGAGGGTGGCCCATCCCGAGAGGGCTCCGGGTACGGTAACGGCTCTTGCACCCCGGTAGGGAACGTCGTCGAGCCCCAGGGCCAGGATGGTGTCGGGGGTGGCCAGGGACCCCGATCGGCCGGTGGCGTCCAGCCCCCGGAGGCGCCCCTCCCGAGCGGACCAGAAGAGGGCGAAGACATCCCCCCCCATGCCCGTCATGTGGGGTTCCACCACGTTGAGGACCGCCGCGGCCGCCACGGCGGCATCGAAGGCGTTTCCTCCCTCCTGGAGGATGTTCAGGGCTGCGGCCGTGGCCAGGGGTTGGCTGGTGGCCACGGCACCGTGGGGGGCGTAGACGGTGGACCGGCCCGCAAGGGTGGTGGCGCGAGGCGATGAGCTCATCTGGGCCTCGAGGGCGTGGATGGGGGCGGCGAGGAGACAGAGTGCGAGCAGAAGAGAGGTGAGGGCGCGGACTTGCCCCGTGTCCTCGTTCATGGTCAGACCTTTCGATCCAGGAGGCGAACTTCGCCGCTGAAGAGCTCCGCCATGCGGCGGGTGTCTTCCTGCGGCTTGGACACATGCCCCCAGTGAATGGGAACGATGACGGAGGCCCCACAGGCTTCCCCGGCCTTCACGGCCTCCCCGGGCCCCATGGTGTAGTCGGAGCAGAGAGGAAGGAAGGCCACGTCACAGCGGATGTCGTGCATGGAAGGCAGGAATTCCGTGTGACCCGCGTGGTAGTAAGTCACGTTGCCCACGGTGAAGACGTAGCCCAGCCAGCCGGAGTCGGGGGGGTGGAACTTCTTTTCGCTGTTGTGAGCGGGAACGGCGAGAATGTCGATGCGATCGAGTTGAATGAGGTCGCCGGGACGAAGGAAATGATCCACGTCGTCGAGCTGGCGACGCATCTGCACCGGGGCCACCACCACCGTTTCGGGGCCCCGAAGCCGGGCGATGTCCTTCTCGGAGAAGTTGTCGTAGTGGGGGTGGGTCAGGAGGATGTAATCGGCCTGGCTCACCTCCGTCACCCCCCAGGGATCCACATGGATCTCCACGTCCTCCCTCCGGATCCGGACGGAGGATTGCTGAAACCAGGTGACTCCGGCGACGAAGTCGCTCACGGTGCTCTCCGTTCTTGAAGGGTGTTCCGGCCCCCGACCAAGCTAAGGGAGGGGGGGTGGGGGAAAAAGGCTCTCCGGGCCGGCGGGTCTCCCCGCATCGGGCAAAGGGGCAGGTTGGGTGTAATCTCGCGCCACTTTGGCAGATGTTCTGCTGTTTCGGCACCTTTTTGTGTGTTCGGGGGTGGCAAGGATCCTGCTTGAGTGCGTAATCCACTCCTTTGTCGTAGGATCATGATCCGACTTGCGGGGTGGTCCTGACTCGAGCCCGCCTCTCGCAGGCATGCGGGCGGCGGCAAATCCAAGAAATGAGGAACCATGGGCGAGCGATATTCCCTTCCCGTACTTCCCCTCCGGGACACCGTGGTGTACCCGGGCGTGGCGGTGCCCATCTCCGCGGGCCGCGCCGGAACGGTGGAAGCGGTGCAGGAGGCTCTCGAGGGGGACCGGCGTCTCTTCGCGGTTTCCCAGCGTGAGAATGTGGACGAACCCAACTCCGACATCCTTTACAACGTGGGTACGGTGGTTCGGATCATCCAGACCCATCGTGTCCGGGGGGGAATGCAGCTCCTGGTCCAGGGGGAGGGACGGGCGCAGGCTCTCTCCTACGTGCAGGAGGGGGAGGCCATGATGGAGGCCACCCTCATCACCATGGACCGGCAGCCTCCCGAGAACCTGGAGGACCCGGCCTTCCAGGCGCTGGATTCGGAGCTGAGAGAGCGTGCCGCCGAGCTTGGTACCCGCCGGGGGGTCCCGGTGGAGGCCTTGAATCAGCTCATTCAGGGTGTGGAGGACCCTGGGGCCTTCGCGGATCTCGTGGCCTTCTACCTGGAGCTCCCCACGGAGGACAAGCAGGACCTGCTGGAAATCCTGGGGGATGAGGAGAGGATGCGCGCGGCCCTGGTCGCGGTGGAGAAGGAGCTGGCCCGCATCGATGCCCAGGAGGACATTCAGGCCAAGGTGCAGGAGGAGCTGGGCGAGCGGCAGCGAGAGATGCTCCTGAGGGAGCAGCTCAAGCAGATCGAGAAGGAGCTGGGGGACGAGGACGAGCGGAACGATGTGGAAGAGCTCCGGGAACGGGTGACCGAGCTGGAGCTGGATGAGGAGGCCAGGACCGAGGTGGAGCGGGAGCTGAAGCGCCTGGAGCGCACCAGCCCCCAGTCCGCGGAGTACCAGGTCATCCGGACCTTCCTGGAGTGGATCACCGAGCTTCCCTGGGGGGAGCGGACCGAAGACAAGCTGGAGCTGAAGACGGCCTCGGAGATCCTGGAGGAGGACCACTACGGGTTGGAGGACGTGAAGGATCGGGTCCTGGAGTTCCTGGCCGTGCGCAAGCTCCAGATGGAACGCCTGGAGGAGGAACAAGAGGAACGGGACGAAGAGGGGGGAGAGAAGGAAGCTTCAGGTGCGGAGGAGGCGGAGGAGGCGGAGGAGGCGGAAGAGGCGGAAGAGGCGCAGGAGGAGCGGGAGCCGGGGATCCCCACTTCGAACCTGCCGGAGGCCGATGACGCCGACGACGGCGTGGGCCGTGGACCCATCCTCCTCTTCGGCGGTCCCCCGGGTACGGGGAAGACCAGTATCGCCCAGTCCATCGCCCGGGCTCTGGGACGGAAGTACGTTCGCATCTCCCTCGGCGGCGCCCGGGACGAAGCGGACATCCGGGGACACCGGCGGACCTACGTCGGCGCCATGCCCGGCCGCATCCTCCAGGGGATGCGCCAGGTGAAGAGCAAGAACCCCGTCTTCCTCCTGGACGAGGTGGACAAGCTCGGGGTGTCCTTCCAGGGCGATCCCAGCGCCGCCCTCCTGGAGGTCCTGGATCCGGCCCAGAACTCCACCTTCACCGACCACTACCTGGGGATTCCCTTCGATCTCTCGGAGGTCCTCTTCATCGCCACCGCGAACTACGTGGACCGGATTCCGGCACCCCTCCTGGACCGGATGGAGCGGGTGGAGTTCGTGGGCTACACCGAGAAGGAAAAGCTGGAGATCGCCAAGCGTTACCTGCTTCCCAGACAGGAGAAGGAGGCGGGCCTGAGGGAAGAGGAAGTGGTGATGGACGACGATGCCATCCTCACGGTGATACAGAAGTACACCCGGGAAGCCGGGGTCCGGCAACTGGAGCGGGAGCTGGGCAAGCTTTGCCGGAAGGTGGCCCGTAAGATTGCTGCCGATGAAGTGGATTCCATGGAACTGGACCCCGAGTCCATCCGTGAACTCCTGGGTCGTTCCCGGGTCCACCCCGAAAAGATGGCCGCCCAGGATACCGTGGGCGTGGCCACGGGGATGTTCTACACGCCCATGGGTGGGGACATCATGTTCGTGGAGGCCTCGGTCATGAAGGGAAAGGGGGGGCTTGTCCTCACCGGCCAGCTCGGCGACGTCATGAAGGAG
Organism: uncultured Gemmatimonadaceae bacterium; assembly: GCA_964464555.1. Taxonomy (GTDB): domain Bacteria; phylum Gemmatimonadota; class Gemmatimonadetes; order Longimicrobiales; family Gaopeijiaceae; genus CAYXGM01. The sequence continues at coordinate 42,267 of CAYXGM010000022.1, read as the reverse complement.
TCGGGTCGGGCAGCCCTATCCTACGCCAAGGCCCAGCACGAGCATCTGGGGATCTCTTCCGAAGCCCTGGAAGACAGGGAAGTGCACATCCACGTGCCGGCCGGCGCGGTGCCCAAAGACGGACCGTCGGCGGGGATCACCATGGCGACGGCCCTGGTCTCGGCCCTCTCGGGCAAGAAGGTGCGGAGGGACGTGGCCATGACCGGGGAGCTGACCCTCACGGGACGGGTCCTCCCCATCGGGGGAGTGAAGGAAAAGATCCTGGGGGCCGTGCGCTCGGGCATCACCGAGATCATCCTGCCCACGGAGAACGAGGCCGACCTGGAAGACATCCCCGAGGACGTGGCCGAGGAGCTCACCTTCCACTGCGTGGAAGACCTGGACAGGGTGATCGAGATCGCTCTGGTGAAGGAGGGCGGGGACGAGTAGAGAGGGGTCTCGGGGCTCGAACCGGGCTGGACCCGGGAGGGCCTTTCGGGGCGAGGGATTCAGACGACCTGGATCTGCCCCGGAGGGCCTTCTTCCGTTTGGCCGATGACGGCGGCTGCCGGTGCCCGACCCTCCAGATCTTCCAGAACCCGATCCAGGGTCTCATCCGGGACGGCCAGGAGGAGACCCCCGGAGGTCTGGGCGTCGGCCAGGAGAAGACGGTGGTGCTCCGCCATCCCTTTCGGGAAGCGAACGTCCGCCTTCACATCCTCCAGGTTCCGTTTGCTGCCGCCGGGGAACCGCTCCCTCACCGCCAGCTCCTGGACGCCGGGAAACAAGGGGACATCCTCGAACCGGATGTGGGCGGCCAGCCCCGAAGCCCGGAGCATCTGACGGAGGTGGCCGAGAAGCCCGTAGCCGGTGACGTCGGTGGCGGCCCGGATCCCGGATCGCTGCATGGCCTCGGCGGCCTCCCGGTTCAGGGCGGCCATGGATGCCACGGCGGCCCGGACCGTGGCTTCCTCCGCCTTGTCCGCCTTGATGGCCGTGGCCACGATCCCCGTGCCCAGGGGTTTCGTGAGGACCAGATGCTGCCCCGGGGCGGCGGCGGCGTTGGTGGTCATGGCCGACGGGTCCACCTCCCCTACGGCCACCAGCCCGTACTTGGGCTCGGCGTCGTCCACGGAGTGTCCGCCCAGGATGGCGATCCCCGCCTCCCTGGCTTTCTCCGACCCACCCCGGATGATCTTCTCCAGGGAGCCCTCGGTCAGGTGTTTCCTGGGGAAGGCCAGCAGGTTCAAGGCGAAGAGGGGGCGGGCCCCCATTGCATAGAGGTCCGAGAGGGCGTTGGCGGCGGCGATCTGGCCGAACTGATAGGGGTCGTCGACGATGGGGGTGAAGAAGTCCGTCGTCACCACCAGGGCCCGACCCTCCTCCAGAAGATAGACGGCGGCGTCGTCGCCGGTGGACGCGTCCACCAGCGCGTTGGGATCCTGCACGGGAACGATGTGGCGCAAGACCTGCGCCAGCTCGGACATGCCGAGCTTGCAGGCTCAGCCGGACCCGTGGGAGAGCTGGGTGAGCTTCAGCTTCGGTCGCTGGTCTCTCGGCTCGTCGGTCATGGAGTGAAATGAAAGGGTCTTGGAACAGATTCCGCAAGCAGGGTACTTCTAGCCTCCAGCCCCTCCCCGGACCGGGATTCGAGGCGGTGGCGTTCCGAGGGATCGGGAAACCGGGCACCTTTTCGCCGCCTGCAGGCAGGATTCAGCGAATACAAGAGGCAGGCAACTCAAGGGCATGAGACCCCTCCAGCCATCCCATCGGCAGCGCTTCGTCTCCGAAGTCAGCCGGCCCGAAGAGAATCTGAACCTGGCCCTGGCCGCCCTCTTGGTGGCCAGGGAGGAGTATCCTCAGCTTCCCGAGGCCCGGTATCTGGCCCGCCTGGACGAGCTCGCCGAGGAGACCCGGGGGCGCCTGGACGATGAGACGGCGCCCCTCCTTGTTCTGCAGGAGCTCCTGGAGACCCTCTACACCCGGCACGGCTTCAAGGGAAACCGGGAGGCTTTCTACGACCCCCGGAACTCCTTCCTCAACGATGTCCTGGACCGGAAGCTGGGCATTCCGCTGACGCTGGGCATCGTGCTCCTGGAAGTGGGGTGGCGGTTGGATCTACCCCTGGAGGGCGTCAACTTCCCCGGGCACTTCCTGGTGCGGTTCAAGGGGGACGCCATCGATCTCCTCATCGATCCCTACGACGGGGGCGCCGTTCGCTTCCAGGATCAGGCCCAGGAGCTTCTGGACCGGGTCTACGGTGGGATGATCCGGGTGCACGATTCCTTCCTGAAGGCCGCCGGGCGTCGGGAGATGGTGATTCGCCTCCTCACGAACCTGAAGAGCCTGTACCTGAACGTCCGGGATCACCGGCGGGCCCTGGCCGCCGTGGAACGGATCCTCCTGGTTCGCCCCATCGCTCCGGGGGAGATCCGGGACAAGGGCGTTATCCTGGCCCGCATGGGCCGGAGAGAAGAGGCCGTGGAGCAACTCCAGGCCTACCTGAGCGTGGCCCCGGAGGCGGCGGATTCGGGACGGATTCAGGGGATGGTGGAGGAGCTGAAGAACGGCGGGAGCTCGGACGAGGAGGACTGATGCGAGGACGGTCGGACTACCAGGCCGCCCGGACGGGGGCGGCCCTGGCGCCTCCCTGGAACCGGCGCTTTTTGGAAGTCACGGGCAGAGCCCCCGGCGAGATGCTGAACGGCATCCTGTCCAATACCGTGCCCGGGGAGCCCGTGGAGTCCACCCGGACGGGGCTGCCGGCGGGAACCCTGGAGGGCCGGGTGGTCTACGCCACCCTCCTGACGCCCAAGGGCCGGATGATCAGCGACCTGCGCATCTTCGCCGGCTCCCACGCAGGCTTCCTCCTGGAGGTTCCCGAGGCGGGGGCCGGTGGAGCCCTGGAGCAGTTCAAGAAGTTTCTCCCTCCCCGCCTGGCCCGGATCCGGGACGCCACGGAGGAGTGGAGCCTCCTGACCCTGGTCGGGCCCCGGTCCGGCGACCTCCTTCGAGAGGTGGCCCTGGGGCGAGGCGGGACGGGAGAGCCGGCCCTGGCGGAGGGTGAGGAGCTGGTTCTCTCCGACTCTCCCTTCGGCTTCCTTCGCATCACCCCCCATGGCGGCGTGGCGTTCGAGGCCTGGGACCTCCTGGTGGAGGTCAAGGGGGAGGAGGAGCTCCGGGAGGGTTTCGAGGCCGGGGGCGCCGAACCCATGTCGGCCGAGACCCTGGACCTCCTGAGACTGGAACGGGGACGCCCGGCCTTCGGACGGGACATGGACACGGAGACCATCCCCATGGAAGCCGGCATCCAGGACCGGGCCATCGACCCTGGGAAGGGGTGCTATACCGGTCAGGAGGTGATCATCCGCATCCGGGACCGGGGCCAGGTGAACAAGCAGCTTCGAGGGATCCTCCTGGGAGAGACTCCGGTTCCGGAAGGGGGTACGGGTCTTTTCGTTCCGGGCCGGGACCGGCCCGTGGGTTGGATCACCAGCGCCGGCGTGTCGCCGGCCATGGGCGAGACCATCGCCCTGGGGTACCTGAAGCGGCGCGTGGAGCCGGGGGACGAGGTGAGGGTGGGCGGTGAGGAGGGACCTCCGGCCCGGGTGCGGGCTTTGAATGCGGAGGGATGGCGGGACGAGGGGTGAGGGGGCGGTTCGGACCCGCCCTCGCGCAGGGTTTACCTGCAGGTGCAGGCGGACAGGCCCTTATCGGCGTTCGATCCTGCCCGATTCCCGCAGCGCCCGGATGATCTGGCTGCCGTGGGCACGGCCGTTCTCGATGAAGATCTTGTTGGCGTTGTTTCCCGCTGCCAGCACGCCGGCGATGAACACGCCGGGCACGTGGGTTTCCATGGTCACCGTGTCGTGGGCAGGGATGCCGGTTGCGGGATCCACTTCCACGCCCAGCTCCTTCAGCAGTACGGGGTTGGACCGCCAGCCGGTCATGGCGAAAACCCAGTCGTTGGGAATCTCGGTGACCTCTCCCGTTTCTTCGGCCCGGAGCTTCACGGCCTCAGGGGTGATCTCCGCCACCCGGTGCTTCCAGTAGACGCTGATCTCATCCTTTTCCAGCCGGTTGGTGATGTCCGGGACCACCCAGGCCTTCACGCCCTTGTCGAGGCGGTCCAGAAAGTGGACCAGGGTGACCCGGGCGCCGGAGCGGAAGAGCTCGAGGGAGGCCTCCACGGCGGAGTTGCTGCCGCCCACCACCAGGACGTCCTGGTCGAAGTAGGGGTAGGGCTCCCTGAAGTAGTGCTTGACCTTGGGGAGATCCTCCCCGGGTACCTCCAGGAGATTGGGTGCGTGGAACCCGCCCGTGGCCATGACGACCCAGCGGGCCACGTAGCTTTCCCGGGCTCCGGACATCTTTCGGGTCTGGATGCGAAAGGCCCCCTCCTCGCCGGTAATGGTCTCCACCCCCTCGTACTGACGCACACGGAGCCCGAAGTGCTCCACGACGCTGCGGTAGTAGACCAGGGCCTCCCTCCGGCTGGGGTTCTTCTCGGGGATGGCGAAGGGTACGCCGGCGATCTCGATGCGATCGGCGGTAGAGAAGAAGCGCATGTAGTAGGGGTAGCCGACGATGGAGTTGGCGATACATCCCTTGTCCAGGAGGACCGTCGTGAGGCCGGCCTCGCTGGCGGCCGCCCCGGCGGCGATGCCGCAGGGACCGGCTCCCACAATGGCGACGTCCATGGTGTTCATCCCGGGTGTCCGAGCTCGGGTGGCGGGTCGTGGCTTTCCACTCAGCCTACCGCACGATGCCGTGTGGGTTCCTTTCTTTCCGCCGCCGGAGGGGGACTCAGCCCGCCATGGGAGGGGGACCGCATTGCAGCCCTCCCCTTCCCGGAACATCTTGAGGCTGGAGGGGACTCCTTCGACCCGGGGGCCGTGGCATGGATGGGAGTCCCGAGACCCATGGCCCAACGAGACCTGCGGGGTGAAACGTGACGGTGGAATCCGCCGAGAAGGAAGCCAGGAAGGCCCTGAACCGTCTCAGGAGAGCGGTGGAGAAGAGCCGCCGGGAGCTGGAGACGCTTGCGGGGGCCATCCGCCACGCCGAGGGAGGGGACTTCCCCGCAGAGGAGTACGATGAGACCCGGGAGCGCATGGAGGAGATCCTGGGGTTCCTGGAGGAGGAGGGCCGGAGGCTGGAGGCCAAGGTTCTCGAGACCGGTGGCCTGGAGCCCGGAAGAGTGCGCCGGTCGTCGGACGGATGAGAGGAGATCGAATGAAATCCATGGATCGTAGGGAGTTCCTTCAGGCCGGTACGGTGGTGAGCCTCGGCTCCCTCTCGGGTGTGAGGCCCCTGGGATGGTGGCGGGCCCCGGACCTGGTTCTCAGGGGTGCGGTGGTCTTCGATGGAAGCGGAGCCCCGGGGCTGGAGGCGGACGTGGCCGTTGTGGGGGACCGCATCCAGGCCGTGGGCCGGGTGCCGGAGCGGGGGACTCTGGAGATTGACCTCAAAGGGAAGGCTCTCTCCCCGGGCTTCATCGACATCCACACCCATGCAGATCGCCCCCTGCTGAACAACCCCCGTGCCGAGAACAGCGTCCTTCAGGGAATCACGCTGGAGGTGGGAGGGCAGTGCGGGGGCTCGCCGGGTCCCCTGGCCCCCGAAGATGCCCGCCGGGCCCGGGAACGCTACCGGGAGCTCCACGGGGTGGAGGTGGATCTGAGCACCCTGGGTGGCTTCTTCGACGCCCTGGAGGCCGTTCCCCCCTCGGTGAATGCCACGTCCATGGTCGGTCACGGGACCGTTCGGGGGCTGGTCATGGGCAACGACGACCGGCCGGCCACCGAAGAGGAGCTGGCCCGGATGCGAGCGCTGGTGGCGGATGCCCTGGCTCAGGGAGCCGTGGGCTTCAGCTCGGGGCTGGAGTACACCCCTTCGGGGTTCGCGTCCAAGGAAGAGCTGGTGGAGCTGGCGGGTGCCCTCAGGGGAACGGGCTACCCCTACGCTTCGCACATGAGGAACGAGGACGACGAGCTTCTGGCAGCCCTGGAGGAGGCCCTGCATGTGGGGCGGCTGGCGGGCGTTCCCGTCCAGGTCTCCCACCTCAAGGCCCAGGGCGAGCGGAACTGGTGGAAAGGCCCGGTGGCCCTGGAGCTGCTGGAGGAGGTCCGGGCTTCGGGGGTGGATGTCCACTACGACCGGTACCCCTACGTGGCTTACGCCACCGGGCTCTCGAACCTCTTCCCGAGTTGGGCCAGGGCCGGGGAGAGAGGGGCCTTCGTCCAGCGACTCCAGGACCCGGAGGCGCTCCCCTCCCTGGAGGCCTACGCCAGGGCGAAGGTGGCCCAGTTGGGCTCCTGGAACTCGGTGCAGATCTCCAGCGTGTCGGGCGAGAACGCGTGGGCTCGGGGCCTCCGCCTGGGGGATGCGGCCCGGGAGCGGGGCGTCGATCCCTTCGAGCTGGCCGTGACCCTCCTGGTGAATGCCGGAGGAAGCGTGGGAATGATCGGGTTCGGGATGAGCGAGGAGAACACGGCCCGCATCCTCTCCCATCCCCTGGGGATGGTCTGCTCCGACGGATCCGTCTACACGCCGGATTCCGGGGGCTCCCCCCACCCCCGCTCGTTCGGGACCTTCCCCCGGGTCCTGGGCCACTACGTGCGGGAAGAAGGCGTGATGCCCCTGGAGACGGCCATCCACAAGATGACCGGGATGCCCGCCGCGAAGATCCGTCTTACCGACCGGGGCTTCCTACGCCCCGGTGCCTATGCCGACCTGGTGGGCTTCGATCCCGCCACGGTCTCGGATCGCGCCACCTTCGAGGATCCCAGGCGGTACCCCGAGGGGATCGAGCTGGTGGTGGTGAACGGGGTGGTGACGGTCCGTGAGGGCGAGATGACCGGGGAGCTGGCGGGGCGACCCGTCCGGGGCAGACGGGGCTGAGGTGGGACCCCATGGCCCAGGCGGCAGAATCCTTCCATGTCCTGGCCGGGGAGCTCGTCGGTCTGTTCAGGGCGGGAGTGGATAGCCCCCTGCCGTCCGGTGCGTTCAACGAGCTCGCCCTCCGGGTTTTCCGTTTCCAGTGCCGGGCCAACCCCGCCTACGGGGGGTTTGCCCGTGCCCGGGGGGTGGATCCCGGGAGCGTGGACAGTTGGGAGGATATTCCCCACCTCCCCACTCTGGCCTTCAAGAGCCGGCCCCTGGTGTCCGGTGATCCGGACGAGGTGGAGCGGACCTTCCTCACCAGCGGGACCACGGGAGGTTTGGTGGAAAGGGGAAAGCATCACGTTCGGAGCCTGGAGCTCTACCGGGAGGCGCTCCTCCCCAACTTTCTGGCCCACCTGATCCCCGAAGGGAGAACCCTTCCCATTCTGTCCCTCCTCCCCTCCCCGGAGGACGCACGCGGCTCCTCCCTGAGCTTCATGGTCGGGGCCGTGGCCGAGGCCATGGGGGAGCTGCCCCGGGACGGCCCATCCCATGAGTTTTTTCTGGAGGCCGACGGGGAGATGCGGGCGCCGTCTTTCCTGGCCCGACTCCTGGACGCCGAAGAGGCCGGGGTCCCGATCCTTCTCACCGGGACGGCTTTCGCCTTCGCCAACTGGCTGGATGTGGCCCGGGATCAGGGTTGGCGGGTGGGGCTGGCTCCGGGATCCCGGATCATGGAGACCGGTGGCTACAAGGGAAGGGTCCGGGCCCGCCCCCGGGAGGATCTCTACGGGGAGCTGACGGAGCTCTTCGGAATTCCCCCGGGCAGGATCGTAAACGAGTACGGGATGACCGAGCTTCTCTCCCAGTTTTACGAACCGGTGCTGGCTCGGGGTGCGGGGAGGGATGGGGTCGGGACGGAAACCGGAGAGGAACCGGGGACCCTGCGGGCCCGGTTCCACCGAAGCCCTCCCTGGGTCGGGACCCGCGTGCTGGACCCCGTGACGCTGGAACCGCTGAGGGAAGGGGAGACGGGCATCCTCGCCCACCTGGACCTGGCGAACCTGGGGTCGGTGGCCGCCGTGCTCACGGAGGACCTGGGCAGGCTGGTGCCCGAGGGCTTTCAGCTTCTGGGGAGGGCACCCGGAGCCGAGCCCAGGGGCTGTTCCCTGGCCATGGAGGCGTTTCTGGGCTCCCGGGAGGGCTCGCCATGATGAAGGAGAGGGAGCTCGTGGAGCTGATGCGGGGGCTCCGGGCCGCCCGGGAAGAGAACCTGGCGCCCATGCCGGTGGAGCGGATCGTGGATGCCGTGGACCGGGCGGCCCGCCGCTTCCTGGATCCCGGGGACGAGCTGAGGATTTCCGCCCTGGAGAGAATGGTCCCGGAGGCAGGCTTCTCTCCGCCCATGGCCCGTGAGGTGCTGGACGGGATGGCCCGGGACTGGACCCGGGAGGCCCTGGAAGGGCTTCTGGCCTCGGAATTCCCGGACACTGCGGTGCTGGACGGCTTTCGGCCGGGCAGCAAGGGGAGAGAGGTCCGGGCCCTGGGGTATCCCCTGACCTTCCATCTGGGAGCCGGCACCGTTCCGGGGGTATCCACGACATCCCTCGTTCGCGGACTCCTGGTGAAGTCGGCCGTGCTCCTCAAGCCCGGGACGGGAGACCGGGTGCTTCCGGAGCTCTTTCACAGAGGTTTGGAGGAGGCAGATGCGGCCCTGGCCCGGGCCGTGGCGGTGCGGTACTGGGAGAGGCATGGGGGAGAGGTGGATGAAGCATCGCCTCGGGAGACTCGTTCCCTCACCGAGACGGCGCTGGAGGGAGCGGACCTGGTCGTTCTCTACGGTGGAGATGAGGCGGTGGAGTGGGTTCGGACCCGCCTTCCGGCAACGGTACCCCTGAGGGCCTACCGTCACAGGATGGGGGTGGGGCTGTTGGGTCGAGGAGCTCTCGGCGCCAGGGAATCGGAGGCCGCGGCGTTGGCGGCCCGGGTGGCCCGGGCGGTGGCTCTCTTCGACCAGAGGGGCTGCGTGTCTCCCCAGATCCTCTTCGTGGAAGAGGGTGGAGAGGTGGCGCCGGAGGCCTGGTCGGGACTGCTGGCCGGCGCCTTCGCCGAATTGGAGGAGACGCTACCGTCGGGAACCGTTCCTCCTGAGGAGGGTGCGCTCCTCCAGCAACTGCGGGGGGCCGGGGAGATGAAAGCCTCAGCCGGCGATGGGACGATTCACCACGGTGGGCCCGGGGCGCCGTGGACGGTTCTCTTCGAACCCGGGGGAGGACTTCAGCCCACCTGTCTCAACCGCACGGTGAGGGTGATCCCGGTCCCGGAGCTGGAAGACGCAGTCGGCGCCCTTCGGCCGGCATCACGCCATCTTCAGACGGTGGGCGTGGCGGGGCTGGGAGAAGGGGCCGGTCGGATCCGGGAGGCGCTGGCCCGGATGGGGGTGAGCCGGATGGTGGGGTTCGACGGGGTGCCCTGGCCCCGACCCTGGTGGCACCACGACGGGGAAGGGCCCCTCAGGGCCCTCGTCCGTTGGACTGACTGGGAGTGACGGAGGGTCCGTATCAGGAGGGCAGGGCCGGTCCCACGCCGAGCCTGTCGCTAGCCAAGGAACCTGCGCAGGGTGGCCGCTTGCTCGGAGGTGTACCCATAGAAGACCACCGTTTCCATGGCCGGGCTCTTTTCGGTGATGGTCCTGACTTCCTCGACGATGATCCGGGCTGCCTCGGCGAAGGGAAATCCACCCACGCCCGTGCCCAGGACGGGCATGGCGATGTGGAGGGCGTCCTTCTCCATGGCGATCTCCATGGCGTTTCGGGCGGCGTCCCGGATGGATTGGGCCGTGGCGGGGCGATCCCCCATGGCCGCGGCGTGAATGATCCACTTCGCCGAGAGGCTCCCGGCGCCGGTGATGGCCGCTTCACCCACCTTCAGGGGGCCGTGCTTGCGGACGATCTCGTCACATTCGTCCTGGATGATCCCGCCGCCTCGGCTCAGGAGGGCACCGGCCACACCGGTCCCCATTCGGAGGTGGTTGTTTGCGGCATTGACGATGACGTCACCCTGGAACGTTGCGATGTCGCCCTGTACGACACGAAGAATCGCAGGCACGAGTCCTCTCTCCCCCCTCTGTCGTGTTAGTCTTCCGGTTGCGTTTCGGCCCGCCACAGAACCATCTGCCGGACGTTGTTGGGTGCTTCCTCCACCCTCAGGGTCAGCACGTTGCCCTCCTCGAGGCGGAGATCGTCGCGGATCTCCTGGGGAATCGTGATCCTGCCGCCGACTCCCACGGTTACTTCCCCATAGTACAGGGTCCGGTAGATGGCCATTACGCCTCCAGCAAGCACAGATGTTTCGAAACGTTAGCCAATCTAAGCCCTTCCCCTTGCCGTGGAAATGGAAATCCGTCGATGGCGGGGCTTTTTCCGGTTCGGACGGGGTGAAGGACGGGGTGAAGGAGATGGTGAAATGGCCCGTAGGGAAAGGGGAGTTCGGGGTCACGAGACCATGGGGAGAAGGCGTCATGCATGGAAAGAGGACCGTTCATGGATAGCTCGAGTGCCGGAGTCCATGCCATTCGCCTTCGGAGGGTGACCAAGCGCTTCGGGGAGCACACAGCCGTCTCGGATCTGGACCTGGAGATTCCCCGGGGGAGCGTGTGCGGACTCCTGGGGCCCAACGGATCCGGGAAGACCACCACCATCCGCATGATCATGGGGATCCTACTTCCCGATGAGGGTCAGGTGGAGCTGCTGGGTGGCCCGCCGGGGGTGAAGCGGAACGACCTGGTGGGGTACCTTCCGGAGGAGCGGGGGCTCTATCGGAAGATGAAGGTCTTGGACCATCTCGTCTTCCTCGGGGAGATTCGGGGTCTCTCCCGGAGTGAGGCTCGGCGCAGAGCCGGAGCTTGGCTGGAGCGTCTGGAGCTGGCCGGGTGGGTCGAGAAGAAAACCATGGACCTCTCCAAGGGAATGCAGCAGAAGGTCCAGTTCATCGGTACGGTGATCCACGAGCCACGGCTCCTCATCCTGGATGAGCCCTTCAGCGGTCTGGATCCCATCAACCAGGAGACCCTGGAGGAGATCGTCAGGGAGTTCCAGGCCCGGGGCACCACCATCCTTTTCTCCACCCATCTCATGGATCATGCCGAGCGCCTCTGCGAGCGGGTGTGCCTCATTTCCCGGGCTCGGAAGGTCCTGGAGGGGGATCTGAAGGATCTGAAGCGAAGAGAGAGAAAGGGGCTGGTTGCTGTGGAGTTCGAAGGGGACGACCGGTGGATCCGGGGGCCCGAGGTGCAGGAGGTGCATGCCGGGGAGGACGGGATCTATCTGGTTCTCAGGGAGGGTGCGGATCATCAGGAAATCCTGAGGCGTGGCGTGGCCTCGGGGGTGAGAATCCACCGGTTCGACCTGGTGGAGCCCAGACTCCACGAGATCTTCGTCCGCTACGCCGGCGCTCCGGAAGAGGGGACCACGCCGGGCCTCGATCCGGTGCTGGCTGGGAGGGGGATGACGCCATGAAAGGTCTGATGCCGGTCATCCGGAGAGAATACGTGCAACGGGTCCGGAGCAAGTGGTTCCTCATCGGGACCTTCGTGGCCCCTGTGCTCTTCCTCGCCATGATGGCGGTCCCCATCGTCATGGAGGCCCGGTCGGCGGAGTCCCGCCGGAACGTGGCCGTGGTGGACCGGACGGGCATCCTCCTGAAGGGAGTGCGAGCCCGCCTGGAGGAGGCGGGTTACAACCTGGTCGAGGTCCCCGACGACTCCGCGGAAGCCCTGGATGCCCTGGTGGAGGAGAAAGATCTGGCGGGATACCTGATTCTCGGGCCCCGGACCCTTTCACGGGGCGAGGCGGTCTACCGGGGACGGGAGGCGCCGAGTCCCCTTCGTGCCCTGAGTCTGCGGGGCGCGGTTGCCCAGGCGGCCCTGGAACAGCACCTGGCCCGGGTCGGCGACGCCGAGGCGGTGCGTACCCTGCTGGCAGGGGGAGCGTTGGACGTTCAACTCCTGGGCGCCGACGGTCCGGGAGCCGTCGAGGACGAGGCGGCGTTCACGGCAGCCTTCATCGGCGCCTTCCTCCTCTACATGGTCATCCTCCTTTACGCCGTGGCCGTCATGCGGTCCACGCTGGAGGAGAAGACGGGCCGCATCGTGGAGATCCTCGTCTCCTCGGTGAAGCCCTGGGAGCTCATGCTGGGGAAGATCCTGGGTGTGGGGTCGGTGGGCCTCACCCAGCTCGCCATCTGGGTGATGCTCGGGGCCCTTTCCTTCATCTTAGGACTCCCGGCCCTGGTGGCGGCCCGGCCCGACATGGTGGACGGGGACTTCATTGCCCAACTCCTCCCGGGCCCCGGCCTCATCGCGCTCTTCCTGGCCCTCTTCCTCGGCGGCTTCTTCCTGTATGCCGCCCTCTATGCAGCGGTGGGGGCCATGTGCTCCACGGAGGAAGAAGCCCAGCAGGCCCAGTTCCCGGTGGTCATGCTCCTGGTCTTCCCCATGCTGTTCATGGTGCCCGTCATCGAGAATCCGCATTCCTCCCTGGCCGTGGGCACCTCTCTGGTGCCCTTTTTCGCGCCGGTTCTGATGTATGCCCGGGCCGGTGTGGGCGCCGTGCCCTTCTGGGAGGTCCTCACCTCCCTGGTCCTCCTCTTCGGAGCCGTCTGGGTGGTGGCCTGGGTGGCGGGGAGGATCTACCGCGTGGGGATCCTCATGCAGGGAAAGAGGCCCACGCTTCCGGAGCTCTGGAGGTGGATGAGGGAAGCCTGAGGCGGCGGGGGCGCTCGGGGGCGCTCGTCCGCAGCGCCCGACTCAACCGGGGAGGGCCGAGCGGAGGAGGGCCTGAAGATGTCGGTCGTCCAACTCCCTGGCCTTCACCATGGCCTCCTCGTAGGAATCCTCGATGATGATGACGGCCGTTCGAACGGCTTCCTCGTCGTCCCCCGGATCTGCGGGGAAGTAGCAGAGGAGGGCCCGGTAGGTTTCGGGGCGCCGGTGATCGTCCTCGAACTCCAGATAGACGTCCCAGAACCGGCCCTCGTGGCTGATGGTGGCCAGGTGATGCCCCGACGAGGGGGGTGGTGGGGACGGGTTCCGCGGGGTGGCGTTCATTTCCTTGTAGATTACCAGCCTTTTGCGGGCATCTCAATCATCCTTCCCGTTTTTCCCCGAGGATCCGGATCGGAAAGGGCTCGGTGACGGCCCCGGTGTACACGGTCCGGTGCGGGAAGGGGATCTCGATGCCTTCCTCGTCGAAGCGACGCTTGATCTCCGCCCGAAGCTGGTTGCGGATCTCGAAGAACCGGTCCGTCCGGGTCCACACCCCGAAGCGGAAGTCCAGGGACGACGCCCCGTAGTCCAGGAAATAGAACTGGGGCTCGGGCTCCATGAGGGCGGCGGGGTGGTCCCGTGCCACCTGGAAGAGCACCTCCTTCACCTTCTCCACATCCTCCTTGTAGGCCACGCCCACGTTGATGTCGGCTCGCCGGATGGGGAACCGGGTGAGGTTGATGAGCTCGGTCTTGATGAGGTTCTCGTTGGGAATCCGGACGAACCGGTTGTCGAAGGTTCTCAGCTTCACTGAAAGCATGTCGATGGAGAGGACCTTGCCCCTGGTGTCGCCAACCTGGATGAGATCTTCCACGACGAAGGGCTGCTCGGCCATGAGGAAGAAGCCGCTGATGACGTTGGAGATGGACGTCTGAGCGGCAAACCCGAGGGCGATACCCAGGATACCCGCAGCACCCAGGAGCGGGGTGAGGCTGAACCCCAGCTCCATGAGGACGGTGATGAGGATGATGAGGATCCCGGCATAGAAGACGACCTTGCCGGCCACCATTCCCTGCTGTGCGGAATACCGTCGTTGGCCCCACAGGCGGGCCCAGCGGGAGAGAATCAGCGTGAGAGGAATTCCCGTGACCAGAACCAGGCCCGCACGGATCAGGTTCGTGACTCCCGCCGGGCTGAAGAGATTCTGGAGCTGGGTCAGGAATCCCTCGGTGGCGGCCGCGGGGTCGGTCTGGATAAAGATGGATGCCAGGATGGACATGGTCGCTGTTCCTCAATTCCCCAGCCCGGGAAGACTCCTCAGACGCTCGAAGGTCCGGGCCCTGAACCCCCGGACCATGGGCATTCGGGGGTGGGTGAGGCGGGGCGCCCCCGGAGCGTCGGGGGGCGGCCGGCCGGTCACGTCCACCTCGCTGTCCTCTTCCTCCCCCCGGTACCGGACCCGGACCTCGTCGGCCCATAGGCTCGCCTGTCCCCGGAAGACGGACAGGTGCTCGGTTCTCAGGAGGAGCTTCTCCACCGGCAGGTCCTCGGGTGCGTCGTTGCGCAGGTGCAGGGGACATATGATTCGATCGGGCCGAAAGAGCTCCCGGCCCACCGACCGCCGTGCGGTGATGTCCAGCCAGTAGCAGAGCTTTCCTTCGGTGGGCGAGCCCCACCAGCTGTCGGACAGAACCCGGGAGGGTGCTTCTACCAGGACGGCGTTTCCGCTGCCGGGCAGGCTGACCCGGACCCAGAGGGGCAACCGGACGTACACCCGGGCCCTGGCTCCGGGGAGGAGGCTGAAGGGGTTTTCCGGTCGCAGGACCAGGGAGCGGTCCGGTAAGACCGGGTGGATGTCCAGCTCTTTTGTGTGATGGTACGGGGACCACCG